>DGFM01000029.1:13409-21955 GCA_002391675.1 Cloacimonetes bacterium UBA3900 | reverse complement strand
TTATACTTGAGTGCGGCTACCAGCCTGCTTTTGATGGAGTTGCTGGCTGCGGTGGGCTTCTGGTGTTGATTGGCGGAAAAGAGCAGCTGCATCTTCAGGTTTTGGATGAGCGGGAAAAGGGCATCGTAGGTGAATTCCAGGGTATCAGGATTGCGGGTGATGGCCTGGGCAAAATTGCTGTAGGCAATCTTGGAGCGATCAGGGTCTTTGGCCATACTGATCTTTTGTTTGAAGCCGGAATGTTCATAGAGAAAAGCGGCGTAGGCGTGCACTTTATCCTCGATTTTGCCCGCTTCCAAGTCAAAGTCAAAATCCGAGAAATAGAGTCTGAGTGCGAAGGCGGGGATGAGGAGGGTTTGTTTGTGGTGCACATTTTGGTGATGCCAGTCGTGCTTTTGTTCATAGATCATGGCTCCCAGGGCCAAGAAGTCGTTTTCATAAGCCAATGCGCCGCCCCAGATGCGTTCTCTGTCCAGGGCGCTGTTCTTGATTTTGCGTCTGGCAAAAGCGACGGGCCGGTTGTTGCCGTCCACCACCATGGGTCGATTGAGGATGGAGCCAAAAGCCATGGCCTGGATTTCCCAGACCTCAGCTATCGCCGCCGCTCCCATGGGGGAGTAGAGCTCTACGGGGCCCATGGAGTCCAATTCGAGCATGGAGCCGTGCCTGGAGCCTCCCGGAATGCCCAAAGTGAGGCCGGAGCCAAAACGGGGACGGTAGTTTCCGATGACTATTTTACTCAAGACGGAGACGTCGCTTGCCATGAGTGAAGCGCCCGCATAGGATTTGCTGTCATCCCAATTGTGGAGCAGGCCCATATCCAATTTCTGGCCTGAGTAGCAACCGCTGAAGTGGTGTTGGTTTTGCAGACTATCATCCCACCAGAGACGGTTTTTGAGGCCCCAGAGCTTGGTTTGAGTGATCAGGTTTGCCGCATCTTGTTGCCAAGCTTGCAGTTGCACTTGGTCCAAGGAGAGTTCGATCAGCTCGAGGCTCTCCACATCATCTTGTAAAGGGGGCAGTTGCGCCGCAAGCTGCACGGTGAAAAGAAGGATAAAAATGAGGAAATATCTTACCATTGGAACCTCACTTCGAGGCCGTGATCTGCGTTGAGTTCCTGATGCGTGCGGATGGCATAGAGCAGCACCAGGGAGCCGTAATTGAGGCGCAAGCCAAAACCAAAGCGCGAGGGATGGCTCTGCCAGGAAGCTGCAAAGTGGAGTAACTCGCTTGCAGCAAGAGAGATGCAGCTGCGAAAACTGTCATCGCCATGCGGCTGATGCACGTAGCTGACTGCGGAGGCAGATTCGGGCGCAAAGCGATATAGCGCGGTAAAATGCCACTGCGCATCCAGGCTGGCCATTCTGAGCCAGCGGACATCCGCCCCATAGGAGCCGATATTTGAGGAAACACCTAGGTCTGAAAGCCATCTCAGATAGGAATCTTCGGTGCTGAAAGACTCGTGCACGAGGTGTTGAGTGTAGCCCAACACGATGCCCTCGTGCTCCAGGTTTGCGTTTAGATAGTAATCCCGATAATTGTAATGGGGATGGTTCATCCAGGAGGAACCGAAGCCGGCGTGTAAAACCTTGTATTCTGTAGCGTAATGCACTCCCCAAACTTGGGCCTCGGTTTGGCCAAAGGGGAGGTGATAATTGAAGCTTAAGCCACTGGAGCGGAGCAGGGGCGAGAGCGTCTGGTCTGAAGGGCTGTCCGAAACAGCGGTAATGCCGCTCAGAGCGATGGCGGAGGCGCTTTCTTCACTCAAATCAGCCGTCAATCGGCCCGGGCTTGCACTCCAGCCAAAAATCAGCAACAACAGCAGGACAGGCCTGATGACAAGGCCTTTGCTCATCAGGGAAGGCATGATCCATACCGGGGCAGGGACTAAAGAATCAGATCAAACTCAGCTCGGAATCCGGATCAAAGAAGTGTCCCTTGGCCATATCAAAGCTCACCTCAAGCTGCTCTCCCGCTTTGGGCAATTCTTTGGGATCAAAGCGGGCGGTGAGGTCGTTTTTGCCCACGTTGAGCTGGAGGTGATATTCGTTGCCCAGGGGTTCCACGATGTCACAAAGCGCCATCACCTTTTGAGGCGCATCTGCCATGCTGTCAAAGCGAGCGTCGTAGATGTCCTCGGGGCGGATGCCAAAGACTATCGCCTTGTCCTGATAAGACTTAAGCTTTTCCTGCTGGGTTTGGGTGAGCGCCACGCAGACGCCGTCTGTGACGAAGCAGAGCTGCGACTCCCTGGCTTCCAGCTTGCCGCTCATCAGGTTGATGGCGGGGCTGCCGATGAACCCTGCGACAAACATATTTGCGGGGTTGTTGTAGATGTCCAGAGGTGTGTCTATCTGATGGATAACGCCGTCTTTCATCACCACGATCCTGTCGGCCATGGTCATGGCTTCCACCTGGTCGTGCGTCACATAGATCATGGTGTTTTCCAGGTGCCTGTGCAGTTTCACGATTTCGGAACGCATCTGCACCCTCAGCTTGGCATCGAGGTTTGAGAGGGGTTCGTCAAAGAGGAATACCTGGGGATTTCTCACGATGGCTCTGCCGAGAGCCACGCGCTGCCTTTGTCCGCCGGAAAGCTGTGCCGGGCGGCGTTTGAGCAGGTCTTGAATTCCCAAGAGCTGAGCTGCGTGGTCCACCTTCTTCCTGATGGTGGGTTTGTCTTCTTTGCGCAGCTTGAGGGCGAAAGCCATATTGTCAAACACCGTCATGTGCGGGTAGAGCGCGTAGTTTTGAAACACCATGGCGATGTTTCTGTCCTTGGGATGGACGTTGTTTACCAGTTTGTCCCCGATCCAGATTTCGCCGCTGGAGATTTCTTCCAAACCGGCGATGAGCCTGAGGACGGTGGTCTTTCCGCATCCCGAGGGACCTACGAGCACCATGAACTCTTTGTCCTGCGCTTCAAAGCTGACGTCTTTAACGGCGTGAACACCGTTGTCATAAAACTTATTAAGGTTTTTAATTGTAATCTTGGCCATCAAAATACTCCTTTGGTCCTTCCTAAAATATAGAGCTTATATGTCAATAGTTGTTTTGTCATTTATGCGAGCCTCACCTGGTTGCGGCCCTCGTTTTTGGCTTTGTAAACGGCTCTGTCGGCCGCTTCGATGCAACGCGCCATATCCCGGTCACTGAAGATGCCATCGTCGTGTTTGTTCACGCCTATGCTGATGGTGATCTTGATCTCATGTTCTTTGTAGCGGAAGACGTGTGTTTCCACTTTGGCCCTGAGCAACTCCATCTTGACCAGGGTGTCTTTCAGCTTGGAATCGAAGAGGATGATCAAAAACTCCTCGCCTCCATAGCGGATCACCACGTCGCTTTTGCGGAATTCATCTTTGATGAGCTGAGCGAGGTCTGCCAGTACCTTATCGCCGGCGAGGTGGCCCCACTGGTCGTTTACCGCTTTGAAGTGGTCTATATCTACCATGGCAAAGTTGATGGGCGTCCTGTGTCTTGTGGCCAGCAGCAGGGTTTGGATGAGGTTTTCTTCCAGATGGCGGCGGTTTTTCAGGCCTGTAAGGGCATCGGTGAGCGAGAGCTCCTCCACCTGGATGAGCAGCGATTCGATCTTGTCGTAGTCCGCTTCCAGGGATTCCACATAGGCGTTGTTGTACATACCCACCTGGTTTCCCAGCATGAGGACGCGGGATTCAAAGTAGGGGATGACGCGATTGAAATCCTCATCAGAAAGCAAGCTTCTAAAAAACTTGGAGGTCTGTATCTGCCGGCTCCACGTCTTGTTCAGATAGTAGTTTGAATACTTGAAATACTGGATGCTTTTCTTGAAGTCGGTGCGCATGGCGGAGGAATAGTTTCCCATAAAGAAATGCAGCTCCTGGAGCTGATTCATGGTCAAATATCTGCCCAGTCGCCCGGCTAATAGCTCTGCCACCTCCATCTTTTTATCGGGCGGCATGAGGTGGTCGCGCAGGCAAAAGATGTCGTAGAGCACCAGGGCGGTGTTGACGTTGTAGCGGTATCGCACAGCATTGTGTATCTTAAAGAGCAGCTTCTGCTTGATGAGGGAGTCGTTTGGCCACTGCATGGAACGGATCCAGAGGATGAGGATGAAGAGAGCGGTGTCTGCACTGTCGGTATGATAAAAGTGCAGGATCAGCTTCAGCCACAGGCAGGCGCATTCCGGGCCCCGATTGCGATACATATGGATGTTTGCCATACTGACGCCGTAGATGAGCAGGGTGAGGGGTTCGGCGGTGCTGATTTTGTCGCTGTTCCGGCTGCAAACGCGGATGGCGGATTCATAGTCTCCCAATTTCACCATGAAGTAGAGGAGCTGCATCTGGTCGAAGAGCTGGAGGTTCCTCTCGTTGAATGCGTTGGTGGGTGCCCAGAGGCGTTGCAGCAAGGGATGGCCATTCTTGTGTGTATCCATCGGCATCTTGCTCAGCAGAATCAGGGCTCTGAAGAGTGCGGATTGATCTGCAGACTTGATGGCGACCAGATATTCCGTCATGCCGTCAATCACCTGGGCCCAAAAGTCTTTATAGCTATCGCAATGAGGGTCTTGCACCCTTTCAGAACCGCAAAGTTCCAGCAGCTGCTCCATCAGGTCCGGCCTCAGCACATCTGAGGCGTCCATGAGCTTGGCTATCAGGTCTGGCAACTCTTTCTGGCACCTTGTGTTCGGGGTGTCTTTTGACACTGCTATTTGTCCTCTTTGCCGGGGCCGGCGGGGAAGAAGATGTATTTGGTCTCGTTTTCCTTGGTGAGTCCAAACTTTTCTCTGGCAATAACTTCCGCGGCCTTAGGATCGGTTCTCAGGCGGTGGTTTTCTTCCCTGAGGCTGTCGTTTTGCGCTTGTAACACCTTCATCTCCTGCTCCAAAGTTTCCATCTTCTTGCGGATCTTGTATGTCTTGTAAAAGCTGCTCTCACTGAAGAATAGCAACCACAACACCGCGCCGATCAGCAAGACCCAGAAGATCAGGTTGTAGAGCTTGTGATACTTGGGTTTCTTCTTGATTCTGGTGCTCATTATCCAAATACCTTAGCCACCAGAGAACGCTGGATATCTATGGCGTGATAGGGGCACATCTCGTGGCAGCACATACACTTGATGCACTTGGTGGTATCGATCAAGGGGAAGCCATCGTCCTGCCAATGGATGGCTTTTACGGGACAGCTTTTCACGCAGACGCCGCAGCGTTTGCAAGCCTGGCCTATGATCGGGCGCGCATAGTAGAGTTTTTTAAAGGTGGTTCGCACCGGTTGAGGCAGGTGTTTGAGCAGGTCTTTGCTCAGCTTGACCATACCCAGGTCCGCATTGAGGGAAGGGTGATCTCTAAAGCTTCTGGGGATGTTTATCGCCGAGGGGAGTATACCCTCGGTGTGGAGTATAGTCTTGAGGTAGGGTACGTCTTTGAGCTTGAAGCCCATCATGGTGGCGGCCACATAATCCAGAGCAGCGATGGAGGACGAGCCAAAGAAGAGGCCGAAGTGACGCGGGTTTCCCGCCGAAGGGCCGGCTCCATCCATGCCCAGGATGCCGTCGATAAAGTTGTAAGTCACGCGGTCTTTGGTGAGTTTCCACAGGGCGATGAGGAGGTCTGAAAAGCTGTGTGTATCCGGGTATTGGCGGTGGTAGTCACTTTTGATGAGTCCCGGCACGAGTCCGTAGAGGTTTTTGAAGGCGCCGGTGAAGGCCATGAGGCTGTGTGTCTTATATTTTGCTACGTTGATGATGATGCCGCAGCGCCAAAAAGCTTCGGAGATACGCAGGGTTTTGCCGTCCATCTCCAGTTCTCTAAAGCCCATGGTAGAGAGGTTTTGCAGCTTGATAGGATAGCGTCTGGCCAAGTCAGCAAAGCCGGTAGCTTCCCACACACTTTCCACGGAAACGCTGCCTCCGGGAGAGTCTCCCACCCAAACCTCCTTGCCCGCCTCCAGGAAGTAGCGCACTATCGCTTCCACCACTAAGGGATGCGTGGTCACGGCCTTTTCCGGTGGGTGGGCGCCCAGCATATTGGGCTTGATCAAGACGCGTTTGGCCTTCTGCAGCTTGGGGTTGCGGCAGCTCTTGATGAAGGTTCCCACGGCGTCCTGGAGCTCATCCAGGTCGTAGCCAACCATCTTGCGGATCTGAACTCTTGGCTGCTTCATTCTGCGGGATGGGGTTTTTTGCGTTTGAAGATCTCGGGGTTGATACCGGCGGAAAGGGAGACTTGAGACATGGGCTCAGCACCGATGATCTGATAGGCAAAGGCGAGGTTGAAGTTTACATACTTGGTGTTTTTTCCCAGGCCAACGGTGAGGAAGTGCTGATCGTTCTTGGGGATTTTCCCGCCTGTCGGTACATCTTGCCACCAGATGGAGGTGTCTGCGAAGGCGGTGGTCACGGTGGGGATGGTGTAAAATCCGCTGTAGATGCCGGGATGGTAAATGTAGCCCAGTCTGTATGTTGTGCCTTTGCGGCTGGTGGTTTCATAACCTGCTTTGAGGGTGAGGCGGTCTTTGTAATCCGGATGGACGATGGAGGTGTTTTCCCAATCTGCCTGAGCGGAAAAACCATGCTTTCCACCCTGATATCTGGCGCCAAAGGCGGCCAAAGCGGGCAGCTTGCTCTCGTAGCTGATCACGTCCATATCCCAATCCAGGTTTGCCTGCGGCATATAGGTGGCGCCCACTCCCCAGTTTGCCTTATCGTACAAAAAGCCCGCCTGAGGACGCAGCATAAACTTGGTCTTGCGGATCGAGGCGAAGCTGCGCAGAACGGGCAGGTCGTCTATATAGTGAAATTGGCCATGGAGGTTGAGCCCCAGGTTGAGAGGGCCCAGATGGAAGGCCAGGTTGCCCGTGGCCTGATGCAGGCAGTAGAGCGGGTAGCGGCTGTGGACGTTGGTTCCCAGATTGGGGTTTGCTGCGCCGAAAGCCAGGTTGCTTGTGTTTTGACCTGAGCCGCTGAGAGGATGGCGTCTGCGGAACTCTTTGCTCTGATTCAGGGGTATATCCATGCTGTTCAAGCGAATGACCTTGGGCAGGCTGTAAGCCGCTCCCCAGGTGAACATTGGCAAAAGCTCGCCTCCCAGAGCCACTGTGGAAATGGGCAGGGGAGCGCTGAAATCGCTTCCCTTCTGATAGATATTGGTTTTGCTGGGTGGCTTGACCAGCAGTTCCAGGTAGATGTTGGAGCTTGCCGCTTTGTAGGCGGCAGGATTGGCCAAAATAGCCTCTTCCCCTCCGGTGAAGCTCACCGCTGAGTGCCCACGCCCCAAGCCCTTGCTGCCCATATAGCTGAGGCCAAAATAATCAAAAACGGGGTCCATTGGTAGTGGCAGAGAAAAATGCAGGCTGTCTGCAGCCTGAGCGCCTAAGCCGGTTGCTAAAATCAGCGCGATGATGATGAGTGTGTTTCTCATAATGCTTCCTCTTTTTATATAACGATGGTTTGTTTGCGTTCCTTGCCCACGGAGACTATTTGCAGAGGCTTTTCCACCAGGTCTTGCACCGCTTCCAGATATTCTATCGCCACTTTGGGCAAATGTTCCAGCTTGGTGCAGCCGGTGATATCGTCTTCCCAGCCGGGCAGTTCCAGATATTCACACTGGACTCTGGCCAAATCGAGATGATGCGAAGGATAGCCCTTGAGCCGCTCGCCATCCAACCAATAGGAGGTGCAGATCTTCAGGGTTTCGATCCCGCTGAGGACGTCCAGCAGGGTGAGTGCGAAGGAGTGGATGCCGTTGATGCGCGAGGTGTAGCGGGCCGCCACGGCGTCAAACCAGCCTATGCGCCGGGGTCTGCCCGTGGTGGAGCCAAATTCGTTGCCTGCCTTGCGGATGTAATCCCCCACTTCGTCGGTCAATTCCGTGGGCATGGGGCCTTCACCCACGCGGGTGCAGTAGGCTTTGTATACGCCGATGATTTTATCTATACAATGGGGCGGCAAGCCGGTTCCTATGCTGATTCCGCCGCTCATCGTGTGGGAAGAAGTGACGTAAGGATAGCTGCCGTAGACGAGGTCGAGCAGCGTGCCCTGTGCGCCTTCAAACAGGAAGCGTTGACCCTGGGAATACCAATCCCAGAGCAAGTCATCCGTCTGACACATGAAGGGCTTCAAAAAGTCGTAAAGCTCTATCAATTCGCTGATTTCGGTATCCAATTCCGCATCCTTGATATGCAGATGATGATGGGCATAGAGGGCGATGATCCGCTCGCGCAGCCAGGTGGGGAAGCGCAGGTCTACCAAACGGATGGCACGGCGCGCCACTCTGTCTGCATAGGCGGGCCCAATGCCCCGGCCTGTGGTGCCGATCTTGGCCTTGCCCAGACGCTGCTCAGAAGTGAGGTCCAGCTCTTTGTGGATGGAGAGCACCATGGCGGCGCGCTCGTCGATAAAGAGCCTGCCGCTGAAGTCTATGCCGGCTTCCATCAGCTTTTCTATCTCAGCTTTGATGCCTCTGGGGTCTACGATCACGCCGGAGCCGATCACGCACTTTACATCCGGATACAGCATCCCGGAAGGAACACTGTGAAACACATACTTGATGCCGTCTACAACTATCG
>DGFM01000029.1:11336-13133 GCA_002391675.1 Cloacimonetes bacterium UBA3900 | reverse complement strand
ATCTTGGCCTTCGCCTCGTCTCCCCACATACATCCCAATACAGCTAATGAACTCATCGTTTTCTCCCGTGATTTTTCGATGCAATACTTGTAGTGGAAGGGTGCTTTTTTGTCAACTTAAATCTGTAAAAGCAGGCANNAGATGGTCTTGGCCAGGTAGAGATACACGCTCAAAGACAGCGCGTCCACGATGGTGGTGATGATGGGCGAGGCCATCAGAGCGGGGTCTATCTTGAGCTTTTGCGCTATCATGGGCAGCGTGCAGCCCACCACCTTGGAGAGGATGACAGTGAAGAGCAGAGCGGCGGAGACGGTGAAGGCAAGCGGCGGATCATGATGGAAGATCCAGACTCTGAGGAAGTTTACCGCGGCCAACACTATGCCCACGATGAGGCTCACTCTCAATTCTTTGTAGAGCACCTTAAAGTAGTCTTTCAGCTTGATTTCACCCAGCGCCATACCGCGGATAATCAGCGTGGAGACTTGCGTGCCGGCATTGCCGCCGGTGTCCATCAGCATGGGGATGAAAGCGGCTAAAATCACCACGGAGGCGAGTTCTTTTTGATAACCCTGGATGATGATGCCGGTGAAGGTGGCAGAAATCATCAAAAACAGCAGCCAGAATATCCTCTGCTTGGCGAGACCAAACACGCCGGTATCAAGGTAATCCTTTTCGCTGTGAGCCAAAGCGGCCATCTTTTCCATGTCTTCCGTGGTTTCTTCTTCCACCACATAAAAGACGTCGTCTGCCGTCACAATACCCAGCATCTTGTCGTTTTCATCCACCACGGGGATACTGTTGAAGCCATATTTGGCGAAGATGCGGCTCACTTCTTCCTGGTCCATATCCGCTCTGACGCTGATCACGTTGGTGTTGATCATGGGGCCGATATGCTCGTCGAAGGGGCTGACCACGATCTCCCTCAGAGCGATCACGCCCTTGAGGATGCCATCTTCATCCAGCACATAGAGATAGCTCAGGGATTCAGCCTCTTCACCATAAACCTGCAGATATTCCAGAGTCTCCTTCACGGTCATCTGCTCGCGGATCGCCACAAACTCTGTGGCCATGATGCCGCCAGCCGTTTCCGGATCATGACGCATCAGCTCCAATACTTCTTGAGCATCCTCTTCGGGCAGCGCATGGAGAAGCTCGGATGCCTCGTCCGGATGCATGGTCTCCAGGAGGTCAACCAGCTCGTCTGAAGCCATCTCAGAGATGATCTCTGTCTTCTGTTCGTGCGGGAAGAGGTCTAAAATCTCGCCCTTGTCTTCATCCTCTGCTTCTTCGATGATGGCAGCCAATACATCGCTGGGGAAGCGGGATAAAAGCAGGATAGCATCGCCTTCATATTCTTCCAACGCATCCAGTATGTCCGCTGGATGGATGTCTTCCAAAGTGGTCTTGATTTCGTCTGCAGGACTATCCAATAAGAACTGCAACAGGTTGGCACCTTGAAGATTATCTCCCATGTCCCACCTCCTTTTGGCTTTTTTGTAATTCAAATCTTATTTAGGGGTTTTTTGTCAAGCAAAATGCTGAATTATAGCTAAGTTAGCTGTGCAAGCGTGATTTGGGCTGCAAGAAAAGAAGGCTCAAGTTCAATTTGAGTGGCTGAAAAGTTCTACAAGACGGGCAGGGAAGAATTTCTTTCAGATTTCAGGGGCATCAAAAAAAGGCAAACGAACACCCAAGGAATTCCTACTGTTTTAGTAGGCATTCCCTGACTCACTCCGGCATCTGAAACGGCAGGGCTTTCTGAAAAATTTGACTCCAGGGCCGGTTTTGCGAAAACAA
>DGFM01000029.1:2529-11188 GCA_002391675.1 Cloacimonetes bacterium UBA3900 | reverse complement strand
ACGCATTCGAGCGCCAAGGAAACCCGAAGGTGGGGCAAGCGGGGTCAAAAGTCAAAGGTTGATGTGAGGATCGGTTTTTTGAAAACAATTTCCGGCCCTTAAGGAGAGATTTTTCCATCAACACCGGCAACTGCGATCCTGTCCCGTCACACCCGCCCATCCTGATTGAACAGGAGCCGAAAAGAATAGCGGGGGCAAGTTTACAGGAACCAAGGCTTTGTCTGCATCGTTCGTGATTGTTTGCTATTTATGGCTTGACATTTTGGGCACATTTGCAGCTAATGGGCTCTGTACTATTTTTGCTGGAGGTTATTATGAGACGTGCACTTATCTTGGGCATATGTTTTTGTTTGGCATGGACTTTTGCTTTTGCGCAGGCCAAGGTGGAGACGGTGCGCAGTCCCCAAGTCTACACACTGGGGCCTGAGGGCGATTATGAGAGCTTTACCCAGGCGATAGAGTTTTTAAACGGTCTGATCAGCATCCCGCAGTCGGGTATCACCTTTTTGGTGAGTGCGGGCGCCACATTCTACGAGAATCCGCCTGCCATCATGCGTTCCGCCACGGAGACGGCAGCGGTGGTATTTCAGAAGGATGGTGAGGGCGAAAACCCCAAGATATTGGCCGCGGGCACAACCGGTCGGAATGACTCGGTTATCCGCCTGGAGGGAGTGGAATACTATACTTTTGATGGCATTGATGTGGCAAACAGCGGTAACACTACCGCGATGGAATATGGCTTTCACCTGCTGAACGGTGCCGCTTACAACACCATCAAAAACTGTAAGATCACCCTGAACAAAGCCAATATCTACACCAGAGGTGTGTATTCCAGCAGCATTGGAACCGGCATCAACCACCACAATCTTTACCAAAACCTGGAGATTTCCAATGCGCGTTATGGGATGCATATTTTGGGAAGCACTGCCGCACCTCACATCCACGAAACCATCGAAAACTGCCGCATTACAAACGTGAGCAATTATGGAATACTGGCTCCCGGCGGTTCTCATCTGGTGATAAGAAACAATCAGATAGTCGCTGCAGAGAGGAATCTTACCCTTTTTGAGGCAATCAGATACGGCGGAACCGAGAGCAGCGCCATCGTGGAGGCGAACAGCATTGAAGCCTCCATGATCCGGAACCACTTTCATGGAATCTATCACATAGACGGCAGCGCAATCATCCAGCACAACAACATCGGAAATTTGTCCATAACCAACAACGTGCCTGTGAAGGGCATCTATATAGAGAAAGGTGATGTTACCGTGCGTCACAACGTTTTAGATGGCTTTTCCGGCAAAGGCACCAGTCTCATCGGCATTGAAGTCAATTCCAATGCGGGGAATACCGAGGTGTTGGGCAACCAGATAGCCAATTTTGAATGCCTCCAGAGCCATAATAGCAATACCTATGCGGTCGGCTTGATCTTAGGTGGAGCGAACTGCCTGGCGGCCAACAATATGATCCACGACCTGAATTTCTTCGGCAATGTCCAGCCCTCTTGCATCGGAATCCGCACTGCATCCGGCAATATCAAGCTCTACTACAACTCCATCAGATTGCAGGCAGATGCCTTCCAGGCCGGCTCGTCCACCGCCTGTGTTTACATCCCGACGGACGGCGTAAACGTGGAACTGGTCAATAACATCCTGGCCAACTACAGCACAGCGGGTGCAGGAGGCAAAACCGTGAATATCTGGAAGGAAAGCCCCGGCTTTACCGGCCTGTCCAGCTGCTCAAACAATCTTTTCTGGTTGAATGGTACGGGCAGCAGGTACCTGGTTGCGCAGATAGGCTCGGTTGGCTATCAGACCCTGGCCGAGTATCAGGCAGCCTCCAATCTGGAGCAAGATTCGCACTTTGCTGAGCCCGCCTTTGCCGGTGACAGCAGCCTGCATCTTGATCTGGTAATAGATTGCCTGGCAAAGGGTAATGCGCTGCCTTTGGCGATGGTGGAGGTGGATTTTGATGGGCAGCTCCGTGATGCCGTGACTCCCGATATCGGAGCGGATGAAGCCTTGGAGATACAGGAGGGTGCCTGGGAGGTTCTTGCTGCGGAGCTTGACTTTGGCTATGTGTGCAGCGGTGCCGGTCCGGCCTTGCGCAGCCTCGGAATTGCCAATCTGGGTATGAGCACGCTGGTTTTTGATGCCACTTGCTTCACGCTTGTGGGCTCTGCCGGTTTTGAGCTCCTGACGGACGAACTCGTCATTCCACCGCTGAGCAGGGCAGATTTGCAGCTTGGTTTCAGCGGCGTGGGCGCAGGCGAAAGGGCGGCCAATTTGATCATCTCAAACGCAGGGATAGTGCGCAATATCCCGCTGAGCGGCATCCTGAACACCGCACTGGAGATGCCCGTGAAGGCCAATTGGGAAGCAGATTTTGAGGGCTGGATCCCGGCGGATCAAGACCACAACAAATGGCAGATTTCAAACGAGGAAAGCTTCAAAGGCGAGGCTGCACTCCTGGCTTCCACCTCCGGAAGCGGGCTTATCCATCTCTTTGCGGATGTGGTTTTGCCCCCGGATTCTCCCCGTGTGATCTTGAATCTCTTGCACCAAAACGTGGGTTACCAGGACTTCTGCCTCTGGCTGGTGGAGCCAAACTTCACTCCTCAGGCAGGATACGTCCCCACAGGAACGCAGCTTACAGCAGATTTGGGGGTTGCAGACAGCTGGAACAGAATAGAATACAGCATCCCGGCAAGCTACGCAGCTCAGACGGTGAGGCTGGTCTTAAGCTTCAACGCCCTGCCCACGTCCAAGATCAGGCTGGACAACCTGCGGGTGCTGGGTACGCCACAACAACCCGCTTCCCCACTGGATTTCCAGATCATCAAGCAGGGCCAGGCGGCAAAACTCACCTGGCAACAACAGACTGACGCCAACGAATACTTAGTGGAAGCATCAGAGCTGACAACGGAAGGCTTCATGCCGCTGCAAGCTACGGGGAATGCAGAACTTCCCGTTCCCCTGGATGCGGAAAAGCGCTTCTATCGCGTGCGTGCTTTTGAGTGAGGGATTTGCGTTGCGTTCAAGTAAATATAGTAGAAATTACTCTTAGGAGATGAAGACATGAAGAGAACAATAACGATGCTCTTACCGCTTGCGATCGCCCTCTTGCTCATGGGCTGCATGGGCAGCAATGGCAGAGACGGGCAGGTATACCTCAGGCTCCGGCTGATAGACGTCACCAGCTATTGGGACGACAATGAGGCCATACCCTATGGATTCAGCACGGAGGTGTATTATACATCCCGGGCCGGCAACTACGAATTTGAATATCAGTGCACAGACGGCACCGAATGGGAAGGAACCTACAGGTTGCGCAGAAATCTGGGTGAACTGGGAGGCTTCATGCGTAATGGCGCCGACGGCTTAGACCGCTATTATACCTTCACCTGCCGCATTGAGGGCCCCAAGCTCACCTTCTACGAAGATGGCAAGGAAAAGGTGGTGACGCCGCTTCACACCGATGATGATATGATAGAAATCATCCACGATGACGGCGCTTACCAGATCCACATTAAAGCCACGCGCAACGGCGGGAAAGGCAAGGCGGAAAACCCGAAATATATAGCCAGATAAGCTAATTGGTGAGCCCATCCTCCCGGATCCACAAGTCCTTGTAGTGGATGATGTAGCCGCGGCTGGTGCTTTCGATTCTCGGAGCTGTGTCAAACTTCTGCCACAGCTCTGAGGGTATATTGAGGCTCCGCAGCGAGCGCGCATAGCGCTTGTGCGTGTACTGATGCTGCTTTTGCAGGTAGTATAGCTGGCGCAACAGCTCCTTTTGCTCCTCTCTTTCGGGGATGCTGTAGCTGAGGTCGGTTCCGGGTGCCTGATGCGAAAAGAAAAGGTAGCCCCAGCGTTCAGGATAGTGCATGGCGATGAGACCTTGAGGGCTCCAAACCCAGTTGTATTCAGGCTTGCCTGCCACCTTCCGATACTTGCCATCCACCACTTCCAGATCGTAGTGCACCCTCGAGAAATTGAGGCGCCAAAAGTCTCCCTCCACCGGCGGCACGGGCTTATGAGCGCATTCCTTGAGCACATACATGGGGACTTTCATCTCCAAAACCCAGCCCTCATCGATGTCGGAAGGATCGTTCAAAGTGCCTTTGAGTCGGATGCCATACTCCATATCGCGGATGTCCCAGGCGTTGATCGCCACCTGATCCCTGTCCCGGTAGGGTTTGATCAAAAACAAGTCCCAGAGCGTGCCCAAGGCATTGATCTCCCACTCATAATAGTCGTGCGTATCAGAATCGGGGTCGATAAACACCTCAAAGTCGTTGTCGTGAAAGATCACCGCGTCGCGCTCGGTCAAAGTGGCCCAGAGGTGCTCATCTTCCATCTCAGCGGCGATGTAGAGCCAGTCGTCATCCCAGAGCATCTTGACCCTGGTCCGGTAGTATGGCAGCGGTTTGAGCTCGCCCTCGATATCCACAAAGTCCTCTGTCCACAGTGCTTTCTGCCAGTCCGGCTCGTCCAGTATCCCGTCTGCGGTGATGGGCGAGGTGGTCTTGAATACGGTGTAGGTAAGCGGTGCCCAGGGCAGTTTGGGCACGGGGAAGATGTCTGCGCCGAGACTCACAAACATCAGGATTAAGATCAGTGATAGTGTTATTCTTTGCATATCAGTTCCGCCTTGCTGTTTTCCAATAGTTTTCTGGGGCTGGTGACCGCCAGGCCGATACAGGTGTCCGCAGCGCCGTAGTAGACGTAGAAATCGTCGTCCATCCAGATGGTACCGTCTGAGCGGGACTTGATCGGGACGCAGGCCGTGGGGAATACCACGTTGGGCACCTGCCCGGTAAGTTCATACATTTCACGAGGTTCCAAGACGTTCAGCTCGCCACGGGCTCGTAAGATGCGGGGGTCGTCCAAGTCTAAAAGGCACATTCCCGCCTGATAGATTCCGCCTCCGCCAAAGTGAGTCGCCACGCCGTGATAAATGAGAATCCAGCCGAAGGAGGTTCTGATGGGAGGCGGCCCGGGGCCGATCAGTTCATCCCAAAAGTGCGGCCTGCCTTCCATGACCAATCCCTCTTCTTTCCAGCTGCGCAGGTCATCGGATGAATGGGCAAAGATGCGGCTGCCGCTCTTCACTCCATCAGGCCCGGTGTGCTCATTTGGCCTGCTCAGCATCCAAAACCTGCCCTCAATCTTTTGATCAAAGAGCACGCCGTTGCGCTGCTGTTCATCATTGAGCGTGCCGACGTAGTGCATGGATTCGAGGTCTGAGCTGCTGAAGACAGCCACCCTGCACCCGCCGGAACAATCCACGGCGCAGGTGATGTAAAAGATGCCCTCGATGCGCACAATGCGCGGATCGTAGATATGATAGACTTGATGCGGGAAAGCCTCCAGGCCAGTGATAGGAAACGCTTTGCTGTCTATCCTGAATCTCACTCCATCGCGGGAAACCGCCTTCACCAGATGCGTCCTGCGCCCTCTATCCTGCACTCTCAGCAGCATGACGATCCGGCCTTCGTGATGGATGGCGCCGGGGTTGAAGACGCTGCTCACATCCTCCAAACCGGGCTCAAACAAGTGGAGCTGCTCGCGGGTGATGATGGGTGAGCTTTGATGTCGCTTCATTTGAAGGCTTCCTGGAGTCTCGCTATCCGCTCGGGCAGATCAGGCTCGGCCTTGCCGTTCCAGAAGATCTCCGCTGCGGCAAAGATTCTGGGAAAGATCATCCTTCGTACATCCGAAAACTCAGGCGTGTGCTCCGTCCACATATTGGCCTGGCCTCCCAAAAGCAGGTCCGGACGGCCAAAGCAGTAGTCCTGGGGATTCAGGCTCATCACCTTCTCCAGGCTGGTCACGCCGTGGGGGCCTTTCTTGCCCGGCGTGGCCCTCCAATCGAAGTAGAGATACTGATTTGGGCAGATGACGAAGCGGTTGCCGTTTTCCACTGCCAGCTTGGCAGCATCCAGGCCATCGCCGCGCCACACACTGATGATGGGCTTCTCATCCACGCCCGTATCCAGGATTTCATCCCAACCCATGATGGTCTTGCCGGCCTGCTCCAGGGTCTGTTGCAGTTCCCTTATCAGCCAGCCCTGCAGTGCTTCTTCGTCTTTCAAACCCAGGTCTTTGATGCGCTTTTGACACTTGGGACACTCCTTCCAGCGGTGTTTGGGCGCCTCATCGCCGCCGATGTGGAAATAGGGCCCGGGGAAGAGGTCTGACACCTCCAGCACCAGCTCCTTCAGGAAGGCGACCGCCTTGTCATTGCCGGCGCAGATGATATCTTCACTGATGCCCCAAACGCTCAAGGGCTCAAAGTCCCGCGGGAAGCAGGCATACTGCGGATAGGCGCTGAGGATAGCCATGGCGTGCCCCGGGAGGTCGATCTCCGGCACCACGTTGATCCGCAGCTCTTCCAAGACGCCCAAGATCTCATCCAAGTTAAATTCATCCAAGTAGCCGCCATACATCGTGTATTCGTCTATGCGTCGCCAGGCCCCCTTTTCTGTTAGTTCAGGAAATCTCTCCAGCTCCAGGCGCCAGCCCTGATCATCGCTCAAGTGCAGGTGCAGTTGGTTCATCTTCAGTGCTGCCATCCAGGATGAGTAGGGGATGATTTCTTCGTCGTCATAGAAGTGACGGCTGATGTCCAAGTGCATACCGCGCCAGGGATAAGAAGGCCAGTCGCGGATTGTTTGCACCTGCAGCATTCCCTTGTCATGATTCAGAGCCAGGTAGAAAAGCTGCAGCAGCGTTTGATAAGCATAATGGAAGCCCAAAACATCCGTGGCATAGCATTCTATCTTGTTTTTGGAGATGCGCAGCTCATAGCCCTCAGGATGCGGGAGCCCCACGTCTTTGAGCCTGAATTCAATCTGCATGGTTCCGCCTCTTCTGCTGTAACCCGCATCAACCCACAAATCCGTATACGCATCGCGGTGAAAGGTCATCAGCAAGTCGTCCATCAACTCATCTGTCTCGTCATAAGCCACCTTCACAGCGTAGGGCAGCTGGAAATACTCATCAAAGAGCTCGATCTGTTTTGGTTTCGGGATCATTTGTTTCCTCTCTTGGTAAGTTTTAAAGTCTTGATTTCATAGGGTTTGAAGTGCAGCCTCAGCTTGCCTTTATCCATGGTCACACTCTCAAGCAGGCGTTCTCTGATATCGCAGAGCTGCGCTTCCTGACATTCTTCGGGCAGGGAAAGCACCAACTCCGCATCACAACCGGCATATTCATAAAAGCGCAGGACGGTGCCGCTGGAATCATCCGCAGGCTTGATCGTATGCAGCTTCACGCCCTCGGTTTGACAGCTGTACTCCGGAAGCCTGAAGCTTGCCTTGGCGGCTATC
The DNA here is from genome assembly GCA_002391675.1 of Cloacimonetes bacterium UBA3900. Taxonomy (GTDB): domain Bacteria; phylum Cloacimonadota; class Cloacimonadia; order Cloacimonadales; family Cloacimonadaceae; genus UBA3900. Next base: position 3,855 of record DGFM01000029.1, on the reverse strand, counting down.
TCTTGCACTATCACGGGAGTATTGAAGCGATGCGCCTGAGGCAGCACGCCGCCCTGCATTCTGTCTCCCAAGTGCGGCAGGATGCCATAGCTGTAGCTGTGACGGTGAATATCCGCATTGGGGTCAACGTCGGCCGGACTGCGCAAGAGATTGATCTCCAGCTCGTTATCCACGATGCGATGTCCGTATTTACAGTCGTTGATCAGCGCCAGCCCGCAGTCTCTCTGCGAAAGGTCCACCCAAGTGTGCGCAGGAAATTCAAACTTCGCCAGCTCAAAGCTATTGGAGGGCTTGGTACTGCGCTGATACACGCCCATCGCCACTTCCGTGCTGGCCACATCCGAGATCACATTGGCATAAAAGTGCACCCTCAGCATCTTGTGGTGCTCCTTCCAATCCACTTCATGGCTGATCTTCAGATACGGCGCACAATCCGTGAGCTCCACCTGCTGGATGATGGTAGAGCTGCCTATCTTGATCTCAAAGCAGAGGCTGTGATAGCAGCCCTCCACCTGCACACAGCGCTGGGGAATCAGCTTCACCTCATGCGGCTCCCAGGGGACGGTATCACGGTAGAAGTGGTTGATATCCCAAGCACCCCAGTTGTTGGGCTCATCTTCCCAAAGCCGGATGAGATTGGATTCCTGCGCGAGCATCTCCCTGCCCGTGCTTTTGAGGATGAGGCTGCTCAGCGTTCCCTGAGGTGTAAACTCCGCCTTGAGGTGCTCGTTTTCCATACAGAGGTTGGCAGCAGGCTCAGCTTCGCTTATAGAGCCGCTTCCGGCCCGCCAATGCACGTAAGCAAAGCCCCAAGCGGGAAGCTTGACCTTCACCCTCACCTTGTCCAGCCAAAACAGCGTGGGATACTCATTTCCCTCCTCATCCACCGCCCGCATATCTTTATACTCAGCCTCAAATTCCAGCCATTCCTCACGCTCGAAGGCTCCCGCATTGAATGCGGCAAACACGGGATGGTCAAATCCCTCACCACTATGCAAAGTCCGTATCCCTTCTGTGATATAGGTATTCAAGCGCTCATGGCTGTGTGCGCTGATGGCGTGCGCATCCTCATAAACCTCACCGATGGAAGAGCCCGGCAGGATGTCGTGAAACTGCAGCAGCAACACGTCTTCCCACACCTCATTCAGCACCCTCGGATAGCCTTTGTCCAACAGCGCAGCCAGGTATTCCGCCGTGCTCAGCAAGACCTCGCTGATGCGGTTGTTTTTCTTCATCAGGGCCTGGGTGGTGTAGGTGCCGCGATGGTATTCCAGATACAGTTCTCCAAAGTACTTAGGCAGCAGCTCACGGTCTAAATCCCGTATA
>DGFM01000029.1:0-2272 GCA_002391675.1 Cloacimonetes bacterium UBA3900 | reverse complement strand
ATGTGTTCATGCGTGGGCCCGCCGCCTCCATCGCCGATGCCATAGAGGTTCAGAAAGCTGTCGCAGAGCTCAGCCTGAGCGTAGCGCGCTTCCGTCTGGAGGAAGGAGGAGGGGTTGTTTGAAAAAGTGTAGTCATGCGTGGGAAGCTGATGTGCCAGGATGCGTGAGCCGTCTATGCCTTCCCAGATAAAGAGCTGATCCACAAAGGGATTGCTCTCGTTCCAGCTCAGCTTTTGCGTCATAAACCACTCCAGCCCTGCTCCCACGAGAAATTGCGGCAGATTGGCGCTGTAGCCAAAGCAATCCGGCAACCACAAACCCTGAGGACTGACGCCAAACTCCTGTTCAAAAAAGCGCAAACCATGAGAAAGCTGGCGGATGATGGATTCGCCGCCGATCAGATTGGTGTCAAATTCCACCCAACCGGCGCCCTGCACCTCCCAAGAGCCCTGCTTCACCGCCTCTTTAACCTCCTGATACAGCTTGGGATACAGCTCCTTCATCCACTTGTAGAGCTGGGCTTGAGAAGCGCCAAAAATATAGCCGGGATATTGCTCGATCAAGCGCAAAGCATTGGCAAAGCTGCGTCCGCCCTTGCGCTTGGTCTCACGGAGTGGCCACAGCCAGGCCAGATCGAGATGAGCGTGTCCAACGCTGAAAGCCTTGAGCGCTGAGGCGTTTGCCGGCTGGCTCAAAAGCTTGGAGAGGATGCGCTTGCATTGCTCCCTGTCCTGCGCCCACAAGTCACAGACGCGGTTGAGTCCATAAAGGATGCGCTTGCGCCACGTCTGCCCCTTATCCAGCGCCAAGGCCAGGTCCAAAAGCAGGCTCATATCCCGCAATATAGACTGCAATTCGCTATCTACTGTGCAGATGTGACAGGCCTTGAGATGAAAGACATCACGCCCGCCCCCGAAGAGTCCATTCGCTGCCGCTTCGATCAGGATCAGCTGTTTTGCTTGCGTGTCCTCAAGTGGGATAAAGTATTTGCCTGCCTTATGATACCAGTCCGCACCCGCCGTGAGACCTTGCCAGGGACTGCCATCTTTCCACACGCAGCCTTCACCCTCGTTATCAAACCACAGGCCCACCTTTTGCCCCTTGAGCTCAGCAGGAACGGTGGCTTCGATCTTGAACCAGGCGCTGCTCCAAAGCTTGCCCCAAGCCGCTCCAACCTCTATCTCCCGCCAAGTTCCCGTTTCCGTCTCAGCATAAGGAATGGGCTCAAGGTCGTGGATATAACTAACCTTTACCGCTGCTTTGGCAGGATAAATCTGCTTCTGCTCACGGGCGATCAACTTCTTGATCCGCTCAATGTGTATCTGCTCGTTCTTCATCTTTTGCACCTCTATCGGGGAGGATGTGCGAGGCTCCACCCTCCAGAATTTGTTTTTGCCAACATAAAAAAACAGAGTCTTGGTGTCAATATCAATGTTCAGGCTCTGGCGAAATCGGGGACTTATATAGCTGTTGTTAGCCGTCTCAGTCCCCCCGAAACAAATATGTAGCCGGCGTCGCTTAAGTCGCCACTGCACCACAAACTCACTTTCAAAAAACGTCCTCTCACAATATACCCTGACGACCTCGCCCTGACGATATAAAAAACCAAAAAGCCAAGCCTGTAACTTACTGATAATAAAGCCTATATAGATTCACGCAAATATTGTCTCTTTCTTTGCCGGAGTGTAATACCTTTACGGGCTCGCTGCGCACCGAAGGTACCGGCGTTAGCCGCTGTGCGTATTTCCACCACATCCAACCGCATCTCCACCACTTGCGCCAGCCGCTCTCCCTCTCTCCCTCTCTCCCTCCCTCCCTCTCCGACAGGTTCGTGTACATTCGTGGAAAAATACTAGCGAGCGCAGCTCGTCCCATCCGTGGAACTTTCCCCAAAATCCTTCACAAAGCCCGGTAGCCGGAGCTTGCCCAAAGCGCCGCAAGCAAACGAAGTTTGCTGTTCTAAACCCAATAACTATCCGTATCCCTATAACTTGCGCAGCCACTCACAACTCGCAACTGCGACGAAGTCGCCATGTACGGGCGGTCGCTGAACCGCCGCTTCCCTGTACACGCAACATCCCTTTGTACAACGGCGCTGTAGGCAAGCGCCCGTACATCCCCCATCCGTGCAAATCCGTGTTCATCCGTGGACTTTCTTATTAATAATTCGTGTTAATTCGTGTAATCCGTGGGAAAAAATCGTGGAAACCTCCCCAAAAACATAAACTTTCCCCAAAATCCTTCACAATACCCTAACGGGTTGACCCCACAA
>DGFM01000015.1:74657-75629 GCA_002391675.1 Cloacimonetes bacterium UBA3900 | reverse complement strand
CGTTCTGAAATATTTGACCTGCGCACCAGTTTTGCGAAAACAAATCCGCCCTCTAAAACGTCGATTTCATGCGGCCTCCCTTAGGCCCTCCTATGGGTCTCCTTTGGGATCCACAAGTAACCCAAAGAAAACCCAAGGGTTACGCATTCGAGCGCCAGGGAAACCCGAGGGTGGGCGAGGCCGGGTGAAAAGTCAACCTTTGATGTGAGGGCTGGTTTTTCGAAAACAATTTTTGGCCCTTAAGGGGAGGGTTTTCCCATCAACAGCCGGCGACTGCGATCTCGTCTCGTCACACCTCTCCATCCTGATTAAACATGAGCAATATATAGGACGGGGAATCAACATATATTTCGTGACTATCGGCAAAGTTGTGGCTGTCTCCCACCCTATATCTTCCTTGATCAAAGAAAGGGGGAATTAAGGAGGCAAGCCCGGGCGCCCGCGGGGGAGATGTTTTTTTTAAGCCCATAAAAAGCGAAGCTTGCAGACAACGCGGTCCGCAAGCTTCTTTATGAGAGAGTTGGAGAGAGCTATCTCATGTGTCTCTATTTATTTCATCATAATCATCTTACGTGTTGAGGTGTAGTTGTCGCTTTGCATCTTGTAAAAGTATACGCCGCTGCTCACACCTTTACCGTTATCATCAGTGCCGTTCCAGGTCAAGTGATGATTTCCTGCGGGCATGATTTCGTCGATCAGTTCACGCACTTTCTGACCTCTTTGGTTGTAGATGGTCAGGTTCACTTGAGCTTTGTGTTTGAGGCTGAAGCTGATGGTGGTGTTGGGGTTGAAGGGGTTTGGATAGTTGCCGTTGAGGGCAGTATCAAACACGGGTACCACGGGGTCGTCTTCATTTGTGGGTTGGACGATATTTCCTGCGCGGTTGTAAGTTCCCATAAAGCAGGGCCACTCATAGCTTTGTGCGCCGCGTTTGATGTCGATCACGGTAAAGCCACGGTCTGTGGGAACCAC
>DGFM01000015.1:73822-74355 GCA_002391675.1 Cloacimonetes bacterium UBA3900 | reverse complement strand
TTTGGCATATCGCTTCCATCGGGATTGAGGAAGTACACTTTGCCGGAATTGCTGACCACCACGATCTTCTTGCTGCCGCTGGAATTGACGTCTGCCATCACAGCGCCGCCTCTGATCGCTCCATCCACATCTTTGCTGAAGTGCAGGCTTCCATCATGTTTGTAGGCCAGCACTTTGCCGGCGGAGGAGGTGGCAACGATGATTTCGGGGTAGGCATCGTTATCGAGATTGGCAATGGTGATGGGGTTTTGAGTTCCACCGGCCATGGTCACGGGGAAGCCGCTGATATTTTCTCCGGTTCGGCTATCGAGAGCGTGCAGCTTTCCATTGAGGGTGGAAACTATGATTTCGTGATGGCCGTCGTTGTTGAGGTCTGCAATAGCGGGAGGTGCCAGGATTGCTCCACCCACGCTCACGGGGAAGTTTGGAATGGGGTTGCCCTGGGTATCCAAGGCCACGACGCTTCCGCTTTGGGTTGCGCAGACAATTTGATAGTTGCTATTTTGTCCCAGGGATGTGATCACGGGTCCGGA
>DGFM01000015.1:72904-73770 GCA_002391675.1 Cloacimonetes bacterium UBA3900 | reverse complement strand
CCCAGATTCAAGGGGAAGCCTGAAACCTGGGTCCTGCCATCTTTCTTCAGAACAAGGACGTTCCCCAGGTGATCGCTCACGATCATTTCGGGTTCGGGATCGTTGTCCATATTCCAGAGGATAGGGCTGGAATTTGAGGCACCACCTGTTTCCACGGGCCAACCTGCTTGATGGCTGGAAAGGCTCACGGTGAAGGGGACGGTGCGCTCGTATGGGAAATCCGAGTCTAAGTTTGCGCTCAGGTTGAGTTCAAAGGGAATTGGCTCTGAAGGCAGATTTGCGGCGGCTTCAAAAATGAAGGGTGTGGAGTTGTTCCACAGGGTTGAGCCGGCGGTGAGTGAGCCAAAGGAAGCTTCTGCCTGCGTGATATTTATGCCTTGATAGTTTGTAGAAAGGGTTGCTGTGAGGTTTTCAGCGGTGCGCCATTCCAGTCCGGTCATGGGGTTCATGTAGTTTTCCAAAGACACTTTCAGGCGGATCTTTTCGCCGGGGTTTGGCACTCCATCTCCATCGCCTTCAATCTCTTCTATTTTGGTGTCTTTCACCGAGATGTTGGGGATTTTGTCATACATAACGGCTGCGAAGGCGTTGACTCTTCCCATGCCCAGCAGATTCATATAGGCGGGGTTTTTGTCGTAGATATAATCTGAAGTGTTCATCAGGCGTTGCATGAGCTGCATGGGCTCGAGGTCTGGATTCATGGATTTCACCAGAGCTGCCACTCCTGCCACGTTTGGAGATGCCATGGATGTGCCGCTCAGGGCTTCATAGCCGTTGTTCAGGATGATGGTGGAGAGGATGCCTTCGCCGGGGGCGCAGATGTCTATAGGTGCGCCATAATCCGAGAAGTTGGATTTGACGTCGCC
>DGFM01000015.1:70586-72634 GCA_002391675.1 Cloacimonetes bacterium UBA3900 | reverse complement strand
GCTCTGATTTCGGCAGCATATTTGATCTGGTCATAACCGTATGCAATGCCTGTGGAAGGTGAGTTTGAGGGAGCTCCTTTGCAGCTGATGATGGAGACGATGGGGCAGGTGCCCACCACTCCGATTTCGTTGTCTCCCACCGCGCCTGCACAACCGGCCACGTGTGTGCCGTGATTGTTGCCCGCAAAGGTTTGGATGGGGTTGTTGTCGTTGTCATAAAAGTCCCAACCGATGAGGTCGTCCCTCTTGCCACCGCCTTCGCCGGCGTCCAGGTTATCTCCACCGGAGATGGTGCCGGCATCCCAGTTGATGCTCATTCCGGGTGCTTCCGCGGGGTTGATCCAGATGTTGTTGCGCAGGTCCGGGTGATTCCATTTTACGCCGGAGTCTGTGATGGCAACCTTCACTTCGTAAGAGCCCTGGGTATAATCCCAAGCTTCAAAGCTGTTGATGCGGGGATGGACGTACTGTTGGGGCAGCAGGGGATCATTGGGTGTATATTTGGTTCTATTGATGCCTTCCAGCTCGGCAAAGATCACGTTTTTGTCTTTGCTCAAAGCCTCCACGGCTGCATCGATATTGTCATCGCTATTCAGCATAACTCTATAGAGATTTTGCAGATACACTCCATTGTCGTTCCAGGTGGGAACTTTCACGTAGGGGTGCATTTGCTTCATCTCCACGATGTCATATTTAATGGCAAGCCTGTCAAAGCTTTCCATGCCAGTGTGCACCACGCCATCACGCATGGCGTATTCTATGGTTCCAGTATCATTGCCGATAGCCTCGCGGGTAAAGGCAGTGATAATCGTCTTTGATTGGAAGTAGTATGGGTCAAACTTAAGTGCAAACATAGCACTTACAGCCATTACCAGACAGCCTATCAAGATCAGCTTTCTCATATTTACCTCATTGAATAGTATAATATCTTAGTTCTTGGTACAACAACATGGGGAGGGCAAATCAGTCAACACTTTTTACAGGGGAGTGTGACATTAGTACATGATAAGCTCCTCTCTCTCATGGAGTTCTCCTTTTATCAGATCTTTTAAAACGCGGTGTTCCTCCGCCTGCAGATCGGGGTCGTTTTCTATGATTTCAAAGGCATCGAGCTTTGCTTTTTTCAGTATATGTTGATCGGTGATGAGGTTGGCAAAGCGGAAAGCGGGCAAGCCTGCCTGTTCCGTGCCGAAGAACTCGCCCGGGCCACGCAGCTCCAGATCCTTTTCGGCAATCACAAATCCATCCGTGCTGCTCACCATGGTGTGCAATCTCTGTGCGGCTATCTTGGAGACGGGCTGATGCTCGACCAGGTAGCAATAGGCCTGGAAGGCGCCGCGGCCCACTCTGCCCCTGAGCTGATGCAACTGAGCCAGGCCAAAGCGTTCTGCGTGCTCGATTACCATTACTGTAGCGTTGGGCACGTCCACTCCCACCTCGATCACCGTGGTGCTCACCAGCAGGTCTGTTTCTCCCTGCTTGAAGCGCCTCATGATTTCGTCCTTCTCAGCAGCCGGCATACGTCCATGGATCAGTTCACACTTGAACTCTTTAAACACCTGCGTGCTGAGGTGTTCGTGCAATCTTTGCGCATCCAGGAGGTCCACCTTGTCGCTCTCCTCCACCAAAGGACACACCACGTAGGCTTGTCTCTTTTGCTTCAACTGTTTACGCACCTCTTCCCACACCAAACCTATCTTGCGGTTACTTCGCACCAGGGTGAGAACAGCCTTGCGCGTGGGCGGCAGTTCGTCGATGATGCTCACTTCAAGGTCTCCATACACGGTCATGGAGAGTGAGCGGGGGATGGGCGTGGCGGAGAGGTAGAGGATGTCTGGGTGTTTGTCCTTTTTGGCCAGGCTGGCTCTTTGTTGCACGCCAAAGCGGTGCTGTTCATCCACTGCCACAAAGCCCAGGGAGTGATATTTAACCTTATCCTGGATGAGGGCGTGCGTACCGATGATGAGCTGATAATGCCCACTGGAGATGTCTTTCAGGTCTTGTGCCTTGCCTTTGTAGCTGCCGCCTTTGAGCAGACACACCTTGAT
>DGFM01000015.1:69746-70318 GCA_002391675.1 Cloacimonetes bacterium UBA3900 | reverse complement strand
GCCAAAAGCATGGCAAAGAGCGTCACAACCGTCTTGCCGGAGCCCACGTCTCCCTGCACCAGACGCGTCATCTGCCTGTCGGAACACATATCTGCGAAGATTTCAGTGACCACCCTCGCCTGCGCGCCGGTGAGCGTGAAGGGCAGCTTGTGTTTTAATGCGGTGGTATGAAGCTTCTTATTGATGAACCGGATGCCCTGCACCTGCGTCTTGTGATAGTATTTATGCCGCGCCCAGAGCAGCTGGATAAAGAAGAACTCCTCGTAGACAAAGCGCTCCCTGGTTTGGTTGATCACGTCCACGTCCATGCCAAAGTGCATCATCTGCAGTGCGCTGTTCCTGTCTCTGAAGCCATGCCTGTCTATCAGTTTTTGCGGCAGGTTTTCCTCTATGTATTGGGCGAAGCCTTCAAAAGCGTTATGGATCAGGTTGCGCATCTGTTTCTGGGTCAGGTTTGCCGTAAGAGGATAGACGGGCAGGCAGTTGCGCGCTTTCCAGAAGTCTGTATCCTCCTCGTCGCTGATCAGCTCAACTTCGGGATGCAGCATCTGCAATTGACGGTTGTATTCGCT
>DGFM01000015.1:68886-69455 GCA_002391675.1 Cloacimonetes bacterium UBA3900 | reverse complement strand
GGCGAGCATACGTGCCCTGGTTTCCCCAACTCCTTTGAGGAACTTCACCTCCGCGCCGGTGCCTTTGATGTATCCCGTCTTTTTATTATCTTCCATGGAGCCACTGTATTTAAGGTGCTGAAATTTGTCAAGAGAGACCCTCACTTTCCGGGTTGGCCCATATTTCCCTTGCTTCAGGCCCTTGATCCGGTTACTTTATACTCATAAATATATCATCTATGCAGGGAAACTGTTTTNNTGCAATTGACGGTTGTATTCGCTTACCACGCCATTCACCCAGACGCTATGGCCCGGCTTGAGCACCTTTTCATACCAGGACGGGAAGAGAAACCAGGTGCAGACAAGGGTTTTGTGTCCGTCGTTGACGCCCACATTGACCATCTTCCTTCCTTTTTTGGTGGGCCTTACATCCACCCAGGAGATATTGGCAGAAAAAGCCAGATGGTCTCCCGGCTGAACCTCATGCAGTGCGGGATTTATCTCGCGGCTGATGTAGTTTCTGGGGAAGTGTTCCATGAGGTCTATCACGCGGTGGATGCCCAATTTGGCGAGCATACGTGCCCTGGTTT
>DGFM01000015.1:67741-68838 GCA_002391675.1 Cloacimonetes bacterium UBA3900 | reverse complement strand
TGCAATTGACGGTTGTATTCGCTGACCACACCATTTACCCAGACGCTATGGCCCGGCTTGAGCACCTTTTCATACCAGGACGGGAAGAGAAACCAGGTGCAGACCAGGGTTTTGTGTCCGTCGTTGACGCCCACATTGACCATCTTCCTTCCTTTTTTGGTGGGCCTTACATCCACCCAGGAGATATTGNNCATCTATGCAGGGAAACTGTTTTTACTTTGTATATCTAATACAAGATCAAATCAACCTAAACACTAAGGAGATAACATTATGAATTTTAGCAAACGTCTTGTTCCGCTCATGCTCATGGTACTGCTTTTTTCCTGTGCCAGTGCGGCGGATAAAACACTGCAAAAGCCTGTGGCTTTGCACAAAAGCACCAGCTCTCAGATGATAAAGCCTGCGCAAAACCCCGTAGTGGAAGTGGTCAGGGCTGTGCGTGAAGCAGTGGTGCAGATCAAGGTGGAAGCCAAGATCACTGTTAGAAGTCCGATGAATCAGTTCTTTGACGATCCTTTCTTCCGCTACTTCTTCCCGGAGCAGCCCCGCACGCAGCAGCGGCCTGTAACCTCCATGGGTAGCGGTTTTATATATGATTTTAACCCTCAGACCAATGAGGCCTTTATTATGACCAACAACCACGTGGTGGAGCAGGGCAAATCCGGCACCATCACCGTCACTTTGGCAGACAAGATCAGCTACACGGCGGAAGTGGTGGGCCTGGACCCCAATACAGACGTTGCTGTGATCAAGATCAAGGTCAAGCCTGAAGACGAAATCACCGTGGCTCCTCTGGGCAATTCCAGTGATCTCGAGATTGGTGAATGGGCGATCGCCATCGGTAATCCCTTTGGCGATGTGGGCTTAGACCGCACCGTGACCTTGGGCGTGATCTCTGCCGTAGGGCGCTCCAACCTCAACTTTGGTGCCGGCTCACCCATCTATCAGGATTATATTCAGACCGACGCCGCCATCAATCCCGGCAACAGCGGTGGCCCTCTGCTCAATATCGATGGTGAAGTGATAGGCATCAACGCCGCCATCACCAGCACCAGTGGCGGTAATATCGGCATCGGCTTTGCCATTCCCATCAACCT
>DGFM01000015.1:66106-67536 GCA_002391675.1 Cloacimonetes bacterium UBA3900 | reverse complement strand
CTGATGGAAGCCTTTGATCTCAGAGAGGTTAGTGGCGTTTTGGTGGCCAAGGTGGAAGAGGATTCCCCCGCAGCCAGGGGTGGAATTCAGACCGGTGACGTGATCGTGGAATTCAACGGTGAAAAGGTGCCCAACGTGGCCAAATTCCGCATCGCGGTTGCCACCTCCAAAGCCGGAACGGTTGTTCCTGTGCGGATTATCCGGGATAAGAAAGAGATGGATATCAGCATCGAGCTGGACTTCTATCCTGAAGACAAGGCCGCAGCCGAGGATAAGAAAGACGAGCTCAAGCTCAGCCATGGCATCACAGTGGACGACGTTACCAGCGATGCCGCCAAGCGGCTGAATATCAAAGAGACTGAAGGCGTGGTGATCACCAAGATCGAAGCCGGTTCCGCAGCTGCCAAGGCAGGGCTGATGACAGGCCAGATCATCCTCCGAATCAACAACTTACCCGTGAATACGCCGGAAGAGTTCCGTCTCACCCTGGACGGCCAAATCGACGCCATGAGCAAGGCAGACAGAAACACCATCACGCTATACATCAAAGACCGCAACAACAACTATCGCTATGTGGTATTGCGCTTTGACAGCCCCAAAGAAGAAGAATAATTTAGACCGCTGAAAAGCGGATATAGGGAAGGCCGTAGTCTTTACAAGCGCTACGGCCTTTTTCGTTGATGAGGATGAAGGGGGGAAGATTTGTTTAATTCATTTGATTTTAAAAACTTTGTTGACCAGACCCACCAATTGCCCTAATCCAACCGCTTCATCTGAGGGAAGAGGATCACCTCTTTGATCGAATCGTTTTCGGTGAGCAGCATCACCATTCTATCTATGCCGATTCCCAGGCCTCCCATGGGCGGCATTCCATATTCCAGCGCTTCCAGGAAATCCTCATCCACCGGTGTGGCTTCCAGGTCTCCTTTGGCTTTGAGAGCGGCTTGCGCTTCAAAGCGTTCTCTTTGATCGATAGGATCGTTGAGCTCGCTGAAGGCATTGGCAAATTCGCCGCCGGCTATGAAGAGCTCAAAGCGGTCTGCCAGCATCGGATTATCCGGCTTTGCCTTGGCCAGCGGTGAGATTTCTTTGGGATAATCCACCACAAAGATAGGCTCTACCAGTTTTTCTTCCACATAGGTTTCAAACAGCAGCTCAATCAGCTTACCCACCTGCGCACCCACCGGTATTTCCAGGCCCTTTTCCTTGCAGAAAGCCAGGGCCTTGTCATAATCCATATCCGAGAGGTCTATACCCGCATAACGCTTGACCAGGTCTGTCATGGAAGCTCTTTCAAAGGGCTTATCCAGATGGATGTCATAGCCGCGGAAGTGGAAGCAGGTTTGCCCCAAAACATCCTCCGCCAGGTGATGAAACAGTCCCTCGGTGAGGTTCATCATGCCTTCCAGATCGCTATAAGCCTGATACAC
>DGFM01000015.1:65490-65857 GCA_002391675.1 Cloacimonetes bacterium UBA3900 | reverse complement strand
TTGAGATACAGCTCCAAGGCGATTCTGAGGTAGAGATCAACGCCCAGCGTGTTGTGATGGGTGATGAAGGGCCTGGCGTTTGCGCCTCCATACAGGGGCTGCAAGATAGGCGTTTCCACCTCGATAAAGCCGCGTTCATCCAGGTATTTACGCACGGCAGTCACGATCTTGCTGCGCTTGATAAACACGTCGCGGTGGTTGGGATTGAGCAGCAGANNAGATCGCTATAAGCCTGATACACTTCCAGCATGGTAAATTCCGGATTGTGAGTGCGATCCATGCCTTCGTTGCGGAAGTTTCTGCCCAGCTCATACACGCGCTCAAATCCACCCACGATCAACCGCTTGAGATACAGCTCCAAGGCGAT
>DGFM01000015.1:62945-65278 GCA_002391675.1 Cloacimonetes bacterium UBA3900 | reverse complement strand
TCGTCTATCTTTTCCTTAACGGCAGGCAAGGGGCGGATGTTTTTGCTCAGCATCGTCACTTCACGCGCTTTGATGCTATATTCACCGCTTTTGGTGTAAAACATACTGCCCCTTATCTGGACAAAATCTCCCGGATCAAAAAGCTTGAAGACTTCATAGTTGTCCTCACCCACGAGATCGCGTTGCACGTAGATTTGAACCCTGCCGCTGTCGTCTTCAAGGTCGCCAAATCCCAGCTTACCCTGGCGCCGCATAGCCACCAAGCGTCCGGCCAAAGTGACCTCAGTCTCCTGAGCCACCAAGGCATCTTTATCTTCGATAACTGCGCCGATTTTGTGGCTTCTGTGGGAAAGAACCGGATAGGGGTCCACTCCCATCTCACGCAGTCGCGCCAGCTTTTGCAAGCGCAACTTGATAAACTGGTTTGGTTTTTGCATCTGGGTTTTATAGGTTCCTGAAAGGATTATCGTCTACTACGGTCACCTTTTGATTTGCATAGCGACGCCATTCTTCATCCTGACGCTGGCGTCCGCCACGGCGGGGAGGTCTGGAATCACGGTCGCGCTCGCGGAAATGACTCTCATCTCTTCTCTGGGCTTCCGCAATCTCTTCAGGAGTGCGGTCGGTATAGTCCAAAGTGATGCGGTGGCTATCTTTATCGATAGCGGTCACCATCAGTTCGATGGTTTCACCATTTTGGAATTCATCGCCTCTGCGCACTCTGGAGCGCGGCAAGAGCCCGGTGAGGCCTTCGCTGATGGTCACAAACACACCAAAGTTGGTGGTGTTTTCCACGATGCCTTCAAAAGGTTCATTGATGGTGATCTTCTCGTCGATTGTATCCCAAGGGTCCTCTTGCAGGGCCTTGAGTGAGAGAGAGATCTTTTGGGTGTCGGGGTCGATGCGCAGGATCTGCACCTGCACGTAATCGCCTTCCTTCACCACATCCTTGGGATGGCTGATATTGCGGCTGCGGCTCATTTCTGAGATCGGGATCAGGCCTTCCACGCCGGGCTTGAGCTCGGCAAAGGCACCAAAATTGTGCAATCTGAGAATGCGACAATTCACGACGTCTCCCTCTTTCATATCCTTCATGGCCGCATCAAAAGGATTCTCCATCAATGCTTTCATGGATAGGGCGATTCTGTCGTTTTTGATATCCAATATCTTCATGTCAACTTCCTGCCCAACCTTCAGGACGTCCTGAGGTTTGACCACGTGTTGCCACGACATCTCGGATATATGCATCAGGCCTTCCACACCGCCAATGTCCATAAAAGCACCAAAATTGGTCATGCGCATTACTTTGCCCCTGACCTCGGAACCAACGCTGAGTTTGGCCAGCGCTTCTTCACGTTTCCTTTTGGCTTCAGCTTCTTCAATCTGACGGTGGGAAACCACGATGCGACGGCAGTTTTCAGAGCATTCAATAATGATAAAATCCATCGTCTTGCCGATATAGCCAACATGCTCGCCCGAAGGACGCATGGCAATCTGACTGGCAGGACAGAAGGCTCTGGCTCCCAATATGTCTACATTGAAGCCTCCCTTGGTGAGGGAATAAATCTTCCCTGCAACGGGAATCTGCCTCTCATAGGCATCCAGGATGGACTGCTTGTCCACATATTGTTTGGTGAGGCTCTTGCCCACGACGAAGCCCTCAGGGTTTTCATCAACGATGTAACCTCTGAGAATATCGCCAACTTTGAGGTCGAGCTCTCCGTTTTCATCGGCATATTCGCCGATATTGGCAAAGGCGTCAAACTTGCCACCGAGGTTAACGATGATGTGTTTATCATCAATAGCCACGATAGGGGATTCGACGACATCGCCTTTTTTGATTTCCGCAGTGTCTTCAAAGGATTCTTCGATCATGCGAAGATATTCATCCTTCAATTCCTTCACTGTCGGTTTGGTTTCACGCACCTTGTCTGACATAAGTTAACTCCTAACGACTAATAAAAGAAAGTACCACGATTTTATAAGGCCTGTTTTTGTAAAGGAATAATTTTGAAAACCCGAAGATTGTTGCCCGCTAAAAGCCGAATATCTTCAGCATTATCATGCTGTTCTGAGACTTATTCAATTATCCTGAACCGACTTCCTCGCCAGGTGAAAAGTGACGTTTTGCTCCTGCCGCACCGCATTTTCCGCCCGCCGCAAAGAAAATACCGGCCAAAAAGACGAATTCCATCCCCCGCCGAACACCTACCTTTTTAGTAGCCTTTTATTTATTTGCCAAAAACCGATGCATGACTCAACCTTTGACTTTTGCCCGCGCTTGCCCCACCCTCGGATTTCTTAGGCGCTCAAATGCGTAACCCTTGGGTTTT
>DGFM01000015.1:42870-62800 GCA_002391675.1 Cloacimonetes bacterium UBA3900 | reverse complement strand
AAATCGACGTTTTAGAGGCCGGATTTGTTTTCGCAAAACCAGCTCTCAAGTCAAATTTTTCAAAACAGCCCGCTTTCACAGCTTTCGGAAATTGGGCAAATCGCAGAGATTTTGGGCTTGATTTTCTGTTGATTTTGGGGGCTTAACTGCAAGGAGAAATGATATAGACATCGTTGATATTGGCGTGGAATTCTCCCGTTTTCAGCGCTTGTCCTATGGCATTTAGCGCCGTGTAGCTGTCTGAATTCCGCAGCGCTGCATCTATATCTAACCCTTTGGCATTCAATTTGTTAACGGTAGCAGCGTCCACCCAGGCACCGGCCACATCACTGAGATTGTCGCTGCCATCCGTGGCATAGGCCACAAACAGGGCATCTTTATATTGTGCCAAAACAGGAGCCATACTCAGAGCCAGGTGTGTGCAGCGTCCGCCTTTTCCATTACCGGTCACTTGGATGGGCACTTCGCCGCCGCTGAGGATGATGGGGCAATTTGGGTTGTGTGCGTTGTCTGCGAAAAGCTGCCTTATTTTGGAGATCAAAGTTGCAGCATCCCCGCTCTCAAAGGCTTGCATATTAACAACATCCAGGCCAAGCTCTTCCAGGGCTGTTTTTAATAATTGGCGAAAGCTGAAGTTGTTGCCAATGACGTGAAACTCCACGTCTGCACGGGTAAAGGGGCCGCTGGAGATGACGCGCGGGTCGTCGTTTTCCACATCGGACAGGGCGTAGACGCGGATGTTTTTGCCTTTGAAGTGCTTTGCTGCAGCTCCGGCTTTCACCTCAGAAAAGGTGGCTCTCACCTTGTTCATCTCCTTGATGTCCAAGCCTTTGGCTAATAGTTCCTTATTCAGGCGGATGACGTCTGCCAGAGTGTGGGGTGCCTTTGGTGCTTCAAAAAGGGCAGAGCCACCACCGCTGAGTAAAACTATCAGTTCCATATCCCGGGGCATGGCTTGGAGCCATTCAATAATGGTGCGGCTGTGCTTGATGGTGTTTTCATCCGGGACGGGATGCCCAGCTTCGAAGCAGGTAACTCTTTCATCCTGAGGCTGATAGTAACCGTATTTGGTGAGGCACAGGGCCATACCTGCGGTGGGGCTTACGATTTTCAGAGCCACATCCATCATCCGGCCGGCGTCCTTGCCTATGGCCAGGAGGGCTCTGGCCTGGCCTCGGGGAAGTTTGCCCAGGTGTTTTTGCAAGCTTTCAAACTGGCAAAAGCTTTGCAATGCGGCACTTAGGCTGTCTGTAATCAGATTGAGTCTTTCTTGGTTTTTCATACAGGTATGATATACGCAGAGCGGTCAAAAAGTCAAGGCTTATTCATACAAATTTGGCTATGTTCAAATTATTTTTGGCCTTGCTATCTATATGTGCAGCCCACTATTACCTCTTTTTTGTCTCATAAATCAAACAATAATTCCTAATTTTAGATTGACAAAATGGTAACTCTTTTAAAGAGTGTAACTATCGAGTCTCTTGTCGCTTTCAGGGATTTTGCCATAATATGCCTAAGGTGATAAGGGACAAGAGATTACTGTTATCATAATTTCGCACTACCATATAGGAGACACCATGTTTACAAAGATCCGCAAGCGCAGCGGGCAAATTGTTGCCTTTGACAAAGATAAGATTACGCAGGCCATATTGAAAGCAGGCCAGGCCACCGGAGAATATGGAGAGGATATCGCCGGCACTCTCACTTTGAGGGTGTTGAATCTGGCATATCAGGTCATCACCACGGGCATTCCGGAAGTGGAGATGATCCAGGACATTGTGGAGGAAGTGCTGCTGGCATCCCCATATAAGCAGTCTGCCAAAGCCTTTATTATCTATAGAGATCAACACTCCAAGATTCGTGAGCTGGTTTCCACGGCAGGCGTGAAATTGATCGACCAATATCTGCAAAAGCTGGATTGGCAGGTAAATGAGAATTCAAACATGGCGTTTTCCCTGCAAGGCTTGAATAATTATATCGCTGCGGAAGTGAGTAAAAGCTATTGGCTCAACAAGATATACCCGCCCGAGATTCGTAGCGCACATGTGGATGGTGATATGCACATCCACGATCTGGGGCAGCTTTCGGTGTATTGTGTGGGTTGGGACCTTATGGACCTGCTCACCAAGGGCTTTACCGGAGCGGAAGGCAAGGTGGAAAGCTCACCGGCGCGCCATTTCAGAAGTGCCCTGGGGCAGATTGTCAATTTCTTTTACACGCTGCAGGGTGAGGCGGCGGGTGCGCAGGCTTTCTCCAGTTTCGATACGCTCCTGGCTCCCTTTATCTATTATGATCAATTGACTTACGACGAAGTGAAGCAAGCGCTGCAGGAATTTGTCTTCAATATCAATGTGCCCACGCGTGTGGGATTTCAGACGCCCTTCACCAATATCACCATGGACCTGCAAGTGCCTGATATGTATAAAGATCAGCCTGCTATCATCGGTGGAGAACCGCAAGATAAGACCTATAGCGAATTTGGCCGCGAGATGGATATGATCAACCGCGCCTTCCTGGAAGTGATGATCGGCGGCGATGCCAAGGGACGTGTGTTTACCTTCCCCATCCCCACCTACAACGTTACCAAGGACTTCGATTGGGACGATCCCAGGCTGGATTACCTCTGGGAAGCCACGGCAAAATATGGCATTCCTTACTTTTCAAACTTCATAAATTCTGATATGGACCCCAACGATGCGCGCTCCATGTGCTGCCGTCTGCGCCTGGACACCCGTAAGCTGGCTGCCCGCGGTGGAGGTCTGTTTGGAGCCAATCCGCTCACCGGTTCCATCGGCGTGGTTACCATCAACCTGCCCAGAATCGGCTATTTGGCCACCAATGAAAGGGAGTTTTTCAGCAGGTTGGAGGCGGTGGTCGTCTTGGCCAAAAACAGCCTCGAAATCAAGCGTAAAGTATTGGAAAGATACACCACCGGCGGCCTGTATCCCTATACCAAGTTTTACCTCAAAGACATCTACAGCCGCTTTGAACAGTATTGGAAAAACCACTTTTCCACCATCGGCATCATCGGCATGAACGAAGCCTGTGAAAACTTCCTGGGCTGCAATTTGGGCACCGACCAAGGCCAGGAATTCGCCCTCAAAATCATGGATTATCTGCGTGATAAACTGATAGAATTCCAGGAAGAAACAGGCAACAACTACAACCTCGAAGCCACGCCCGCAGAAGGAACCAGCTACCGCCTGGCGCTCATAGACAGAGAAAAATATGGCAATATCGTGTGTGCAAACAGTGCCGACGCCACGCCCTTCTATACCAATAGCACTCAGCTGCCGGTCAACTTTTCAGACGACGTCTTTGAAGTGCTGGACCTGCAGGATGAATTGCAGACCAAATATACGGGTGGCACAGTGTTGCATATCTTTGGCGGAGAAAGAGTTGAGCACGGCAGCAGTATAAGGCAACTGGTGAGAAGCGTCTGCGAAAACTATCGCCTGCCTTACTTCACCTTTTCACCCACCTTCAGCATCTGCACCAATCACGGCTATTTGGTGGGCGAACAGCCCATTTGCCCCGTCTGCACCAAGACCACGGAAGTGTATTCCCGCATCGTGGGTTACCTGCGCCCGGTGTCGCAGTGGAACAAAGGCAAGCAAGCCGAATTCAGGATGCGCACCACCTTCGATACCATCAACCACAACCAGCCCACGCTCAAAAGGCAAGCATCATCATGAAGATTGGCGGATTCCAGAAGTTTTCACTGCTGGATTATCCGGGCCAGTTAGCCGCCATCGTCTTCACGCAAGGATGCAACTTTCGCTGCCCCTACTGCCACAATCCTGAGCTGGTAGAGCCCGGCCGCTATACGGAGTCCATTCCAGAGGAGGCTGTGCTCGCTTTTCTTAAAGGGCGCATCGGTAAACTTGGGGCGGTGGTGATCACGGGCGGTGAACCCACATTGCAGACCGATCTGCCGCAGTTTGTGAGCCAAATCAAAGAGCTGGGATTTCTGGTGAAGCTGGATAGCAACGGCTCGCATCCGGAGGTGATAGAGCGCTTGGCAGATGAGAACTTGGTGGATTATTGGGCCATGGATATCAAGGCGCCCTGGCATCTCTATCCCATTCTCACCCAATGTGATGTGCCAGAATCTGCCCTGCAAAAAAGTATGGAGCTAATCCGGAAAAGTGGCAAGGAATACGAGTTTCGCACCACCTTTTTTGACAGCCTGCTCACCTGGGAGGATATCGAGGGAATCCAGGAAATGCTCAAGCCGGGCGATAGATTTTACCTGCAACAATGCCGCTATGAGAAGACCCTGGCCGATGTGAGCTCACCCAAATACGCCGGAAGCGAGCAGCTGCATCTGGACGAGCTGCCGCAGTGTCAACACCTGCTTTCCTGGGCGGATAAACACGATGTAAAGATCGGACTGAGAACTTTATAACCCTTTGGAGCTGTGCAGTATATAGATATCGGCAAGTTTTTGCCTCTGGTAAATAAACCCTCCCGCTATATAGACAACGAAATCAACGCGGCCAAGCGGGACCCGGAGCAGTATAAGGCTCGCTTCTGCCTGGCTTTTCCGGATGTCTACGAGCTGGGAGTGTCGCATCTGGGGCTCAAAATACTCTACAGTATCCTCAATGACAGCAAAGATGCGATGGCAGACCGCGTCTATCTGCCCTGGATAGACCTCATCGACATCCTCAGAGACAAGGAAATCCCGCTTTTTGCGCTGGAAAGCTCGCTGGCGGTGAAGTGTTTTGACGTCCTGGCCCTCACGCTGCAAAGCGAGCTCAACTTCACCAACGTATTGGAACTGATAGATATAGCTCAGATACCCGTGCTGGCAGATGAGAGGGATGAGAGCGATCCCATCGTGATGGCGGGCGGGCCTTGTGCGGTGAATCCCGTGCCGCTAAAGCCTTTTGTGGATGTGTTTTTCCTCGGCGAAGCGGAAGAGGCTATTCTGGAGATAGCTCTGGTGATCGCTACGGTGTCGGGCAGGGTAGAACGCATCCGGGCGCTGGCGCAGATTGAAGGCTGCTATGTGCCTGTGGTGCATGATGCTACGCGGGAGGCTGATCCATCTTTCAAGATCAAGGTGCGCAAGTATGCGGGCTTTCACAAAAGTGAAATGCTACACACACCGCAACTGCTTTCCTGGCAATTGGCTACGCACAATCGCTATGTGGCGGAAATCATGCGGGGTTGCACGCGTGGCTGCCGTTTTTGCCAGGCAGGTTATATCTACAGACCGGTGCGCGAGCGCAACCCGGATGACATCTTGGCCAAACTCCTGGAAGAGGTGGCACTTAGCGGTTGGGATGAAGCGGGCCTCATGTCGCTTTCTTCCAGCGATTATTCCTGCATCAAGGAGCTGCTCTTTGCGCTGCTGGCCTCCTTGGACGCGGCCAAGACCAGCGTTTCACTGCCGTCGCTCCGGGTAGACAGCCTGGATCAAGACCTGGTGGGCTTACTCAAAAACCTGGGCCGCGAAGGGCTGACCATCGCCGTGGAAGCGGGTTCGCAACGCCTCAGGGATGTGATCAATAAAAACATCACCGAGGAGGATATCACAAGCGGCGTCAGCATCGCACAAGGGCTGGGCTGGCAGAGGATTAAGCTCTACTTTATGTTGGGTTTGCCCACCGAGACCTGGGAGGATATCGAGGCCAGCATCCGGCTCATCAAATACATCAATTCGCTGAGCAAAGGCAGGATGCAGATCAACGTGAGCCTGTCTCCCTTTGTCCCCAAGCCGTTTACGCCCTTTGAACGCTGCGCTTTTGAGCATCCCGAACTGCTGTTTCAAAAGGCAAATCACATCAAGAGCGCCTTTGCCAGAAACCGCAACATCAAGATCAAGTATCACGACATCGAAAACTCCACCCTGGAAGCGCTGATCACCAGAGGAGATGAGCGCATTGGCGAGCTGATTTATGAGGCCTGGAAGCTGGGGGCGCGTCTGGATGGCTGGCATGAGGTCTTTGACTTTGGCGCCTGGCAAGCTGCGATGCAGAAGCTGGGTATCGATCAGGATGAGATGTTGGGAGCGAGAGATGACCAGCAGGTTTTGCCTTGGGATTTTGTAGACCTGGGTATTTGTAGAGAGTGGCTAAAAGGGGAGTATGACAAGGCTTTAAGAGCGGAAACCACGGCTGATTGCCGCCAGGTTTGTACGCAGTGCGGCATCTGTGACGGCGAGCTGCATACCGTGAGGGCGGAGCCGCCCAGGCAAACGATTAAGATGGCAGAATTTAAGCCCAAGGAACAACCCTCGTTGCAGGCGCCCCAATATAAGTATCGGGTATTCTATCAAAAGCTGGATGTGCTGCGCTTTATCTCGCATCTGGATTGGATGAGGATGCTCTATCGCATCATCTCCAAGCTGGAGCTGGAAACCGTGTATACACGCGGCTTCAGCCCCCGGCCCAGGGTGAGCCTCTCGCCGCCCCTGCCCTTGGGTGTGCAAGGCGAGGATGAGTATTTTGATCTCTCCTTTTATACTCAGTATCCGGGCGAGCTGATCGCTGAATCGCTGGGGCTCAACAAGATACCCGGCTTTAAGATCAACAGGGTGCAGCCCTTGGAAGCAAAGGCAAAGCTTCCCACGGGGGAAGTCTATCGTTTCTCCCTCTCTGATGAGCTGAGGGATAGGGCGGTTGCTGCGGTTGAGAGATTTGCCGCTGCTGACAGTTGGCAGATGGAGAAAAGCACACTCAAGCGCAGTAAGGTCTATGAGCTTAAAGGTATTATCAAGCAGTTTGACCCGGATGAGCAGGGTCTGATTATGCAAAAAGGCCTGGAAGGGCCATCCATCTGGGATATTTTGGCAGAGCTGCTGGACTGTGAGAAAGAGGAGCTGTTTGGCGGGAGATTGATCCGGACAGGTTTTGTGTGGTAGGGTTGTTAGTCGGAGCTGCCAAAGTAGCCTGCTACCAGTGGTTTACTGTAGCAATATTACCCCCCCCCGAAAAAGCTTGACAAATAAAGCCATAAGTAGGATTGTGGCTTCAGGCCATTTGGCCAAACAAAAATAATGGATTAAGTGGAACAATATATGCTGTAAACAAATACACAGTCCGAATCTGTGTTTACCCCGGCTTGGTAGACGTAGCATACTGTAAGGAGTAAAGATGGATAGAGTTATCGAGAGAAAGCACCCGACGGGAAAGAAGATAGCAAGGTATGGCGTTATCCTTGCTGCCATCCTTTTAGTGCTTTTATCTATCAGGTTTTGTGTATTACGTTCGATCAAAAGGGCCAAGGTCAGGCTCGAAGACATCCAGATCTGCGCTGTGGAGCACGGCGTCATGGAAGGGAGCTTCAAGGCTGAGGGGAAGGTGGTTCCCGTGCACGTGTATCAGATCGAAGCCTCCGTGGGTGGCAAAGTGGAAATGCTGTATCATGCGGTGGGCGATAGCGTTTCTGCAGGCGATGTAATCCTCAAGCTCAGCAATGATGATCTGAGGCTGAATGTCCTTTCGCAGGAGACGGCCATCACCGAGCAAACCAGCAATCTGAACAATGCGATCATTGCCGGCAATCAGAATCGTTTGACAAAGCAGCTTCAGATAGAAGAAGCGAAGAAGAGGTTGAATCGGGCGGAGCGTGCCTACAACGCCAATCGACTGCTCTGGCAGAATGAACATATCTCCCAGGAGGAATACCTTAGCTCCAAAGAGGAATACGAGCTGGCAAGCTTCAGCTATCGTGCCAGGGTGGAAGAGGCTGTGTCTGACTCGCTGTTTAGAGATCAGCATATCAAGCAGTTGCGTCAGTCCATCAATACCATCCGTCTGGGCTTGGACCAGGTCAGGTCGCAGTTGAACGATCTCGAAGTAAAAGCACCGATCAATGGGGTTATCACCGAGCTGAGCGTCAATCAGGGGCAGATAGTCTCCACGGGAACGACGATTGCATCCCTCGAGGCCACTTCGGATTTCTATATCCAGGCGCAGGTGAGCCAGTTTTATCTGCCCAGGCTCAATGTTGGGCAGGAAGCCCGTTTTTATGCGGGCGAGGAGGAGGTTTCACTGAGGGTGGACAGGATAAACCCCAAGCTCACGGGCGATTACATCCAGGTGAATCTGATGGGTGAGATCCCCAAAAGCTACAGGTCGGGGCAGTTTGTCTCGGTGGAGCTGCTTTCTGATAAGCGTGAGGATGCGCTCATCTTACCACAGGGTCAGTATCTTGTGGATAGTGGAGAGCGCTGGGTTTTTGTCTTGGACAAATCCGGCAAAAAAGCGAGTAGAAGGGAGGTCACCTTTGGTTTTAAAAACATCCGCGATATCGAGGTTTTATCCGGCCTGAAAGCGGGCGAGAGGGTGATCGTTTCATCATACAAGGATTGGCTCAAGAAAGACTACATTATCATCAAATAAGGAGAGAACTATGCTGTTTAAAAACGTTCTTTTTGCGTTGAAAACGTTCAGGAAAAACAGGGTAAGCCTTGGTATCGCCATTATCGGGCTGTCGCTCAGCTTGGTGGCAAGTGCCCTGATTCTATCCTATTGCCTGTTTTACTGGAATCACGACAAATCAGTTTCCAATCAAAGCGAATGGTATCGGCTGAGGTTGAGCCATTCTTTTGAAGGTATCGAGGTGCATGAAAGCGGGTTTTATCTGCAGACAGCCGGTATGATCATAGACGAGCTACCGCAGATAAAAGACCATGTGATCATGCACAACAACATCCTGGATATCAGCCTGAAATGTGATGGCAAGAGAATCGCCATCAATGATGAGTGCAAGGTTACCGCCAATCTGCCCCAGCATTATAAGATGCGTATCGTCTATGGGAACAGGGATTCACTGCTGGTGGACAATTCAAGCATGATCATCAGCAAGAGCTTTTCGCAGAAATACTTTGGGGATGAGAATCCGGTGGGCAAGCAGATAATGGTCAGAGACAGGCCCCGCTATGTGATCTCAGGTGTATTTGAGGATTTGCCGCAGAATCTGCATCTGCGATCCGACATCTATACCCTGATCCCCAGCTCGCTCACCAGTGTTACCGCAGCGGATGATTACCTGCTTACAGGGCATATCCGCGTGAGAATTCCCAACCCCCGGGACGTTCCAAAGGTCGAGGCAGCCATCAATAAGATGTTGGCCGGCAATGCGGAGCTGAGCAACCCGGGTAGCAGGCAGACTGTCAGCCTTGATCCGATCCGCAAGATACACTTCATGGGCGATTTGGAAGAAGATGAGCCTACCGTGAATCTCATGAGTGTAAATGCCGTGATGGTGATCGGAGCATTGATGCTGCTGGCGGCTATCTTCAATTTTATCAACATCGTAGCCCTGTCCTGGCAGCAACGCAGGGATGAATTTGCCGTCAGGAGGTCGGTCGGCGCACTGCGGCAGAATATCTTCTCACAATTGCTGACCGAGTATATCAGCTATTTCCTGATTGCGATAGTGCTGAGCGTTGTTTTGTATCTGCTGGTAGCGCAAGTGTTCTATAAACTGGTGGGCTTTTACACTAACCCCACCCTTGGGCAGGCGTTGTTAGCTGTCCTGGGTATGCTGGCAGTCGTCTTTGTCTCCGGCTTCCTCTCTGCGGGGCACTTCTCAGGGGGGATGTTAAGCACGGTGGAGGAGCGTCACAAGAAGCGGGCTATAGGGATCAAGGCCATATTGTATGCCGAATTGGCCATCGGTTTCCTGTTTATTTCCCTTGCCGGTGTGATCGGTGTGGGATACTCTTCGATCCTGAATCGTGATCTTGGCTTTGAAGTAGATAACACCTTTCAATACAAGTATGTTACGTTGGAGGGAATCCAGCATCCCATGTTTTATGAAAGCAATGCCTTGCGGGAGAGGATCAGGGCAATCCCGGGAGTAACGCTTGAATCTGCTACGAATTACAGCGTCGTCACCGATAGGTTGGATATGAATTCGGGATATTTTGAAGCCTACCTGGAGATGGGAGGCGCAAAGGGCCCTCAACAGATTATGGCGTATATGGTTGGAGCCAGCGCAGACTTCTTTGCCAAGCGCAAGGTTCAGATATTGAGCGGCTCGCTGCCCAGCGCCGATAAGATGAACGGGGTAGTAGTGAATCAGGCTTTTGTGGAGCGTTATTCCCCTGCCGATTCGCCCCTGGGCAAGACGGTCAGGCCATTGGGCGGCGAGGAAGGTGGATTCTTCGAAATCGCTGCGGTGGTGAATGACGCCTGGTTTTTCCCTGCACATATCCAGATGATCCCCATGATCTATATGATCAATCCTGGGCAGCTTCAGTATTTCCAGATAAGCTATCAACCGGGGCAAAAGTACGAAGTGTGGAGCAAGCTCGATAAGCTGTTTGAGGACGTCAGCAGCCAGGGAATACTGGGATTCCGCTCGCTGGATGTGGCTGAGGAGTTCAGTCTTTTTTACCAGCCGGACAGAGTCTATGTGACGCTTACCATCCTGTTTGCCATCATTATCTGCGTGGTGAGCATCATGGGCGTCTACGCCGTGAGCTCGCAACAGTTTTACCGGCAGTTGAAGGACATTGCCATCAGAAAGGCCTGTGGTGCGGAATTCAAGCACATCTTGGCCTTGCTGCTCAAGAGCTATATATGGCTGTTTTGCGTGGCAGCTGTGCTCGGCTTTGTCGGTTCCTACTATCTTTCCAGGCTGTTTTTTGCCAGGTTTGCTATCACGGTTGCCTATCCCTGGTGGGTGTTGCCGCTTTCCGTGATAGTGCTGTTTATCGTGGTTTTCCTGCCTTTGTATCTGAACAGCCGCAAGGCCTGGAAGACCGATCCAATCCAATACTTACAATCTGAATGAAGGAGGATATCATGATAACTATCAGTGATCTAAGCAAAGTTTACACCACAGATACAGTCGAGACCACAGCCCTGGACAGGCTGAATCTCAGCATCGAAAAGGGCTCTTTTGTTGCCATCAAAGGGCCTTCGGGATGTGGGAAATCTACCCTGCTGCATATCCTGGGGCTGATGGATACGCCCACAGAGGGGAGTTATGTGTTGAACGGCAACAAGACGGAGTCCCTCAGCATTGGCGAGCGTGACCGCCTTAGGAGAAACACGATCGGCTTTGTCTTTCAGAAGTTCAATCTTATCGACTCCTTATCGGTCTATGAAAATATAGAGCTGCCCTTGCTATACACGGGAGTGGCAGCGTCTGAAAGGAAAGACAAAATTCAGAAGGTGTTGGAAAAGCTGGAGATTGCCAACCGCAAGAACCACTATCCCTACCAGCTGTCGGGAGGACAGCAGCAGCGGGTTGCGGTTGCCAGATGCATTATCACCGATCCCATGCTGATCCTGGCAGACGAGCCCACCGGCAACCTCGATTCTCTCAATGGAGAACAGGTGATGAGGATCTTTCAGGACTTGAATGCGGAAGGCAGGACCATCGTAATGGTCACGCATGACGATAAATACGCAAGCTATGCCCAGAGGATTATCAACCTCCATGATGGACGGATAGTACAGGAAGACTAAGGGTGTTGCTTGCAGGCTTTATATAGGGCCAAGAAGCCCGGATATATAAGCTTGGCTCAGCCTATTTCTTGTATTTCTCAGTCCACTTGAGCTCCGGTTTTTCCAAGGTGGAGTGCCAGAGGTATCTCTCCAGGTTCTCACGCAGGGAGTCGTCTATACCTTCCGCCACGGGATACATCTCGGCATTCAGCACTCTGCTGAGTATAGTTTTGGTGGCGAGATAGACGTCTGTGAGGCCCTGTTCGCTGCAGTGCTTGGCTACGTCCTGGTCGGTATGGCCGTGATAGAGTGCTTTTCCGCCCACCCGAGCCAGGTTGAGTGATGGTATCTCATGCACGCTGAAGGGGATGCAGTCGCTGGAATAGAGGCTGAGTTTATCGCTGAAGAGCAGCCCCGCTTCTTTGAGGATGCCGCTGGCGTAGCCTTTCAGCTCTTTGGTGCCCAGGCAAAACAGGACGTTGCGGCCGATGGGATCGCCTGCTAAGTCTACGTTGACCACCAGCTTACAGCGTTTCTTCAGCTCTTCTTCGTGCTGTTTCACGTAGGCATAGCTGCCCAGCAGGCCCAATTCCTCACCGCTAAACCAGATCACGCGCAGGTCTCGCAGCGGCGGCTTTTTCTTGAATTGCTCTATCGCCTTGATCATGCACACGCTGCCGGCGGCGTTGTCGCAGGCGCCATGCGAGCGCGCCACGGTGTCGTAATGGCCCACCAGGAGGGTGAGGGAGTCATCTTTGCCGCTGCCCTCGATGTCCAGCACGATGTTGTGTCCGATACGCTTTTCCACCTTTTGTTTGATGGTGAGGCTCACGGTTTTGCCGGCTTTCTTGATCAGTTTCTCGGCGTCGTCATAGCGCATCATGGCTATGGGGAAGCTCTCTTCGGCGGGCAAGTTTTGCCTGTGAGAATAGGAATACGCCGATTTGAAGGGAGCAGAAATGCCGATAAAGGCCTTTACGTTGGCCAGTTTGCTCAGAGAGTAGAGACGGCTATCGCTATGATAAAACAGCACGATAGCATCATCGTAGGCGCCGGGATTATATTTGATGGCGTCGAGGTTTTCGAGGTAGATGAGTTTACCTGAGACGCTGACGTCCGGACAGAGTCCATAGGGCGTGGCTTCAAAGCTCTTTTCGCCGTCTGAGATGGTGGCAGTGCCGGGGTCAAAGCCTTCAAATTCGAAGGTTTCCACTTTTGGCTCAAAGCCCATTTTCTTCAAGTGACCGGCTATCACCTGTATGCCTCTTTCTTCGCCGGCCGTGGCGGTCATCCTCTCAAAATCGAGGGATTTCAACATGGGATAAAGCTTCATTGTTCAGCTCCTTTTAATATTCAAATAGTGCCTTTATATCTTCGGTGCTGAGCGAACTGAGCACCTGTCTGTCACCGGAGACGATGTTTTCAAACATGGCAAGCTTGCTTTGTTGCAGAGCGATGATCTTCTCCTCCACCGTGCCTTTGGAGATGAGCCTGACCACCTGCACTTTATTGGTTTGGCCGATGCGGTGGGCGCGGTCTATAGCCTGGTTTTCCACCATGGGATTCCACCAGGGATCAAAGAGGATGACGGTATCCGCCACGGTGAGGTTGAGCCCTGTGCCGCCCGCTTTGAGGCTGATCAGGAAGATGCGTTTATCCGGATTGTGCTCGAATTCATTGACCACCTGCATCCGGTTTTTGGTGCGTCCATCCAGGTAACAGTATTCCCAGCCGCAATCTTCGATAGCGCGGCGGATGATGGTGAGCATCTGCACAAACTGCGAGAATACCAACACCTTATGCTCTCCCGCCAGGGATTCCTCCAGCAGATGAAGGAGCTGTTCCAGCTTGGAACTGGCTGCGGGTTCCGGCTTGATATCGGGATTGATGAGGTGGGGATGGTTGCAGATCTGGCGCAGCTTGGTGAGCGCCGAAAGGATGTGCATATAGCTGATGGCGCCGCTGCTTTCGGCGGGGAAGAGCTGCTTCTTCACGTTTTCCAACACCTGCAGATAGGCCTTTTCCTGCACCGTGCCCAGTTTGCACCAGGAGATCTGTTCTTGTTTATCCGGCAGCTCCAGCAACACTTCCTTCTTGATCCTGCGCAGTATAAAGGGCGCCACCATGCGCTGCAGACGCTGTTGCGCCAGCTCCTGATCCTCCGCCTTTTCATAGGTATCTTTGAAGCTCTTCAGGCTCCTGAGGTAACCCGGCATGAGGAAGTCGAAGAGGCTCCAGAGCTCGGTAAGCCTGTTTTCCATCGGCGTTCCGGAGAGCGCCAGTCTGTTTTCACTCTTGAGCTTTTTGATGGCTGCTGTGCGTTGTGCGGAGGTGTTTTTGATGTTTTGAGCTTCGTCGAGAACGATATAATAAAAATCGAAGTCCTTGAGCAGCTCCAAGTCGTTCAAGACCAGGCTATAAGAGATGAGCAGCAGCTTGACGTTTGGCTGGCTGAGCAGTTCCTCACGCGTGAGTTTGTCGCCTTCGACCACCAGATGCGGGATGTTGGTGTGGAATTTCTCGATCTCTGCCACCCAGTTGTAGAGCAGCGTTTTGGGGCAGATGAGCAGCGAGATTCTGCCATCCGGAGTGCCCTGCAAGACGCTGAGCGCCTGGATGGTCTTACCCAGGCCCATCTCGTCTGCCAGGATGCCATTCAGCCCATAATGCTGGAGCATTTGCAGCCAGGCCACACCCGCTTTCTGATAGCCACGCAGGATGTTTTGCAGGTTGGGCGGCAGGACGGCGGGTTGGCCCAAGTGACGCCTCTGCAGGTCGATAGCGAGCTGATTGAGCCACTCATCCTGCATGAGCCGGATAGCAGGGTTTTGTCGCATCAGCTTTTGATAGTAGGGCAATTCGTTCAAGCGCGCAGAATAGACGCCGTCCTTATGCGCTTCACTGCGCTCGATCAGGCGTTGCGTCTCTTCATAAACCTGTGGATTGCTGATGAAGATCAGGCGCCCATCCTCGGTGTGCAAAAACTCTTCTTCACTCTTGAAAAACTTCTTCAGCTCCTCATGCGTAAAGCTAAGGTCCTGATAGTGATAGCTCACGGTGTAGCTAAACCAATCCTGCTGTTCACCCTGGCGTGCTTCGATCACCACCTGCAGCGGTACCTTTTGCACAAAGAGATGTCCCAGGTCGTCTGCGATGATCAGCTCCCAATCCTCATCTCCCATGGCAAAGACGCGGTCGCGCAGCCGGGCCAGCACATCCTCGCCGGTGAAGCTGATCTGTGAATACTGTTGCACGCGGTTTCGATCCGCATCGGGGAAGAGCTCCAGCAGCTTATCCACTGCAGAAAATACCCGCGGCGGCAGGTAAAACCAGGCATTGCCGCTCAGCCCATCCAGATCGTAATCGCAACGCACCAGCGAGCAGTTGAACCTCGTCACAAAGAGCGGGATGCTGTGTCCGCTGGGATATTTCAGCCTTCCTTCGATCAGGTACATTTCGTCCAGGCGCTTGAGCTCCAGGCGGATCTTGGGATCGTCGTCTATGATTTGCGGCAGGTCGATATCCGGATCAAAATCCAGGTAGATGCCCTGTTTTTTCAGCTCTTGATGCACCACGGTGCGGTAGTAGACCAAATCCTTATGAGCGATTATCAGGTTGTGCTGCATGAGTTTGGCGATCACGTCGTCCGCCAGGGGCAGATGCACGCGGTAGACTTCATTGCGGAAGAAGAGCCAGAGCGGAAAGCCCACCACGTAGGTGGAAAGCTCTTCCACGATTACGGGTCTGACCGCAAAGTTGCTTTTGCCTGCTCTTTCGATGCGCAAGCTCATGGGATAGGGCTTGGAGTGGAAGACCAGCAGGTCGCCGCTTTCGCGGATACGCACAAAGTCCTCACAGGGGGCGATATACTGCAAAAGCTGCGGCAGCAAGACCTTATCCACAGAGAAGAACTTGTTTACCGTGCTCTGTGCGGCTTTGTTTCTGCTCAGCCACAGGAGCAATTGGATCTTGGGCAGGCTGAGCGCATCCCGATTTTGGGCGTATAAGTCCATATCCTTGTGTGGCTTCTGCGGGTCTTTCTTTAGTTGATTGATGAGCTGGTTGATATTGAGGAGGCTAAAATCGTTGTAGTAGAGCCGCACTTTGTCTGCTTTGGGATCGTAAAGACCATCCAGGTCCAGCTTGGCTTCCCGCAGCTGCCTGCTCCAGTTTTCACTGGCTCTAAGATCATGGCGGATAAGCGTTTCCACGGCGGGAACGTCAAAGTCGTCCGTATTGAGGTGTTGGTAGGCATAGCGCAGCACGGAGAGGTAGTGACGGCAATCTTCAGAAGCGCCGCATTCCGGGCAATCATGCTCCAGCACGCGCTCTTTTTGGGGATCAAAGATCACGTCCAAACGATCAGGAAAATGGCCACGCACAGCTTCAGCGGGGAAAAAGCGAATATGATAGTTTCCCTTTTCATCCACCGAGTGCCAGAACTCCAAGTTTCCGGCTTCCAATGCGATGATCGCATGATTGAAATACCACGACGTCGAGCGCTCATGGTAGTCTTTACTGAAGAGTCGAGCCATTTTACCTCATGATGTTTAGCTTATTATTTAAACCACCCCCCACGGAATTGGGGATTCTGTCAACCACAAAAATGAGAAATATGAGCACAGGGAAGCCCGAACTCACGCAGTGAGTTGAACTTCCACTGTTTACAGAAAAGTCTGTGAAGGGATAAGGATGCCTCTTTACAGCCGCTCCATGGTCACGAAGTAATCCCGGTCACAATTCTTGATCCGGTATTTCCAACCCGGGTAGTTACCGAAGAGTTTGTGAACTTGGGCATCGCTGTATAAGTATAGAGGACACTTGAACTTATATCTCAGCTTTCTCTGCCAGGCCAGAAAGCCGCCAGCCTTGGGGAAGCTGAACATCGCCTTTTCCGAGGCGAGGTCCAGAGCCTTGGCGATCGCCAGATTAGGCTCCTTGATATAGTCCATAAAGCCCATACAAATCACATAGTTATACTTTTTATCATCCTTATAGGTCAAGAAATCTGCCACCTCAAAGCTGCACTTGTCTTCCACCTGCGCCCGGGCTACGTTTTCTTTGGCCAGGTCTATCATCAGTGGCGCAAAATCCAGGCCGTGTATGTGCCCCAGGCCTTTTTTGGCCAGAGCCACCATATACTGTCCAGGCCCGCAACCCACATCCAGAGCGGTTTTATCTTCGCCTGCCTCGCAGCTGTCTACCACTTCTCTAAATCTATAGAGCATGGCTTTGCGGAAGTGTTTATTGATGATGCGCCAGAAGGCATTGTTTTTGGAACCGTAGATGGAATCGAAGCCGGCGGCATATTCGTCGAAGAAGCCGGCGGTCTTGTCTTCGGCAAAGAGCAGTTCCTTGTCGGTCTCATATAAGTGCATATATTCTCCGCAAGTTACAAAGCTGTTTTGCGAGAGGATGGCGCGGATCTTGCTCTCTACGGTATTCAGGTTGACGTAGGAGCGGAAGTAATTGACCGGCTGCATCTTAAAGCGCGGATGCTTGGGGTCTATCTCGCGGGGATGGATGTAGAAAAGCGGCGTTTGATGCTGGCTTTTCAGCCTCTCCACCATCTTCAGGATCAGCTTTTGCGGGAAGAGCCGCAGGTAGCCACCGCCGAAGAAGCAGATATTCTTGCCCATCACGGGCGTGACGGAGATGGGAATCTCAAAGATGCGGCCATTGGTGGTCTCGATCCAATGCGGATTGAGCTCATCGCTCTCGACTCCACTCTCAAACCTGAGGCCGGGGAAGACGGAGGAGTCATATTTAAACCCCTGATCATAAAGCACATCCATCATCCAATTGATGTCTTCAGAGTGGGAAAAGCCCGGGCTGCGAAAGCCGATAACTTCCTTGCCGCAGATGTCTTCCAGGATCTTTTTGCTGGCGGCCACATCTTCGGCAAACTCTTCACGCGTCATCTCGGATACACTTTTGTGATACATCCCATGCGAAGCCACTTCATGGCCCCGAGCGTCAATTTCTTTGACCAGTTCGGGATGATGTTGAGCCACATAACCCAAGATGAAAAACGTGGCTTTCACATCGTAGTCGTCCAAAATATCCAGGAGTTTCTGCGTGTTTTCCACCACTCGGTGATCCAAATCATCCCACTGCTCACGTGTGGGCACGTTAGGGCCTTCCACTGTGTGGAAATAATCCTCAACATCAATAGTAAATAGTGCTTTCATCGTTCCCAACCTCCTTGGTGATCGGTTTATAAAGTTAAGACAGACAGGGCATTGCCGCCATATGGCACGCCGCCAGTCTGTCTAAGCCAAGATTATATAGATGGCAAAATAAGTCAACCAAATAATGAAAAAAGCGGGGAGACCCTTCAAAAGGAGTATAGGCAACCTCCGGCGATTTGACTTCACTCAGAGGTAATGAAAAGTGCCTATTGTTAGAAGCACTTGTCTCCCCGCATATTTACAAAGGTTTACATGACGATAAATTTACCGGATTTGATCCTGTCCCTTTGATGCACTTTATACAAATACATACCTGAGCTCAAGGCTTTGCCGGTCAGATCCAGCGAAATACTGCCGCTTAGGCTCTCGGTTTCCAGTACTTTGCGACCCTTGATGTCGTAGATGCTGACCTTCAGGGGCGCTTTGGCCTCGCTTTCAAAGTTCAGGATTCCATGTTTCATGACGGGATTGGGATACACATTCATCTTTGGCTGCAGCACCAGGTCGTCATTACTGGTGGACTTGATGTAGAATTTGACGTCTGAGCTGGCCAGGCCCAAGGTGTATTGCGCTTTGGGGCTGAGGTCGTAGTTTCTCAGGTAGAGGATGGAGTTGTTGCCCCAATTCTGCAGGAGCAGTGCGATCTCTTCGCTATTTCCCGCAACGGTGTAGGCTCCCGGCTGCAGAAGGTTGCCGGAGCCATTTATCACCTGATAGCTATCGGCCATATACATATAGAATCCCAGTCCCAAGCCGTTTCCGACCAGTGCTCTCTCATCATCAGCGATCCAGATACCGCCCGGTTGACCGCCCAAGTCTACCGAGGCCTCGATCTGCAAGCTGGCGATATCGACTACCTGCACTTTTCCGGGGACGTCACCCCAGTTTCCCGTACAGGAAATATGCAGCTTATCCCCATGCACGATCGCAAATTGGGGATTTGTCCACAGGTCTATGGTGGCGTGGATGCTGAAGTCGCTCAGGTTGATCACGCTGAGGCTGGAGCCGGCAAAGTCGTTTTGATAGCCGCCGGTATTGGTCACGAAGAGGTAGTTTTCATAGGTGGCCAAGCCCTGCGGTGCTTCTCCTACATCCAAAGAGGCTACCACACTGCCGCTGGCCAAGCTGATCTTATAGACCTTATTTGTGAAAAGACCGGTCACATAGAGATGGTCGTCCACTTTGAGCACGTCGTAAGGGTTTGACGAGGCTTCCACGTTCATATAGCGGATTTGGGCGCCGGTATGGCGGTCTATCTCCAAAACGGCGTTGTCTCCGCTGCAAACCACCCAGATATAGTCGTCATCGAGGTCCATCAGGTTGCCGGTGAGCCCTATTTGGGCAAAGTTGTTGTTCACTTCGTTTGTTTCGGTGTCGATGCGCGACAGCGTGCGTGATTCCGAATTCACTACATAAATGTAGGCTGCGCTGAGCTGGAAAATCAAAAACAAGCTCAGCAACGTGAGTAAAAGTCTTTTGTTTGTCATGACTTAAGTTCTCCTTGAATAGTATTTTAATCAGGGGAACTACTTTGCTTTCAGCCACATAAAACCGTATGGCATTTGAAAGCTTCCGGTGGCAGGTTTCCTGGCTTGCGACGGCTCTTGTCATCGACCCTGCCTTCCCAAGCTGGAAATAGCTCAGTGACAGGATCAGGCCTTGTAATGGTCGCTCACAGTGGCGGTTACCGCTCCCGCTTTTCACGGGATTCCCTTTTACCTATTTAGTAGCACCAACTGTTTGAATGTCATTCTAATTTGATGCGCAAAGCTGTCAATGAGAAAAGCGGCAAACTCTCTCTTTTGTTCCATAGTAACTCCTTGTTTTTACTCATTTAACAGCTTTAGTTTTGCATCTTTGATCCGGTAAACCACATCGGCGATCGCTCTCGTCTCCTGCTTGTGCGAGATGATGACCACAATCCGATCCGGCGCCAGAGTCTTAACTGTCTGATAAATCAATTGTTCGCTATGTGGATCCACGTTGGATACAGGCTCATCCAGGATCAACAGCTTGGGATTTCTGAGGATGCAACGGGCCAAAGCGATGCGCTGCTTTTGGCCTGTGGAGAGCGTGATGCCGTCGCCGCCTAACTTGGTCTGTTAACTGTTTACGACTGCAAGTCCAGATGCATTATCAGGAAATCTTGTTTTTCTGTCAAATGGTATTTCAAAATACCTGTTCATCTCGGATAGAACGCCTACTATTATGGTGGGTATTTATTTCCTTGCAAGAAACCGATGCTCGAGTCAATATTTGACTTTTGCCCCTGCCTCGCCCACCCTCGGGTTTCCCTGGCGCCCGCTTGCGTAACTCTTGGGTTTT
>DGFM01000015.1:8615-42691 GCA_002391675.1 Cloacimonetes bacterium UBA3900 | reverse complement strand
GGTTTTGTTTTCGCAAAACCAGCTGGTACGTCAAATATTTCAGAAGGTTCCGGTTTTGAGAGCTGGGGAAGAGGGAGAAAATGCGGGGAAATCGGGGGCAAAAAAGTGTGAGATTTTGACCTTAATCGGTGGTGCGGGCGCTCGCTGGAGCGACCAGGTACCATGATGGACGCTCCGCCAAGGTAGCCGGAGCTTGCCATAGCGCCGCAATCAAGTGCAGCTTGATGTTTTACAGCGGCGGAGACGCTGTCTGCGACACTCGCACGAGTGCCCATTGAAAATATCCGTTGCTTCAGAGAGCAACGGTTAATGGGTCGCTAAGGGCAAGCGACCATACTTTGGTGCTCGGCGAGCGCAGGGTACAAGGGAATTGTGAGAAAGAACAGTAAAATAGCAGAGCGAGCGCAGAAACTTCTTGACCGAAAAGTGATCCTGCTTAGAATGTCATAAAAATGAATGAGAGGTGATATTATGAAACTCACGTTTTTTGGACACGCAGCATTTGGCCTTGAGACCAAAGATGGCGTGCGCATCCTGATCGACCCCTTTATCAGCAACAACCCTCTGTCCCCCGTCAAGGTTGAGGACCTGAAGGCAGATTACATCATCGTCACTCACGGTCATGACGATCATTTAGGCGATACGCTGGCGATTGCCGATAAGGAAAAGACGCTGATCATCACAGTGTTGGAGCTGGCTCACATTTTGGCCAAGCAGGGCTATCGAACTGAAGCTATGCAGATCGGTGGTGCTTACAACTTCGAATTTGGCAGGCTCAAGTTTGTGATGGCTTTGCATGGAAGTGCCACGCCGGACGGCCAATATGCCGGCTTGGCTTCGGGAGTGGTTTTGACCATCGAAGGCAAGACCATTTACCATCCCGGCGACACCGGTCTCTTCTACGATATGAAGCTGATTGGCGAGATGAATAAGATAGACTATATGTTTGTTCCCATCGGCGGCTATTTTACCATGGATATCACGGATGGCGTGAAGGCGGCGGAACTGGTGCAGCCCGGATGTGCCATCCCCATGCACTACGACACCTTTGATCTGATCAAGGCCGACCCGCAGGAGTATGTGGAAAAGGTGAAGAAGCTGGGTATAGACTCCATGATTCTCAAACCCGGGGAAAGCATCACCTGGTAAGCTAAGTCCCTATTAAAAAACAATATAAAGACGGCCCCGAGTGAGGAGCCGTCTCTTTTATGGTGTTATAAAAAAAAGAGATTACATACTCTGTGCTTTGGGAGGCGGGATGTGGTGGTGCTTTTCGTAGGTGTAGACAAACTTCTGGCTTCCCGCTTCTGTGATGTTGATGATCTTGCCGGCGGCCAGTTCCACCACGTCCAGATAGTCTATGGTATTCAAGCCGCCCGCCGCATCACATTCCCCGTTTTGGATCTGGGTAAGGATGCCCTGACGCAGCCTTTCATAATCGTCTATGATCACAGCTTCGGCGCGGATAATCTCCTCAGCGATGTCGGGATCGAGGTGATCCAGGTAAGCCAGAGCCAGTTCTATCATCTTCTGCAGTTGGTTGTGCATGGCGGTGATGGTGGCCTTGAATTCATCTGATAAAGGGGCTCCCTGGTCCATGATCTGGTAGTTGAGGATCTGGTTTATCTCCAGGGTGTAGTCGCCCAGCTTTTCGATGTCGTTGACGGTGTGCAGCAGTGCGGGAATCTTGATGATGATGTCTTCGGAATTGGTCTTTTCGTTCACGGCAACGAGGTAGACGGTTATCTCCTTTTGCAGTTGGTCGATAGCGGATTCCACACGTGAGACGCGCACCTGCTTTTTGTAGTTTCTATCCTTGAAAGCCTCATAGGAGATGGTTTGTCCCAGCTGCACCAGGCGCAGCATTTCCTTCATCTCTTTGATGCTTTGCTTGATGGCGAGGTAGGAGTCGGTCACCATGGTATAATTGAGGTGTTTGGGCTCGCCCATGCTGGCTTCATCCACTTTGTCATCGGGGATGATTCTGGTGGCCAGATTGGCCAGATGGCCGCTGAAGGGTAGGAAAGCGATGGTATTCAGCACGTTGAAGAAGGTGTGACCATTGGCTATGTGGCGGGCCACGTTTTCGCCCTGGAAGACGTTGCCCGGGGTAATCAGATTTATAAATTGGGTGTATAATCCAAGATAAGTCAATATACCGATGACGATGGTGCCAAACACATTGAAAAGGGTGTGTACGATGGCAACCTGTCTGGCAGAGCTGCCGGAATTGAGACAGGCCAGCCAGGCGGTGATGGTGGTGCCGATATTGTCTCCATAGACCAAAAACAGTGCTCCTTCAAACTTTATGAGCCCGTTTGCTGCCAAGACTATCACGATGCCCACAGAGGCTGAGGAGCTCTGGATAAGCATAGTGAAGATGGTCCCTGCCAAAATGGCCAGGAAAGGGTTGTCGGAGACTTTGGCCAGGATTTCTCTGGCATAGACGGAATTCTTGAGGCCGGTCACCGAATCAGACATGGTGGTGAGCCCCAGGAAAAGCAGACCAAAGCCGATCAGGATCATGCTCCAGTTTTCCATAGACCTGCTCTTGCTGATGAGCAGCATGACCATGCCAATAGTTACGAAAATCAGGGCAAATTCACCGATATTGAAGGCGATCAACTGGGCGGTGACGGTGGTGCCGATATTGGATCCCATCACCACTCCCACAGCCTGCTTGAGAGTCATCATGCCCGCATTTACAAAGCCCACCAACATCACGGTGGTGGCAGAACTGCTCTGGATAAGGGCGGTGATCCCCAAGCCTACCATCACACCGCGCAGGGGCGTGCCGGTAAGCCGCCTGAGAATACGACGCATCTGAGCTCCTGCAACCAATTGCAGGTTGTTGCTCATCTTGTTCATGCCAAAGACGAAGAGTGCCAATCCTCCGATGAAGTGGATGATGTCTAAGATATTCAAAATGACTCCAATGATAGGGTTTTAGGTGGGATTACCAGATGATGATGGGGCCTGCCTGCAATGTGATACAGTGCAGATACATGAGGCCGGTAACGGGGCCAACCTCTTGTCTCTATAAAGTTTAAGCGCAATCTAAGGGTCCTTTGTTAATTATGCTTGATAATAAGTCGCATCGACGATTGCATTGTTTTTTATAGGGCTATCCTGTCAAGGCTTTTCGGGGCGGAATTTGGTGGCTGAGAGGCCGCTGATGTAGTTCTGATCAGGGTTTGCGTTGCTTTAAGAATTGTTAAGATTGTATAAGGAAATGTTTAATCCGGGGTGTGAGGGGTGGAGGTTGGTTGGGCAAAATCCCGGGGCAAAAAGAAAGGGTGCATAGGAGTCTGCACCCTTCTTGGCAGGGCTCGGGGTAGGCAAGCCCTGCCCGAGGAGATGGATCATGAAAACTATTGTTACATAAAGAAGAAGAGCTTCACTGCGATGGCAATGAGAATGGCGGAGTTTATCCCCAGCCACCACATGAGCTTTATTTGGAAGAGGCGGGTGTTTTCTCTTTGGTTTTTGACGTTCTTTTCCAGCTTCACCAGCAGGTGTTCGATGGTGGAGAGCTGTTCCCGGCTTTTGTCAAACTTCTTGATGTTTCTATCGTGGGCAGAGTCGCGTCTGAAGTGGCGTATCACTTCAAACAACAAGGGGATAAAGGTAGGGATAAAACGCTTGAATTTCTGTGCCATATGGTAAGCTCCTTTAGAATTTGTATCCCACGTTTATATGGGAGGTTGAGGGCAGTACATTGTGAAAGCTGTAGGAATAGTCTATCTCTACGCCACGGATGTTGAGGCCAAGGCCGAGGTTGTAAAGAGCGGGATTGTGATGGATGCCGAAGCGCAGGGTGAGAGGCTCGAAAATCCTGGCTTCCACGCCGCCCATAAACTCTGTTTCTTTGGCAAAATCCTTCTTCAGCTCCACGGACGTGGTCACTCCGTCATAAGGCTGATAGGCGAGGCCGAGGGCGAGTTTGGAGGGGAGTTCGTTCTGGTTCTCGTGGCCCATTCTGGCTTTGAAGAGGTTGGCTACGGTAAAGCCGAAGCGGGTGCGTCCATGCAGGACGGCATTCACACCCAAGTCCAGGGAAAGAGCGCTGTCTGTATCATCTTCATCATCAAAGGCGAGGTGATGGAAGTTTCCTGTGTAGCCCATGCAGATGGTGGAGTGGATGTCATGTTGCAGCACAAAGCCATGGCTGAGGCTGAAGGTTTTCTCGCTCATCAGGTCCACATCTTCAAAAGTGACGCCAAAGAAGCGGGCTCCGAGGCCCAATCTTCCCCATTTTTCCGGCAGTTTGATCGCTGCGGCGGCGGTGCCGTGTTCGGCGAACTTTTGGTTGTAGAGCTGTGAGAAGCCGATCTGGAGATGGTTGTCACTCTGGGCCAAGCCTGCGGGGTTGAAGAAGATGGCGGTGGCATCATCGGCCACGGCGGTGAAAGCTCCACCCATGCCTCTGGCCCGGGCAGAAGGGATGTAGTCATCAAACACAGCGCACAAGAGGGCTGCCTGCAAGAATAGGATGGTGATTAGTATGTATTTTTTCATGGTGTTTTACTCCGCTTATTTGAGCTTGGATTTGATCACGATGGGTTGCACGGTTTTGAGCGTGCCGCCACCGGCTCTGTCTATGAGCTCCAGATGGCAATAATAGAGGCCAACGGGCAGAAGTCTCATATTGTTGTCACGTCCATCCCAAGCTATCTTTTCTATGCCTAAGGAGCTGGAGATGTTGGTGTTTACGGGTGTGGCGACCAGGCGACCCTGGCTATCGTAGATGCGCACCAGGGCTCTGGTGTTGATGCCCGTGGGGCCGGATTTGCAGCCGTATTCGATGTTGATCTTCTCGTTCATGCTGGGGTCGAAGATGTTTTTGCTGCCGGTGTCAGTCCCGATGCTCAGATGGGCGATGTTTTTGGCAATCTTGGAGAGTATCTTGCCGCCGAAAATAGAAAGGATGTCGGTATTATCATAGCGGAAGCTGTCTATATTGATGAATGCTTCGCCGTAATCTATGGTTTCAAAGGTCAGATAGAAGAGCGGCAGATTGTTCTCGGAAGAAGAGATGGGCTCCTGCGACAGATATTCGATGGTGATCTTATCTCCGGAGGCCGAGAGCGTGAAATCCGGGTTCACGGGTGTGATCGTGGTGTCGTCCGTCTTGATGCCCTGGAAGAGAATCTTGGTGTTGTCTATGGAGATTTCTGCCTTGTAGCTGGAGACATACCAGTTTGGTTTCAGGCGGGTGGTGTTGACCGGTACATCCACGAGGTTGCCCAACTCAGCGTTGATCACAGGAATGGAGATGATGGAGTTGGCGACGTCGTCCTGGAATATCACATCCTGCAGGCTTCTGGGGTTGAGTCCAAATTCGCTGAATGCATAGTCCACCACGCCCTGGATGCTGGCGATGTTCTGTCCAACGGTCATTGTGGGCCAGGTGAAGGTACCCGGTCTGAAGCATTGGTCGTCCACCTGACAGGCGGCGGTGCTGTTGTTGACGTAAAACTCGTTTCTGTTGTCGGGCGTGGCTGTTACCGTCACGTCTTGCACTTGCACAAGTACGCTTTCCCACTGTTCGCCGTTGCTGCCGGTCAATTGATCGGTGGTGATGACGGTGGGTTGGGGCAGCGGGTTGTTGCTGGAGAGTATCTGGAAGTTGGAGACGGAGGTCAGCTCGGTGAAGTTGTAATACTCTGTAACCGTGCCGGTAACCTGTACCAGGTCGCCTCTGGAGGGGTTGTTGCGGTTGTCAAATATATAAAGTCCGCTCCAGGGACCGCCTTCCGGATCGCTGATCATGTAACCGACGTAGTTTTCATTGTTGCCAGACCAAAACTTTTCCGCCACCACAATGCCTTGTACGGTCACGGTTTGGCCGGCATACTCTGAGTCGCCGTTTGGTTTGTCTGTTTCTTGGATTTCTCTGCAGGTGAGTACCTGCGCCGTCAAGCCCGTCAACAGCAAGAGCGAGATTGCTATGAGAAGGGACTTTTTCATCTATAACTCCTTATAATCAAATTTGATGGTTGGGTTCTTCTGTTTGGGAAGCAGCAGGTGCGTCGCCGGAAGCTTCCATACTCTCGGGTTCGGGAACCTTCTGCCTTCCACTGATAAAAAGCATATCTATGATGAGCAACGTCATGCCGATAAAGATGGCGCTGTCTGCCACGTTGAACACCGGGAAGCGTTGCATTCCAAGCATATCTGGGATGTCAAAGTCGATAAAGTCTGTGACTCCACCGCGGATAATCCTGTCTATGAGATTGCCCAAAGCGCCACCCAAGACGAGGCCGAAAGCCCATATTTGTATCTTGTGAGTGGCTCTGAAGAGCAGGTAGATGATCAAGGCTATAGCCAGGATCGAGGTGAGGATGAAGAAGATGCGGTTGTAGCTCTCGTTTGGTAAAGACAGACTGAAGGCGGCACCCGTGTTTTGCAGGTGTGTAAAGCGCAGAAAGCTGCCCCAGACGTCGATGGACTCACCCAAATACAGATGCTTGCGGGTGAGGGCCTTGGTAATCTGATCCAAGGCGATGATCACGACCATGGTGATCCAGGCGGGGAGCGTGTTTATCTTCTTCTTCAAAAGTGTGTGATCCTTAGCGTCTCTGACGGCGCTTCTTGTCTTCCATTTTCTCTTTGCAATCTATGCAGTAAGTCGAGTAGGGGAGCATCTCTAAGCGGGCTTCGGAGATGAGCTCTCCACACATTTCGCAATTTCCATAGTGTCCATCAAAAAGGCGGCGCAAGGCATCATTGAGCTTGCGGATCTTCTTGCGTTCTTCTTCCATGAGCATCACGTTTTGTTCCATCTGGTTGGTATCAGAGCCCTGGTCTGCCTGATGGAAGGCATAGCTGGAAAGGTCGCCGCTATTCTCCCGAGCGCCTTTGCTCTGGGTGTGGCTGATGTCTTCCAGATAGGCGATGCTTTCTTTAAGTTCTTTCTGGATAAGCTCTTCAAAGTATTTGAGCTTCTCTTCTGAGTACTTCTTCTTGGCCATTTCGCACTCCTTGGCTATCACATTTTTCTGTTTAAGCCACCGAAATAACAGGGGGCATTGATGTCAACTAAAAAGATTGTTAAGTTCACAATTCACTCACTAAATGGTGCAAAATCGTCTTGAGGTGGACGGATGATTTGGCTGCATTTGCCTGGATTTCTGCCTGCGAATGTTGGTCATCGTGGAAGAGGTTGCTGTAGTTTGTCACGATGGAAAAGGCAGCCACTCTCATGCCGGCGTGACGGGCGGCGATCACCTCAGGGACGGTGGACATACCCACCAGGTCTGCTCCCCAGGAGGCGAAGGCGGCGCATTCGGCCTTGGTTTCCAGGCTGGGGCCGGTTACTGCCAGATAGATACCTTGATGCAGGGTGATGTCTTCTGCCTTGGCGATCTCCTGGCAACGGCGGATGAAGATAGGATCGTAAGCCAGGTTCATGGAGGGGAATCTCTCGCCCAGCTCCTCGATATTGGCTCCGATGAGGGGATTGGTACCCATGTGGTTGATATGGTCGTAGATCTGCACCAAAGCACCGGGCGCCAGTTCTTTGCGGAGGCTGCCGGCGGCGTTGGTCACGATCAGGTTGGGGATGCCCATCCGGCTCATGACGCGGGTGGGGAAGACCACGGCGTGCATGGGATGGCCTTCATAAAAGTGGAAGCGGCCTTGCATCACGAGGACGGGCTTGTCGTTGAGGAGTGCCAGCACCACGTTTCCACGGTGCGAGGGAGCGGTGCTTTCCACGAAACCCGGAACTTCGGAATAGGGGATGGTAGCCAGCACTTCCATATCGTCCGTGAAGCTGCTGAGGCCTGTTCCGAGGATCAGGCCGGCTACGGGTTGGCTCTGCAGCTTATCTTTGAGCCAGGCGGCTGTTTGGGAGAAATCTGCTTTCATCTTGTCTTATTCCTTGCGTTCTTCCGCTTGAGTATTGGCTTCTGCCTTGGGGGCGTTGGGGTTGATCTCTTCCTTGATCTGCTTAAACTCGCTATCCAAGACCTGTTCGGTATCGGTGGTGAGCAGCGGGTCTTTGCTGATGCGTTCCAGGAAGGTCTGCAATTCGGAGCTGAACTGCATGAGGAACTGCCGTTTCTGCTCCTTGAGGTGCAGGTATTGATGTTCCATGGCGCCCAGGTATTGTT
Source organism: Cloacimonetes bacterium UBA3900 (assembly GCA_002391675.1). Classification (GTDB taxonomy): domain Bacteria; phylum Cloacimonadota; class Cloacimonadia; order Cloacimonadales; family Cloacimonadaceae; genus UBA3900. The sequence continues at coordinate 34,574 of DGFM01000015.1, read as the reverse complement.
TGGCTTCCTGAATGGCGCGTTTGGCCTTGAGCTCGGCTTCATGGATGATGTTTTCCGCTTCCTTGCGGGCGTTGGCGATGATGTCCGCCTTGGTCTTTTCTGCAAAGACGAGCGTGCGGCTGATCAGCTCTTCCCTGCGTTTGAGGTCTTCCACTGCAGAGCTGGCCTGAACCGCTTCCTGCCTCACCTCATTTTGCATCTGTTCTCTGCGGGCGATCTCGCGTGCCTGCGCTTTTTGCGCATCTTCCATCTCGGTGGCCAGTTGATCCAAAAAAGCCCGCACTTCTTTCTTTTTGTAGCCGCCAAGTGAGCCGCTAAATTCCTGATGTCGAACGTCCAATGGTGTTAATGCCATAAGTAACCTCCCTTAAACTATACTAAACCGGCTAATAACTCGCTGATGAGCCTAAGCACAAAGAAAAGGATGATGGGCGAGATATCCAGGCCCATGGAAGGCAGAATCCTGCGGATAGGCGCCAAGAGCGGTTCGGTAATGCTATATAGAAATTGATAAAACTTGTTTTCGCGGTCTGGGATGATCCAGCTCAGCAGGACTCTGATCAGAAGCAGGCTATAGTAGACCCTGATCAGGCTGATAATAAACTTGATAATCACCTGGAAGGGCGTGTAATACATCCTAATCCAAGACCTCGTGACAGTTGCGGCAGCGGGCTTCATAGGCCTCGGTGCTGCCCACTAAAATCTGCTCGCCTTTGGCGATGGTGCGCTGTGTTCTATTGGCCGGATTGCCGCATTTGACGCAGATGGCCAGGTTTTTGGTCACATATTCCGCTACAGCCATGAGCTGCGGGATGCTGCCAAAGGGCTCGCCGCGGTAGTCCTGATCCAGCCCGGCGACGATTACCCTGTATCCCTGATCTGCCAATTTATCCACCACTTCCACGATGGAGGGCGGGAAAAACTGCGCTTCGTCTATGGCAACAATCTTCACGTCCTCATCCAGGTGCTCAAAAATCTCATTGGGATCGTTGATGCAGATGGATGCAGCCTTCATCTGAGAATGGCTCACGATGCTATTGGCGTCGTAGCGGTTATCTATAGCAGGCTTGAAAACCAACACTTTCTGCTTGGCATATTCAGCCCTGCGGATTCTGCGAATGAGCTCTTCCGTCTTGCCACTGAACATACTGCCGCAGATCACCTCGATCCAGCCGGTCTTTTGGTTAATAATATTCAAAATCGTCACTCACCTTATCAATTTAATGCAAATTACAAAGCTATTTAAGAGCCTGTTTTTGTCAAACAGAATTCACCGACTCAAGCATCAAATATGCCGCCGGCCTCATAATTCATACAAGGAATGGGCGATTATCCCTGCTGCTACAGACACATTGATGGATTCACTTTCCGCTTTCATCTCAATGCTAATTGTCTGATGGCAGAGCTCTTTGATCTGAGGGCTGATACCGTGCGCTTCGGAGCCCAGCACTATGAGCGTACTCACGTGATCCGAGAGGCTGAAATCCCGCAGTTTGAGCTCCGCAGAGGCTTCCGTGCCCACAATGTGCCATTTATCCACATCCAGATTGTCGGCTGAAACTTGTCTGAAAGGCAGGCTGTACACCGCTCCCAGAGAGGCACGGATCACCTTGGGCGAGCCCACTTCAGCGCAAGCTTCACTGAGCAGAATGGCGTCCATGCCAAAGGCTTTACTGAGGCGGAAGATGGTGCCCAGGTTGCCCGGGTCTGCGATCCTGTCCAGATAGAAAGCCTTGCGGAAGGGTGCCTTGGATTCCGTGGGCAGGGGGTACAGCCCCGCCACCTTGGGAGGGCTGTCCGTATCACAAAAGCGCTTGAGCTGGAAGTCTTTACACTCATAACAGGGCACGCCTTCGGATGCGGTGAGGCTGCTGAGATCGAAGCCGGCCACGTGATAGACCTCCGCCGGATAGACGCCATAGATGGCCAGTTGATTCATCAGACGCAGCCCTTCCAGGATCACCTGACCGGATTGCTCGCGTCCCTTTTTGTCTTTGAGGGCGGCCAGGTTTTGGGCTCTGTTTTTGCTTAAAATAATGCTCTTCATTCCGGGTCTCCTAAGCCCTTATTCTTTCAGATATCTACAAAGTTATCCACACAGATCGTGGACAAGTCTGCTTTTGTAAGTCCCTTAAATATCAGCCTGTTACAAAAGGGGCTCAAGTTAGCGAAAAAGTTATCCACAGCTTATCCACAAGGTATGTAAGTGCCTGATTACTCATAGAATTGTAAGCTTTTCTTTACAATTCTGCCCCTTTAGTTTGAGGCGGATTTGGTAGACGCCGGCAGGTACTTTCTGAAGCAGCGGCCAATTGGCAAAAGGCAGGCATCCTTCAAATTCCGGCACGTTTCCCAAGTCGTAGCTGCCCAGTTTTTGCCCTTTCAAGTTGAAGAGTTCCAGCTTGGCCGGGCCGGCAAGCTCTTCAGGCAAATACCAGCGCAGCATGGCGGTGGCCCGGTTGCGCACCGGATTGGGATGCGATTGTATACTCAAGCCCGCCACGGGAGCTTGCACTTCGAGTTCCAGAGCTTCGGACGGTTTGCTCATAAAGCTTGCCCTGCTGATCTTGATCACGGCATCGTCTTTGAGCGGTATCCGGATGGTGATCTGCTGTTGCAGCCAGGGGACATCGTAAGTGTGCTCATGTGTCTCATCCTCATATTCCACAGCAACTTGCAGCGTGGTATCATCAGGGAAGGGTGGCAGGGTAAGCGTCAGCAGTGCCGAGCCAAGAGAGTAGTTTACAGAAAACAGGGATGGCGGGCTCAGCAGCTGGGCTCCCAGATCCGGGAAGGCATGATAAAGCGCACTGACCCAACGATATTGGGCAAAATCCAGCTTCATGTAGTGAGTCCAGAGGGCTTCGTAATACTGCCAATGCCAGGGAAACCAGATCGCCGCACCTCCCACATCTGCCGCATGAGTGAGATTGCCTTTGTGAACGACTACCTCTTGCCAGGCGGCCAGCACCCGCGCAGCATCGGCTCTCAGCTCCGGATCTGATGGTGTCGTGCTCACTTTGCCAAAGTATTCATAGACGTCCACATCGCAATAGCCATGATTCATCTCAAAACATCCCGCCCTGAGCCCCAACAGCTCCACCGCACGGTAGCGGTATTTGAGGCTGAAGCGCTTCAATTCCTGCAGAAAAGCCTCAAAAGGCTGCATCTTCACGGCTGAACAGGTGACCGCATAGGGATAGTCATTTGGATTTTGACTGCCATAGGTATCATAGGAAGCGATATAGGCATCCACAATCTGGGTGCAGACGGCTTCCGGCGGTTCGCTGCCATCAAAACAGGGCATCATCTGCTGATAGGGGAAGCCGGTATAGGGCACTTCATCCTCGGAGCCAATGATATAATCTGCAACGTTTTTCAGCTCTGTGAGCACTTCCACGCTCTGCATACTGCAGGCATCCAGGATCAGGATATCCAGGTGAGGCAGGCCGGTAAGCGCACCCTTGAGATGGCCGCTGGAGACGCTGAGGTGGCTCTGGGCGTCGTCATCGGGACAGATCCATTTCCCGCCGCCTTTAAACCAGCTATTGCCATGCCCCCAGACGATAAGTGCCCTTCTATCAGAGGGATAGCGCTTGAATCCCCAGCTGGCAAAATCGTAAAGGGTGCGCTGATCGCCGCTATTGATGGGCCCCAGGTTTTGGATCAGAGGCGAGGTGATCTGCGGTAAATTGTCAGGTCTGATCAGGCGTCTTTGCCCGCCCGGATAGGCAGAATCTTCCGGCAGATCGCTCTGCACCACCAGGGTCAGATTGGCCGGCAAGGCAGCCGCTTCCATATCGTTGATGTTTTGGATGGCTGCATCTGAGAGGTTGTTATCACCGGCGATGTAGACGAGCACCGTCCAGCTATCTGCTGTATTTCCAAACAGATGCAGGGAAATCAGGAAAAGCAGCCAAGCTAATATGCCTGGCTTGCTTTTCATTTTAAATGGGGGCATAAATATATCTTAAGACAATGTATTAATAGTCCTTAGCTTCTTCCAGGCCTTCGAGGACGCGCACGCCGCCCATGGCGAGTGCTTCCATCTCTTTTTCGCCGGGGAAGAGCTTGATCGGAGCGATGAATTCCACTCTTTCGCGCACGGTCTGCACGATGAGATCGTTGTAGACCAATCCGCCGCTCATGCTGATGCAATCCACCTTTCCTTTGAGCACTGTGGCGCAGGCGCCGATTTCTTTGGCCACCTGATAGCACATGGCATCCTGGATGAGTTTGGCTTTGGCATCGCCTGCCTGGATGCGTCTGCTCACCTCGATGCCGTCGTCTGTGCCCAGATAGGCCATCCAGCCGGCAGTTTTGCTGAGGTGGTGAGTGAGTTCTGCCTTGGTATATTTGCCGCTGTAGGCGAGGTCCAGAAGGTCACCGATAGGCAGAGCACCGGCTCTTTGCGGCGAGAAGGAACCCATACCCAAGAGGGCGTTATTCACATCCACGATGCGGCCGTTCAGGATGGCTGCCACCGAGATGCCGCCGCCCATATGCACGCCGATCTGATTGGTATGTTCCAGGTCTTTGCCCAGGTCTTTGGCGCAGAGTCTGGCGATGTAGCGCAGGTTCAGTGCGTGCATCAGGGATTTGCGTTCGATCTCCGGAATGCCGGAAATGCGGGCGATGTCGTCAAATTCGTCCACCACCACAGGGTCAACGATAAAACCGGGGATATTGAGTTCTTTGCTGATGGCGTCGGCGATGAAGGCACCCAGGTTTGAGGCGTGAATACGGCCCCAGCGTGTGGGATCCTTCAGGTCTTCCAGCATCTGAGGCGTGATCTTAAAGGTACCACCGGGAACGGGACGCACCAATCCACCCCGACCCACCACACAATCCAGGCTGTCCAAAGCCACATCGTGTGCGGTCATGGCGTTTAACACCAAATCTTTACGAAATTCATATTGCTCGATGATTCCGGGATAGGGAGCCAGCTCTTCGGGGGTATGACGTAAAACCTCTTCAAAGACCGGTGTTTCAGAATCATAAACGGCAATCTTTGTAGACGTGGATCCAGGGTTGATAGCGAGAACGCGATAAGACATAAATCCTCCTTAGGATTAGATTTAGATATTTTAGGCAAAGCTTGCAATCAAGGGTGTTTTGTCAATGAGAAAAGTGACCAATTTCACGAATTGCCTCAGATAATGCTTTGCTGATGTGCAAGATGGAGTGGGTGGGGCAGAAAAACTTGGGAGGGATAAGTGGGTCTCCCTCCTTTTTGGCTTGGACGTCAAAATGGCGAAAGGATCCCCGGCGAACACCTACTATTTTTATAGGAATAAACACCTATCATTTTAGTAGGAGTTATTTCCGGTACCCGACGCCTGAACGACCGGGGCTTTCTGAAATATTTGACTTGCGAGCCCGTTTTACGAAAACAAAACCGCCTCCGAAAACGTCGATTTCATGCGGCCTCCCTTAGGGGCTCCTGTGGGTCTCCTTTGGGATCCACAAGTAACCCAAAGAAAACCCATAGGTTACGCATTCGAGCGCCTAAGAAACGCTAAGGTGGGGCAAGCCGGGGTAAAAGTCAAAGGTTGAGGCGGGCGTCGTTTTTGCGCAAACATATTTTGGGCCTTAAGGAGAGTGATTTTCGAGGTAAAAAACACGAATTGGAGCCGGCTGACTCTTGGGGCGGTTTGGGCTACAAAAATCCCAGATAGAAAAAGCCCCGAAGCTTTACAGATCCGGGGCTTGCTTATTGTGAAATAGCTATGAGCTATCAGTGTTTGTGAGTTGCTTCCTTCACCACTTGTCCGGTATACTTATTACGCTCGAAGTAGTAGGTATGCAGCAGCTTGAGTGCCTTTTCGGAGAGAGGTTCTCCCAGGAACTCCTTGTAGATTTTCTGCACTTCGGGGTTGTGGTGAGATTTGCGGACGGGCAGGTTCCTGTCTTCTTCATAGAGAGCCTCGCCTCTGCGAGCTCTGTCTGCGATGTTGTTTCCGAAGGGCTGTCCACCGCCGCCCACGCAGCCACCGGGGCAGGCCATGATTTCGATGAAGTGCCAGGGTGATTCGCCTGTGGTGGCTAAACCTTCACGCACTCTATCCATCACCTTGCGGGCGTTGGAGAGTCCGTGCGCCACAGCCACTCTCAGATCGCCAAATCCGGGGATGGGAATTGTGGCTTCTTTCACGCCGTCCAAGCCGCGCACGCCCACGATGTCTATGTTTTCCAGCTCTTCGCCGGTGACCAGAGTATAGGCAGAGCGGATGGCAGCTTCCATCACACCACCGGTAGCGCCAAAGATGGTTCCGGCGCCGGTGTAGAAGCTCATTCCTTCATCGGGTTCTTCTTCCGGGATATTGGCAAAGTCGATGCCGGCTTCTTTGATCATGCGGATAAATTCACGTGTGGTGAGCACGTAGTCTGTATCCTGGAATCCTGAGTCGCTGAGTTCGGGGCGTCTGGCCTCAAACTTCTTTGCCGTGCAGGGCATGATTGCCACGCTCACGATCTTGGCGGGGTCGATGTTATTTTGCTCGGCATAGTAGGTTTTGGAGAGCGCACCAAACATACTCATGGGTGATTTTGCCGTGGAGACGCAATCTGCCAGATCGGGGTAGTAGGTTTCCATAAACTTGATCCAGCCGGGTGAGCAGGAGGTGATGAGCGGGCGTTTGCTGCCGGATTTGAGCTTTTGCACACACTCGGTTCCTTCTTCCATGATGGTGAGGTCGGCGGTGAAGTTTGTATCCATCACGCTGTCGAAGCCGATCTTGCGCAGAGCGGCGTACATCTTCTTGGGAGTGACGGAGCCCATGGGCATTCCGAATTCATCACCCAAAGAGGCGCGGATAGCGGGTGCTTCCTGCACGATGACGTGTTTTTCGGGATCGAAAATAGCATCCCAGACGGCGTTGATTTCGCTGTTTTCACGCAGGGCACCGGTGGGGCAGTAAACTGTGCATTGGCCGCAATTTACGCAGGCGCTATTGCCCATTCCCTGCTCGAAAGCCACGGAGGGGTAGGATTCAAAGCCGCGCTCGGTCATGGTGAGTGCATAGACGGTCTGCACTTCGTTGCAGACGGTGATGCATCTTCCGCAACCTATGCATTTATTGGGGTCTTTGATGATTGAGGGGGAGCTGGAGTCGATAGGTTGCTTATCCAGCAGGGTTGGCAGTGCGTTGGGTTCGATGCCCAGGTTGTTTGCCAGAGACTGCAGCTCGCATTTGTTGTTTGCCGCGCAGGTGGGGCAGACGACTTCGTGGTTTGAAAGGATCATTTCCACCAGCGTCCTTCTATATGAGCGCAGTTTCTTGCTATTGGTGGTGATCTTCATTCCTTCTTCGCAAGGCGTGCTGCAGGCACGTTTGGGTACGGGCATTCTATCGATTTCAACCACGCAGACGCCGCAGTTGGCGGTGGGTGGAAGATCAGGATGGTAGCATAAACGGGGGATGTAGAAGCCGTGTTTGTCGGCAGCTTCTATGATGGTCATTCCTTCCGGAACTTCCAGTTGGTGACCATCGATCCAGACGTTGACTGTTTTAGCCATAATTATCTTTCCTTTTATTATCTTACTTTTTTATTGTTACGATGAATACATCTTGGGTCGTGCTGAGGATGTTTTGCACAAGCCTCGGGCACGGTGTTGATCAAGTTGTCCCTGGTGGGTTGGTACTGGGAGATAATCTCTTGGTACATTCAAACTTACCTATTTAGAAAGGCTCACCGGGTTTGCGTACGGCTGCACGGCCTTTTTGACCGGATAAGTCTTCATGGATTCCAGGAACTTTATCAATGGCTTTCACAGGGCAAACGTCAAAGCAGTTGCCGCATTTGATGCATTCAACCTGGTTAATGGTGTATTTGTCTTCTTTTGAACCTGAGATGCAGCCTGTGGGGCACTTGCGTGAGCAGAGTGAACAGCCGATGCATTTGTCTTTATCAATCTCAAAGTGCATCAGATCGAGGCACACGTTTACGTTACAGGTCTTTTCACGGATATGTGTTTCATATTCATCGCGGAAGTAGCGGATGGTAGAAAGCACGGGGTTGGGGGCGGTTTGGCCCAGGCCGCAGAGTGAGAGGTTGCGGACTGTTTCGCCCAAGCGCAACAGCTCTTCGATATCTCCTTCTTTGCCTTGGCCGGAGGTAATACGTTCCATGATGTGGAGCATCTGTTTGAGTCCGATGCGGCAGGGTGAGCATTTTCCGCAGGATTCTTCCACACAGAATTCGATGAAGAACTTGGCAACGTTTACCATGCACTTACGCTCGTCCATCACGATCACGCCGCCGGAACCCATCATGGCTCCGTGCTCTTTGAGGGTCTTATAGTCCACGCCCAAGTCCAGGTGTTCAGAGGTCAGGCAACCACCGGAGGGGCCGCCCAGTTGTACGGCTTTAAACTTGCGGTCGTCGATGATGCCACCGCCCACTTCATAGATCAACTCTCTGAGGGTGATGCCCATGGGTACTTCCACGAGGCCGGTATTGCACACGTCACCTGTGAGGGCAAACACTTTGGTGCCCTTGGAGTCCTCGGTTCCCATGCCGGCAAACCAATCGGCGCCTTTTACAAAGATGCTGGGGATATTGGCAAAAGTTTCCACGTTGTTCACCACGGTGGGTTTGCCCCAGAGGCCTTGCACTGCGGGATAGGGTGGTTTGGGCGTGGGGTTGCCGCGCTCGCCTTCGATGGAGTGGATGAGCGCCATTTCTTCACCACACACGAAAGCACCGGCTCCGGTGCGCACTTCGGCTTCAAAGCAGAAGTCTGTGCCAAAGATGTTTTTGCCCATCAATCCCATGCTGCGGGCTTGTTCGATTGCCTGGCGGATGCGTTTGATAGCCAAAGGATATTCGGCACGGATGTAGAAGAAGCCCTGGCTGGCGCCGATGCTGTAGGCAGCGATCATCATGCCTTCCAGCACTCTGTGCGGATCGCCTTCCAGGATCGAACGATCCATGAAGGCACCGGGGTCACCTTCGTCACCGTTACAGATGATATACTTTTCATCTTCCTGTCTGTCATGCACCATCTGCCATTTTCTATAGGCAGGGAATCCACCGCCGCCGCGTCCTCTCAAACCGGAGGCTTTGACGATGTCGATGGCGCCTTGTGGGGTCATGGTGGTAAGTGCCATACCCAGCGCTTGATAACCGCCGGTAGCGATGTATTCTTCCATGCTTTCGGGGTCGATCAAGCCGCAATTTTCCAATGCCACTTTGATCTGTTTGTGATAAAAAGGCACGTCTTTTTGCATTCTAATAGTCTTCTCATTATCCTGCACCATCAGACGCTCCAAGGGGCGTCCCTTGATGATGTGTTCTTCCACGATTTCATCGATGTCTTCGATTGCTACATGTTTGTAAAAAATACCTTCGGGATATACTACCAACACTGGGCCAAATTCACAGGGGCCCATACAGCCGGTTCCGATGATGTTGACCTCGTCTGTAAGATCCCTGTCTTCTATTGCTTTAACCAAAGCTTCTTTGAGTTTTAAGGCACCTGCTGATATACAGCTTGAGCCGCAGCAGACCAGCAAGTCGATTCTTTTTAGAGACATTGTCATCCTCCTTCCTAATTGGCTACATATTCAGAGACGATTTTACCGTCGACTACGTGATCAGCTACCACTTTCCTGGCTTTATCAGGCGTCATATTTGCGTAGGTAACCGTCTCTTTGCCTTCTTCCATGATGCAAACTACCGGCTCAGGGGCAGGTGACTTGCAATCGCCACCACATTGCGTCACGATAACGTCTATGAGATTGCGGGTTGCGATTTCTTCCAGGAATGTTCTCGTTATATCACGGGCTCCTTTTTCGATCCCGGATGTTCCCATTCCGACTACGATTTTGATGCGTGCATCTGATCCGCGCAGTTTCATCTTCGCTTTTGCTTGTTCGCGGATCTCCTTAAGGTCGGCAAGTGTCTTCATCAGACATCCTCCATATTTGTTTTATTAATTAATTCGTTAAGTGGGTGATCCATATATGCGATCACTTTGGGATAAATCTTGCAGTACTTGCTTATTTGTACTGGGCCAAGACTTTTTCTACCTGGTCTTTGGTCTCAATGCGGCCAAATGTGTCTTCGCCGATCACAAACACCGGAGCAAGCGAGCAAGCTCCCACGCAGCGAACTGCGCTCAATGTGAAGCGACCGTCTTCCGTGGTCTCACCCATGGGGGTGTCCAATACGTCTGTAATCATCTGAGCCAGCTTGGGCGCACCTTTCACATAGCAGGCGGTGCCCATGCAGATATTGAGGGTGTATTTGCCACGTGGCTTCATGGAGAAGAAATTGTAAAAAGTAACCACTCCATAGATTTTGCTTACCGGGATGTCCATCTCTGATGCGATGAATTCTTGCACCTCAATGGGTAGATAGCCAAAGATCTCTTGAGCAATACGGAGAATCTCGATCAGGGGATTGCGTAAGCTTTTCTTCTCTGCGATTACTTCTTTGAGCCTTTGGTAAGGTTGCTGTAACTGGGTATCGGGAGACATCACTCCTCCTTTTTGTATATTTTTGTCATACTATCATTTCACTTTGATTTGTACCGTTAACGGCTTTGAGGCCAACTTTGAAAATGCAGTCATTTTCGTCAATAACAACTTGACCTTCAGCGGGATATGCAGGGGATGCAAAAGTACAAGGCAACAAGGCGTCGAGCCCTGAATCAGGGTTTGGAAGCCCGCCGTTTAAAATGTCTTTAATCTCGTTTGAGGTCATTCATACCATACCTTATATAGTAGTACAGTGACAGTCCAATAAAAGGGGCAAAAAAGTCAAGCAAAAAGTAGCTGATCTATTATTTAGATCAGCTAAAAGGGCAGAAAGGCTGTACACAAGCGGGCCGGTGAACCAGCAAGCTGACCTGCCGGCCTCAGCCGTAAACATCCGTGTGTATCCGTGTACCGACGTAGCCGGCGTTAGCCGTAGCGCCGCAGTAGGGTCGGTCGCCGAACCGACCATTAACCGTTGCTCAAGTGAGCAACGGATGTTTGCATCGGCACTCAAATGAGTGCCGTTAAGGGCGCTTTAGCAAGCTCCGGCTACCAGGTCGCTACGGCAAGCGACCATACTTGGCCAGCGGCAACAGACCCCCTTAATTCGTGTTAATTCGTGTAATTCGTGGGCAATAAAGAGAGCCCAAGAGCTGTGCGGATTGCCATCACGGGCACACGAATCCCGAGATCAGCGAAGCGACTCACAACTCACTACTCACTACTAATTATTTCGGGTCTGTAAAGATTTCACTCCAGTCGGGTTCCACCTTATTATTGACACCAAAGCCGTGATAATCGTTTGTTTTGGCATCATACCACAGCTTGACACCCGTCTTCAAGGGGTTCTTGTCTGTGGCCACCGCCATGATCATCTTGTAAGGTGCTACAAACACATACTTGCCATCGCTCAAATCATTGAGCTTGTCCATCATCTCCTTGGTGTAGATATCGGTGGGCTTCCAGGCAACCACAAACTGCCATTTCTCCTGCACGCCTTTCTTGATTCCGGCAGCAGCCAGGGCTTCGCTCATCACAAATCCACCGCCGCCATCATGCTCTTTCCAATAGTCATCCACTTCTTGCTTAAGATTTTCCACGGCAGTCATGATCTCTGCCGCTCTGCGCTTGGCGATATTGGCTTTAACGCGCGGAACCACAAAGATCCACACCGCCAAAACTATCAAGACTATGATGATCACGATGCCCCAAAACTTGGTCTTACCGCTGATCTTACTCTCTTTTTTGACTTCTGTGTTATCCACTCTGATCTCCTTTTGCAAGCCCTTGGGCTTCCCTTTTTTACCAAATGATAACGAAATTGCAGGCTGTGACAAGCTGGATTTTACGCAGCGTAGCCGGCTGTCACCGATCCACCGCCCGTCAGCGAAGCCAACGGCAAAAAGGCCAGCGCTTGCCGGCCCTTAAGTCGTGTCCATTCCTGGAAAGATACCTATTTCTGCAATATCAGCTTCTTGGTGAAACTATAGCTGCCACTGCTCATCTTGTAAAGATAAACACCGGAAGCCAGAGCTCTACCCGAGCTGTCGCGTCCATCCCAGTTGACTCCATAGTATCCGGGAGCAGCGTGGCTTTGGCTGAAGCTGCGCACGATCTGTCCCTTATGGTTGTAGATGTCTATCGTCACCTTGCCGGGGTTTTTGAGCTGATAACGAATAGTGGTATCCGGGTTGAAGGGATTGGGATAGGCATTTTCCAGCTTGGTGGCAAGTGGAATGGGAGGTGAAGCTGTCTGACCTCCATGGCTGAAGACCACGCTTGCGGGGCCATGGTAGCTGACGGAGCCGTCTATATCCACACTTTGCAACCAGTAGTAATAGGTTCCGTCTTGATACAGTTCCTCATCCACATAGATGTAGGTCTGAGCATGAGAGGTGTTGGTTCCCTCTATCAAGGGCGAGACCTTGAGGGCGCCGCTCAGGTCTGAATCGGCGCTACGGTACACGTTGTAGCCCAAGACGCTGGTCTCGGTCTGCGAAACCCAGGTAAGCTGCACATTGTTTTCCGCAGTCATGGTGGCGGAGAAATGCGAAAGCTCGACGGGGACTGTGGGGTTGAGATAGATGCAGTTTCCCACTGCAACGTTATTGTAGTATGTCCATTGATCGTCATAGAATGACTGCCCCCCCATCTCATTTGGCCAAAAGCAAACCGACGCAACCTGGGAAGGATCCTGAACCACAAATTTGACATGAACAAGCTGGATAGGTGTAGCGGGCAAGATACCACCGTTTCCTTCATTTGAAATAAACTCAAGAGTGATGGCCAACAGAACCGGATAGCCACCACGACCCGCCGTGTCGTTCAGAAGTATCAAATAGAAGTCTACACCTGGGTATGGACTGGTTGTGAGTTGACCAAGAGAAACCTCTACATTATTGTGAGTATAGAGGTCTTCCCCAAAAGCATCTGTATTGTAATATAGATGGATCATTCCGTCTCCGAATCTGGTGAGTTCTCCCTGTTCTTCTGGAGTTGCCTGGGCCATGATATCAAACTCAAAATAGTTGACACCACCGGATTCTGTAAAAGCGCCATTAGCCAATGTGTACAGTATCCCAGCATCTCCGACTAAACCGTACTGGGCTGTCAATGCAATCGGTATCAAGACAATTAGCAGGATAAGTAGTTGTTTCATGTTATCTCCTTATTTCATGGGACTTGTGATATTTTTCCGGAAGCTGTACGCCAGTAGAAATTTCTGTCATTGGGTTGTACATTCCCGTCTAAATTAAAATCAGCTACATAATACCCATGCAACATACCAGCCTCAAGACGCCAATAGATTCTTGCGTCCACGGGTCCTACTATTCCGTCCTGATCTGCATCTCCAGAACAGAGGGCAAGGACAGTAGGCTCTACCGCGTATACACCACGGACATTACCGCCATAGACAGAATTAAGCAAAGTCAGGTCTCCCACCGTCGCGGTTTGCGGATCGGTGGAAAAGGCAACCGGTTGGGCGGACATTATTTCGAGGTGGTTTCTATGCTGCACTACAACATAATACTGCATGCCTCCGGTTAAAAAGAAAGCCAACTTCGGATTTCCATTCACGTCCACCACCGTGCCGTCGTCGAGCAGGAAGCAGCTCTGCGGTTGTTCAGAGGGGCCGGTGGAGGCAGCCCGAAGCTGGATATAGATCCAGTCTACGATGTAGCGGGGTGAGACGTCTGGAAAGGCTGTGAGCGTTAAGCTGGCATCATAGGGTGAGGTAAGCGGAAGGTAACCATCGTCGCTCAGGACATGGGTCATGCTCCCGCCCGTGACATAGGGCCCCTGCAGAAACACCTTGAGGCCTGTGTAGATATGCGGGGGTTCGATCACGATGTTGCACGAGCCGGGCGGTTCGTAGCTGATGGCTTGGTTGAGCGGTTGACGCAGGATCACATCGGAGAGCAGCACATCCGTTCCATCCGGGCCTGTAGACTGGTCTTTGGCTTTGAGGGTAACGTAAAAAAGCGTTCCTGTGCCGTAAGCTCCCTGTGTGTAGTCCAAGATAGAGCAGGTGGCGGTGTATCCTCCATTTTCTTCAATTAAATACCATTGGGTTGAGCCAACAGCGCTTAAGAATTCTCCTTCCTGGAAAGCCGCCACTCCGGACACTTCCAGATAGGTGCTATCAAAGTCCAGATGGACCTGATAACCGCGCAGGGGCGCATTTTGCACCAGGCCTTCGATCTTCACAGCCAGGGTAGTTGATTCAGAATAGCATAGCTGTTTTTCAGCCGGATCTATATAGACGCGCACCTGTGCCCAGGCAAATTGGGTGAAAAACAACCCCAGCGTCAGTACCAAAAAGACTTTGGCATACCTTAATACAATCATAATGTAGTCTCCTTTGACATTTATTGCTGAGTTCCTGTAGCGGTTACCCGGAAGAATTTCTTATCTTCTTCCACGGCTTGGCTCCAGGCTGGCTCAGTCAGTCCGGAAGCCTCCAGTTGCCATTCATTGGCCAGGGGATCCACTGCCGAATAAACTGAATAGGTACAACCGGATACCTGATCCCATGATACAAATACAACATCGCCAGTTATCGTCAGGGCAAGGTGTAGGGGCAGGCTCGGGATTAGACTGTTTTCAACATCCAGAGCGACTACGGGATCGAACAAGGTAGCGTTGTCATCCCAGTATTGCTGGCCGGACATCATGTTTTGCTCAAAACTGATCCCCGCCCTGTGTCCCGTGCCGATAACCTTGAATTTAATATTTAGAAGCTGTTGTGGGGTGGTAGAAAGCAACCCGCCATTTCCCGCTGAAAACAAGTATTCAAAGGTAATGGCCAGACGGGTGCCGGTGTTGTCATTGATGATGAAGTAGTAAAAGGGGAAGGGCTCCCTGAGCACCAGGTCTCCCTGAGTAACGATCACGTTGTTGTTTGTTCTGACACTATAGCCAAAAACCTCAGGATTATAGTTCAGCAGGACTATCCCCGTTCCCAGCCTTCGATCGCTATCCGCACTGCAGGCCATAACGTCCAGGCTGAAATAGCTTTCCCCTTCCCACTCGACCAATTCCGGGTTGGCAAAGGAAAACTCGATGCCGCCGCTACAGGCCGTGCCCTGCTGTGCGAAAAGCCGTCCGCAAGCGAGCGTTGTCAGCAGAATAAGAAGTAGCGATAGTTCCAGAGTTTTCGATTTCATACGTTCACCGCGAAGCGGGCACCGTGCTAAGCAAGCCCGTATTGGTCCGCCACATGGAATTCAGGTCACGGGGAGCGACAAATCCATCCAGGTCAAAATCTGCGGAGTAATAGCCACTCAGGCCGGACTGCGGCCTCCAGTAGGACATCCGGTCGACGGGAGCAACCACTCCGTCCCGGTTTGCATCACCGGCTGCCAGGGCCACAATCCCAGTCTCCACTTCTTTCACACCGCCGCCTCCATAAATGCTGGTGATATCACCCAGGTCGAGGATAGGCGGAGAGCCGCTGCTGCCAAAATAGACCGCAGAACTGCTCATCACGGCCAGATGGTTGCGGTGGCGGACAACAACATACCAAGGTCCGGCAGAGCTGTCCATCAGGATAAGGTAGGGCTTGTCAGGCAGGCGCAGCCAGCCGTCGGAACCCAGCCAGACGGATTTGCACACTGTGGGCTGGCCGTTATGGGTCGAACGCAGTTCCAGCAGGCACCAGTCCACCACGTCCTCAGGGATGGAGTCCACCGTCACCGGGTCTGCTGCGTATGGCGAGGTAAGGGGAATGACGTTGTTTTGCAGAGTGTGCATGGAGCCGTTGCTGTAAGCTCCTTGCAGCCAGCATTTAGCCTTCAGGTAAGCAGGCGAAGGCCCGATTATTACGTCGCCGTTGTTGGTGGTCACATCCGGGATGACGTTCCCAAGCAGGTCATACAGCTGCAAATCGTAGAATTCGAGGGTGGTGAAGCCTTCTTCAACCGCGGTGAAAGTGATATAGATCAAATCACCGGGCCCGAACACCGACGCTCCGGCCTGGAGGATTTGGCTCGAAATGCGCACCCTGTCCGGCGTTTCCGGAGCAGCTATGAACCAGTACATCGGGAATCCGTCCAGTAAGCTGCCGCGGGCGGCTGAGACGAAAGTCACCTTGCCGGGGTCGTAGGTGATCCAGCTGGTGCTGCCCCGCACCTCTGTTGCGGTATCCAGATGCACTGTGACCGTGAAGTTCTGCTGCGCTTCGACTGTCTGCGGATTAGGGGTGATGCTAACCACCTGTGCTCCCAAGCCTGAAGCCAGGCAAGCCAGAATAAGGGCCAACGCAAGCCTGCAATACATTTGTCTTGACCTTTAGATAGTGGAGTCCGCCCCGCAGGACGGACTCCGTGTTAACAAGTTTACTTGATGAGGATGCCTTTGTTGGTTTTCATACAGCCTTTCGCTTCCATACGGAAATAGTAGATTCCGGAGGAAACGGAGCGGTTTCTGCCGTCCTTGCCATCCCAAACCACGCGGTAGGTTCCGGCGGCCTTGTTTTCATCAACCAAGGTGCGCACCAGCTGTCCACGTGAGTTGTAGACATTGATCCTCACGCTGCCGGCTTCCTTCAATCCGTATTGGATAGTGGTGCTGGGATTGAAGGGGTTGGGGTAGTTGCTGCCCAGGTAGCTTTCCAGCGGGATCACATTCACCAGGTCGTCGTTGGCTGTGCAGTCATAGGATACGGTGATCTCGTGGTTGTCCAGGCTGCGGGCGATCATCGGTTGAGGCGTGATCTCAGTATCGTCGCCCACTACGTTGAAGACGAGGGTGGCAATGTTGCCGTCACCTTCCAGGGCGTTCCGGCCCAGGGTGACGCAGGAGACCTCCACCAGGCCTTCAGCATTGGTGTGCAGCAGCAGGCTGGTTTCCGGCCAGATATTACCCTGCTCAACAGACATCAGTTGCAATCCGCTGCCGTAGGCGATGGGCATATTCAGGCCTTTCAGGAATCCATTGTTCCCGCTCAGCTCCAGATTCACAACGACCTGGTTTCCGCTGCTCTGCGTAGCCATCGTCACCGTGACAGGATTGAGTTCCGGCGAATTCCTGTGATAATCTGTGTAATGCGTGTTGTAGTAGTTCATGGCCAACATCATCAGGTCTTCGATGTCGATCTTGCCGTCCGGCATAGGGCGGGAACGGCGGGCGTAATCTGTTGAGGGGCCAATATCAATCAAGTTGTTCCAGGCATCGCTGCTGGAAGTTAAGCCCCAGACAGCACCCAACGAGCTGAGATCGTCGTCCTTGACTTCTCCGTCGCCGTTTACATCTCCGGGCCAGTAGGATATAGACTCACGGTAGAAGGGAGCTTCGGGTGCGTCGCTGATGTTGCCAACCTCATCCATGGCAAAGAGGGTGATGTAATAATAACCACGCTCCATACCGGTTAAGGTATAGGGGAAGGTTTCGGGAGGATCGATCTCGGCGGCTTTCACCCAGCCATTTTGCGGACTGCCGAGTAGTGGATCCGGAGCTGTGAGAATCGGCTCGCTGTGGTCTTCATACTCCGGATAGTGGGTGTAGCCGTCTCCGGCATCGCCGTAACTCAGGGTCCAGATCTGGATCTTCTTCGCATCTTCAGGGTTGGTCCACATCAGATCGATCGAGTTGTTCGCGTTGGGCGTGGTGCGGCAGGGGTGCAGAAGAGCGGTGATCTCGTCTTCCCAAACCACAGGAGTGGGCGCGATGTTGTCGATCAGGATCCACTTGTCCAAGGTGTCAAAGCACTCTATTGGTTGGTTATATTCATCCCTCAGGATCACATCTTCCAAAGGCAACTGGATGTAACAGCCATCGGGTACGTTGTTGTAGTCTTCGGTACTGGTCGCATCAAAGGTGAAGAAGGTGACATTCTCGCCGGTGACACTGCTGGCACCTAAAACGCTGCCAGTGACTACGTAAATCCATTCTTTATCTGTGCTCTGGTCGACTACATAAAGAGGGCTCGTAAAAGCCGATTCCTTAACGAAATTCGTGGGTTCAGTGGCAAAATCCGCCTTGGGGATGACGAGCTTCACGGTGAAACCACGCAGGTTTTCAGCATACGAAGCTTTCACGGAATAGGTTTGCTGCACGTTGTCCTGGATAACTTCCAGAGGCGCATCCACATACAGAACGGCGCCGTTGCCGTAGATCGTCTGGCCCTTGATGAAATAGGTGGGAGCATACGTGTTGGTGAGGATCAGTGTATTTACGTCCGGTTCATTGCCAGAATAATACACATGGATGTGGTTATCAGAGAATTGGTTGTCAGTTAATGTAATTACGGCATCTGTAGTGGAATACTGGTTTTCAACGCCGATAGCACAATCCGTTATGGAATTGTTCCTAAGGGTGTTTCCACTTGGGCCGGGAATACCCGGTTGGCCCCAGGAATAGCTTTGCCAGATTCCTCTGTACACACCGCTTATAGTGTTATTGTTGATATCGGCATTGAACACGTTTCCGAGTATCCTGATTCCGCGGGCTGAGGTCGAGGGTAATCCTGACGCCCCAGTTATCGTATTATTTGCGATAACCGGATTGTAGAATCCTCCGTTATCCCCATCTGCTTCCAGTTGGATGCCTTTTCCGTTTGCAGGTAAATTTGATATGTTGTTGTAGGATATCTCCACATCGGTGTATTTTCCGCCTAGATATTGATTATAATGCCCACCATACGGGGCAGCCATACCAATGCATGCGCCGGTTGTGATAGTATTGTGATGAATATACTGCCTGGCTGTGATCTCATACATTTCGGGAGCTTCACTTCCAGATTTCTCGGTCATGAACCAGATTGCAGGAAATGGTGCACAGTCACTTATAGTATTATAAGATATCTCGCTCGTGCCCCTGTGACGCTCCAGCCCTACAGCATTATCATAACAATGGCTAATGTTATTGTGATGGAAGAACAGGTTGGATTCACAATTACTGCTCCAAAAACCGAAACCGCTATCAGTATAGGTCTCAGTGGCACTGTCGTATCCACCAATAATGATATTGTTGGAAATCTCTACCATTGCTCCGGTAGATCCACTCACAAGCAATACCTTGGTTATTTCTGCCTCTTCAGTGGTCGAGTTCCTGATAGTAAAGCCATCAAGTTTTACATCTCCTGAAGTTGTGTCGATTTTCACGACCGTGGACTTATCCACGTCAGATAGGGCGTCTATCGTGGTAGTGGCAGCTCCAGCTCCCAGAACGCTTACACCTTTATTGATGGTGACAGCTTCGTTGTAAGTTCCGGCGGCTACATTGATCACATCGCCATCGCTTGCGGCGTCGATGGCGGCCTGAATAGCCATACCGGGGCCGACATAGTAATTCTCTATGGGGTCGGCATTGGCCCAAACATAGGACATCTTATTGTTGTACTTGGCGTTGAATCCGGCTCCCAAGTCAAGTGCGTCGGCCAAAGTACCCCCGATATAAAATTCGATGTTTTTGATGTGGGGGGTGGTAGCGTATTCATTGTTAATACCATAGGTATAACCCGAGATATGGATGTTGGTGTTAAAAAGACCTTCCTCGTCTTCAGAGTAGATCCCATCCGCCAGAGTGCTGTTGGCAAAGTTAAGGTTCACATTATCGGATCCTCTGTTGATGTATTGTGGCTTGGATACGTATACAGCAACTCCACCCCACGCATTTCCAGAGGTCGTGATATTGGACATATCAACGTTGTGGCAACCCGCTACTGCAAGGCCTACACCCCTTGTAGTGCCGGTCGCGGTCAGGTTGCTCAAAACAACATTGTCATATCCGTGAATGTCAAACGCTGACCTCCTTGAACCGTTTATGGTGATGTGGCCCAGCGTCAGGTTTGCGTAAATTGTCGGCGGTGTGGCTGGGTTGGCTTTGATGCAATAGTGGTCATTCGCATCCGGGTTTGGCAGCACCGTGAAGTTTTGCAATGTCACGTTGCTGGCTTGAATCTGGATACCATAACTGGTAACGGTAGAAGCATCGATGATCACTCCGCTTTCCGATTCGCCGATGATCGAGAGGCCTTTATTGATATCCAATGTGGCCGTTTGCTGATAGGTGCCATTGGCTACATTGATCACATCGCCGGGGGTAGCGGCGTCGATCGCGGCCTGGATAGCCATACCGGGACCGACGTAGTAATTCTCTATGGGGTCGGCATTGGCCCAAACATAGGACATCTTATTGTTGTACTTGGCGTTGAATCCGGCTCCCAAGTCAAGTGCGTCGGCCAAAGTACCCCCGATATAAAATTCGATGTTTTCATTGGTTGCGTATTCGTTGTTAATACCATAGGTATAACCAGAGATATGGATGTTGGTGTTAAAAAGACCTGCTTCGTCTTCAGAGTAGATTCCATCCGCCAGGGTGCTGTTGGCAAAGTTAAGGTTCACATTATCGGATCCTCTGTTGATGTATTGTGGCTTGGATACGTATACAGCAACTCCACCCCACGCATTTCCGGAGGTCGTGATATAGGACATATCAACGTCGTGGCAACCTGATACTGCAAGGCCTACACCCCTTGTAGTGCCGGTCGCGGTCAGGTTGCTCAAAACAACATTGTCATATCCGTGAATGTCAAACGCTGACCTCCTTGATCCGTTTATGGTGATGTGGCCCAGCGTCAGGTTTGCGTAAATTGTCGGCGGTGTGGCTGGGTTGGCTTTGATGCAATAGTGGTCATTCGAATTTGGGTTTGGCAGCACCGTGAAGTTTTGCAATGTCACATCGCTGGCTTCAATATTGATACCATAACCGTTGACGGCAGAAGCATCGATGATTACTCCGCTTTCCGATTCGCCGATGATCGAGAGGCTTTTATTGATATTCAATGTGGCCGAGATGGTATAGGTGCCATCGGCAACCTGAATCTCATCGCCGGGGTCGGCTGCGTCAATTGCCGCCTGTATCGTAGAATGGTCCGTGGGCACATAGATTATTGTAGCCCACGCAGTTGATATTCCCAACAATACTGTTAGGAATAAAGCCAAAAACAAAGATCGTGTCATTTTTTCTCCTAATATAGGTTTTGAGTTTTGGCCATCCGCCTCGGCGAACAGCCTCCATGGACGTAAACACAGGTTCCGTCCTCTTCATACTCTATATGTTGGATTTTAAGATAGCGCACAGCCCGTAAGGGTGGCAAACGGTTTACAGAAGAAGCCCAATATTCTCATTCTCAGATCTATTACTCTACAACCACACGACTATGCATTTTTCATCTTGGTCACCAGATAATACATTTACAACAAGATAAAATTATGATTCGTAAATAACGGTGTCCCGTTTTTTGTCAAGGGATATTTTGTTTTCTCTTATTAGTATCATTTTGAAGATAGCCATAGAACCGCATGATAAGCGGCCTCAGCCTTTTATCAAAATTTTGGGAGCCATCTTTTTTATCAATCCAATCTTTCGAAGAGGTGGTAATTTTCAAAATTCGGTTGTGATTTTGGGTAATTAAGGCTCTTTTTTTGCCGTTTTCCAGAGCCCAATTTCTTCCCTTTTTTCCTCCTCCGCCACCCTGACAATCCGGGGCTTGCATCAATATTTGACTTCCGCCCTTGATTTCTGCAAACAAATCCGCCCTCTAAAACGTCGATTTGATGCGGCCTCCCTTAGGGGCTCCTGTGGGTCTCCTTTGGGATCCACAAGTAACCCACGGAAAACCCAAGGGTTACGCATTCGAGCGCCAAGGAGATCCGAGGGCGGGCGAGGTCGGGTCAAAAGTCAAATGTTGATGCAAGTAATGGTTTTGTGCAAAGATTTTAATGCCTACTAAAATAGTGGGAGATTGAGGGAGGGGCGGCTTCGCCGCAGTTGTGAGCCCAAGAGTAGTGAGTTGTGAGTGCTGGCGCAAGTGATTGGTATACGGGTAGTTGTGGAGGGAATACGCACGACTGTGGGGCTATTTTATTTGCCCACGAATTACACGAATTAACACGAATTGGGGCCAGCTGCCGCTGGCCAAGTATGGTCGCTCGCCGTAGCGACCTGGTAGCCGGAGCTTGCCAAAGCGCCGCAATCAAGCGCAGCTTGATGTTAAATCTTTCCACGGATGAACACGGTTTTACACGAATTGGGGCCGGCCGTGCCGGCAAGAGGGAGAGAGTGAGAGAGGGAGGGGCGGCTTCGCCGCAGTTGTGAGCCCAAGAGTAGTGAGTTGTGAGTGCTGGCGCAAGTGATTGGTATACGGGTAGTTGTGGAGGGAATACGCACGACTGTGGGGCTATTTTATTTGCCCACGAATTACACGAATTGGGGCCAGCTACCGCTGGCCAAGTATGGTCGCTCGCCGTAGCGACCTGGTAGCCGGAGCTTGCCAAAGCGCCGCAATCAAGCGCAGCTTGATGTTAAATCTTTCCACGGATGAACACGGTTTTACACGAATTGGGGCCGGCCGTTCCGGCAAGAGGGAGAGAGTGAGAGAGGGAGGGGCGGCTTCGCCGCAGTTGTGAGCCCAAGAGTAGTGAGTTGTGAGTGCTGGCGCAAGTGAATGGTATACGGGTAGTTGTGGAGGGAATACGCACGACTGTGGGGCTATTTTATTTACCCACGAATTACACGAATTGGGGCCAGCTACCGCTGGCCAAGTATGATCGCTAAGGGCAAGCGACCCTACATTACGGTGCGCAGGCGACTGCCCTCACCACCCAGCTGGCAGCCACCATACCCATAATGGCGGGCATATAGCTGATGGAGCCGATTGGCTGTCTCTGGCGGCCTCTTTTAATGATGAGTTCATCGAGGCTATCGTCTTCGTTTGGGGTGGGCAGCAGGGGCAGCTCGGTGGAGTAGACGGCGGGGATATCCGGTTTGACGCCGTTTCTTCTGAGGGCTTTTCTGGCTCTGCGTGCCAGGGGGCAGTTGATGCTTTTGTTGAGTGAGCCCAGTTTGATCTGGGTGGGGTCCATCCTGTTGCCGGCGCCCATCACGGTGATGATCTTGAGGCCATTGCGGATGGCGTATTCCAGCAGGCCGATCTTGGGGCCGAGGCTGTCGATGGCGTCGATATAATAGTCGCAGTCCTGCAGCAGGGTTGCTCTGTTTTCTTTGTCTATAAAATCTTTATGGCAGGTCACTTCCGCATCCGGGTTGATGGCCAAAATGCGCTCTTTCATCACCTCGGTTTTGGCCTGGCCGATGGTGGAGTCCAAAGCGATGATCTGCCTGTTCAGGTTGGTGACGCCCACGTCGTCAAAGTCTATGAGCACAAAGCTGCCAATCCCTGCTCTCACTAAAGCTTCTGCGGCATAAGAGCCCACACCGCCCAAGCCGATAATGCAGACGCGGCACTGCTGCAGCTTTTGGATGGCGTCTGCCCCCAGCAGCATTTCAGTGCGGTTCAGCCAATCCAAACTCATATGCCGGAGCCCAATAGTTGTTGATAGTTATCTGCCTGCACTTGCAGCAGTTCGTCGAGAGGAATACCTGAGAATTGTTCCACGCGTGAGACCAGTATCACCAGCCTCAGCAGCGGATTCAGCTCCTTTGCCTGCACATATTGGGCGGTGATGTCTGTTTCAAAGAGGTACTTACCGGAATCTATCATAGCCTGCAGGAGCTCGGTTTTATCCAGCCTGAGGATACGTTCGCTGATGGTGAACCGGATGTTTTCCTGTTTGGCAAAGAGCTCAAAAGCGGGCAGGCTGCCGGCGTAGCCATGGATCAGGTAGCGCAAGGGGTATTTGCGGATGATCTGCCAGGCTTCGGTCTGAAAGCCCACGATGTGCAGCACCACGGGGAGCCCAAAATCTGAGGCGATTTTGAGCTGTTCTTCAAAGAGGGCCTGCTGTTGCGGCAGCGGCGGGCCGTTGCGGTCCAGTCCTATCTCTCCCACCGCCCAGATTGCTTTTTGTTCGGCTAAGCGGTTTATATCTTCCACCCGGAGGGTGCATTCTTCAAAGTGAGGATGCACGCCGGCGCTGAATTTGACTCTTTTATCGTTGAGGTCTTGGTAGATACGCACCTCTTCGCTGGTGAGGGCGTTGGAGAGATAGCCTTCAATGCCATAGATTTGCGCTTCGTCCAGGAGCGTGGAAAGCAGATATTTGGAGCTGAGGTTTGCCAGGTGGCAATGGGCGTCGATCAACATTTGATTCCTCTTGAGGTTAGCAGTTCTTTGATTGCGTTTGCGGCGCGCAGGCCGGCCTGACCGTCCAGAGCGTCAAACATCAGCCTATTGGCCTCCATGCGGGCCTGATGCAGCTCGGCCGGATGCTGGAGACAGGCTTGGATGGCGGCTTCCAGCTCGTTGAAGCTTTCTATGCTGAGGGAAAAGCTTTTGATCAGCTCGTCAATCTCGGGCAGCGATCTTGCCGCGGGCGGTAAAGCGAAGGTGATCATGGGTTTATCCAGGGCGGAACAATAGGCTAAGACCGAGCTTTGGTCTCCGATGCAGACGTCGGCCAACATCACGCTTTTGATCAGCTCCGGCGGCGCAACCGGGTTTACGAAAGGCAGGGCGGCCAAAGCTTTCCGGTAGGCGGGGCTCACCCAGGGATGCAGCGTCACCATGATGTTGTAGCGGTGAGCCAGCCGGGGCAGATATGGCAGCCATCTATCTATGGCGCTCATATTTGCCTTGTCCCAGGTGGCGGTGAAGAGCAGGGAAGGTTTATCCTGTTGCAGGCGGTATTTGTCTCGCAATGCCTGCAGGTCATCCGGAGTAATGCTGCCATCAAAAGCGGCATCCAGAGCGGGGAAGCCGATCGCTTTGCCCACCTTGACGCCTATCTCTTCCGCCGCAGCGAGGTCTGCGCTTGAGCTGAAAAGATAGAGGTCAAAACGGTTGTAGTTTGCCGCTCTGGTCATGCGTTTGAAGTGATAGGGCCCATGACGCATACCGATGGAGATGATTTTGGATGAGGGGAATCTGTGCATGGCGTGCCGGCTGGTGATCAGCACTTCGGGAAAGGAAAACAGCGGTTTGGGCGTGAGGCCGCGTTGCTGCACCGCAGCTTTAACTGCTTTATTCTGAGTGATATAATACATGGGTGGCAGATGCCGGGCTACGGATTGGAAGCCGATGAAGTCTATCTCTTCCGGCGCATAGAAAGCCAGGGGCAGCGTGGTGGAAAGGGCGCGGCTGCCATGCCAGAAAAGCCTGTAGATGGGGCGGTAAAAGATTTCGGAAACTACCACTGCTTTCCTTCCAAGTATTCTGCCAGGCCAAGCGCCAGAACGGGCTCCAGGACGGAGTCTTCGCGGTGGAATTGCCACGCTCCGCCTTCATGAACCCAATAACCTTGCGATCTCACAATGGCGGCCGTGCCAAAGTGCAGCGCTTGAAATTCAAAGAGATAGTTCCGCCCCTCTCTGTGACCAATATCCATGGATAGATAAGGTGCATCAAAGCGCCGGTAGACATCGAGGGCGAAGTCCAGCAGACCTTCCGGTGGCTGAATATCAAAGACAAACTTCTTGGTGCCGCTGGCTCGGAAATCGCCTTTATTTACCAAGCGCTGCATCAGGTAAAAGCGATTGCCTGTGGCGATGACGCGGTAGTCACAATCGAGGTGGGGGATATATTCCTGCAGCAGGAAGTTTGCGCCCGGGGTCATGTAGGTGAGCCAATCCTGCGCATCCTGCCGGGGCTCGAAGCGGGGATAGCCGGCGTAGCTGCGCCCCCCTCTCAAGTGTTTGCGTCTGAGGTAGTCCAGCTTCGCCAGGGAGCCGGGGCCCTTTGCCAGGTGCTTGAGCCTGGAGCGGATTTCGGCTTCGCTATTGCAGAGCCACACCGCTTTGGCATTGGTGCCGCTGATGCTTTTGAGCACGACGGGGTAGCTGAGCTTGAGCTGTTTAAGCTGTTCAATATCTGTAAGATACCATCCTTGGGGCTTGGAGAGGCCCAGCCTTTGGGCATAGAGCTGAGCGTAGCCCTTGTTTTCGTGCGACAGCAGCAGCTCCAGCGAGGGGATAAGCGTATTGTGCCGGGCCAAAAAGGTGAGCACATCCTTGATATAGCGACGCAGGTGCGCTCTTTGGCTGAAGGCGTAGAAGATGCACCGGTCACGGATCT
>DGFM01000015.1:7661-8332 GCA_002391675.1 Cloacimonetes bacterium UBA3900 | reverse complement strand
TCCTGGCCCCAAAAGCCGGGTTCAGAGCAGATCAGCAGCAGTTCTTGAGCTTTCATACCGGGTTATTCAGATTCATCACCATGCAGGTGCAATTCCTGATAGTGTTTGCAATTTTGCAGCAGCTCGTTGTGAGTGCCCACGCATTGCACGCGGCCCTGTTCCAACACCACGATGCGGTCGCAGGAAACCACGGTGGAAAGCCTGTGGGCGATGATGATCACGGTGCGGTCGAGCATGGCGGCATCGATGGCGTCCTGCACCATCCGCTCGCTGATGTTGTCGAGAGCGCTGGTAGCTTCGTCAAAGATCAAAATGGGCGGATTTCCCACGATGGCGCGGGCGATGCACAGCCGCTGTCTTTGTCCGCCGGAGAGGTTTGAGCCTTTGGTCTGTAAAATCTGGTCGTAACCATTGGGCAGCTCTTGGATAAACTCGTCTGCCAGAGCCACTTTAGCCGCCGTAATGATGTCCTCATCGCTCACCTCGCAGGAAGCGCCGTAGGCGATGTTGTCTCTGATGCTGCGCGTGAAGAGGATGGAATCCTGGCCCACGACTCCAAACAGGCCGCGCAGGTCGTCCAGCTTGATCTTGCGGATGTCGATGCCATCCATCTTGATGCTGCCTTTGGTGACGTCATACATACGGTTGAGCAGGTTTGCCAGCGTGGTTTT
>DGFM01000015.1:5772-7535 GCA_002391675.1 Cloacimonetes bacterium UBA3900 | reverse complement strand
GCCATTGGGGTCGAGGATCAGGCTGCCGCCCAGGATGATCACCAGGATGCCGGTGATGGCGGAATTCATCTCCGAAATCGGCACATTCAAAGAGGAGTAGGCCATGGAGCGCTGCCACATCCTCAGGTGTTTGCGGTTGATCTTGTTGAAAGCCTCTTCCTCAGCTGCTTCCTTGCGAAATGCCTTCACCACCTTCATGCTGTTTAGCACTTCTTCCACCACGGAAAACATGGTGGAAAGCTGGCCCTGGATGCGGCGCGAATACTTCTTGATCTTGCGGCCCATAAAGTTCATCGTCAGCGAAAACAGCGGCAAAACGATGATGGAATACAAGAACAGCCGGGTGTTGAGCATGATCGCAATCACCATATAGACGATAATGGTGCTGAAATCACGGATGGAATTGAAAATCGAGAAGATGAACTGATTGGAAACCGTGTCTACATCATTGACCATCCTCACGATGGCGTCGCCCACCTGATGTTGATTGTAAAAATCCATGCTCTGTGATAAGTATCTGCCAAACATAAGCTTGCGGAGGTCTCGGATGGTGCGGCCCCGCAAGGCAACAAAAAACATACGGTTGGCATAGAAAAAGATGTTTTTGAGCAAAAAGATGACAAAGACAAAGACGCAGATGCTGTAAAGCAAAGCCAGGGGATCGGTGAGCCTCATCAAATCCTGCAATCTGGCCCACAGGGGCTCAAAACTGCTCGGATTGAGCGTGACGCGATGCTGCCCAAAAAAGAGCAAAACCTCCTCCCAGGCAGCAGCAAGAAAGCCGTGCCAGGTATTATAGATAACAGGCTGACTGCGCCCTTTGAAAACAAAATCAAAGAGCGGAATCACGAGCGTGATGCTCACGCCGCTAAAGAGGGCATAAAGCAACATCGTCACGAGTCCTGCCAGGCCATAATACCAATACTTGTGCATCATGCGCCAGAGCAGGCCAAGATTGGCCTTGCGTTTGGAATCAGGTTTATCTATCATAACAAAGACAAATAAAAAAAGCCAGCATTTGCTGGCAAGTAAAATGTGGCACGCCCTAAGGGATTCGAACCCCTAACCTTCTGATCCGTAGTCAGATGCTCTATCCAATTGAGCTAAGGGCGCACGGTGAAAGTCATTATTTTTCACAGGCCTTTTTTGTCAACCTATTTGGTGAAGTAGGGTCGCTACGGCGAGTGACCAGGCGGCTTCGCCGCAGTTGTGAGTAGTGAGTAGTGAGTTGTGAGCGCTGGCGCAAGTGATTGGTATACGGGTAGTTGTGGAGGGAATACGCACGACTGTGGTGGTATTATTCCTTCCCACGGATGGGGGATGTACGGGCGCTCACCTGCGCACTGAAGGTACCGGCGTAAGCCGCACCGCCGCTGTAGGGTCGGTCGCTGAACCGACCAGGCGGCTTCGCCGCAGTTGTGAGTTGTGAGTAGTGAGTTGTGAGCGCTGGCGCAAGTGATTGGTATACGGGTAGTTGTGGAAGGAATACGCACGACTGCGGGGCTATTATTCCTTTCCACGGATGGGGCCGGCTACGCCGGCAAGAGGGAGAGAGGGAGGGAGGGAGAGAGGGAGAGCGGCTGCGTGGGTTTCGGGGAACGAGACCAGGACTTGAGGCAAGCGAGATCACGGGTAGATGAGATTTGTCCACGAATTACACGAATTACACGAATTATGGGCCAGCTACCGCTGGCTTGTTTTTATAACTTGCCCCTCTTCAGCTTTTTTCAGAGAATTAGCTTGACATAAAGGGTGTAATAGTC
>DGFM01000015.1:4997-5548 GCA_002391675.1 Cloacimonetes bacterium UBA3900 | reverse complement strand
CTGTTGCATTTGGCTACTACTATCTGGTTCAAAAGCATTTATTAAGGAATATAAGGAAAAAGATGGAATACTATCGTAATCAAATCCGGCGATTTCCGGATCTTTATGGGTTGTGCCGGAGGGGGCGTCATGCTTGATCTGACCGCCTTTGTGCTCACCCAAAACAACATCCGCACCATCGCCGCCTGTCTGGACAGCCTCACCTGGTGTGAGAAAGTGGTGGTGATCGACTCTTTCAGCTCCGATGGCACGCTGGAGCTGCTCGCACGCTATCCAAATGTCCAAGTCTATCAGCATGAATATACAAACGCCCGCGAACAGCGCATCTGGGGTATGCCTCATGTGACTACCAAATGGACTTTTATCATCGACTCGGATGAGATCTGCACGCCGGAATTGAGGGATAAACTGATAGAGCTCGTGAAGAGCGACGATGACACTTATGATGGCTATCTCTTCCTCACGCGCACCATATTTATGGGGAAGCTGCTCAAGCACAGGGACTATCTCAGCAGCAGAGGAAAGCGGCTGGTTTTGACCAAGGTAGCCAC
>DGFM01000015.1:1997-4718 GCA_002391675.1 Cloacimonetes bacterium UBA3900 | reverse complement strand
CACTTTATCAAAATGCAACGCTATGCGAGATGGCAGGCGGAGGATATGTATGATAAAGGAGTCAGAACGAGGTGGTGGCATCTGACGCTGAGACCGGTGGGCAAGTTTTTGCAATACTTCTTCCTCAGAGGAGCCTTCAGGGATGGATGGAGAGGCTTGGTCGTCTGCACTCTGGGGGCGATTCAGGTGGCGCTCAANNCTGGTTTTGACCAAGGTAGCCACGCGTTATTGGCGTCCGGCGCGGGTGCACGCTTCAATCAGGCTGGATAACAAGAAGAATATGCCGGATCGTTATTACCTGATCCACGATCCCATAGATTCCCTGGGCGCACACTTTATCAAAATGCAACGCNNGGGGCGATTCAGGTGGCGCTCAAGTATCTGATCCTGGCTGAATTGAGGTATAAGGGAAAGAAGTTGTGAGGCAGGGGCGGCAGCCGAACCGCCCAAAGCGGCCGGTACTTCAGCGAGCGCCCCTAATTTTGGGCGGGGTCGTCAGGGTATATTATGAGGGGATGTTTTGCGGGAGTGCAGTTTTGGTTGTAATTGGGTCTTGCCGTTTACGTAATTCATCTGCTCACATTATCTTTATAGAATTCGCTTGACATAAATGGGGCTCTGGATAAAGTGGTACTTATGCCATAAAGACGGCTGAAAAGCTGTCTAAATTGTTAACAGTCTGCCTTTTATAGGCAAGCGAATAGCTACTATTACGGTTAGCTATTTTTTTTGATTCAAAAGCCATTTAAGAAAAACAAGGGGAACGAGATGGAATATTATCGTGTTCAGATCGAAGGGATTGCCAAGCGGATCTGCTCGGAGCAGCATTTGGCACTCTACGACATCGACGAGAAGATGACGGGTAAAGGCCGTGTTGTGACGGTTTATCTTACCAAGATCGGTGGTGTCACATTGGACGAATGTGCGTCCTTCAGCCGTGCTCTGGCTACGGAGCTGGAAGTATTGGACATCATACCCGATCGTTACTATCTCGAAGTTTCCTCTCCCGGTATCGAGCGTCCGCTCAAGCTGAAGAGCCACTATGTGAGTGCCATCAACGAGAAGGTGGCGGTTCAATATACTGTTGATCAGACCAAGAAGAGCATCATGGGCGATTTGATCGAAGTGGATCAAGACGAGATTGCTGTCGATGATCGTGGAGAGATACACCGGATTCCCTACAAGCAGATTAATCGAGCAAAAACAGTTTTCGTAGCCAATTGGAGTAAAAAGCAATGAGTGCCAATATCTTGGATGCGGTAAATAAACTTGCTACCATCAAGCAGTTGGATAGCGAAGAGATCCACCAGATCATCAAGGATTCCGTGGCAGCTACTTTGGGTAAGCGTTTGGGTCCTGAGAATGAGCTGGAGGTGTATGTTGATGATGAATCTAAGATGATCCAGGCCACTTTTATGTGTGAAGTGGTGGAGCTGGAAGAGGGCATAGGGCAGATGTCGCTTACCGAAGCACGCAGCATCAATCCTGATGCGGAATTGGGTGATATGATCGAGCGGAGTATGAGTTTGCAGGATTTTGAGCCCAAGCTGGCCAAGACCACGCAAAATGCGATCTTGGAGAAGATTCAAAAGCTGGAAGACGATAAGATTCAGAGCGACTACAACAAGCTGAAGAATACCATTGTTTCCGGGCAAATCAAGGTGATCGGCGATGACATGGCCTACCATATTGATACCAATCACACCAGCGCCAAGCTGCCCCTGGAAGAGCAGATCGAGGATGAGGTGTATCGTGTGGGAGACCATATCCGCGCCTATGTGATCAGTACATCGCGCTCACGCAGAAGCAAAACCACGGTGATCAACCTTTCCAGAACCAATCCCGCCTTTGTGGAAAAGCTTTTTGAAAGCGAGATTCCCGAGATTGCCGATGGGCAGATTGTGATCCGCAAGATCGTGAGAGAGCCCGGTGTTCGCACCAAGGTGGAGCTGGAATCCCTTGATCCGCGGCTGGACCCCGTGCGCGTCTGCGTGGGGCCAAAAGGCACCCGGATAGACAATATCCGCGCCGAGCTGCGCCGGGAACAGATAGACATCGTGGTGCACAGCGAAGACCCCGAGCAAATGGTGATCAACGCCCTGGGCATTGAAGATGGAGTGAGACAGGTGATCATCGAAAGAAACAGGGTGGCAAACGTGATCGTGAACGACGAGAGCAAGGTGATGGCGATCGGCAAGCAGGGCAAAAACGTGAAGCTTGCCGCCAAACTCACCGGCTTGAAGATAGAGATTTATACCACAACCGAATATGATAACAAGATGGCAAAACAGCGCCGCACCGTGAGTCATATCACGGAGTTGGACGGCGTGAACGTCAAAATTGCCGAGACCCTCAGAGCTGCGGGCTACACTTCCGTGCAGGATATCTATGCGGCTTCCGTGGAAGAGCTTTGCAACATCGAGGGTGTGGGCGAAAAAACTGCAGAGAGGCTGAAGGAAGCCGCCGAATATTTCTAATGCCAAACAAGAATAGCCGAGCCCAACATCAAGCGATACGCACCTGCGTGGTGTGCAGGCAGAGGTATGCGCAAGATGAGCTGATGAGCTTTTTCTTTTTGGATGGCAAAGTGGTATTTGACCTGGGGAGATACTATCAAACGCGCAAGCGCTATCTCTGCTCAGCCGCGGAATGCCTGAACGCATTTCCCTCTTTCAAGAGGAAGCTGGCCAAAAAGATGGCCTCTCCCGGCCGCAAAGGAGT
>DGFM01000015.1:0-1786 GCA_002391675.1 Cloacimonetes bacterium UBA3900 | reverse complement strand
GCCTGCCTGAGAGCCATGCATCACAACAAGCTTTATTTGGTGATTATAGCAGAAGATACGGCCCCCAGAACGCAGCGGGGCATCACACTCGCCGTAGCTGAAAACCGCACCAGGATCCCGGTCATGGTGCTGGGCTTACAAGCAGACCTCAGCGCTGCCCTGGGCTTGCCCATCAGCGGCGTATTTGGTCTGGGCGACAAACAATTTGCCTCCGCCATCATGAAATACGATGCGGAGCAGTTTCATAGGGAGGAACCTTGCAAATAAGAGCGCATGAACTGGCCAAGGAACTCAAGATTAGCACAATGGCCCTGAGAAAGCACCTGGAAGACCTGGGTGTGACGATCAAGAGCCATATGAGCTTGGTTGACCCGGAAGTGGCGGAGAAGATCCGCATCAAATATAAGGAGCAGATGGACGCAGAGAAGCGCGCCGAGCGTGAACGCAAGAAAGTGGCTGAGATGCGTCGGGCTGCCAGAAAGAAAGAAAAAGAGGCTGCAGCCGCTGCAACTGAAGCGGAAGCTGCACCCAAGAAGAAAACCCGAGCCAAGGCCAAAACCGAAGAAAAGGCCGAAGAAAAGGCTGAAGAAAAAGCCCCTGCAGCCAAGGCCAAAGAAGCTGAAGAGCCCAAAAAGGCAAAAGCGCCTGCCAAAAAGGCTGAACCCGCCAAAGCTGAAGAAGTGGCAGAAGCCAAAGAACCGGAAGTCAAAAAACCTGAGGCTCCCAAACATCGCATCATAGTTCCTCACACTCAGGCTACACCGATCAAGCCTCGCAAACCCCGGGCAAAACCAAAGTCTTATCTGGAAACTCAAGCCGCCAAGGATGAACCTGCCAAAACCAAGGAAAAGCCCAAGCGCGAAGCCAAAGCCAGGAAAGCGGCAGCGGTTGAACCCAAGACTCCTCCTCCCATCCCTGCACCTTCCAAAGAGGTGGAAAGCAAGAAGTTTGGCAAAACAAGGCAAACCCCTGATGATCTGGGCGAAAAGAGCAGACACAAGAAAGCCATGATGGGAGGCGCCCGCCGCAGCAAACAAAGGATGCAAGACCCCTCCGAAATGGACGAAGCAGTCATTTCTAGAAATATCAAGAGGGTGATGCAGAAGAGCTCCAAACGCAAGAAATATCAGCGCGAGACGCAGCACGTTCAGGCAGCCGAATCCCAGATCGTGGTGCGTGAATTTACCTCGGTGAGCGAGCTGGCCAAGATCATCAACGTCCCTGCAGCGGAGATCATCTCCAAGTTCTTTATGCTGGGGCAGCTGGTAACCATCAACCAGCGTCTGGACAGAGACTCGCTGGAGCTGGTCTGCGATGAATTTAAAGTAGACGTCCAATTTGCCGATGAATATGGCATGGACATTATAGATGAAGAACAGAAAGAATATGAAGATGTGGAGCATGAGCCCCGTCCACCGGTGGTGACGATTATGGGTCACGTGGACCACGGCAAGACCTCTATCCTGGATTATATCCGCAATGAGAATATAGTGGCCGGAGAATCGGGTGGCATCACGCAGCATATCGGTGCCTATCAGATCGAGGTCAATAAACACAAGATCACCTTCCTGGATACGCCCGGTCACGAAGCCTTTACCGCCATGCGCTCGCGCGGGGCAAACGTTACCGATATCGCGGTGATCGTGGTTTCTGCGGTGGAAGGCATTATGCCGCAAACCAAGGAAGCGATAGACCACGCCAAAGCCGCGGGAGTGCAGCTCATCGTGGCAATCAACAAAGTAGACCTGAAGGAAGCCAACGTGGATCGAGTGGTGGCACAACTCCT
>DGFM01000006.1:6790-7528 GCA_002391675.1 Cloacimonetes bacterium UBA3900 | reverse complement strand
TTGCTCATCGTCGCTATACTGACCGGCCAAAGCCGTGAAAGATTCGCCTTGTATCAGCCTTTCCCTGATATCTTCCATAAGCTCGCGCGTCCGAATCGTATCCTGGTGGGTGGGCTCGATGATCTTGAGTATATGGCGAGCGCGCAGCTCGTTGGCCCGCTTTTCTTCCACCTTGATGATGTGGTAGCCAAACTGGCTCTTCACGATGTCGCTCACCTCACCTATATCGAGGGTAAAGGCCGCATCTTCAAAGGGTTTCACCATCATGCCTTTGGAGAAGAAGCCCAGGTCTCCACCTCTGGCTTTGCTGGGGCAATCGCTGTCTGTAGACGCCACTTCGGCAAAGTCTTCACCGTTCATGATACGTTGGTAGATGGCGCGGATCTCCCTCAGCTTCTGGTTTTCGGCCTCTTGGCTGGCTTTGATGTTTTTGAGGATGAGGCCCGTCTCCCAAGTGATGGGACGCACGGCCAGGCTATCCTTATGAGCCTCATAAAAGTCTCGCATTTCGGTCTCGGTGACCACAGCCTTGGCGCTTACGAAGCGCTCCACCAACTGCTCGGTGAGTGCGCTTTCCCTCAGTCTGTCGATATAGTATTCCAGCAGCTCGTTTTCGGTGGTCTGACTCTTGATCAGATCCTGCCTAAACTCCGCTTCGGAGGGGTATTGGCTTTTGAGCTGTTTGATGTAGTTTTCGGCGTATTTGCGGATGCTATCCTCATTGAGGCGGATATCCAG
>DGFM01000006.1:1678-6568 GCA_002391675.1 Cloacimonetes bacterium UBA3900 | reverse complement strand
GGCCAGGATCACAATTATAAATCTCTTCATCTAACTTCCTATCTTTCTATCTGTTAGTAGTAATATACGTCCGTGTGTTTGCTCTTGATTTCCTTGAGCAAATCTTCATAGATGGTCTGCTGACGCTCCGCTAAGATACGTGTGCGGATTTGAGAGCGCAGATCATCAAACATCAGGTCTTTATCCGATTCCCTGCTTCCCAATTGGCGGATGATATACCAGCCACCGTCGGCGGCAAACATGGCAAATTCACCCGCCTCCAGCTCTCTGGCCTGATTCCAGAAGAGCGAATCCTGGGTGCCGGGACTCACAAAACCCATGTAGCCCAGCTTATCCCTGAGCAGTTCCTGCGAATTGTGTCTTACCATAAGATCAAAATCAGCACCGGTTTCCAGCTCTGTAAGCAGCTGTTGCGCCTTGTGTTGATCTTCTACATAGACTCTCTGCACGTTGTATTCCAGGGCTTTGGCATCAAATTCTCCCCGGTGGATGCGGTAGTAGGCAAAGAGCTCATTCTCGGAGATTTCCAAGTCTGCCATCCTGTCGGCGATCAGCGCATTAGCCTTCACTTTCTTGGTGGCAAAATCCAGTTTTTGCTTCACTTCCAAGGAGCTGTTCAGGCCCATTTTCTGGGATTCCTGAGCCAGCAGCGTGAGGTTAACCCAGTCCTGGATATATTTCTTGCGCGTTTCACTGTCCATGGATGCCCACTCTTCTTCGCTGAACACGCTCTTGAAGCTCTCTTCATAGAGCTTGTCATCGCCCACCTGAGCCAGGATGGTGCCTTGCGGCTGTTTTTCCTTTTTACAACCTCCGGCCAAGAGCATCAGGCAAGCAAGCAAAATGGGGACGTGACTAAACTTCATCACAACCAGGGAACTGTGTAAACCACGCGCAGCTTGGGTTTCTTGCTGGCGGCGGTAAAGTGATAAAACTCCATATAGCCAAAGCTCTGCATCTCATGCTCGCTTTTGATGACTATACCTTTGTTTGGCTTCTTGCCGTTGGTGTATCCCTGCATAAAGGGCGTGATATCCACCACCATCGAATCGCCTCTCACAAAGCCCGTCGTAGGTAAAGCAGCACTGCCCAGATCACTGCCTGAGAGCTGCATGGCGATCTCGATGCTGTCCTTTTCCACCCAGATAGGCCTGAGGCTGTAGGAAACTCCGGCTTTATAATAAGGGTTTTCTTTGAGGTGGAAGATGAGCTCTGCTTTGTTGATGGTCACGCGCTTGCGCGATACCTCATCCAAGGTGTTGCCATCCATATCTTTAAACAGGCTCCAGTCGTCCAGCCAATGCACATACATTCTGCTGGGATGCAGGTTGTTGATCACCCACCTATCCGCTTGAATGGTAGATTGAGGGCCATTCACTATATAGCTGTCACGTGCGGCTAACATATCAAAACTGAGCATCTGTTTGGTTTCGGGCTTTTGATATTTGAAGGCCAGGCGCGGCCCTTTACCCGTACTGCGTGAATCCATCTCACACCAGGTATCATCATCAACCGCTTTGATCCCGATGCTGAGGCTGTCTTTTTGCGCAGCTGAAAGCTGATTCAAAAACTCCACCGGAATCGGCACCTTCACCACTGTGCCCTGAAGGCCGATGCTATCCGGAACGGTAAAAGTCTCGCCGATGGGCGTCATCGCATTCAGATCAAGCTCATGCGCCGCATCTTCCAGCCAATGTTGTTCCAGGGAATAGAGCTGCAGCACGGTGCTATTGCGCAAGGAAGCGTTTTTTCTGATTATGGAAAGCTGAATCCAGGTGGAATCCTGATAGGACTTACTTTCAGGGATAACAAAATTCTTGGGAAGCGAATTAAAATGCAGGACGGTAACAGCCTCCACAGCACCGCTATGCCCGCAGAGGAGCACCTTTTCATTGCCTTTGACCTGGATACTGTCTCCAAAACTGAAGCCCAGATCAAAGCCCTGATAAAAGAAGCTCTGAGGTCTCACATCACTGAAGTTATCTCCAGTGAGATTATCTTTTTTGGTACACGCTGTCAGAGCCAAAAGCAGGCAGATGACCAGCATGAAAATCTGATTGGTTCTTTCCATAATGCTATATCCAAATAATATTTATGATTTATTAAGTAGTAATAGTAGACGCTGTGGATATGTGGATAAATGGTCAAGCTCTTTTTTTAAACTTTGGCTTTCAAGCACTAAGAAATCCCAGACTTTCGTGGATAAGCTGTGCATAACCGGCCTCGAATTTCTTATCTTATCCACAGCTTTTTTAAATAACCACCCAAAAAGGCACTTATCCACAGCTATCCACAGGCCTCTATCCACAGCTGTGGGTAAGTCTGAGTATGTAGGGCTAAAAGCTGTGTGATACATGAGTTAACTGCGGATATTTGAGATCAGCATCTCTATCTGCGAACGCAGGTTTCTATCTTCACGAAATTGCGTTTCGATCAGACGCTTGGCGTGGATCACGGTGGTGTGATCCTTACGGTTGAAGAAGACTGCTATTTCCTTGAGCGAGAGCTGCGGGATGAGCAGATTTGCCAGATACATGGCCACCTGCCGCGGGAAGGCAACCGCCGTGCGCCGGCTCTTTTCCATCAGCATGGCGCGGGTGAGTCCCCAATGACGGCACACTTCATTGGCGATCATATCCAGCGTGATTTCCTTACGGTTTTCCGTGATCATATCGCTGAGGATATCCGCTGCCATCTCTTTGTTGATTTCTTCCGGATTGAGCTTGTTGTAGCTGGCATAGGCCATGATGCGGATGAGCGAACCTTCCAGGGCGCGCACGCTGCTGAAGATGTTATCTGCGATAAAAGTGAAGACTTCATCCTTCAGTACCAGGTTTTCCGGTTCCGCCTTCTTGCGCAGGATGGCGACGCGAGTCTCAAAATCCGGACTCTTGAGATCGCACAGCAAGCCGCTCTCAAAGCGTGTTACCAGCCTGTTTTCCAGGTCGGGAATATCCTTGGGCGGACGGTCAGAGGTGAGCACGATCTGCTTGCGGCTGTCAAAAAGGGCGTTGAAGGTGTGGAAAAACTCCTCCTGCGTACTTTCCTTGCCGCTGAGGAAGTGGATATCGTCCACCAAGAGCAGGTCTACTTTACGGAATTTATCCCTGAAATCCACCATTTTATTGGTGCGGATACACTCGATCATCTCATTGGTAAAAGCTTCCGTGGTGGTGTAATAGATGCTGCAATTGCGGCCATCCGTCTTGATGAAGTTGCCCACCGCCTGCATGAGATGTGTCTTGCCCATACCGCTTTCTCCATAGATGAAGAGCGGATTGTAGGTATAGCCCGGGGATTCCGCCACCGCACGTGCCGCACTGTAGGCGAAGTTACTGTTTGCGCCCACCACAAATTCTTCAAAGCTAAAGCGGTCGTTGAGTTGCGTATTAACCATCACGCGGTTTTGCCGCTGCGATTTTCCCGCCTGGGAGCTCGCTTCCGGAGGGGTGGGCGGTTCGCTGTTGAACTTGATCTCATAAGGTCTGCTATACAAGAGCTTAGCAATTTCCTCCAGGGTCTGCGTGTAGTTTTGATTGAGGTAATCCGCCGCAAAACTGGTGGGTACCATGATCGTGATCTCAGTATCCGAGAGGTCTACCAGCTTGGTATTGGTAAACCAGGTGCGAAAACTTTGCGCATTGATATTCTCTTCGAGTTTGTCCAAAATGTTCTGCCAAATATCCTGATCCATTGTGTCTTTTCCTGTATTTCTAAAGTATTTTATCCACAAAGCCGCCAAAACAAGCATTGATGCCACATCGGTGAGCTAAGTGGTATATTGTTGAATCGGTTAGCGGATAGAGATTTGAGCTGTTGCAAACTACTTATTCACAGTTATCCACATCTTATCCACAAAGGAGCTAAGCTTATTGTTCCCGGTTGATATACAGAAGCTTAGCAACCGGGTACGAATCGTCCGAGCCTCCAAAGACAGTTTTTAAAAAGTGCCCCAGTTTGTCAATACTCTAAATTGAATTCTGCCATATACTTGCAGATTTGAGCAATATCGGTTTCAGGGTGAAAATCAAGGCTTTAGAGCTTGTTATCTCCTTTTTACAAAATCAGGCTTCAGGATTGTAAGCCTATAAAACACACCACGTTGTTGATTTGTAAAAATAAGTTGATTTTAGCCGGCTTTTTGCGTCAAAGCGGCCCAAATCTACCTTAAAAAAGTTGATTCAGCAGCAGCGGCTGACTTATCCACTACCTCAGATGTCTGATCACACCGCTTCCCACCTTAAAATCAACGTCATAATAGTCGCTGTCTTTGAGGATGATATCGCCGCTTCCCGTAGTCACGGAGCCATAATCCAGCTCACAATCCTTGAATGTGATATTGCCGGAACCAACCTGGATATCTATCGAGTTTATCTCGCTATCTTCCAGATAGACGTTGCCGGAGCCGGCTCTGATTTTCGCTTCATAGGCAGAGTTGTCGATCAAACAGACGTTGCCCGAACCCACCTGGATATCCAGCTCTGCTGCTTCACTGTCTTCCACCGAGACATTGCCGCTCGAGCTGGAAACGTATATCTTGTGCGAATCCTGCATATCTGAGATGTCGATGTTGCCGCTTGTGTTGGAAATCTTCAGATTCAGCCACTGCGGTATCTCACCCTCTATTTTGGTGATAGACACCTGCTTCCCAGAGATAGACCTCGCCTTGATCTTACCGTTTTCGATGTAGATTCTGGCATCCCCCGGCCGGCATTCGTTAAAGCCCACCACGAGGTCTATAATCTCATCATCACTCCCTTCCAGCTCTATTTCTGCCCCGCTCACAGACACCTCAAGCTGGCCCAAATCACAGACCTGATACAACATCGCCTCGTTGTAGTAGCTGAGGTCCTCATCGTAGTAGCCGTGTCCCACCTGGATCACGCAGGA
>DGFM01000006.1:0-1514 GCA_002391675.1 Cloacimonetes bacterium UBA3900 | reverse complement strand
TCGGTTCTGTATTCGCCTTTGGGTTGCCCGTCTGTTCCGGTTTGAATAGCGGAAATCTCAGCCGACCAGAGCACGCTTTTGTGGCTGATCACGATCACGCGCGGGTCAATCACCCGCAGTTTTTGTCCGCTCAGGTTCTGATATTGGTCGCTCAGGTGTTTGATCATATTGTCTTTGATAAAAGACTTGCCGTTGATGTAAAAGCGGCGTGTGGGGTGATCGTCCAGATAGCTGTTCAGCGCTGTGGTCTGCAGCTTTTCCATCTCGGAGAGGACTACCACCATATTGCGGTTTATCTCCTGTTGCAGTTTCAGCGCTTGTTTTTCTTTCACGGGAATATCGCAGGCGGTTAGCAGGAGAGCGATGAGCAGTGTGATTAGGATAGCTGTCTTTTTCATGGGATTCCTTCAAAGATAAAAATGGGACGCCTTATTGAGCAACATATCTTGCTTGTACTATTGAGAGTCAGTCAAATGAACCAAGGCGTCCCGAGGGGGGTAAATTTATCAGTGTATTTCACTCATGTGCTTCAGCAGGTCGACCACGCGGCAGGAATAGCCATATTCGTTGTCGTACCAGGCCAATACTTTGGCCATATATCCTTTGGTGTAGACGCTTGGGGCGTCAAAGATACTGGAGTGCGTGTTGCCCACGATGTCCACGCTCACGATAGGTTCTTCGTTGTACATCAGATAGCCTTTCATGGGGCCCTCTGCAGCGGTTTTCATCGCGGTTTTGATCTCTTCGGCGTTAACTTCCCGCGTCAGATTCACGTTCAAATCCACCAAAGATACATCCGGCGTGGGCACTCTCACCGCCAGGCCATCCAGCTTGCCTTTCAGCTCCGGGATCACAAAGCCTATGGCTTTTGCCGCCCCGGTAGTAGTGGGGATCATGCTCAAAGCGGCAGCGCGGGCCCGGCGCAGGTCTCTGTGTGGCAAGTCCAATATCTTCTGATCGTTTGTATAAGAGTGGATGGTGGTCATCAGTCCGTCCACGATGCCGAAGTTATCGTGCAGGACTTTGGCGATGGGGGCTAAGCAGTTGGTGGTGCAAGAGGCGTTGGAGACGATGCGATGTTCGCCGGTGAGGTCGGTGTGATTAACTCCCATCACGATGGTGGCATCGACGTCGTCCTTGCCGGGAGCAGTGAGGATCACCTTTTCCGCACCGGCTGCCAGGTGTTTTGAGGCTCCGGCTTTGGTGTTGAAAACTCCCGTGGCCTCGATCACGATCTTCACACCCAGGTCATACCAGGGCAGCGCTTCGGGGTCTTTTTCGCTGAAGATGCGGATTTCTTTGCCGTCTACGGTGATGCTGTTTTCGCTGTGAGAGACTTCGCCTTCATACACGCCATGCACGCTGTCATATTTGAAGAGATAGGCCAGCGTTTTGGCGTCTGTGAGGTCGTTGATAGCCGCCACACGGATGTCCGGATGCTGGCGCAGGCTGGCTCTGAGCACCAGGCGGCCGATGCGTCCAAATCCGTTGATTGCGATAGTGGTCATCTTCAT
>DGFM01000045.1:7736-8094 GCA_002391675.1 Cloacimonetes bacterium UBA3900 | reverse complement strand
AGATGTGTATAAGAGACAGGTATCTGAAGCCGGATGAATGGGCCGCCAGGGTGGTGCTCAATATCGCCCGCAGCGGCAAATTCTCCGCCGACCGCTCCATCGCCGAATATGCGCGTGACATCTGGAAGATCAAGCCGGTAAACGTCTCCATTTCCAAGGCCAAACCTGCACCGGAGGCCAAAGACGGCTAAACCAATGCCATGAAGCACTGTCTTGCGCTGCTTTTGTTCCTGTGCACCGGTTTCCTGGGTGCGCAGGTAGTGATCAATGAGCTCTATTACGATCACCCCGGCGTGGACACAGGTCACGAGTGGATAGAGCTTTACAATAGCGGCACGCAGGACGTGAATCTGGAGGG
>DGFM01000045.1:5235-7479 GCA_002391675.1 Cloacimonetes bacterium UBA3900 | reverse complement strand
TTTATCCTGCGGGCGGGCCGGTATCTGCTGCTGGCGGAAGACTTGGTGCCCAATGCGCATTTCTATGCCAACCTGGCCTTCCAAAACGGAGGCGGAGCCACGGATGCGGTGCGCTTTGTCTCTGCAGACGAAAGTTATACAGACACCGTGCTTTACGACGCTCCCAACGGCAATGAACTCCCCGATGATACGGGCAATATCGCCGGCTCTTTTGCGCCCCGCGGCCCGGCGGGCACCTCCCTGGCCAGGATCGTAAATGGCTTTGATACAGATGATTGTGCCGTCGATTGGGTGGTGGAAACCGAGCCCACGCCCGCAAGGGCCAATCCACACAGGATAGACTTTGCTCTTTCCGGCGCCAAAGTGTGGCCGGAAGCGGGTTCCTGGCTCAGTGAAGTTTGGGTGAAAAACCTCTCGCCCGCACCCAGTTCCTGCGAGGTCACACTCGAGTTTTGGCTGGATGAAGTGAACGTGGAAAGCCTCAGCCTGGGCAATATCCCCGCCCAAGATTCGCTGCTCTTGCAGGCTTGGATTCCCATTCACGATGAGGAAGAACATCAGATCCTCATCAGGCTGGAACACCCCTGGGACCCCGATCAGAGCAACAACCAGATCTATCTGAACGTCGGTGCCCCGCCCGATGAAGGCGGCATCGTGATCAACGAAATCATGTACAGACCGGCGGTGGGCGAGCAGGAGTGGATCGAGCTCTGGCAAAGAGGCTCGTCCGGCGGCAGTTATTACATTCAAGACCGCTCGGGAGGCGGCTTTGACTTTGAGCTCCCGGGCCGCAGAGGCTACTATGTGCTCTGCACCTCGGCGGCGCAGCTGCTGGCACGCTATCCTGAATGCGAGATGAGCTCCATCATCGAAGTGAAGCGTTGGACGGCTTTAAACAACGATGGCGACGACGTTTATCTCTATGATGAAGATGAGGAGCTTATCGACTCCATGAGCTACGCAAGCGGGGCCACCAAGGCAGACCAATCCCTGGAACGCTACGTGCATGAGGGCGAGGTGCGTTGGCGCGCTTCGTTGGATGAATCCGGAGCGACGCCGGGGCGGGAAAACAGCAAGCCGCATCAGGTGCCGGAGACGCAAAAGCGTGCGGTGGAAGTGTTTGGCAGTCCGGCAAAGCTGAAGGCAGGTGAGTATATCTCCGTGTCCTTCAAGTTTGATGAGCCGCAGAGCAAGGTGAGCTGCAAGGTGTGGTCACGTGCGGGGCAATTGGTGTGCGTCCTGGCGGGCAACAGCAGCACCGAAGCCACCGGCGAGCTGATCTGGGATGGGCGTGATTCCAAAGGCAAATACGTGAATAGAGGCTTGTATCTCATTTCCTGGCATTCCGTCTCCGCTTCCGGCAAGCATCATGAAAGACAGTTCAGCGTGGCGATAAGGTAGCGCCGCAGTAGGGTCGGTCGCCGGACCGACCACCCCACTCCACCACTACCTC
Source organism: Cloacimonetes bacterium UBA3900 (assembly GCA_002391675.1). Taxonomy (GTDB): domain Bacteria; phylum Cloacimonadota; class Cloacimonadia; order Cloacimonadales; family Cloacimonadaceae; genus UBA3900. The sequence goes on along the minus strand of DGFM01000045.1, from coordinate 6,026 downwards.
AATATACACCACAACCACCTGCATCTCAATCACTTGCGAAGCGCTCACAACTCACAACTGGCAACTGACAACTGCGGCGTAGCCGCCATATACGGGCGCAGCCGCAAAAGTCCGCATTATTCTCTTCTTCGGCGTCAATAGCTGTAACCACACCAAATATCACATAGTTACATCCACAAAAACGGCGCTTTTCAGAGCTGGGATTCCCGGTTTGCCGCCCCGGGATGAAAAAAAGACTTTACACCAATAGCCCTTTTGATATTTTTGTAACCTTGCCGGGGTGCGTCTTATCCTGCTACTTTGCAAGCTGTTAAAAAGTTGAAGTTAAAACACTGCTTTAAGGCCTCCGGGCAAGCTACTTAAGTTAAAAAAATAAAACAAATAAAAGGCTAAAAATGGAGAAAGAATGGATNNCCGATTTGGCTCAGCAGCATAGCCCTTTCTTGTTTAAAGACATGGAGATAGCGGTAGCGCGCATCATCCGTGCCATCGAAAACAAGGAAAAGATCACCATCTACGGCGATTATGATGTTGATGGCGCCACGGCCACAGCGCTGTTGCTTTTGGGTCTCACCAGGGTGGGCGCTATCGTGGATTTTTATATCCCNNAAAATGGAGAAAGAATGGATTGGCATTTCGCCTCTTACGGAGGACGAAAAGCTTCTGGCAGCTTCGATTACGGAGTTGCTCAAGTGTCCGCCCATGATTGCGGAGCTTTTGATCCGCAGAGGGTTGAAGACGGAAGCAGAAATCGAGGGTTTTTTCACTCCCGATTTGGCTCAGCAGCATAG
>DGFM01000045.1:4746-4952 GCA_002391675.1 Cloacimonetes bacterium UBA3900 | reverse complement strand
GCTATCGTGGATTTTTATATCCCGCATCGGATGATCGACGGCTATGGCCTCTCTTTGAGCAGTTTGGACTACCTCAAGGATAGCGGCAGCAAGCTGATCATCAGCGTGGATTGTGGCGTGAATGCGCTGGAGGAGATCGCCGCCATCAACGAGATGGGCATGGAGATCATCATCACGGATCACCACAATCCCAAAGACGAGCTTCC
>DGFM01000045.1:1542-4513 GCA_002391675.1 Cloacimonetes bacterium UBA3900 | reverse complement strand
GAAAACACGCTCAAATATCTGGACTTGGTGGCCGTGGGCACCATTGCAGACATCGTGCCGCTCACGGATGAAAACCGCATCTTTGCGCATATCGGCCTGCAACATCTGATCAATATGAAAAACCTGGGGCTCAACGCCCTGATCCAGATTTCGGGACTGAACCAGAAAAACCTGGATAGCAACGACATCGTCTTCGGCATCGCACCGCGCATCAACGCTGCCGGCCGCATGGGCTCCGCCGCTCTGGCCGTGAACCTGCTCATCTCGCGGGAGGAAAAGGAAAGCGAGGTGCTGGCCGAGGTGATAGAGCGGCAAAACTCGCTGAGGCAACAGCTGGATCAGCGCACCTTTTACGAGGCCTGCGAGATCATCGAAAAGAAATACAAAGACCTCAGCAAGACCTCCTGCATGGTGATTTCTTCAGACGACTGGCATCCCGGCGTGATCGGGATCGTGGCTTCCAAGCTGGTGGAAAAGTATTACCGCCCCGTGATCATGATTTCCTTCAAGGAAGGCTTTGGCAGCGGCTCGGGACGCAGCCCCGGAATGTTTGACCTCTTCGGCGCACTCAAGCATACCGAGCACAATCTGCACAGCTTCGGCGGGCACAAATACGCCGTGGGATTCACCATCTATCAGGAATATATCGACAGGTTTGAAAACGATCTCAACCGCTACGTGAGCCAACATCTGGATTTGAACGAGATCAAGCCGCCGGTGAAGGTGGATCACGAATTGCAGCTCTACGACATCGACGATATGCTGATGGAGTGGATCGAGCGCTTTGCGCCTTTTGGCCCGGGAAACAGCCGCCCCATCTTCGTCACCAGGGATGTGTGCGTGTGCAGCTATCCCTACACCGTGGGACGTAACCACCTCAAGCTCAAGGTGATAAAGGACGGCGTGACGCTCGACCTCATCGGCTACAACCTTGGCGATTACGTGAGCCTGGTGAAAAAAGACAGCCTGCTGGACATCGTCTACACGCTGGAATACAACCGCTTTGGTGCGCAAAACAGCATCCAGGGCAAACTCAAGGACCTGCGCTTGCACCCATGAAACGGTTGATTTTAGCCCTGATTGTGATAGCGCTGCTGCTTGCCGGATGTGGCGGCATCAAGTTCCAGGCCAGGCGCGAGGTGGACTCGCTCGTTTTGGATAGCTTCATCCCCCTGGAAACAAAGGTGGATAAGGCTATCACAGACCCCGCTTCCGGCACGGTCTATGCGCTCTCCCGCGCCCAGCAGCAGGTATTTATCTATCGGGATAAACAGCTGGTAAATACCATCGGCGGACTGGGCAGTATGAGCTACAACTTCCAGCGGCTCACAGACATAGCCCTGGATGGCGATGGCAATCTCCTGGCTCTGGATCAGATGGCATCCACGCTCAAGAAGTTCACCGCCGGCGGACGCTACATCGCTTCCCTGGAGCTCAAAGACCTGATCCAGCCGGAGCTTCTGTGCCTCAATCTCGATGGCGAGCTCTTTCTCTACGATGCGGCACCCGGCGAGATCGTGACCGTCTCGCTGCTGGACGGCAAAGAGATCAACCGCTTTGGCCGCTTCCAGATCCAAGCTCCCACCGCCATCAGCTGCAATCGGGAACTGGTCTGCGTTTACAGCGCCGGCGCCAACAGCAGCAAGGTCTTCGATTCCTTCGGTCAACTGCTCCAGGAACGCAGCGGACAGGTGCTGGCGGATATTCACGGCAACCTGCTGCTGATAGATAAACAGATCAGCACGCTGCCCCATTCCGGCTGGCATCAGGCTGAAGAGCAGCAGCCAAGCCAGTTGCTGCCCATCCTGGAGGAGGGCGAAGTGAGCATCTTTCACGACGTGCTGACGCATAGCGGCGTTTGGGGCGTAAACATCTTTAAAATCAAGTATAAAACGGCTGAACAATGAAATATAAAGAGCTGATCCTCACCTTTGCTTCGGTGCTGCTGCTGAGCCTGGCCAGATTGCCCATCCATATGGGCTGGCTGGTTTTCATCGCCTGGATTCCGTTGGCGCACGCCTTGCAAATCAAAGGGCTGAAGCTCAAAAACATCATCCTCATGGCCGCAATCTGGGGCATCACCTACACCGCTATCGTATTCAATTGGATAGCTTTGGTAACGGTGGGCGGGCTCCTGGGCATCATGCTCTTTTACACCGTGGCCTTCAGCATCTTCTTCTATTTCTCACACCTGATCTGGCAAAAAATGCCCAAATTCGGCTGGCTGGGCTTCATCTGCCTCATGATCAGCTTTGAATATCTGCAGCAATTTGGCGAAACACGCTTCCCCTGGTGGAATATGGCCTACTCTTTGGCAGATTACAACCTGCTGCTGCAGATATTGGACATCGGCGGCATGAGCCTCATCGCACTGCTCATCATGGCGGTCAATTACCTGGTAGACAGGCTCTTGCAGCGCAAATACTCTGCTCTGGGCGCAATCGTGCTCATCTTTGCGCTCTGGCTGGGCTATGGATATTACAGCTATTACAGCATCAAATTGGAGACCAAACCCTTAGCCGTGCAGGTGATGCAGCCCTGCATCCCTCAGAGTGAAAAATGGGATGAGGGGCAGTTTGAATCCATGATGGCCGTCTTTGATTCGCTCAGCCACGAAGCGGCCAAAGAGCAGACGCAACTCCATATCTGGCCGGAAGCTGCCATCCCTGCCTACCTGCGCTACGACGCCCGCGCCATGTACAAACTGCGCAGCACCATCAGCGAAACGGGCCTGGAAATCTTCACCGGCTTCCCCGATTTTGAGGCCGCACCTGCCGACCACTTCGACGATGCCTATTACTACAACGCCGCTTCCTTATACAAGCCGGATGGCTCGCCCAGCAGCATCTATCACAAGAATATCCTGGTTCCGGTGGGTGAGAGGATGCTGTGGATAGACATCTTCCCCTTTATGGGAAAGGTCAATTTTGGACAGGCAAACTGGGAATTTGGCAAGGAACTGGCCTATTAC
>DGFM01000045.1:384-1297 GCA_002391675.1 Cloacimonetes bacterium UBA3900 | reverse complement strand
CCCGCCATATTTGTGGTTATCAGTGTCATTCTGGCCCTGATCAGCTCATTCAGGAGCATCTTCATGAAACAATCCAAGGAGGTGATCAGATGAAGTATTTATACACCATCGGCGAAGTGAGCAACCTGCTGGGCATCAAACCGCACGTGATCCGCTATTGGGAGAGCGAATTCAGTATGTTGCGCCCCAGACGTGACAAGGGACGCAACCGCAGATATACGCAGGATAACATCCTCATGCTCAAGAGGATACAGGATATGCTGCACAACCAGCGCTACACCATCGAGGGCGCAAGAGCCAGGCTGAAAGCCGAAGCCAAGGCCAAACAACCGCTCAAACAGCAGCTCTACAGCGCCACCGAATTGAAAGGAGAGATGCTGGAACTAAGGAGCAAAATGGAACAAATAATCTCGCTCTGTGAAGCGATAAACAAGGAAGATAAATGACTTTTCAAGATATGATCCTCACGCTGCAAAAGTTTTGGGCTCGCTCTGGATGCCTGCTCATCCAGCCCTATGATATGGAAATGGGCGCCGGAACCTTTCACCCGGCCACCTTCTTCGGTGCACTCGGCGCCAAACCTACCGCCATCGCCTATCCACAGGCCTGCAGACGGCCCAAAGACGGACGCTATGGCGAAAACCCAAACCGCTTCGGACACTACTACCAGTTTCAGGTGATCATCAAGCCCACACCCGCAAATATCCAAAACCTCTATCTGCAAAGCCTGCAAGCTATTGGAGTGACGATAGAAGACCACGACATCCGCTTTGTGGAAGACGACTGGGAATCGCCCACCCTGGGCGCCTGGGGCCTGGGCTGGGAGGTGTGGCTCGACGGCATGGAGATCAGCCAATTTACCTATTTCCAACAGATTGCCGGCCGCGATCTTTTCCCCGTGAGCGTGGAGCTC
>DGFM01000045.1:0-172 GCA_002391675.1 Cloacimonetes bacterium UBA3900 | reverse complement strand
GAATCCCAAGCGCTCAACGCCAAGGGCCTGGTCTTTCCCGCCTACGACGAGCTGCTCAAGTGCTCTCACTACTTCAATCTCCTGGATGCCCGCGGCGTGATCAGCGTCACCGAGCGAGCCGCCTACATCGGCAGAATCCGTGATTTGGCGCGTGAATGTGCCACCGTTTACC
>DGFM01000008.1:13413-13717 GCA_002391675.1 Cloacimonetes bacterium UBA3900 | reverse complement strand
ATATTTGACCTCAGGGGCGGTTTTGCGAAAGCAATTCCGCCCTCTAAAATGTCGATTTCATGCGGCCTCCCTTAGGGGCTCCTATGGTTCTCCTTTGGGATCCACAAGTAACCCATAGAAAACCCAAGAGTTACGCATTCGAGCCCCAAGGAAACCGGAAGGGAGGTCAACCATGGCCCAAAGTCAAATGTTTCACAATTATCCGGATTTTGCAAATAAATTAAGCCTCCAAATTGCACCATAATCAAGGATGAAAAAAGGCTGACGCAAGACGTCAGCCCGGAGGGTATTTATGAATCCTCAT
>DGFM01000008.1:8630-13175 GCA_002391675.1 Cloacimonetes bacterium UBA3900 | reverse complement strand
TCCACCATCACATCGCCCAGCTCTATCATCAGATGTTTTTTGGAGTTGATGGCTCTGTCATAGAAGAGATAGCCTTCCTTTGAGCCGCCGGGGAGCAGCTTTGATGCATTGAAGTAAGAATTGAGGATGCTAAAATAAGCTTCGTCGTATTTTTCAGTATTGAAGGGGTCTGAGTTGAAGGGATCTGAATCGAAGGGGTCCTCAGTTTGAAAGAGGACATGATTTACTTTGAGGCTTCCCAGCACGTGCTCCAGGGGGATGGGGTCGTACTGGCGTCCGTCCGAGACGATGGAATAGCCGTAGTCCCAAAGGTTTATGTTTCTTTGGCTGAGGTTTCGCACCTTGATATAGATGCTGAAGAAGCGGCTGTCCAGCTCCACATCGGTAGCCTTGAATCTGGCGGGGCTGATGGCGATGACCAGTGAATCGTTGGAGAGCACAGCCCAGTTTTTGTCTATGCCATACTCTTCCTTGCTCACGGGACTCCATTTGTTTGCCGAACAAGCCGTTAGCAGCAATAAAAGGAAAAGCACCCCGGCGCCAAATAGCATCCGGGGTGTGAGATTCGTATGTTTATTCTTCATCTTCCTCATCTTCAGGTTCAATCTCTATTTCCTCGTCATCGAGGTCTTCGAGGTCGTCAAATTCCTCTTCCTTTACCGGAGGTTTTTCTTTCTTTGGCTGGCTCAATTTTGCCACGCCTTTTTCTATGATTTCATCATCTTCCTCGCTGGGGACGTTGGTGATGTCTCTCACCTTGTCGCCTTCCTTGAGGTTGATCAGGCGTACGCCTTGCGTATTGCGGCTGATCACGGATATTTCCGAGATAGGTTGGCGGATGATCATGCCTTCCTGGGTGATGATGAGCAGTTCTTCGTTTTTATCCACGATCATCAGTCCGGCCAGGTAGCCATTGCGAGTGGTGGTTTTGAGCGTGATTACGCCCATGGAGCCACGTCTGGTGGTGGAATAGGCACTGATCGCAGTTCTCTTTCCATAGCCGTTTTCGCTCACAGCCAGAACGGTTCTGGCGGTTTCGCTGCCGTTTGCCAGCATATCTTCCTGTGAGACCACGCCCATGGAAATCACGTAATCACCGGATCTCAGGCGGATTCCACGTACTCCCTTGGTGTAGCGGGCCGTGGTACGCACGTCTTTTTCGCTGAAGCGGTTGCAATAACCGTTGCGGGTGGCGAGGATGATGTCGTCTGCGCCGTCTGTGATGCGGGCATCGACGAGTCCATCGCCATCTTCCAGGTTGATGGCCAAGATGCCGTTGGTCCTGGGACGTGAGTAAGCTTCCAGCGAGGTTTTCTTGACCAAGCCGTTGCGGGTACACATCAGGACATATTGATCCGGATCAAAATCCCTCACGGTCACATAGGCCTTAATGTTCTCTCCCGGTTCAAATTGCACCAAGTTTACCACGGCTTTGCCGCGGGCGGTGCGTCCGGCTTCCGGAATCTGATAGACCTTGAGCCAATAGCAGCGTCCATGATCCGTGAAGAGCAGGATATAGGAGTGCGTATTGGCCACAAATACATGCTGGATGTAGTCGTCCTCTTTGAGGTTGCTGGTGTTCAGGCCTTTGCCACCGCGGCTTTGCAGCCTGTAAGCATCAACAGGCAAACGCTTTACATAACCGGCATGCGTGATGGTAACCACCACCATTTCTTCGGCGATCAGGTCTTCCATATCCAAGCCACCGGTGTAGTTTTCCAGGATGACGCTGCGACGCTCGTCTGCGTATTTATCTATAATTTCCTGAGTTTCCTCTTTGATCAGAGCCATACGCAGCTCGCGGTGTTCCACCAACTCTTTGAGGCGGGCGATGGTGAGTTGCAGCTCTCTGTATTCGGTTTCTATCTTCTCTCTTTCCAGGCCGGTAAGACGCTGTAAGCGCATATCCAGGATAGCTTTAGCCTGGATCTCAGTGAGGCCGAACTTAAGCTGAAGTTGTTCGTTTGCCTCGGGGGGTGTTTGCGAGGCGCGGATGGTGGCGATCACTTCGTCCAGGTTGTCCAGTGCGATGCGCAGGCCTTCCAGGATGTGCATACGTTCTTCGGCGATCCTGAGCTCGTGCAGGGTGCGGCGCAGCACGACGTCATGACGGAACTCTATGAAATTCAAGAGCATATCCTTCATGCTCACCACTTGCGGAACGCCGTCTATGAGGCAGAGGCTGATCACGCCAAAGGTGCTTTGCAGCTGCGTATGTTTGTAGAGCAGATTGCGCACCACAGCGGCATCATGATTGCGTTTGACGTGGATCACGAGGCGCATTCCATCGCGACCGGATTCGTCACGGATATCGCTGATGCCCTCAATCCTCTTTTCTTTGACCAGCGACACTATGCGCTCAATGAGCGTGGTCTTGGTCACCTGATAAGGAATGGAGCTGATGATGATGGATTCCTGTTCGTTTTTCCCCACTTCTATCTCGGCTTCACCGCGGATGAGGATGCGGCCTCTACCCGTCTCAAAGTAGTCCTTAATCCCTTGTGTACCAAGGATAAAGCCGCCCGTAGGGAAGTCTGGCCCTTTGATGTACTGGAGCAAATCCAAATTTTCCAGCTCGGGATTGTCTATCAAAGCGATCATAGCCCGGCACACTTCGCCAAGGTTGTGGGGAGCCATATTGGTGGCCATTCCCACGGCGATACCGGAGGATCCATTGACCAACAGGTTGGGAACGCGGGTGGGGAAAACCTCGGGTTCCTTGCGGGTTTCGTCGTAGTTTGACTTATAATCCACCGTATCCTTGTCCAGTTCGCCCAACATTTCGGTGGCAAATCTCTGCAGACGTGCCTCGGTGTAACGCATTGCCGCCGGGGGGTCTCCGTCGATGGAACCAAAGTTTCCCTGTCCATCCACCAGGGGATAGCGCATGATCCAGGGTTGCGCCATGCGCACCAGGGTGGGATAGACCACCTGTTCACCGTGGGGGTGATAGTTACCGCTGGTGTCACCGGCGATTTTGGCACACTTTCTAAAGTTGCCGCCGGGGCTGAGATTGAGCTCGTGCATGGCGTAAATGATGCGTCTTTGTGAGGGTTTGAGACCGTCACGGATATCAGGAAGCGCACGGCTCACGATCACGCTCATCGAGTAATCCAGATAAGCCTGTTTGAGTTGTTCTTCTATTTGTACGTTTATAATTCTGTTTTTGTCGTCCACTGTAATCTCCTATACGTCCAAGTGTTTAACATACTGTGCGTTAGCTTGGATAAATTCTCTGCGGGGTTCCACTTCGTCGCCCATGAGAATGGTAAACATTCTATCGGCCTCGATGGCGTCGTCCATCTTCACGGAAATCATGGTGCGTCTTTCGGGGTCCATGGTGGTTTCCCAAAGTTGTTCAGGATTCATTTCACCCAGACCTTTGTAGCGCTGCACCATCACGCCTTTTTCGCCCAGTTCGGCGATCGCTTCATCGCGCTCTTCCTCTGAAAACACATATCTCTTCTGCTTGCCCTTGCGCACCAAAAATAGCGGCGGCATGGCGATGTAGAGGTGGCCGTGCTCGATCAGAGGCTTCATATAGCGGTAGAAGAAGGTCATGAGCAGGGTGCTGATGTGAGCGCCGTCTACGTCTGCGTCTGCCATGATGATCACTTTGTGATAGCGGATCTTGGAGATGTCAAAATCCTGTCCTACACCGGCTCCGATGGCCAGGATGATGGGCTGAATCTTGTCGTTGTTTAGCACTTTATCCACGCGGGCCTTCTCGGTGTTGAGCATCTTGCCCCAAAGCGGGAGAATGGCTTGGTAAGAGCGTTCACGGCCTTGCTTGGCGCTGCCGCCGGCGGAGTCTCCTTCCACCAGGAAGAGCTCGGTCTGAGCGGGATCATTGATGGAGCAGTCCGCCAGTTTACCGGGCAGGGAACCGCTTTCCAACACAGACTTGCGGCGGGTAAGCTCACGAGCCTTGCGGGCTGCTTCACGCGAGCGCGCCGCCATAATACTCTTGGAGGTAACCAGCCTGGCCTCGGCGGGGTGCTCTTCAAGATAGGTGGTCAGCTTTTCATAAACCACTGAATTTACGAGGCCTTCCACTTCGCTGTTTTGCAGCTTGGTCTTGGTCTGCCCTTCAAATTGGGGGTTGCTCAATTTCACGCTCAAAACGGCTGTGAGACCTTCGCGAATGTCCTCGCCAGTGGGCGAAATCTTCTCATTCTTGAGCAAATCCGCATTTCGGATATAGGCGTTCACCGCACGGGTGAGACCTGTCTTAAAACCGCTGAGGTGAGTTCCACCCTCTATGGTGTTGATATTGTTAGCAAAGCTGAATATATTCTCTTGATAGCCCTCGTTGTACTGCATGGAAACCTCGATGTCCACACCGTCCTTTTCCAAAGCCATATAGACGGGATTGGGGTTCAAGGGCTTTTTGTTCTGGTTGAGATACTCCACGAAGCTCACGATGCCGCCGTCGTATTTAAAATCGTGCAGGCGATCGTTACGTTCGTCCTTGAGCATGATGCGTACGCCGCGATTGAGGAAAGCCAGCTCTCTGAGGCGCGTCGTGAGATAGTCAAAACTGAA
>DGFM01000008.1:0-8418 GCA_002391675.1 Cloacimonetes bacterium UBA3900 | reverse complement strand
GTAACCGCAACTCCCTTCTCATAGCGTTGATAGTGAATCTTGCCGTCTTTATGGATGCGAACCTCAAGGTATTCACTCAAGGCCACGACCACGGAAACGCCTACGCCGTGCAGACCTCCAGATACTTTGTAGCTCTTGTCGTCAAACTTGCCGCCGGCGTGCAGGACGGTCATAACCACTTGCACGGCAGGGATTTTGAGGTCTGGATGCATATCAACGGGAATGCCGCGCCCATTGTCCTCCACCTCAACTTCGCCCTCGTTAGTAATGGTAACTTTGATCAAGTCACAATGACCGGCCAAAGCTTCGTCGATGGAGTTGTCCACAACCTCATACACAAGGTGATGCAGCCCGCGCTCGCTGGTGCCTCCAATATACATTGCAGGACGCTTGCGAACAGCTTCAAGGCCTTTCAACACCTTAATGTTGTCAGCATTGTAGTTTTGTTCTACCATAATTTATTAACTCCTAATGTTTTAAGCTATATTTATCAGGGTCTTGACCCAGAGTCTAAACCACTGACAACTTAAAAGTCGTTATCTATATGCCAGTTTTAGAGATAGCCGCTTTTTGTCAAGAGATAAATTCAAAATGTTTGGGCTTGTATCAGTATAAATAGCAAGCATTTATGGATACGTTAAAAAGAAGCCAAAAATGAGCAAAATCAGACGGCTGTCACGCCAAAGGAATTGGGGATGTTTACGGGCAAGAAAAAAGGGCGTAGCGCCCTGGTATATAAAGGAATTAGCGGATTATTGCCTTAGATATTGATTAGAGGAGTGTGCTCATACTGCCCGGCCACTATCAGATTCAGCTCTCGTTTCAGGGTCGAAAGATAGTCGTTCATCACTCTGTAAGCCAGCTCGGGGCAGTTGTTCTCTTCAGAAAGATGCGCCAGGATAAGATTGTCCAGATTGTGGTGCATGATCTGCTTGACCAGGTCTACAGCCTGGGCGTTTGAGAGGTGGCCCACGCTGCTTTTTACCCGCTGTTTCAGAGCCCAGTCGTAGCTGCCGTTCAATAGCATCTCCTCGTCGTGATTGCTCTCCAAAACCAGGGTGGTGCAGCCCTTCAACCTGTTTACGGTGAGGCGCGTGGCATAGCCCAAGTCTGTGGCCACACCCAGCTTGCGCTCTTCGTCTTCGCCCTTGCGGATGGTAAAGTTGCAGCTGTCTATCGCGTCATGCGAGGAGGTGAAGGAATGCACTACGAGATCACGGATCTCAAAGGTGCTGCCCGTCTCGAAAAAGATGGGTGCCTGGGGCAGTTTGCCCAGCTTTTCGGCGCAGCCTTCATAGGTGCCTTCGTTCATATAAATGGGGATTTTGAGCGCACGGGCGATGATTCCTGCGCCTTTGCTGTGGTCGCTGTGCTCGTGGCTGACCAAGATGGCCTTGATGCTTTCCTTGGGTATGCGGAGCGATTCCAGGGCTGCAAAAATGGTTTTGCCGGCCAAGCCTGCATCGACGAGGATAGCCGTTTCAGCGGATCTTACGAGTATAGAATTACCCTTTGACCCGCTGGCCAAAACTGAGGTCTGAAACATCTATATTATAGCTTGGTCAGCTTGTAGTAGCGGTTGTTGAGCCGGTCGTATTCCGTCCAGTCTGCATCCTTGGGAGCAGCTTCGATGATCTGCGCCACGCCTATGCTCTGAGCATCCAGGTTGTCACAGTGGTGCAAAACTACGGCTTCCAGGGTCTGAGGCAGCCGCACGGATGCATTTTCATAGATGCCGTGATGCGAGAGAATCAGGTGGCGCAGGTGCAGGAGCAGTTCTTCCGGAAAACCGGTGATGCTGCGCGCTTTTTCACAGATCAGCTGATCCGCCAAAGTGAGATGCCCCACCAGGCGACCTATATCCGTGAAATCGTAAGGCGCTTTGCTGGTATATTCCAGCACCTTGCCCATGTCGTGCAAAAGTGCACCGGTGATGAGCAGGTCTTGATTTACGGGGTAGATGGTGCTGACAAATTCGCAGATGGAAGCCACACTCACCGTGTGCTCGATCAGCCCATGGATGTAATTGTGATGCCAGCTTTTGGCTGCGGGAGCGTGCAGGAAGGCATGGAAAAACTCCTTGTCTTCAAAGATGTTCTTGAGCAGCTGCTTCAAAAAGGTGTTTTGCACCTTGTCTACAAAGCCAAAGAAGCGCTCGCTGAGCAGCTCTGGCGGGATTTTGCTGTGCGCCAGAAACATTTCCATGTCATACTCAGATACGTCAGCGTAGCGCAGTTGCGAGATATTGAGCTGCACCTGGCCTTTGAAGTTATTTACCATGGCCTTGACGTGGATTATGTCGCCCTGGTCAAATTCCTCGGCTACCTTCTGGAAGTCTTTCCATACGTATCCGGTGATGGAGCCGCTGCGGTCTGCCAGTCTCAGCCTCATAAACAGGCCGTTTTTCCCTTCCCGTATTTCCTTTTCTTCCACCATATAAAAGCCTTCGATTGTCTTGCCCTGCCTGTCCTGAATTTCGTTTACATATATATGTTCCATTGTGTTGTCCTATTTGATTATACTGATTTTAGCTGTGTGTTTCCTGGTTTTGTCTTGTAACGATTGGATGCTGACGAGGTAAACCCCGCTTTGAGGGAAGATGCCCGCATCCAGCTGTGCCTTTTGTGAAGAGATTGTTTGCGAGTGGATGAGCTGTCCTCGGATGTTGTAAATCTTCAGGATGCCGGAGTCTGTGCCGATGTCCACCTTCAGCGCCCTGTTGCCCTTGAGGGGATTGGGCGAGAGTGACAGGGTTGCGGGAGCCTGGACATAATCATCGTTGCTCATCGGAATCTCCAGATCCGTCATATTGGCGTAATAGATGCTGCCGCCGCGCCTTTCCTGAATCCAATAGTAGAGACGGAAGTTATCCCCGGGATCGAGCCCCAAAGTAGACATTTCCGCGATGATATCCTGACGGTCGCCCATGTTTATGCCATCTTCGAAAGGTTGAGCGCGGACAACCCACTTTTCCAGGTTCCAAAACTGCTGACCGGAAAGGTTTACCTCTTTGAAGAGGCCTGCGAAGAAAACGCTGTTCCTCACCAGATCATAGTTTCCACCACCGCTGAAAAACTGGGTGTTGTCGTTTACCAAGCCAAATCCCAGCGTCATGGTCTCCGCTTCCGTTTCCACATCAAGCCTGCTGGAGCTGATGAAGCTGCGCTTGAGCGTCAGAGAATCGCATTTGGCGGCGAAGTTATCCCTGAAATCGTGCCTCAGGCCAATAATGCAGCCCTCGCCTCCCAAAACCACTCGCGGCAGGGTGTTAAAACCATACCAGCTAAAGTGATTGAGCGCGGCGGTTGAAGAAAGCGTATCCGCCAAAACGGGGAGATAGTTTAGCAGGTGTACATCCTCCAGGTGTCCATCCGCTATCGCCGCAGCCTCTTGATGCAGGATTGAAGCGGCATTTGAGCTGCGGAAGAAGTTCTCCACCATGTGGACGGGCATCTCTTCGATAAAGCTGTAATAGTATTTGTCTATCGTGTTGTTGGGCGCATAGTTATCTGTATCCGCAGGTGGTATGATGGTGCCACGGAACCTCGCCTGCATGGGGTCTCTGGGAATGGTGATACCATAATCGGAATAACCGGGCTGCTGCTCATCCCACACAAAGTCTGCCTGAGGCGGGATGGATTGGCCGATATTGATGGTTTGGCTTATGTTATCCTCGGCTTGGGGAAAGGTCAGGTTGAGATTGATGCTGAGCCCGCTCACGGGTTGTTCCGAATGGTTGTGGATCACAAAGCTGGGATAGACGGTCTTATCCGGTCCGTATTCGCCCACGAGGTCCAGGCTCACCAGCCTCAGGTCTGAGACCATGGCAAACTCGCCTACCACGCCAAAGAGCAGCTCTGCATTGTAGCCCGCGTGCGCCAAGTTTTGGAAGAAAGGCGTCTCCATCGAGGTATTGAGATAGTAGCTGTGGCTGCCATCACCGCTGGAGGCAGATACGTAAGGCCCATTGAAGAAGGTGTTATAATCCACTATCATCCACATACACTGCAGGGTGATGGGCTCACTCAAGGGGATGGTGAGGTCGTTTGTATCCACAAGTACCGAGTAGGAGGCTATCTCCGGCAAAGCGGGCAGGCCTTCTTCATCACTGAGCAGCCTCACGCGCACCGAATCTCCCGTCTGAGGAAACCACAACCTCAGCGAGTTGATGGTGAAGCTGAGGTCTTGCAAATTGGGATAGTAATAATTTGCAAAATCAAAGCGCACCGCCCAGGAATTGCTGCCGTAAAAGTGGTAATCGTCCATGTGGTTGTGATATGCCAGATGATAATCCCGGGTATTTTGCTCAATGCTCCGCCCGCTGCCGGGGAGGCAGTCGATGGCCATCAGAGGCACCAGCGCAAAAAGCATGAGCAGGGTGAGCACGCGTTTCATTTATGCATACTCCTCAAAGAGGGCTTTCGCCTGAGCGAGGTCTGCCTGCATGGCTTTTATCAGCTCAGCGCGCGAGGCAAAACAAAGCTCGGGCCGCATAAAATGCAGCAGTTCCAGCTTCATCCTGGCTCCATAAAGGTCGGCATTGTATTCCGGCATATGAGTCTCCACAGTGGTTTTTCTATCTTGTTTCACGCTTGGCGCTGTGCCGATATTTGTCAATCCAAAAAATACATCTTCACCCAAAAACACCTTCGAAATATAGACTCCGGCACGCGGAATGAGCTGCCGAGGCTCATCCAGAGCGAGGTTTGCCGTAGGGAAACCCAGGCCCTTGCCCAGGCCTTTTCCTTTCACCACTTCTCCATACATGGAATAAGGACTTCCCAAAAGGCGGTTTGCCTCATCAATCCTGCCTTCCAGGAGCAAAGCACGGATACGGCTGCTGCTGATGATGCCCTCTTCATCTTCCAAAGCTGGGATGTAAAGGCAGCGATAGCCAAAGGAAGCTGCATGCTCTTGCAAAAACTGATAGTTACCCTCGCGCCCGTGTCCGAAGTGAGAATCATAACCCACCACGATGACGCCGGGATCGAGCTCGTCCACCACGTAGCTTTGCAGGAAATCCAGCGCCGAAAGCTGAGACAGCTCTTTGGTGAAGGGCAGGCACACTATCTCATCCACGCCCATCTCCTTGATCATCCTTATCTTATGCTCACAGGGGATGAGCAAACGGAAGTTGTGGGCTCCATTCAGCACCAAAGCGGGATGCTGTTTGAAAGTGATGACCACGCTTTTCAGACTCTGCTCCCTGGCCAGCTCCACCATGGTCTGGATTAGCTTGCGATGTCCCAGATGCAGGCCATCAAAATTGCCCATGCTCACTACGCTTTTCATCGCTCAGAAGTTTACCTTTGGATGCAAGTGGCCATCCTTGATATAGCCCAGGGTTTCGATCCCGCCCATCTCGTTGAGCACCAGAATCTGCTCTGCATCTGCCATACCCACGGGTACGCTTTGCCCATGCTTGAGCACCCTTATCTGCTCCGCATCCATATGCAGGGAAATGAGATGCCCAAAGAGCTTTTCGCAAGGAACCAAAGCAGCTTGCCAGTCTGTCAATTCATCCAGCTTTACGGCATCATCCACAGAGATGTCGCCGATAGCTATGCGTCTCAGACTCACGGTGTGTGCCACAGTCTGCATTTGAGCGGCGATCCAGATGCTGAGGCTACGGATATAGGTTCCCTTGGAGACGGTGCAAGCGTAGCTGAGGCAGGGGTTTTGTTCGCTCAGCTCGTTGGGATTGATAAACTGGAAGGAATGCACCTTTACAGCTCTGGGTGCGATCTCCACCTCCACACCCTGCCGCATCAGCTTGTAGGCCCTTTGCCCTTGAATCTTCACCGCGGAATACTTGGGCACAGCCAGCTCATCCAGAGCCAGTGCAGCTTCAGTAATTGCACGCGCATCAAAGCGTTCGATATTGGGTGCCGCTGTTTCTTCCACCTCTCCCTCAGGATCGCCGGTGGTGGTGCTTTGTCCCAGGCGCAGCGTCGCTTCATAGCTCTTTTCACGGGCTTCCAAGAGTGAATTGAGCCGCGTGTAAGAGCCCAGCGCACAGATCAGCAGCCCGGTGGCAAAGGGATCTAAGGTGCCGCAGTGTCCGATACGCTTGATGCCTGTGATCTTGCGCAGCTGGCGGATCACATCAAAGGAGCTGCTCCCCGCAGCCTTGTCTATGAGCAAAAAACCACGCATAGCCACTCAAGCCCGGGCCAAAACCTCGCCCATCTGCGAGATCATCATCGCTTTAATCTCTTGCAAATCGCCTTCCAAGCTGCAGCCGGAGGCGCTGCGATGTCCCCCACCGCCAAAGCGGGCAGCAAAGCTGCTCACATCCACCTTGCCGGAGCGGAAGCTGAGCTTGTAGTCACCCGGCGCATCTTCACGGATGAAGATGATGGCCTCAATGCCCTTAGCGCCTTGCACCCAGCGCGTGATATTGAGCACATCCTCAGCGTTGATGCCGTTTTCCTCCGCCACTTCCTGGCGCGCCACCATCACCAGCAGCTTACCCTCAAAGTGCAGCTCTATGGTGGAAAGCACCTGTCCGATGTAGCGAATCTCCGCCGGACTTTGGTTTTGGAAGTATTGCTGATAGAGCAGATGCGGCTGTATGCCGTGGCTGGCCATGCGTGCTGCCTGGCTCAGCACTCTGGAATTGGTATTCCCATTTGTAAAGTTGTTTGTATCGTTCAAGATTGTGGTATAGAGGCAGGCAGCCATTCTGCTGCGGAGCCCGGACGGCATCTGTGCCAACTGCGGCTCCATCGCCTCAAAAAGGATAGCTCCCACACTGGCAAAGGATTGATCTATATAGCTATAGTCTGCCTGAATGGGATTGTTTTCCACCACGTGGTGATCCACCACAAGCACCCGCTGCGCTTTGTCCAGCAGGGCGGCTCTGGCACCCAAACGGTCACTGTTGTTGCAATCCAAGACCACCAGGGTGTCGTAGACCATGTCCGGGGTGTAGCTTTTGACGACCTCGTCTTCCATCAGGTGTGCATAGCGATCCAGATTGTCTCCATCGGTGATGATATGAGCTTCTCTATCGTTGTGAGCCAGCCATCCTGCGATGAACAAACTGGCGCAAAAGCCGTCTCCATCGGGATATTCATGAGAGAGCACCGCTATAGGCTGAGGCCTTGTCAAGAGCTGTATCAGTTCATAACTCAGATTTTGCATAAAATACCATAGATAAAGGAAATCGCCGGTAAACGACGATTTCATACTGTCGGGGGTTTAAAGGTTTAGACTTTTGAAGAGCGGCTTAATACTCGTCTTCGTCCTCGTCGTCCTCATCTTCGAAGTAGTCGTCGTAATCGTCTTCATCGTCGTCAAAGAAGCTGTCATAGTCGTCTTCTTCCAAGATGTCATCGAGATCGATATCCGGATCATAGTCGCCGTCATCATCGTCGTATCTGTCTTTGATCCTTGCCAAGAGAGCTTCCACTTTTGCGGCGCGCTCTTCTGTGTTGTCGTGGTGAAATGAGAGTTCTGGAATAGTTCTCATGAGTTGTGCTCCTGCTATTTGTTTTTTGAAAAACCCGGAGGTTTTGTATAGCAAATCCCGTATTTCTTTTGTTCCAGCGGGATTGTTATAGTGGGTAAAATAGATCTTTGCATAGCGAAGGTCTTTGGAGAGCTTCACGTGGCTCACCTGCACCCAGGCCAATTGCGGGTTCCTCACCCTTTGGCTCAAGGTGACATTGAGCAGCTTGTTCAGCTCGTTTTGCAATCTCGGTATGCGGTATGACTTCATGAAAGTTTTTGTGCAATCTCTTTGATCACAAAGCATTCCAGCACGTCGCCTTCCTTGATGTCCGAGTAGGACTTGAGCGAAATGCCGCAATCCGTACCGGCTCTCACTTCTGCCACTTCATCTGCATAGTGCTGGAGTGAGGAGAGGTCATCTTCGGCGATCAGCACGTCGTTGCGATACAATCTTACTTTGCAATTCTTGCGGATTGCGCCTCTATCCACCTGGCAACCGGCCACTATGCCCACTTTCTTGATCTTGAAGATCTGTTTCACGGTAGCAGAACCGATCACCTCTTCTTCCAGTATGGGCGACAGCATGCCTTCCAGGGCAGCGCGCAGGTCTTCGATGGCGTCGTAGATCACCTGATAGATCTTGATCTGCACGCCTTCTTCTTCGGCCAGCCTGCGTGCCTGTTGATTGGCTCTCACGTGGAAGCCGATGATCACGGCATCTGAAGCTGAGGCCAGGGTTACGTCCACTTCGCTGATTCCGCCCACGCTTTTGTGGATGATATCCACCTGTACTTCTGGGTTTGAAAGCTTGAGGAACGAATCTGCCAACGCTTCGGAAGAGCCGTCTGTATCGGTCTTGAGGATGATGTTGAGTGTATTTGTCTCTTCTTTCTTGATGCGGTCGAAGATATTTTGCAATGATGCCTTGTTTTGGTATCTTTCGCGTTCGGCGCGGATGTGTGA
>DGFM01000020.1:3498-6001 GCA_002391675.1 Cloacimonetes bacterium UBA3900 | reverse complement strand
CTCGATAAAGGCTTCTACGCCCTGCTCTGGTTTTGGATTCCCGCCCACACCTTCACCTTCATGCTCAGCGATCACTACCGCATGGGTGTGGCAGCGCTGCTGTCCATCGCTCTGGGCCTGATCTTGGGATTCTTCAACCGCAAGTAGTTTTATTATTATCCAATGACCGATAGCAGCGCCGAACAAGCCTTGCCTCTGGAACCTCAAGGCTCAAAGGCACCGCTTTTTTGGCCGCTGCTTTTTTGGTGTTTGGGGCTGTATTTCGGCAGGAACCTGCCCGATGGAGGCTGGCTGCTCTTAGCTGTAGCCTCCGCTTTCACTCTCCTTGCTATCTTCCTGCCCAGGCTGCGCTTATGGCTGCTGCTTCTGTCTGTTATGCTGGCAGGCACAGTTCGCATTTCCACCCGCTCACCCCAAGAGCTTATCCTGGAAAACACCATCGCCGAGCGGGGGAGGATCGTACAAACTGCCACCTTCGAGGTAAGAAAAGAGTTTTCCAACCACTCCTATGAGATTACACTGAAAGAGCTCGCCGGTGCCAAATTTAAGCTGCCGCTGCTCTTATATCATCCCCAAAAGCTTGATGCAGACTCACACTACCGCGCAGTGCTCAAGCTGGAAAAGCTCAAGCAAGACCCCATCCTGGATTTCTTTCCTTCGCGCTACAAAAGCCGTGCTACGGTTGATCACGCTCTCGAGAAGATAGACGACAGCGCGAGACCGAACTACATCGGCAAGCTGCGCTCCCGGCTGGATGCGAGGATAGAGAAACACGCAGGGGACTGGGCTCCCATCGCCAAAGCGCTGCTGCTCTCAGACCAAACCGCCAAAGGACAATACAGCGATACGCTCAGACGCGGCGGCATGACACATCTGATCGTGGTCAGCGGTCTGCACGTGTTGTTTCTTTATTCACTGCTGATGCTGCTCTTTCGCTCGTTCTTACCGCACAAAGCCGCGGAATTGCTCATCATCATCGCCTGCCTCGGCTTCGCTGCGCTCAACTACTGGTCTGCACCCGTTACCCGAGCGGTTTTGATGATCACGATAGGCATCCTGGCGCGTTGGTTGGGCCGCAAAGTGAGCGCCCTGCAGGTGCTTTCTATCTGCCTCTGGGTCATCACCCTGGCTGCACCGCAGCAGCTCTTTGATGCCGGCTTGCAGCTCTCCTTCCTCTGCGTGGGCATCCTCAGCCTGGCTTTGCCCAAAATACAGCTCTGGAGTGAGAAAAGAGGCCGCATATCACTATTGCAAAGAGCTGTCACAGGCGCCGCCAACTACCTGCTGCTCAACGTGATGGTCTCCATCGCCATCCTGCCTCTGACGCTCTATCACTTCGGCAGCGGCTCACTCAACGGCGTGGTGGGCAATCTCTTAGGCGTGCCTCTGATGTCGCTCATCCTGCCGCTTTCCATCCTCATGTTGGTGGGCCCGTCTTCCAGCCTCATCACCCAAGCCTTTGTCAGCAGTTATAAACTCGCTGTGTGGCTCTTTGAGCGCTGGATGCTGATAGCTGCAGGGCTGCCCTTCCATGTGGAAGACTTCTGGCTGGACTTGCTTCCCGCCCTGGGACTTGCGCTCTTCCTGCTCCCCTTTTATATCTGGATCAAAAGCCGGAAAAAGCCCAACTGGGGCCTCTATATCCCTATGTGGCTTATAGCTTTGACCCTGATCATCGTCCCGCCTTTCTTCGCAGCAGACAAGACGGGCATCTGGGTCTTCAATTGCGGCACCGCAGATTGCTCGCTCATCATCACGCCCGATAAACACAGCATTTTAGTGGATACCGGCCAGGGCTCGAAGATGTGGGACGCCAAAGGCAGCGACACACACAACAGCTGGGCCGCCCGCAAGCTCATACCTCTGCTCAAGAAGAAAAACATCAAGCGCATAGACAGCCTCATCCTCACGCACACCGACGCCGACCACGCCGGAGGCATCCCCGCCTTGGCCACCTCACTACCCATCGGCAGGCTGATCATCACGGATGAAACCTACGAGTCCGACCTCTGGGCCCACTGGCAGAGCCAGGGCTGGTTCAGCGATTCTGAGATACTGCTGATCACAGACACACTCAGCATCCATCAGGGCAAGACGAGGCTCAAATTCCTGCATCCGGATAAAGACTACGTCGGTACGAGCGAAAACAACCGCAGCATCGTGTTCCGGCTGGATGTGAAGGACAAAAGCTACCTCTTCACCGGCGATATCGAGGCCAAAGACGAACGCTGGCTCATCAGCCGCTATCCCGAAGAGATCGACACCGACTACCTCAAGGTGCCGCACCACGGCAGCAAAAGCTCCAGCACGGATGAATTTATCTACCACGTTTCACCCATCGAGGCCTGGATAAGCGTGGGTATTCCCAACAGATACAAGTTCCCGCACGCCAGCACCATCCAAACCCTGCAAAAATACGACGCCGAGATCAAAATCACCAACGACGGCACAGTCTACACCAAGTTTTAAATTATCACCAAATAATCCAATTCCTATATATTCT
>DGFM01000020.1:1499-3451 GCA_002391675.1 Cloacimonetes bacterium UBA3900 | reverse complement strand
CTTTTTGCCCAGCCGGTTGCTGTCACCCCGGGCCATCCCGTCACGCTGCAATTTCAAGACAGCGTAAGCTCTCAGGATGTAAATGTCGGGTCTTTGGTCGATCTTTTTGTGCGTGATGGCGTCTATGTAGACGGTGAGATGGTCATTGCGCCCGGCGCGGATGCGATTGGAACCGTCAGGCATATGAAAGACAACAATGTGTTCGGAATCCCCGGCTCAATTACCATCGATGCCGTCTCTGTCAGGGCTGTGGATGGCACAATGATCCCGCTGCAGGGTTCGATCTCGGCACAGGGAAAGAGCAACACTGCTTTAGCGATAGTTGTGGGGCTGGTTTTGTGTCCTCTGGCCATTGCCCTCCACGGAGAAAACGCCACCATAGCGTCCGGAACGATCTTTACGGCCCGCGTCGTGGGAATGCAAAGTATCTATGTGGAGCCATGAGGCTCGTTTTAACCAGTTTTATTTTGGCAGCCTTAGCCCTGGCTTGCACCTGCCTGCAGGCTGAAAGCAGGGAGGCTTACGATCCTGAAGTCAAGGCGGTTACTCCTGATATGATGGAGATTTCCGCCTTCTATCAGGTCTTGGGCTTTTACCAGAAAACACTCTCCAAAATCAACGGATCGGATTGCGTCATGATCCCATCCTGCTCCAGGTATGCGCAAGATTCATTTAAAAAACACGGCTTCCTGGGGCTCTTCCACACGGCCGACAGACTGGTGAGATGCTCACGCGATACCTGGCAATATCACAGCGTCGTCACCAAAGAAGGACGGAAAAAGTATGTCGACAAGGTATTTCCTTAGTGCTGCCCTGGCGCTGATCCTGCTGTCGCTCGGTGCGCTTTCTGCTGAACAGACAGACTATGCAGCCTCGCAGGCTTTTGCCGACAGCTTGTTTTATTCCAACGAGTTATCGAGCTCCATCCTGGAGTATAAACGCATCAACTTCCTGAGCCCCGGCAACCCGAATTTTGAGCAAAACAGATTCCGCATCGTCCAGAGCCTCTACTTTCTGGAAGACTATCAAAGCGTTGTGCGGGAACTGAATAGCGACAAACTTATCCTCTCCGATCACCCACAGGCGGGCTACTTTTATGCAAAATCGCTCTCCAATCTGGACTTGATCGACCTGTCCAACCAGTTTATCCTGCAAAACGAATCTGCAGACAGCAGCGAGGATCTGCGCTATCTGCTGATGCTCAATTACTTAAAGCAGGACAAAGTGGAATTGGCCGGCTCGATGCTGGAAAGCGAGCACCACCTCTTTGAAGCAGACGATTATCTGCACCAGCGCTTAGGGGAATATCAGAAGCGGCGCTCCAAATCCATGGCGCTGCCCAACGTGCTGAACATCGTGCCCGGACTGGGCTACCTGCCGCTCAAAAGCTACCAAAATGCCCTTTCCACCTTCATCACCACCGGCTTTATGTATCTCACCGCCAGAGAGCTTTACAAAAAAGACCTGCCCTTCACCGGCACCTTCTTCGTCTCCGCGGGCGTCATCTTCCACCTGGGCTCTTACGTCGGCATCAATAGGTATAACGAGAGGATCAAATCCGCCTATAGAGATGATTTGATCCGGTATATCGAAGAAAAGCTACCCTGAGTTGTGCTGCCACGCCGCCCCGTACGGGCTCATCCCGAACCGCCGTTTGTCCAGTAACCGCGCAGGGAGTAAAAGCCGAAACTGGGCTATTGACAACCCCAAGCACAGGCTTTACTTTCCAAAGGTATTGACGTAGTCTCCAAACATAAAGACCCGATTTCTGCTACTACCTGTAACCTCTTGCAGGATATCCAGCTCCACCAGGCTCTTGATCAGGTTGTTGGCAGGATCATATTTGAGCTTCAGGAGGTCTTGGACTTCACTGATCGCTACCGTAGGTGACTGATACAGGTGCAACAGCAGCTTACGGGCATTCTCTGTTCTTCTGCCCAGCTTTACCAGCT
>DGFM01000020.1:0-1225 GCA_002391675.1 Cloacimonetes bacterium UBA3900 | reverse complement strand
GGCTTGAGTAGAAACTTATTACTGACCAAATACAGGGTGATGAGCAGCCTGCCGATGCGCCCATTGCCATCCAGGAAAGGGTGTATACTCTCAAACTGATAATGGGTCAAGGCACATTTGATCAGGTGAGGCACCAAGATCTCCTCATTGTGCAAAAACTTCTCAAAATCATCCAGTAAAACTGGCAGATCACTGATATGAGGAGGGATATAGGCTGCATCCGCCAGAGAAGAACCCCCGATCCAGTTTTGACTGGCCCTGAACTCTCCCGGAGCCTTATGCTCACCCCGCACCCCGCTCATCAGGATCTCATGGGTGCGCTTGATCAACCTCAGAGAGAGGGGCAAGGTATCCAATTGTTGGATCGCTTCATTCATGGCCTGGATGTAGTTTTGAACCTCCTGCCAATCGTCCCGCTTTTCCGGCTCGATCGCCTCTGCGCCCTTGACCACATCATCAATCTCGGTCTTGGTTCCCTCAATCCTGCTGGAGGTATTGGCCTCCTTGATGACGTGCATGCGGATAAACAAGTCAACATTGGGCACGATGATGGAAAAAGCATTCAGCTCGCCCAAGGTTTTGGTCGCCTTTTCCAGCAACACGTTTATCCTGGGATCCTCCCAAGTCCACTCACGGTTAATCGTGGTGGGCAAGAAACTCTTGTATTGATACTGGTTTCGGTAAATACCTGAGCTAAAATCTTCAAACTTCATCTGCCGTAGTCCTCGCTGATTGAATTAGGTAACGCACCTTGAGCCCACTATTCAAAAAGTGGTTTAACTGTCAAACACTTTATTCGACTTTCAGGCCATTATAATCGAATAAGCGCCTTCTTGTCCGACTTTCGATCGGATAAAATCGAACATAGCCTCCATCTTATCCGACTTTCACGTCCTCAAAATCGAATAAACACTTTCTTACCCGACTTTCGCTCGGATAAAACCGAATAACAGTACCCCAACACTACAGCTTCGAGCCCCGAAAGTATAACATGCTTTTCCTTGTTATACTTTCGGGCGCTCAAAAGGCAGTAGGATCAGGCTTACTATTTGGTTCTGCAGACGCGGAAGCCGTAGTTGTGTTCGATTCTGATTGGTTTATCGCCAAAGCGGAAGAATACTGTGCACCAATTTGCCGGATCATCCCAGTAGCCACCACGCAGCAGGCGATACATTCCAAAATCCGGGCCGGTGGGGTCGGTCTGCGAGCTGTCGCTGTATCTGCC
>DGFM01000051.1:17889-45688 GCA_002391675.1 Cloacimonetes bacterium UBA3900 | reverse complement strand
AAGTAACCCATGGAAAACCCAAGAGTTACGCATTCGAGCGCCGAGGAGATCCGAGGGTGAGGCAAGCCCGGGCAAAAGTCAAAGGTTGATGTAAGCATCGGTTTTATGCAAACAAATTAAGCCCCAAATTTGGCACTTTTCCCAAGCAAATGAACCCGGGCTTTTACACCATTACCTCTCCTTTATGGAGAGAGGATTAATTCACAGGGTGCTCAATCAGCCGGTTTGGGGTTGTGATCTCGCACCGGTGATGATGGCATCAAGACAAGCTTGAGATATTATTGTTAAGATCCTGTTAAGAAATAATAGGGCTAACTAACGCCGGCTCTGTGGCTTGGATAGCATGATTGTTAAGAATTATTGATTGCCAAATAACACTTTTCCCTTGTCAAAAATCACGCCTCTGAAAAGGATGTATACAACCAATACGAGGAGTATTTCATGCAGAAACTTATATACATAGTGGAAGACGAAACCGATATCCTGGAGCTGGTGGCTTTGAAGCTGCAAGCCGCAGGATATGAGACCAAGTGCTTTGAAAGAGCTACACCCATGCTCGAAGCCCTGAAGACGGAAAAGCCCAGCTTGATCGTCCTGGATTTGATGCTGCCTGATCTGGATGGTATGGAAGCCTGCAAACAGATCAAAGGCGATCCCGCCACGGAAAGCATCCCCATCCTGATGCTCACAGCCCGTGTCGAGGTAGAAGACCGCGTGCAAGGCTTGGAGCTGGGCGCGGATGACTATGTTACCAAACCCTTCGACAGCAAAGAGCTGATTGCCAGAGTGCGTGCCATCCTGCGCAGGGCAAGCTGGGAAACTGCCAAGAACGAACTCAGGATCACCGAAGATTTCAAGCTGGATTTCAACCGCTACGAAGCCTACCTCTACGGCAAACGCATAGACCTCACCCTCACCGAGTTTAAGATCCTGCAACTTCTCACCAAGCGTCCGGGTTGGGTTTACAGCCGCAGCCAGATCCTGGATTACCTCTGGGGAAACGACAAGATAGTGATCGAAAGAACCGTGGACGTACATATCAAAAACCTGCGTGATAAGATAGAAGATTACAGCTCCTGCATCGTGAATGTGCGCGGTGTGGGCTACAAGTTTGAGCCGCCTGAGGATGACAACTGATGGAAAAGCATAGCCTCAATGGCACTTTGATCATCTTTAACGCTTTTAACCTTATACTGTTGGGGGTGTTGCTGCGCTCCGGAATGCAATTGCTGCCCACCCTGCTCATCATGTTGCTTTCCACCTCGTTGGTCCAATTTCTCACCTTCAGACTTCTCAATCGCCAATACAAAGAGATCAAAGACATAACCGAAAAGGTGAGTATGGGCGACCACAGTCAGCGCATCCCCACCCTTAATGTGGAAGAGTTTAACGAGCTGGGCCAGAGTATCAACAAGATGCTGGGCAAGCTGGACGGCACCATTGGGCACCTCGCCATCCATAGAGAGGAGCTGCGGCTCATCGTAGGCACCATTCAGGACGCCCTGTGGTCTATCAATGCCGAAGGCAAGATAGAATGGGCAAACACTGCATTTGCTCAGCTTTTTGATCTCTATGATGAGGGCAGGATGCAGTATTATTGGGAGGTCATCCGCAATGTGTCGCTGCTCAATTATATCAAAGAATTCGGCGTAAGCTCAGAACACAGGATACAGGAAATCAACTTCAGAGGCCACACTTACTTGCTGAGCGGCTCTCAAAACCCTGATGCGCAACGTACCGTGTTGCTTATGCAAAACATAGACGATATACACCGTGCGGAGAAGATGAAGAAAGATTTCATCGTGAATCTGGCACATGAATTGCGCACGCCGCTCACGGCGATCAAAGGCTTCTCCGAAGCGATGGAAGAGACTGCAGACCCTCAGAATATGCGCTATCTGAAGATTATCCAAAACCATACCAACCGCCTGATCAACCTCATCAACGACCTGCAGACGCTCATCCGCCTGGAACAAAATTACTCCATCAATCTCAAAGAAATAGACCTGCCCACCTTCTTTGATAATATCAAGCTCATCCTGAGCCCCATGCTGGAAGATAAGGATGTGGAGCTGCAGATAGATATCGACCCCACGCACCCGCGTTTCTGCGTCGATCCCTTCAAGTTTGAACAGATCTTTATCAACCTGGTGGAAAACTCGCTGCGCTACACCGAAAATGGCAGGATTCTGATCCGAGGCAAAGCCACCGATAGTGATCTCACCATTGAAATCAGCGATAACGGCAGCGGCATCGCCCCGGAGCATCTGCCCCGTATATTCGAACGCTTTTATGTGGCTGATCCCTCGCGCAGCCGCAGCAATTCAGGCACCGGGCTGGGACTGGCCATCGTAAAACATATAGTGGCGCTGCACAATGGAACCATCGACGTTTCCAGCACCCTGGGCGAAGGAACCACCTTCAAGATTGTGATCCCTGCAAGTAAAGCCTCGTAATCATGCCCCAAGATTATCCCAAAAATCAAGATGAGCTGATCAGGGATTATGCCAAGCTGGCCTATGGAATCTGCAAGACCTATCAAAACTATGGCATACCTCTGGAAGACCTGAGACAGGAAGCCATGATAGGCTTATTGATGGCATACGACAGGTTTGATCCCTCAAAAGGAACACAGTTTTCCACCTATGCCGTCTACTGGATCAAAAAGCAGATCTTGCAGGCGCTGGATCAGGAATTTGTGGGCTCGAGCTACATTGAAAACTATGCAGAACACAATCCCGCGGTAAGCAATCCGGAAAAAGTGAGCGAACGCCTCAAGCTGCCGGCGGATATGCCGGAGCGGGAAGCAGAGGTGCTGAGGCTGAGTTATGAAAAGAAGCTCACCATCAAAGAGATTGCCCAGAGAATGAACATCACCAACGAGCAGACTAAGCAATTGCGCGGCAAGGCACTGCGACGCGTGAAGAATCACTATAAAAAGAGTGAATGACCGTGGATGCCAAAATAGTGGTGGACAAAATAAGTGTGTATTATTAAATGGAATAAAGGAGGTAAGCGATGACTTACAAAGTAGTTTTGATCAAAGTAGATCACCGTTCAAGTGAAGCAGCCAAGGTTCAGGATATCCTCACTGAATACGGTTGCAACATCAAAGTACGTCTTGGTTTGCACCAGATTTCCGAAGATTTCTGTGCCAATGATGGCCTGATCATTTTGGAAGTGGACGGCAAGGATGAAGACCTGAAAGCGCTCGTGAACAAACTCAACGAGCTCAACTACATCCAGGCCAAGATGATCGAGATGTAATCTACTTCCAGCTGTATTTCCCGATGCTTCCCCAGATTGCATAGAAGATAAACTGTGCGGGGAAAGCAACAATCGCAACGGGATAAAGGGCCCCGAGCCAGGGCAGCTTGATCGCAACAGAATGCGAGACACAGAGCCCGAGCTCGGCGCCTATTTTTATTGCCAAAGCTATATAGAGCAGCTTGTTGCCGGGATAGAAAAACAGCAGTATCAGGGTGAGATAAAAAAAGACGAAATGTAGAAAGGCGCCCACACCTATGCCCTGCAACCACAGAGGAAAGTAGCGCAACTTGGAGGCTCTTCTGATGTTTGTGTTGTGCCTTTTCACGATGTCGCGCCCTTCATACGATCTCACTCTCATCTCCGGTGAGGGATAATAGATGGCCTTGCGGATGTGGGGCATCATCTTCATCAACAGCAGATCATCATCTCCCGAAGCCAGATGGCCGATGCCGTCGAAAGCGCCCGCTTTGAAAAAGGTGCTCTTTCTATAGGACATATTGCAGGCAACGCTGGTAAAGGGGCGTCTGATGCTCATCCCCAAAGCAGCCAAGCTATAATAAACGCCATCCTCAAAGCATTTCATCCTCATGTAGCTGTCTTTTTCATCCCGTAGGATGAGGGCGTGGCTCAATACGTAGTCCACGTCATCAGCATAGGCTTTGGCCCAGCCGCGCAGCCAATTGGGAGGCACTACGCAGTCTGCATCCGTGAAGGCCAGAATGTCATGTTTGGCAGCATTTATTCCCTGTAATAGTGCCGCTTTCTTGCCTGTCACTCCTTCCTGCTCGCCCTGCCAATCTATGTAATGGAAATTGTAATCTACCTTGTGGTTGGCGAGGATTTCCAGGGTGCCATCGGTGGAATGATCGTTGATGATGATGACTTCATACAAGTCCTTGGGATAGTTTAGCTTGTCCAGAGATTTGAGCAAACGGGGCAGGTTGTGCTCTTCGTCACGAGCGGCAACAATCACGCTGATGCCGGGTGTTTGATCGGACTCCTCACTTCTCTTGATGAAGAGATTGATCGTCGCTGCCAGGAGCAGGATCACGTGAAAGGGAGTGCTGATGATGAATAGCAGGTAAATCAGGTTCAAGATCCGGGGCCCAGTTTTGATTTGGTGATGTCTATATATTTGGCAAGCAGAGGGTCTTCGTTTTTGATGTCTTGGATGCTCTTTTCTTTGATCTCTATCTTGGGTGCGGCTCTATCGCTGGCCAGCTCCAACGTGAGACGCACATTTTGTTTGAAGAATTCTCCCAATATCTGCTCTATCTCCTCTCTATGCGAGCTAAGAGCGTCATGAAGGGTGGGGCTTTTGCTGATCAAACACAGCCTGTCACCTTCACACTTCTCTATCTCGGCATCACAGAAGGCATGAGCGGGACCGAAGCGGAGCTTCTTCTGCAGACGCGCTTTGAGCTGGTCTTTGTGCTGCTCAATGGTTGCTTTGTCAAACTTGAGATCGGCCGGCGGGGCAGGTTCTGGCTCTGGTTCAGGCTTCGGCTCCGGAGCAGGAGCGGGAGCAGCCGGAGATGCGGATACCTGAGGGGCAGGCTTTGCGGCTTGAACTGCAGCTTTGGTGGGCTGACTTCTGGGAGCCTGGGGAGCGGCTTTGGGGGTGCTTGGAGCAGGACTTGCCGCTCTAACCGGTGCGGGACTCACGGCTTGCACTCCGCTTGTTACCAGCTTGATCAGCTCGCTCACCTCGGTCATCTCTTCTATCTTGCAGAGCCTCAGCATCAGCACTTCCAGTAATAACTGGGGATTGGAACTGGTGCGAATTTCATTGCGGGCCTGGATGAGCGTGGAGATCAGGTAAAGCAGGTCGTCCTGCGCAAAGAGATTGGCTACTTCATCATAGATGGCGTACTCCTCGGAGGTGATGTCCGATGGGGCTACTCCCACTTTGCGCAGGAGCGCTACACGGATGAATTCCGTCATGTTCACCAACAGCTCACCGGCGTCCATGCCGGCATCCAACACTTCGTGAAGTTGGTTGATCAGGGTAGCGGAATCGCGGGCTTTGATCAGCTTGAACATCTCGCTGAACACCATGGTGGGGATCACGCCGAAGATCTCCCTCACCTTGCTCACGCTCACATCGTTGAGGCAGTAAGAGAGCACCTGATCCATCAGTGACAGAGCGTCCCTCATCCCACCATCGGCTTTGCGGGCGATCAGATGCAGGGATTCCTCGTCAACCTTGATGCCTTCCAGCTTGCAGATCTCGCGCAGACGTCGCACTATTGCTTCCACAGGGATGCGCTTGAAATCGTGACGCTGACATCTGGAAACGATGGTGGGCAGCACCTTCTGAGCTTCGGTGGTGGCAAAGATGAAGACCACATTGTCCGGCGGCTCTTCCAGGGTCTTGAGCAAGGCATTGAAGGCGCTCTTGGAGAGCATGTGCACTTCGTCTATGATGTAAATCTTGTATTTGGATTGGGTGGGGGCATAAACCAGCTCTTTTTGCAAATCTCGCACATCATCCACACTGGTGTTGGATGCACCGTCTATTTCGATCACATCCGAGGATACACCCGCCGTGATATCCACGCAATTTGCGCATTCGTTGCAAGGATGGGCGGTGGGACCGTGGATGCAGTTTAAACTCTTGGCCATAATGCGCGCCATAGAGGTCTTCCCCACTCCCCTCGGCCCTGTAAACAGGAAGGCGTGGGCAATTCTGTTTGCCTCGATAGAGTTTTGCAAGATCTCGGTCACATGATCCTGTGCGTACACCTCGGAAAAGGATTGAGGTCTGTATTTTCTGGCTAAAACGATGTAGTTCATTCTACCTCCGGATGCCATTAAATTATTTACGGTTATTTGGGCAAGCATTTTCTGCTGGACAAGAAAGCGATGCAAATAAAAGTGGACATAGAATGCGATAATATAAATATCTAACT
This sequence comes from Cloacimonetes bacterium UBA3900, assembly GCA_002391675.1. GTDB lineage: Bacteria > Cloacimonadota > Cloacimonadia > Cloacimonadales > Cloacimonadaceae > UBA3900. The sequence continues at coordinate 39,506 of DGFM01000051.1, read as the reverse complement.
CATAAAGGAGGTTTGTGATGAAGTTGGAAGGAAAAGTGTTAATCGCTCAAGGTGGCGGCCCAACTGCCGTTATCAATCAATCCCTGGTAGGCGCCACGCTGGAATCCAGAAAGTTTCCGCAAGTAACGCGGGTCTATGGAGCCTTGTATGGCGTTCAGGGAATCGTGAATGAACAGTTTGTGGACCTCACTCAAGAAACCACGCACAATCTGGAGTTGGTGGCAGATACGCCCTCCAGTGCTCTGCTTTCTACCCGGGACAAGCCGGATGAGAAGTATTGCCAAGAGATCTTCAAGGTCTTGCAGGCTCACGGTGTGAGATACTTCTTCTACATCGGTGGAAACGACTCTGCGGATACGGTGCGCATCGTGAATGAGGAAGCGGACAAGGCGGAATATGAACTTCGAGCCATACACATCCCCAAAACCATCGACAACGACTTGATGATGAACGACCACACCCCGGGCTACGGTTCCGCAGCACGCTATGTAGCCTCTGCCTTTGGTGGTGTAAATCTTGATAACCGTGCCCTGCCCGGTGTTTATATCGGCATCGTGATGGGCAGGCATGCGGGCTTTTTGGCTGCTGCTTCCGCTCTGGCACAGAAGTATCCCGATGATGGGCCACACCTCATCTACCTGCCGGAACGTGCTTTCCATAGAGACCAGTTTCTGGCAGATGTGAAAGCGGTCTATGATCGTTATGGACGCTGTGTGGTGGCAGTTTCTGAAGGCATCGTGGATGAAAAAGGAACGCCCATGATCACCAAACTCACCGATACAGTCGAGAAAGACGCCCATGGCAACGTGCAGCTCTCCGGAACCGGCATGTTAGGTGACCTGCTCAGCGATCTGGTGAAGCAGAAACTGGGCATCAAGCGTGTACGCAGCGATACATTCGGCTATCTGCAACGCTCCTTCCTTGGCTGCGTCTCCGATGTGGACCAGCGTGAAGCCCGAGAAGTGGGAGAACGTGCAGCTCACTATGCTCTCTGGCACAACCTCGATGGCTCCGTCAGCATCCAACGCACCGGCTTCTACAGCGTGAACTATCGATTGGAAAAGCTCAGTGATGTGGCCCGCAAGACGCGCCTCATGCCGGATGAGTTTATCAATGCAGAAGGAAACAACGTCACCGACGCCTTCAAATTCTACCTGCGTCCCCTGTTGGGATCAGGTTTCCCCAGCCCTTACAGACTGCGTGCACCCATGGTCGAGAAGATTCTTTCACAGAATCCTTGACATAATTTGCCCTTTAATAATCATGGCTTAAACAATAAAAATAAGAATGGAGGAACACCATGACCTTTAATGAATTCATGGACAAAGTTGCTGCAAGAAACTCTCACGAACCTGAGTTTATGCAAGCCGTCAAAGAAGTTATCGAGACTGTTTGGGATGTGTATGAAGCTACACCCCGCTATCAGCAGTACAACGTTCTCGAGCGCATCGTCGAACCCGAAAGAGTGATCCAATTTGCCGTCCCCTGGATGGATGACCAAGGCAAAGTGCACGTGAACCGCGGCTATCGCGTTCAGTTCAACAGCGCCATTGGCCCCTACAAAGGTGGCATCCGCTTCCATCCCAGCGTCAACCTCTCTGTGATGAAGTTTTTGGGCTTTGAACAAACCTTCAAAAACAGCCTGACCACCCTGCCCATGGGCGGTGGAAAAGGCGGAGCAGATTTTGACGCCCGCGGCCGTTCCGATGGTGAGATTATGCGTTTTTGCCATAGCTTTATGGCTGAGCTCTATCGTCACATCGGCCCCAATACCGACGTCCCTGCAGGCGACATTGGCGTTGGCCGTCGTGAAATCGGCTATATGTTTGGCTATTACAAAAAGCTTGTTAATGAATTCACCGGTGTTTTCACAGGTAAAGGCTTTGAATGGGGCGGCAGCCGCATTCGTCCTGAAGCTACAGGCTTTGGCGTAGTCTACTTTACAGAAGAAATGCTCAAAGTCATCGGCGAAAGCTTCAAGGGCAAGAGAGTAGCCGTATCCGGCTTTGGAAATGTGGCTTGGGGCGCAGTCCAGAAGATTAACGAACTGGGCGGCAAGGTCGTCACCATCTCCGGTCCTGACGGATACATCCTCGACGAAGATGGCGTCAGCGGCGAGAAGGTCGACTATATGACCGAACTGCGTGCATCCAACAACGACCGCGTTAAGGACTATGCAGACAAGTATCCCAGCGCCAAGTTCTTCCCCGGCAAGCGTCCTTGGGAAGTTCCTGTGGATATCGCAATCCCCTGCGCTACTCAAAACGAGCTGAACGAAGAAGATGCCCAAAACCTGATCAACAACAAGATCATGTGCCTCACCGAAGCCGCCAACATGCCCTGCACACCCAAGGCAATCGAGATGATCCAGAAAGCCAAGATCCTCTTTGCCCCCGGCAAAGCTGCCAACGCAGGTGGAGTGGCTACCAGTGGCCTGGAAATGACTCAGAACAGCATGCGCCTTAGCTGGCAAAGCGAAGAAGTGGATGAGAAGCTGCATGCAATCATGAAAGGAATCCATGAAGCATGCCGTACACACGGTACCCAACCCGATGGATACATCAACTATGTGAAAGGCGCCAACGTGGCAGGCTTCGTGAAAGTAGCCAACGCCATGTGCGATATGGGCCTTATCTAAATTAACTCTCAACAAGCCTCATATACCCCGGACTAAGCTCCGGGGTTTTTTGTGTCCTGAATATAAGGCCTCAGAATGGAGCTGCACCTTCCGATATAGCGTGTTCTGCAGATTCAAGCAGGTCTACCTTGAGGAGCATCCCCTATCCTCCAGGTTTTGAGCCACAAAAGAAGAAAGCTTGCAAATACCAAGGCATCCACAAGCTTTCTTTCTATCGAGAGGTGTGTTTATCTTATTTCATTAGCATCACTTTCACGGATTGGCTGTGTTTACCGCTTTGGATTCTCACCAAGTAGACTCCGCTGGCCACACTTCTGCCCTGCCTGTCTTTTCCATTCCAATGCAGGGTGTGATTTCCAGCTTGCATGGCACCTTTGCTGAGGTTGCGCACCTTCTGACCGCGGATATTGTAGACATCCACGCTCACGTTGCCTGCTTTGTGCAAGCTGAAGGCGATATTTACATCCGGATTGAAGGGGTTGGGATAGGCCAGGGGTTTGCCGATCATGGCGGCCACAGGTCTGTCGTTGGGAACCTGATAGTTGCTGAGGCGGATGGAACAGTTGTAAATGCCGGCTTCGGTAGGCTCAAAGACCAGTTCATCCGGGGAGATGCTGTAATAAGCCAGGTCTTCGATAAAGAAAGCCACCTGCCAACTTGCCGGAAGCGTGCTTTCGCCCCAAGAGAAGGTGACAGGATCCGTGTTGGGCACATCAAGGACCAGATCATAATACAGATGTTCTTCTACCTCATCAGAAACTGTCATGGGATTGTGGAAGAAGCTGTGATATTCCTGATCCGACTTCGCCGTAGAATCGGGCTGAACCACATAGAGACGAGGCATTTCAATGGGAGGCTTGGGTGCTTTGGGAAGGTTGAGCTTGAAGCCCACTTCCGTATCTATATACTCATGGCTGCCCACTCTGACCCAATCCACACCGTTGGCTGCGGTAGCAATCAGATCGATGCTGCTCTGAGCCAGAGGTGGCGTCACATCATAAGACTCCCAATAGGGGAAGAAGTTTATCTGGCTGGATACCTGATCGCTGGCGTAGTATCTGACATAGAAAGCCTCAAAGGGCTCGATGCGTTCTGCCAACCGGTAGCGACCATCTTTGAAGGTGAAGATCGCATTGGAGACCAGGCCCTGGTTCACCATTTCACCAAAGCGATAGATGTTTCCATTCACATTGAATCTCAGGTTTTCCGGCTCGTAGATGCAGAGATGAGGATTGCCAACCAGGTTCCAGCCGTCTTGCAGGTCAACGCTGTATTCCAAACCTTGGATAGGCGTGGCGGAACCGAAGAAGGAGACGTCTGCCGGGTTCACCCAGATGGGACTATCGAAGACAAAGTCCGCCGCAGGCGTCCAGTTTCCATCCGCATCCATAGTGTAGGCGCTGGAATCAGCTCCAAATACCTGTGCCACAGTGGCAGGATATTCCGGCCAAGGATTGTGCAGCATCTGCCAGCCCGGCGCGAAGATAGCGTTGTTCATGGAAGGAACCAGTGCCAAGGTATAGGGCGAAACAAAGCGCGTATGCACTCCATCCACCGCATAGACATCCCAAACCGCTTTGGCATTGGGCATATCTGCCTGCTGAGGCACGGTGAAATCTACAGAGCTCTGGGCATTGGTCATGTAGTTGCTCACCAGGAGGCTATCGGTCTCATTTTGCAAAGAAAGCTCCACGTGCTCCACCAGGAACGGATAGAGATAATTCCAGCTGAAGGTAATAGTGCTTCCACCTTGCAACACCTGGTTGGGAATGGCGGCAGGCCTGATTGTGGGCTGCATATTCCCCCAGAAGAGGGTAAAGGTACGCACGGCAGAGCTGGTATTTTCGAAGGTGTAGGGCCCATCAAGCAAGTTGTGATAGACGCCTCCATCTGCCAACCAGAGCTTTTCACCTCTGCCAAAGGTATCGCTGGCATCGATGGTGATTGGGCCCACCTGAGAGCAGCGAGTGCGCATAGTCCAGGTCTTGAGCTCATTATTCACATCGTAGCCGCCCTTGATTTCTTGAGCCAGATGCGTGCCCTGATTGCCCCATCTTGGCTGCCAGAATGCGTTCCAGACATAGTTTCCACTGGGACCGTTTTTGGTGATATCCCAGTAGCTGTCCCTGTCGTCTGTAGCAAATTGGTTGTTGCCAAAGGTAATGCAGTCTGTAAGGCTCCCGGACTCATTGCGGATGTTGATGCTGTGCACAGGCATGGCATGAGCTGAAGTGGGGAAATTGTGCATATATTCCACGTCAGAGGTGTTTGTGCAGCTGATCTTGTAAGTGTATACCTCATGGTTTGCCACGTCAAAATCCCACCACTCAAAGAGGCCTGTGCCCGGGGCTAAACTGGGATTGGTGACCCAGCTATCCACCATCACATATTCCGTCCCTTCAGATTTGCGGTAGATCTTGAAGCCTTGGTTGTTGTCTTGAAAGTTCACATTCCAGGCAAGCCTGATGCTTTCGTGCATTCCATTCACCATGAAGCTATTGATGGCAGCAGGTGCCAGAGAGGTGGAAACCTCATTGCTCAGGGTAGAGTAGTTTCCGTTTTTATCCTTGCCACGAATCTTGAAGTAATAGATGTTGGTGTTGTTGAGTCCGGTAACAGTGATGCTTTCACAGGCTTGAGAGGCCAGAAAGCTGTGATTGGTTCTATCGAAGATGGCAAAGTTATCCGCGCCAATCGGCTCGGTAGCATAGAGAATCTCATAAGTATCAAAGTCAAAATCCGAGCATCTATCCCAGGAGAGAGTCACGTTGCTCAGGCCGGCAGACACGATGGCGAGGTTTTCCACCGGTGTAGGTGCCTGGCCATTATCCATCTCAATCGTATCATCTATCACGGCTTTGAGGTGATAAACCCAAGGCGAGTAAAACTCCAAAAAGCGGGTAAAGCGGTTTTCCAGGCTCCACTTTTGCGTAGCTTCATCCCAGCCATAAAACCAATGGAAGTTGTTTTCAGTCTGTTCATAACATATTGGCAGCTCATCCATCTCAACGTGGAAGAAGGGATCGTAGCTATCATAATCGTTCCAGCCGGAAAGTGTGTAGAGCATCTGGCTGTTCATGGAATAGCCGGGCAGGTCTATCTTGTCGTTCACAGGGTATTCGTTGACCCCATCACTCCAGGTAAATTCGTGGATATTGTAGTTGACGCCATAAAAGTCTGTCACATGAACGGCTTCATTGGTACCGATGGTATTTGCCGGGTGGATATATTCCGGTGCCTGGTTTATCATATCATTACGTGCATCCGAGAGGTCTCGAACCGGCAGATTGGGACAGGTCTGTGGATTGCCAATAGAGATTTGATTGTTGGGATAGCCGATGTGCAAATCGTAGTCATAGCTATGGATCTGCACAGAAAACTCCCTCATGTCATATTGAGTCCGGATGTAATCTGCCATCTTTTGATATGCATAGTTGAAAGGATGTGCGGCCACACGAGTGGGATCGGAGAGAGATTTGCTGTTGTAATATGGGCCTGATTGAGTCCATTTTGCCTCGCGCCCTGCGCCGCTGATCAACAGGAAGCGTGCATCCAGCTCTTCCAAGGCGAGTGCTGCGACGGCGGGCGTGGGAAAGTCGTCACAAGGATGCGGGGCAGTGATGATGATGGGCTTCGTAGCTTGGGGATTAAAGAGATACAGCCCCCAAGCATAGGCAAAAGCCCCGTTCTCATCGTCATGAGGATCATCCGGAGTGCCGTTGTCATCATAATAGCTCATATCCAGGTTTTCCCTCAAAAGATAGTAAGTGCGACCGGTGTCGGTATCGTTAAACTGCACTACCTGATAGGGGAAGTCGTTGGACTGGATCATGGCTTCCGCTTGTGTGTAGTTCTCATCGATCATATGGTTTATGATGCTACTCCACTGAACACCCTCCAGGGGGGTGATGGTGCGGAAGTTGCCAAAGCCGTTGGTCTGCCTGTCATAAGGGGCATAATGGTTATAGCCGGGCGAGGCGAGGCCTTCGGCGATATGCGATACCCAGTTATCATATGCGCAGCCTGGCTCCGTGCCATACAGGAAGTTGCGGAAGGAGCCTGTTTCTATGACTATAGCACCCGCCAAACTGAATGCGAGCACCATAACCAGGATTAAATAGCATTTCTTCATTTGATTCTCCATGGGCTTTCTTTTCTTTGAAAACACGTTTATCCAAAAGTGAGCAAATTGGTCAAGTGTTTTCTTCATCCTGATGCAATTTTCGTGCCAAAGAGACAGCACCCTCCCTTTTATCCTTTCTGCAGCCGGGATTGCGCCTCCTTTTACCTCAATTAATAACATACGTGTTATCAAGTTGTTAGCTCTCACATCTGCCACAATTTACAAAATACTCTTGACAAAAAAGCCCTTTCTGAAGGAAGTGAACCTAAACAATCGCGAAACTGATTGGGGCATTAGCTCAGCTGGGAGAGCGCATGACTGGCAGTCATGAGGTCAGGGGTTCGATCCCCCTATGCTCCACCACTTTATAGAAGGCCCCTTCGCTGCCCCAAGTAGCGAGGGGGATACTTTTTTTAAGCCCATAAACATCCATGAGGTAAAAATGAGCAAGCAAGAATTGACCGGCATCCCCATGCTGGAAGCCCGCAGTAAAGAAGCACGAGCAGCCATTTTGACCATGACTACCCTCGCTGGTTGTGGCCATCCCGGAGGCTCAATGAGTTCCATTGATATCCTAAACTGTCTCTACCACACCATCCGCCACGATCCACAGAACCCCACGTTGGAAGACCGTGATAGAGTGGTAGTTAGCATCGGCCACATCTCCCCCGCCGTTTATTCCATCTTGGCCTTGAATGGCTATTTCCCCCTGGAAGATGCCATCACCGGCTACCGAGTTTTGCATAGCCGCTACGAAGGCCATATTGAAAGGGAAACACCCGGTGTGGAATGGACTACGGGAAACCTGGGCCAAGGCCTTTCTGCCGCAGTGGGCATGGCTTTGGCAGCCAGGATGAAAAATAGCGACGCACGCATATACGTATTAATGGGCGACGGAGAGCAACAGAAAGGGCAACAGGCAGAAGCCAGGCTCATGGCCTCCAAATATCAGCTCAACAACCTCTGCGCCATCGTGGATTATAACCGCCTCCAGATCAGTGGCTCCATAAACGATGTGATGCCCCAAAACATCCGCAAAAGCTACGAAGCCGATGGCTGGATGGTTATGGAAGTAAATGGACATGATTTCCGCCAGATTCTCAACACTTTAGAACAAGCAAAAAAGCAGGAAAAGCCCGTGATGATCCTGGCCCGCACCGTAATGGGCAAAGGCGTGGACTTCATGGAGAATCAGTCCAAGTATCACGGTTCAGCACTCAAACCTGAGCAGCTGGAAGAGGCTTTGAAGCAGCTGGACGAGCCAAACCGCTATGAGGAATACAAGGCTATCCGTGCCCAGCAAAAGCTTTCTCCTGCAGCTTCCATGGAAGATCACTTCAGCTTGAAGGCCGATCTCAAAGCAGGACAGCCCATTGTCTATGAAGAAAAGACGGACAACCGCAGCGCTTGGGGAGCGGCAATCAAGGACCTCGGCGAGATCAATCAAGACGCCCACACGCCTATCGCTGTCTTCGATTGCGATCTTTCCGGAAGCGTGAAGACCGATGGCTTTGCCAAAGCCTTCCCGGATAGATTCTTCCAGGCAGGCATCATGGAACACAACACCTGCGTGGCAGCGGGAGCCATGTCCTCTTGTGGCATCCAAACCTTCTGGGCGGATTTTGGAATGTTCGGCGCTGCTGAAGTCTATAATATGCAGAGGCTTAACGATATCAACCACGCCAACCTCAAGGTGGTGCTCACTCACTCCGGCATAGATGTGGGAGAAGACGGAAAGACACACCAGAGCATAGATTACATCTCTTTGTGCAAAACTCTCCCCGGTGTCCGCATCATCCTGCCCGCCGATCCCAACCACACAGACCGCATCATCAGATGGCTGATAGACAAGCCCGGCAATTACGTGATCGCCATGGGGCGCTCCAAGATCCCCATTCTCAAAACAGAGGCAAACCAGCTGATGTACCCCATGGACTACCGTTTTGAATATGGAAAGGCAGACCTGCTGAGAGAAGGAAACCAAGGCTGCGTGCTGGTTTGCGGCACCCCGGTAGCCAATACCATCAAAGCCGTGGACACCCTGCGTGAACAGGGTGTTTTCCCCAAACTTTACTACATCTCCAGCCCTTTGAGCCTGGATAGAAGCCTTTTGGAAGACATTGCCAAGGCAGGCAAAGTGGTCACCATCGAGGATCACTTCATCTGGGGCGGATTGGGAACCACTCTGGCAGACCGCATGGCTGAAGAGGGACTCTGCGCCAAACAGCTCAAGATAGGCGTGGATGCATATGCGCCCAGCGCACCCTCGGATCAGCTCTACCAGTTCTTTGGCCTGGATGCTCAATCCCTCACCAAAAGCATCGGTGAATGGGTGCTGTAGCAAAAGATTAACCTTACAACATTAGAGCAGAATGCACTGAACACTTGCTCTATGCTTGAATGCATGGAGCAGCTGATCAGGACGTTCTGCTTTTCTTTTGCGTCCACACCCGGCACCTTATTCCTGCCGACGCAATGAGCAAAATCGGCGGCAAATCCCCCTCTTAATGCCCAGAAAATGCTTGCTTAAAACCATGCCTTGAATCAACATTTGACTTTTGACCGTGCTTGCCCCACCCTCGGGTATCCTCGGCGCTCAAATGCGTAACTCTTGGGTTTTCTTTGGGTTACTTGTGGATCCCAAAGGAGACCCACAGGAGCCCCTAAGGGAGGCCGCACCAAATCGACGTTTTAGAAGGCGGTTTTGTTTTCGCAAAACCGGCTCCCGTGTCAAATATTTCAGAATGGCTTGTCGGTTGGACTACCGCGACCTGTCATGGATCACCTACTAAATCAATAGGCATTTGCCAGGTGTTTTTCTGCTATTTTATATCCCAAAAAACTGGTGGAAAAAATGCCCTGCATCTCGTCTATTATTCTCAGCACCTGTCAACCCTGGTTGGACTTTGTCCTCAATTGAGCCGAAATTGTGGTTGTGCCCGATAGTATATGCATCATTGAGGCATAATTATTTGATTTGCCTTCCTGGCGCCAAAAAGTCTTAGAATGGCTCTGCATCGGGGTTCCGGATGTTATTTGAGTTACAACATCATTCTTCAACTCTAAAATAAGCATTAGCAGTCTCACTTTTCGATTGACAATTTTGCAACTTCGATTATATTGTCCATAAATTAGCAGTTCGATGATCGAAGTGCTAAAATACGAAAAAGGCAAGGTGCAATACATGACTAAAATTCAAAGACGTTTGAGACAAGCGCTCACTGCAGTGATTGATGAATTCATCCTCTGTATGGAGCCGGTTTCCTCACGCATGCTCAATGAAAAGTATCTCACAGACGTGAGTTCAGCCACTTTGCGCCTTGATTTGATGAAGCTGGAAGAACGCGGCTTCATCAGCCAACCTCACACTTCCGCCGGCAGAGTGCCCACCATCAAGGGCTATCGGGAATACATCAACCTGATAGCACCGCAGATTGAGAGCACTACCTTTGAACGCATGGACCTCTTGCGGGAGCTTTTGGTGCGCTATTATAAAGATACGCCCCGGGCCCTGCACGTGATCCTGCAACTGCTCGCCCGTGAGACTGAACAGCTCTGCTTTGTAGCCGAACCTGAAGTTTCCAGCGGCTATCTGGCCAACCTGGAGGTCTTCCCCATCGGCAACGGCAAGTTTATCTTTGTGATGAGCCTTGATAGCGGGCTGGACAAGACCATGGTGATGCGCTTTGATCACGAAATCACCGACGCACAGCTGCGCAGGCTGGTTCGCTATCTAAACGACGAGCTGGTTGGCTTGCGGGTGTATGACATCGCCAACAAGGTCTTGGTGGAAATGCGTGAGGAGATGCACAAGGACAACTTTTTGGTAAATATGTTCCTCAAAGAGCTGCATAAAGCCTTCATCCAGATATCGGACTTTTATATCAATTTCGATGGCAGCATCAGCTTTTTGGAGCAACCTGAATTTGATGATAAACGCAATATCCTCAGTTTTATGAACCTGGTGCAGAGGCAGGACTTGCTGCTGAAAATGATGCGAGACTGCGACACCGGCGAAAGCGTAACCGTGCTCATCGGCGAGAACATGGGCCAGCCTCAATGGCAGGATTTTTGCCTCATCTATGGGCGTTATGAGGTGTTTGGCATTCCAGGCTACCTGGGAGTTGTAGCACCGCTGAGGACAAACTATCGCAAGCTAATCCCCTTGATTCGGGAGATGTGCTTCACCATAACAGACACCACCAAGCGTGGAATGATGATACCGAGATAGGAGATAGATAAGTGACAAAGAATAAGAAACAAAAAGACACAGAAAACGGCCAAGTTGATATTCAGACACCTGAGACGGAACTCACTCCTGAAGAAAGGATTGCAGAGCTGGAGATCGAGATCGCCGAATTGAAGGACAAATACATCCGCTCGATGGCGGAGTTTGAAAATTTCCGCAATCGCAGCAATAGAGAAAAGGCGGATTGGATCAAGCTCTCCACTCAGAAGCTGGCTTTGAAAGTGTGTGACGTTTTGGACAACCTGGAGCGCGCTTTGGAACAAGTGGACGAAGAGGCGAAGGAAGACAAGCTGATCAAAGGCTTTGTCTTGATCGAGCAGCAGCTTAGAAAAGTCTTGGAAAGTGAAAACGTTCGCAAGATCGAGGCTTTGGGCTCGGAATTTGATCCCGCTCTTCATGAAGCTTTGGCACATATTCCTTCCGATGAGGAAGAAAACATCATCACAGCCGTGATCCAAAACGGCTACATGAGCCATGACGTCGTGATCCGTCCCGCCAAGGTGGCTGTTTCATCTGGTCAAGCTATAGAAAATAACAACAATAATAATGAAAGTACCCTGGAGGAATAAATGGGAAAAATAATAGGAATAGACCTGGGAACCACCAACTCCTGCGTTGCAGTGGTGGAAGGTGGTAAACCCGTAGTGATCACCAACGCCGAGGGTGGCAGAACCACTCCCAGCGTGGTGGCATTTACAAAAGACTCAAGCAGATTGGTAGGACAACTGGCCAAGCGCCAAGCCGTTACCAATCCCACAAATACCGTGTTTTCGATCAAGCGCTTTATGGGCCGCTCCATCGGCGAAGTGGGCAACGAGATATCTCAAGTACCCTTCAAAGTGGTGGCCGGACTCAAAAACCAAGCTGCCGTAAGGATCGAAAGTGAAAATAAAGACTTCACACCTCAAGAAATATCAGCCATGGTGCTGGCACGCATGAAAGAGACGGCGGAAGCCTATCTGGGCCAAACCGTCACCGAAGCCGTGATTACCGTCCCGGCATATTTCAACGACGACCAGCGTCAGGCTACCAAAGATGCCGGTAAGATCGCCGGTCTTGATGTGAAGCGTATCATCAACGAGCCTACAGCCGCAGCTCTGGCTTATGGCATGGAAAACAAAAAAGAGCAGAAAGTGGCCGTGTTTGACCTTGGTGGCGGTACCTTCGACATCTCTATCTTGGATATTTCCGAGGGAGTGGTCGAGGTCTTGAGCACCAACGGCGACACTCACCTGGGTGGCGATGACTTTGACCAAAGGATCATCAAATGGATTCTGGACAACTTCAACAAGCAGGAAGGAATCGACCTGTCCAAAGACCCGATGGCTATGCAGCGTCTCAGAGAAGCCGCTGAGAAAGCCAAGATCGAGCTTTCCGGCACCCAAACCACCAACATCAACCTGCCCTTCATCACCGCTGATGCATCCGGACCCAGGCACCTGAATATGGACCTGAGTTTGGCAGAGTTTAACCGCCTCACAGAAGACTTGGTGCAGCGCTCACTCAAGCCCTGCTCCCTCGCTTTGGATGATGCCAAGCTCACAGCTTCAGACATCAATGAAGTGCTCCTCGTTGGCGGCAGCACCCGCATCCCGGCCGTGGTGGAAGCAGTGGAGAAGTTCTTTGGCAAAAAGGCCAACCGCAGCGTGAACCCTGACGAAGTGGTTGCTCTCGGAGCCGCCATTCAAGGCGCCATCCTGGCTGGAGACGATAAGATGCAAGACGTCTTGCTCTTGGACGTGACTCCTCTTTCCTTGGGAATCGAGACCCTGGGCGGTGTTTGCACTGTGCTCATCCCCAGAAACACTACCATTCCCACCAAAAAGAGCGAAGTCTTCTCTACCGCTGCTGATAACCAAACCGCAGTGACCATCAACGTCCTGCAAGGCGAGCGTCCCATGGCCTCTGATAACAAGCCTTTGGGAAGATTCGACCTTGTGGGCATCCCGCCTGCTCTCAGAGGAATGCCGCAGATTGAAGTGACCTTCGATATCGACGCAAACGGTATCCTCAACGTTTCTGCCAAGGATAAAGGCACCGGCAAAGAACAATCCATCAAGATTGACAGGGCCGGAAACATCAGCAAAGAAGACATTGATCGCATGATCAAGGAAGCAGAGCTTCATGCTGAAGAGGACAAGAAGCGTCAGGAGTTCATCACAGCCAAAAACGAGCTGGATGGCTTGATATTCAGCATCGAGCGCAGTTTGGGTGAGCACGGCGATAAACTCTCCGACAGCGAAAAAGAAGAGCTGGAAGCAGCCATCAAAACCGCCAAGGAAGAGCTGGAGAAAGCCACGGACACCACTCAAGTCGAAAGCATCAAGGAAGAGCTGGCGAAGAAGGCGCACAAGCTCTCTGAGATCATCTACAATCAGGCTCAACAGCAGGGCGCGGGAGCTGATCCCAATGCCTCTGGTTTTGATCCTTCCGGAGCACAAAGCCAGGAAGCACCCGCTGATGAAGGCCCAGTTGATGCAGATTTTGAGGTAGTGGACGATCAATAGACAATACTTGCTAAAAGGGGGCGGAGCATTGCCTCTGCCCCTCTGTTTAATAAAGATTAACGGGAGTATAAATGGCAAATAAGAGAGATTATTATGAAGTGTTAGGCGTCAGCAAAGACGCAGATGAAGCTGAGATCAAAAAAGCGTACCGTAAACTTGCCATGCAATATCATCCGGACAAGAATCCGGACAACAAGGAAGCAGAAGAGAAGTTTAAGGAGGCAAGTGAGGCTTATGAGGTGCTTTCTGATAAGGACAAGCGTCAACGCTATGACCAATTTGGCCACGCCGGCGTGAGTAGCCAATTCGGTCAGGGCGGCTTCCAGTGGAGCGACTTTAGCCACTTTGATGACTTCAACGATATCTTCGGTTCCGGAGGCTTCGGAAGCATTTTTGAAGGACTTTTTGGAGGAGGATTTGGTGGAGCCCGCACCAGACAAAGCTCAAACCGTGGACAGGATATGCAGATCGAGCTGTCTTTAGACCTGAAAGAGATCGCTCTGGGCACCACCAAGAAGATCAAGATTGCAGTCAAAGACCCTTGTGACAAATGCAAAGGAACCGGCAGCGAAGACGGTCAGGCAGAAACCTGTTCCCAGTGCAAAGGAACCGGCCAGGTGAGAACAGTGAGACAGAGCCTCTTTGGTCAGATGCAGACGATCACCGAATGCCCGTCCTGTCGCGGCGAAGGCAAGATCATCAAGAATCGTTGCTCCAAATGTCGTGGTGATGGTCGTCAGGACAAGATCAAAGAAATGGAAATCGAGATCCCCGCTGGGGTGGCAGAAGGTCAATACCTCAGAAGGCGCGCCCAGGGCAATATCGGCCCCAGAGGCGGCACACGCGGAGATATCCTTGTGCTTATCCATGAGAAAGAGGACGACGTTTTCTATAGAGAGGGCGACAACATCATGCTGGATCAGGCAATCAGCATCTCGCAAGCGGTTTTGGGAGATGAGATCACTGTTCCCACCATCACAGGGCAAGCCAAGATGAAGATACCCGCCGGAACCCAGTCCGGCAGTATGTTCAGGTTGCGTGGACAGGGCATCCAGGGCTTACGCAGCAAAGAGAGAGCAGACCAGATCGTGAAAGTGACAGTGGTCACCCCCACCCGTATCAGTAGAGAAGAAACTGAACTCTACCAAAAGCTTCGGGAGTTTGACCGCAAGCGTGAGATGAAACCCGGACACAGCTTCCTGAATCGCCTCAAGAATATCTTTAGTTAAAGGAAGCCCATGCCCTCTGTCTATCATCCTCAACTCAACGAAAACACTTGCATTGGCGGGCAAGAATATCACCACCTCAGCCGTGTGCTGAGGGTCAAGCCCGATGATGTCATCCTGCTCAACGATGGCAAGGGCTCTCTATGCAAAGCCGTCGTCAAAGAGATAGACAAGAAATGCGTACGCTTTGAGCTCTTGGAGGAAGCCACTTATCATGAGCCTGTCAGCCCCTTTGCCATCGCTTTTTCACTGCTCAAAAACAAGCATGATGAGCTGATCGTGGAAAAGTGTACCGAGCTGGGCTGCACGGAATTCTACCCCTTCATCAGCGCTTACTCTGTGCGCAAAGGCGAGGACATCTCCCGCTTTGAACGCATTGCCTTAGCTGCAATCAAGCAGTGTGACAACCCCTGGTTGCCTCGTGTAAACCCCGTTTACACCCTTAAGGAAGCCATCAAGCAAGCAAAGGAGCAAGGCTATACTCCCGTCTTTTGCAGCGAACACAGGCCGGATATCTGGCTCGGTGATTTGATGCTGTCCACAAACATAAAGCCCTGCTTCTTTATCGGCCCTGAGGGTGGTTTTAACGAAGCGGAAATAGCTTATCTGGAACAGGAAAAGCTGGATCAGATCACGATCAGCAAGCTAATACTCAGGGCTGAGACAGCTGCTATCGCCATTGCCGCTCAATATGTGAGCCTAAGCAAACCAGGATAACACCACAGGAACGACGTAGTTTACCCAAGAAGTAATCGCAAGGAGCGAAAAGATATTCATCAACAAGCCTGCAGTAAGCATATGACGCAGGCTTATCTTTTTAACGCAGCCAAAGCCCAAGCCATTGGAGGGCGTGGCGATGGGGCTCATGAAAGCACAGCCACTGGTGAGCGTGATTACCAGCATGGTCTGCCATCCAATATCCGGATATACCTTGGTGAGCGGAAAGAGACTGACAAACATGGCGATCTGTATCACCGTATTGCTCATCAGCTCCGTGGTGAAGGTGGCGATGGCGCCCACGATGAGCAGCAAGAGGAATTCGGAACGCTCATTTGTGATCCACCTAACTGCTACCTCTGCGACAGCTTTGGGAACCTTGAGTGCCACCAGGACAAGGGTGATCGCTCCACCTGCCACAATCCACAAAAGCCCCTTGCGAGGCAGATCATGAAGGATGTACTCTTTGGGCAGCAATATGCCTCGCGGTTGCCCCTCTTGCAATTTAAACTTATGGATAAAGAGGATATAGAGAAAGGCCAATGTCCAGACTATACTCAAGATCAACATCGCATCCTGCAACCAGTTGAAGGCCTGATATTCATCTGCCCCTATTCTTGTTTGATAGGCGTTGACCAGGCTCATGCCCGTGGATAGTAAAGTGGCAGAGACTATGAAGATAACCGCCAAGATGATGGAGATTTTCTCACCCCGTGAAATGGGGCCTTCGCAGCAGAGTTCCGAGCGCAACTCACCGCCTTCCATCCTACTTTTGGGATTGAAGACCAGCATCAAAACCAACCACCCACCCACACACAGAATCAGGGAAAGCGGCAAAGCCCACGTCATCCAGGAAAGGAAGGTAAACTGGCTGCTGATTGGGAACTTATAAGCCTCATACAAAGCCACCAGGATGCCATTGGTGGTGGTGCCTGTGAGCATTCCTATCCCGCCGATATTGGCTCCCCACACGGCTGACAGGATCATCAAGGTGCCAAAGCGGGACTCATTTTGAGCCGAGCCTTTATATTGCTTTTGGATCAGGTCCAGCACGGGAATCATGGTCATCAAGGTCACCACGTTGGCGATCAACATGGAAAGCAGCGTCGTGCCAAAGATGATGAACCAGCTGAGCTTGGAGATGGTGATATGCTTTTCTTCTATCAGCCACCAGACCAAGCGTTTAGGCAGCTCAAAGCGCACAAATACTCTGGACAGCAGGTAGGAGATAAGAAAGAAGAAGGCCAGCTGTATCTTGTCTGCATGTATCATAGTGCCATCCTCCGCCTGATTGCTTGCCATAAGGCGTTTACTTGAAAGGGGTTTGCTTCGATCATGAGCACACGTAAGAGCGGCAGCAGGTCTCTGTGGGCGATGAGTTTGGGGAGGTCTTTGTGACTACAGAATATCTGCTTGATATCATCGCCCCTAATCTGCTCAAATAGCGGCTTCAAAGCCTCACGACTCCTGAATGAATAGTGATCAGGGAAGCTGTAATGAGTGAGATAGTTTATATTTACAGACTGCGCCGTTGCCTCAAAGCTTTGGGGAGAAGCCAGCGCAGAAAGCAACAGCGAGGGCTGATTCACATCCACGTCCACCACATTACCCTGGAAATCCTCAAAACCGCAGAAGCTATGATCTACCACAAAGATATGCTCACACCACTCACTCAGCTCAGCTTTCAAAGCTTCCACTTCTATGCCGGGGTCTTTGCGATTGATGACGCAGATATCTGCCCTTGCCACAGCTGAGACGGATTCCCTGAGGTATCCAGCGGGGATGACTCTGCCATTACCCAAGCCCACCCGAGCGTCGAAGCAGACGATGTTGACGTCCTTGATAAAGCTTTGATTTTGAAAGACATCGTCCATAAACACCAGCTCAGGAGGCGCCTCCAGAGCGGCCAACTGCTTGAGCTGCTCCACCCTGTCCCTGCCTACGCTTACATAGGCTTTACGCAGCTTGGTGGCGCTCATCCAGGCTTCGTCGCCACAGGTTTTTGCATCGTAGAGACATCCCTCTCCCATTGACACTATGCCGGCTTTCTTTTCCATGGCTGATTTATAGCCCCGATGCGAAACCGCGGTTTTGAGGCCTGATTCTATCGCTGCCTTTGCCAAAGCCATGGTAAGAGGAGTTTTACCACTGCCTCCACTGCTGATATTGCCAATGCCGATCACCTTGAAAGGCGCCAGATAAGCCTTGCCGGCCTGCCTCATTTGTTTGATTTGCCCAAGCCGCTCATAAAGCAGAGACGCAGGATAGAGCAGGTCACTTAGTAGGGAACGCTGCTGCCAGTATCTCTGAATGAGGCGTTGTCTTTTCACTTTTCTTGATCGTCTTGGCTCAATAGCTTATCAATTCGCTCCAGTAGCTCTTCTATGTCAAAGGGCTTGTATATTACTTCTTTGAGGCCGTCCTCTTTGGCGCGCACCAACACGTGATTGGCGTCATAGCCAAAGCCGGTCATCATCATCACGCCAATCTTAGGATCGTAATCCATGATGCGCCAACACAGCTCGTAGCCATCCATATCCGGCATGGCGATATCCATGAGCACAAAGTCCACATCTTCGCTATGAATCACCTTCAGGGCGTCAATACCGTTGGAAAAAGCCTTCACGGTCCAGTCCGGACGCATCGCTTCCAACTGCACTTTCAGATTGATGGCGAGTTCTTCTTCGTCGTCCACGATACAGATGAATTTTCGCATTACAATGTTTCTCCGGTGATAATCTTGTATATTTGCAGGTATTTATCTCTCGTCTGTGCTATCACGTCTTCAGGTAGCTCAGGAGCGGGCGGCTGCTTGTCCCATCCGATGTTTAGCAGATAGTTGCGGATAAACTGCTTATCATAACTGGGCGGGCTGATGCCTACCTCATAGTCATCCACAGGCCAAAACCTTGAGGAATCGGGGGTTAAAGCTTCATCTATGAGCATGATTTTGCCTTGGTAGCTGCCAAATTCAAACTTGGTATCCGCCAAAATGATGCCTTTCTTCAAGAGCATATCATGCCCAAAATGATACAGTTGCAAGGATTTATCCTTAAGAAACTCCGCTATCCATGTGTCCATATGCGCCTTCATAGTGCGGTAGCTGATATTGACGTCGTGCCCTTCCTCTGCTTTGGTGGAAGGCGTAAACATCGGAGAATCAAACTTTTGACTTTCTTTCATCTCATTGGGGATCACCTTGCCGCCAACCGTGCCCTTATTGATGTATTCGCCATAGGCACTGCCGCTGATGTAGCCCCTCACGATGCATTCAAAGGGAATAACCCGCGTCTTTTGCACCAACATACTGCGTCCCTCAAGATAATCCTTGAATTCATGCAGCTCCTGGGGATAATCCTTTACTTCAGAGCTGATTAGATGGTTATCCACGATGTGTGAGGTAGCTTTGAAGATACTTACGGCTATCTTATTGAGGATAATGCCCTTATCTTTGATGGGCTGATCAAACACCACATCAAAAGCAGAGATGCGATCCGAGGTAACCAGGAGCAACCTGTCACCCAAGTCATAGATATCTCGCACCTTACCTTGGCGGGCTTGTTTCACACATTCAAGTTTACTGATCTTATCAAACATTTTTCTTTCCTTGATGTTGGCTCATCCAGTGGTCATAGAGGATGCGGGCTTCATCCACATCCATCAAGTTGAGAGCCAATCTTTCATTATCACGATATATTGTATTGTCTGGAAGGAAGTTATAGTCCCTTTCCTTAGTCTTTACTTTAATTAGGCGCCCGTTTTGCACCTGCACAAGCTCATCTTCCCAAGAAAGCTGCCGCGCCACATACAGGAATTGGAGCCAATCACGATATTTGGCCTGAATTTCTATCTCGTCGCTGAGCAAATCCGCCTTGACGAACTCCAGATCATTGAAGTATTTATCCTTTTCTTGGATAAGCAGTTCCAACACTCCATCGGAAGGCTTGAGAAAGCTCTCTTTGAGCAGAGCGTCCAGCTTATCCAGGGAATACTCCTCATTTGTTTCTTCTTCATTCAAGCTCCTGCACCAGCCTGCGCAACTGCCCTCTTCCAGCCGATAACACGGCCAATCACCCGTTTCACATCGCGGTAAACGCAGGATTTTGCATACTGCATCCAGGGCATCTGCCAGCGCAAATCTATCGCGAAAAGGCCCCAGATAAAGCCACTCATCGTTGGTGTTGCCAGTGGTGCGGATGAAGGGGTATTGGTAGGCGTTAAGTGCCAGATACACATAGTTTTCCCAGCGATTGAAGACGTGTTGCATACTGGGCGGCCTATTTTGAAGCGTAATCTTGTATTGGATCAAGCCTTGCAACGCAGTGTTCAAAGGCTCTATCCGCACATGATCTGCCTTGATAAACATTTCCGAAATAAGGGTGTTATCCTCAGTCTTTTGCTTCATCAGCTCGTAGCGGCGCCTGGAATTGGGCGTCAAAGCGAGATACAAAAGCTCCTCCTGAGCCCAAAAACCTATCAGGCTCCAGCCTTTCGGAAACTTTTCAATATCAACAGCATCAATGCGCTGTAAAACTATTTTTCTCATAGACTACATTATTTTTAGATTGAGTTTTGTGTCAACTTATAAGTGGAGTTCAAAGGGCAAAAAACAACCATAGAAGGCTGCATATCTCGCAGATAGAAAATTTATACCGCATTCAAAAATCGGAAGTTCCCCTTATGCGGAGAACTTCCGATAAAAGTGTCGCCGCATCTCTTCACTCGCCACTGATCAGAGCGGAAACCACGTTATTGGGGTTTATCTCTTTGAGTATGATATTGATAGCTGATGTGAGCGGCACCGAGATAAACATCCCCGGTATACCCCACAACCAGCCCCATAAGATCAAGGATATCAACACCATAATGGGCGCCAGATTCAGCCTGTCGCCCTGAACCTGAGGCTCAATGATGTTGCCAAACAGCATCTGCGTAGCGGTGATCAAAACAGCAAAAATGATGACCTTGTAGCCAAAACCATATTGCAAGAGGCAGATCAGCGAGGGAATAGACGAAGAAATGATGGAACCGATATTGGGAATGAAGTTGAGTGCAAACAGCAGTAGTGCAGAAACGAGGATGAAGTCTATATCCAAAATCCACATCCAAATTGCGCCCACGATAGCAGTTGCGGCGCTGATCCACGTCTTGGTGATCAGATATTTTTGGATCTGAGACTGGATACGGTTGATGGTATCGACGTTGCGCTGCTGTTGATCCTCTCCCAGAGCGTTTTTGAGCCTGGTTTCCATGCTGGTGGCACCGCTTACCAAAAAGAGCAGGAATACCAGCACCAAAAAGATGTTCCAAAGCAGACTGATAAAGCCACCCATGGTATCCGACACCATCTTCGTGATCGAAAAGCTGCCGGGGTCTATCAACCGCTGATAATCAAATTCAGGCGCTATCTCCAGGGCAACATTCATTCTCTCACCCAGCTGCTGCCCCCAAGTGATTATACTTTCAATAAGATAATAAAACTTTTCCTGATATTTGGGTAGCCCCGTCACCAAACTCTCTGCCGCACTGTAGAGCAAGGAGGAAATTATCAAAAAGCTAATGAATAACACCAACATAATTATGGCAATGATGACAATGATGGGCACCTTCTTTTCCTTCAGTTTGTTGATCAGTGGCGCAAACAAAAAGGAGAGGAAAATAGCGATCACCAGAGGAATGAAGATCCCCTGCAAAGTCTTAAGAATAAGAGCTGCCACCGGTAAGGCGATCACGATAAGCAGATACCGGATCCAGCGCAGTTCGCGTTCGCTGGTAGTCATAATCTCAAAGCTCCTGTTTTTGTCATTGGTCAACTACCTCCAAGCGTTATTATCCATCACACATACTCAAATGCATACGTGAATTCTTTATAATAGACTAATCACGAGCACATCATCAGACAAGTGAAAATTCGCTCAAATTAGGCCAGTAAAACCTAAATTCTTGCTTTTGTCCACCTTGCTGCGGATACTTCACATCGATTTCCGGGGAAATAGTGGAGTCTGTGATTGGGCAATTTCACACTTCCTTAATGTGGTTTTTCGCACACTTTCTGGCCTTGAATTTGGGTCACTTTTATCCCTTTTCGCCATCCAGATACTGAAGGCCTTTTTGAAATATTTGACTAACGCACCAGTTTTGCGAAAACAAAACCGCC
>DGFM01000051.1:9250-17700 GCA_002391675.1 Cloacimonetes bacterium UBA3900 | reverse complement strand
AAGTAACCCATAGAAAACCCAAGGGTTACGCAAACGAGGGGCAAGGAAATCCCAAGGCAGGAAAGCATAGGCTAAAAGGCAAATGTTGACTTGAGCATCGGTTTTCTGCAAAGAATTTAATGGCTACTATAATAGTAGGTGTTCAGCCCACCTTTTCAGCGCCAGGTTCATGCAAGGAAAAAGCAGCTCTTTTACAAAAGTATTGACGCTTGGCGCCCCATAGATTATTAGGCTGCCATGAGAAAGATCATTCACGTGGATATGGATGCCTTCTTTGCCGCCATAGAAATCCGGGAAGACCCGTCCCTGAAGGGAAAATGCCTGATTGTGGGTGGCTCCCCCAACAGCCGGGGCGTGGTGAGCACCTGCAGCTATGAGGCGCGCAAATTTGGTGTCCACAGCGCTATGCCGTGCAGCCAGGCTTGGAGGCTCTGCCCTCAGGCCATCTTTGTGCGCCCCAATTTTGGGCTCTATAGGGAGGCTTCAGCCCAAATCCGGGAAGTGCTCAACCGCTACACTCCTTTGGTGGAGCCGGTTTCACTGGATGAGGCATATTTGGACGTGACTGCCAACCTGATAAACGAACCGGACAGTATGGTGATCGCCAGACGCATCAAGCAAGAAATCCTGGAGAAAACCCGGCTAACCTGTTCTGTGGGTGTATCTTTCAACAAGTTTTTGGCCAAGATCGGTTCCGAGCTGCAAAAGCCGGATGGTCTCAGCCAAATCACTCCCGAAAATGCCCCTGAAATCCTCTTTGCCCTGCCCATAGGCAAGTTTCATGGCATAGGCAATGTCACCGCAGCCAAGATGCAGAAAATGGGAATTCACACCGGAGCGGATTTATATGAGTGGAGTGCGGCGGATTTGGCAAACCACTTTGGCAAGATGGGCCTGTTCTTTTACAACGCTGTACGCGGCATAGACGAGCGTGAAGTGATCAGCTACCGCGAGCCTAAAAGCATCAGCTGCGAGCATACTTTCAACGAGGATATTTCGGATATGCAGGAGCTGGTACAAAACCTGAAAGAGCTGGTGGAGAGATTAGTTATCCGTATGCATAACAAGCAGATACAAGGGAAAACCATCATGCTTAAAATCAAATACGAAAACTTTGAGCTCATCACACGCAGCTATTCTTTATCCCAAAGCACTGCAGATGAAAAGACCATCCTCAAGCACGCTCAGAAGCTCCTGGTGGAAAACTGGGATGAAAGCCGCAAGATCCGCCTTTTGGGCGTGGGCCTAAGCAGGCTCGATCTTGGTTCCGACGCATCCGGCGAACAACTGTTTTTGGATATCTAACCTACTCTCACCCATCACTTTTCGGCCACGATGATTATGCCTGTGCCGCTCTTATTTTCCCACTTCATATCCAGGTGGTTGAAAAGAGTCGTAAAAGGCAGCACAGCCAGCAGATAGAAGGGTAGCACAGCCAAATATAGCTTGCTTTTATTGATCAATCTTAGCGGATTGCGGATGCTGAGCCGCCAGGCCAGGGAGCCCCAAAAGCCGTAGCTGTAGCGCTTTTCCACGATCTCAAAGCCGGCAGTTTCCAGCTTGCTCACCAATTCCTGAATGCTGTAGCCGGGGCGCACGTGCTCGGCTGTGAATTTTGCCGCCTCATCAGTATCTGAAGGCGTGGAGATGATCAGATTCCCGCCCTTTTCTAGGCAGTTATAAAAGCCGGCCAACACCGCCATATCGTCTGGAATATGTTCCAGGATGTCTATGGCCAAGATGAGATTGTAGCTGTTTTTGGGCCGGTAGGTTTGCAAATCCCCCCGGGTAAAGGAAAACCTCTTTCTATCTTCGCATTTGAGCCAGGCGGCGAAATCCCTGATATAATCCACCTTCAAATCCAGCGCAAAAACCCTTGCCTCGCTCCATCTCTGAAGTATGTGCCAGCTATATTGGCAATAGCCTGCGCCGGCGTCATATACTCTCTGCCTTAGGCCATGTTTCAAATGCCTGTCTATCGCGCTCTTCACATATCTTTGGCGCAAAAGCAGCAAGTCCAGCTTCTTATAAAGCAGGACCCTAAAGTATGCACAGCCGTTTAGCAGGCTTGCAATGCGGTCTTTGATAGGTTCATATTGCATGATTTTTCTCCTGTTTTTCGGCGCTTTGCCGAGTTGCAAAATATCCATTGACTAAAAATGCACCTGCCGTTTGATGTCAATTGAAATAATAGTTATGATAAGAACAAAGATAAATTCAATTCAAAAGATCAACTTACATCTGCACTCCACGGCGTCTGATGGAGCGATGAGTCCGCGTGCTCTGGTAAAACGGGCCAAGCAAATAGGCCTGGACCTCATCTCGATCACCGATCACGACACTGTGGACGCCTACTTGGAACACGACCTTTCTGACCCCGGGATCAAGGTTTTGCCCGGCCTGGAGATCAGTGCCACCCATAAAGGCCATGACGTGCATATTTTGGCATATTCACTGGATATACACGATGCCGGGTTGAAGAAACTTACAGATTTTTATCATGTCGGCAGGCATGAGCGTGCTCAAAAGATAGTGGATAAACTCACAGCTCTGGGTATGCCTTTGGAGCTGGATGAAGTGCTCATCTTTGCCGGTGAACAGGAGCTGATCGTGCGGCCTCACATCGCCCAAGCCATGGTGGCCCGTGGTTATTGTGCAAACAAAAATGAGGCTTTCGACAAATACATCGGCAACTACAGACCGGCTTATGTGGGCAAACCGGAAATGAGCGTGCCCAAGGTTTTGGAGGTGATCAAGCAAGCTGGAGGAAAGTCTGTAGTCGCACATCCGGGCAAGCTTTATGACGTTGGCTATCTCGACACTTTCATCGAAATGGGCGTAGATGGCATCGAGGTTTGGCATCCGGATCACAGCGCCGCTGATGTGCAGGAATTTGTGCAAAAGGCTGAAAAGCATGGACTTCTGCAGACTGCCGGCAGCGATTTTCATGGCGATTATGATCGTCACAACCTGATTGACGTCGTGCCCGTTACCGAGGCGATATTGGCATCCGCAAAAGAACTATGGGAGGTATATAAATGCACACTTCACCGCGACTTAGAGTAGTAAGAGACAGTATGCCCGTTCGCTATAGAGTGCACCCGCTTCGGCGCCTCTTTGGCATTGCGATCAACACAGTGCTCATCATCTCTGCGCTCAACTTGATGTTTACCCGGGTAAATCTGGATTCGTCCAATTTTATCAAGGTTACGCTGCTGGTAATCCTTTACATCGGAATCGACTCGCTGTATCGGCATTTGACCAGCCTCAACGAGGTTATCTTCACGCCCGAATGCCTCTGGCTGAGGTTTGTGCTCAAAAGAGGCATCCCCATTCCTTGGGAAAACACCAAATCCGTAGTGCTGGAAAAGCGCATAACCTACTATGTGTACATCGGATATGTAGATCTCAAAGGGAAGAGACAGGTTTATAAAACGGCTGCATCATTCCCCAGAATGATAGAAATCCTCTTCAATATCGCTGATCTCGCACCACATATAGGCATGAACGACGAACTCAAAAAAATGATAGATGTACTCAGAGAATTAACCTTTGGAAAACAGGAGACTGAAAATGAAGTTTGACTTTGATAAAGTAGTAGACCGCAAGAATACGGGCTGCTTCAAGCATGATGCGCTCACGCAGCTTTATGGCCGTGACGATTTGATTTCCCTTTGGGTGGCCGATATGGACTTCCCCGCTGCGCCCTGCATCCAGGAAGTGCTGCAAAAGCGCTTGGAACATGGCATCTTTGGCTACAATTTCAGGGCGGATTCCTTCTTTGAAGCGGTGCAGGGATGGACCTCCAGACGCTATGGCTGGGAGGTGGAAAAAGACTGGATGATCACCACTCCGGGCGTCGTTCCCGCCATCAATCTGGCCGTGCTTACCCTCACCAAGCCCAAGGATAAGATATTGATCCAAACCCCCGTTTATCGGCCTTTCTTCAGTGCTGTGGAGGATCACGACCGCTGCCTGCTCACCAATCCCCTGGTCAATGACAATGGCTACTATCGCATTGATAAAAAAGACTTTGAGGCCAAGATCCGCCAGGCATCACTCTTCATCCTCTGCAATCCTCACAATCCCGTGGGGCGTATGTTTACCGAGGAGGAGCTCAGCTTCATGGGCGACCTGTGCAAGCGCTATAATGTGCCTATCCTTAGCGATGAAATCCACGCGGATATCGTCTATGATGGCCTTCAGTTCAGAGGTTTGGGCAGCATGAAGAGCTACGATGATGTGCTCATCACCTGCATCTCACCCTCCAAAAGCTTCAATATCGCCGGCTTTTCCACCGCAATTGCCATTGTGCCCAATCCCAAGCTGCGTCAGAAGATAAACGATCTCCACAATAGCCTGCATCTCTTTACGGGCAATACCTTTGGCATCTGTGCACTGGAGGCTGCTTACACCTGCGCCGAGCCCTGGCTTGAGGCTCTGATCCAATACTTGGATGGCAACCGTAAGTACATCAAATCATATATAGATAAGCATCTCCCCATGCTGAAAGTCAACCTGCCGGAAGCCGGCTTCCTTTCCTGGATAGACTTCTCTGCGCTGGATATGAACGACAACGATCTCTTTGATTTTCTTACAAATAAAGCCAGAGTGGCTCTGGACCCCGGACGCAAGTTTGGCGTGGATGGTTCCGGATTTAGCAGGATCAACTTTGCCTGTCCGCGCAGCTATCTGGAAGAAGCGATGCGCCGTATATCTTACGCAATCAAGACACGTTAAGGGTTATCAACATGAAAGATAAGATCATCTCTCTTTATCAGCAAGGCGCCAAAGATTTTACGCCTGAAGACAGAGCGCTGTTTGATAGCTTCGTCGCCGGCCTAAACCAAGGCAGAATCCGCGCTTGCGAGCCCTCAGATGAGGGCTGGGTCACCAATGCCTGGGTGAAACAGGGCATCTTAATCGGCTTCAGAATGGGCAAACTTGCCAGGATGCCGCACAGCTCACACAAAGAATTCTACGATAAGGACACCTTGCCGGAAAAGCGTTTTTCGCTCTCAGATCAGGTGCGTGTCGTACCCGGCGGCACTTCTGCCAGAACCGGCTGCTATCTCGCTCCGGGGGTTACGATTATGCCTCCCGCTTACATCAATATCGGAGCTTGGGTGGGCTCCGGCAGCTTGATAGATTCACACGCCTTGGTGGGCTCCTGCGCTCAGATAGGTGCAAACGTGCATCTCTCTGCAGGAGCAATGATTGGCGGTGTTTTGGAACCCATAGGATCACGTCCCGTAGTGATTGAAGACGACGCTTTTGTAGGCGGCAATACCGGAATCTATGAGGGCGTGATGGTGTCCAAAGCAGCTGTAATCGCATCCGGAACAATACTTACCGCCTCCACACCCGTCTTCGATCTCACTCAAAACCGCTTTTTGGAGATGGATCCGCACGGCTCTTACACCATCCCGCCCGGTGCCGTGGTGGTGCCCGGTAGCCGTAAAAGCAGGCAAAATCCGGATTTTCACATCTACTGCCCCATCATCGTGAAGTATAGAGACGCCAAGACCGATCAAGGCCTGCGACTGGAAGATGAGCTCAGACATATCTTTGAATGAAGCTTCTCGCTTTGAGAGCGTTGAGCTTTCCCTGATGCGCAGGATCATATCTTCTGCCGCCCCGGGTGCTATAAATCTGGCTTTGGGCGAGCTGAGCTATGAGCTGCCTTCCAACCTCAGAGACGAAGCGAAAAGACTCCTGGATGAATATACGCCGCGCTACACTCCCAATGCCGGTTTGATGGAATTGAGAGAGCAAGTCGCTGCCTTGTATACAAACACTTCGCAGGAACAAATCATCGTGACCAACGGAGCTCAAGAAGCCATCTTTTTGAGCCTGTTTTCGCTCATCAATCCGGGTGATGCGGTAGCAGTCCTGGAACCGGATTATCCGGCTTACATCAGCATCCTGCAGCTTTTGGGTGCAGAGATAGTGCGCATCCCTATAAGTAAAGACCTGCGCAGTGTGGATTGGGAAAGACATCGTCACATCCTGGAAAAGGGTGTGAAAGCTTTTGTTTTGAGCTCGCCCAATAATCCCAGCGGCTTCTTCCTCAGAGATGAAGATGCCGAGTCCTTGGAAGGAATCTGCAGCAATTCCAATCTCGCTGTCATCGTGGACGAAACCTATAGAGGCCTCTGCTTTGCCGGCAGCCCTGCCTCACTTTCAGGACGTGTGGAAAACCTGTTTACCATCGGCAGTCTCTCCAAAACTCACTGCATGAGCGGCTTCCGCCTGGGTTGGGTTGTAGTGCCGGAAAAGCTCGTCGCCACCCTCACAAAAGCCAAGCAATACGTCTCTACCTGCGCCCCGGATCTGGCTCAGAGATTGGCTGTCTATGCCTTGGGTTCAGGTGGAAAAGCAGCTACCGATCAGATCTTCCTCCAGCTTTTGCAATCACGCGGCGCTGCCATGGCCTTCCTCAAGGCAAATTGGCCCGCCGATGCACTGCACATCCCGGATGCCACGCCTTACATCATGCTTCGTTGTGATAGAGACGACGTGGAGCTGGCTCAACATCTTGCTTCCATGCAGGTTATCACCACACCGGGGTCTGCATTTGGAACCAACACCGCCCAGATGTTGAGGATCAATTATGCGCTTGACCCTGAACAACTTATCCCTGCACTCGAGGTTATCACAAATGAGCTGTATCCTCACTAATGCCCACATCCTCAGTATGGCTGGCAATAGCCGCAACTTCGAAAGTGTGGATTCCATCCTCGTCGAGGCTGGGTTGATCAAGGCTTTGGGTTCTTTGGCAGATTGTAAGTTCGCCGCCAAAAGTAGTCCTGAGATCATAGACCTACAGGGGAAAGTGGCTCTGCCTGCACTCTGCGATGCTCACACGCATATCGTGGAACTCGCCAAAGGAAGATTCCAGCTCAAACTTAGAGACCTCACCAGCATCAAGGCCATCAGGGAAGCGGCTCATAACTACCGCAAAGCCAACCCAATCCTGCCTGATTGGATACTGGGAGATGGCTGGGATGTAAACGTTATAGACGAACCACAAGCCCTGAATCGACAGCTTTTGGATGAGCTTTTCCCGGATGTGCCCGTAGCCCTCTTTAGCAAAGATTACCACGCCAAGTGGTGCAATACCTTGGCATTAAAGATATCCGGGCTGCTGCAGCCGGACGCCTCGATGAAGCAACTGGTCAAACTGGATGATAAAGGCCTGGCCACAGGTATCATCTATGAAGATGCCACCCTGCACATCGAGAAGTTTTATACGCCGGCAAATCCCGTTCTGGTGCAAACTGCCCTGAAGAATGAGCTGCAAGAGCTTGCTGCGTTGGGCATTGGCTCATTCCACTCCATGGAGGGCAGCAATGCAGCTGAAGCCTTGCAAACCGCGCTGATAAATGGCGCTAACTTCAAATGCGTGTGGCACTTCCCACTGGATATTCTGGATGAGATGATAGCAAAAGGCATCAGAACCCACCAAGATCAAAGCGCCTTCACCATCGGAGGCGTTAAACTCTTTGCCGATGGAGCCTTAGGCTCACAGACTGCTGCTATGTTTGCGCCCTATTCCAATTCGGATGGCAACACAGGCATCCTGCGTCATAGCGAAGCGGAGCTGGACGAGATCGTGGCAAAGGCCGCAAAGGCCGGCATCTCCAGCACGGTTCACGCCATTGGAGACAGGGCTGTCCACACCGTGATCAAGGTCTTAAAAAGACATCAAGCCCCCCAACTCCGACATCGCATCGAACACCTGCAATGCATCAGCGATCAAGACCTTGACGAACTGAAAGATAGCTCTATCGCCCTCAGCGTGCAGCCGGTTCACCTGGCAAATGACATCACTATGATCCAGAATTATTGGCAAGACATCCAACATCAGGCTTATCGTTTTAAAGATATGATAGCGGTGGGCAATCCACTCGCCTTCGGCTCTGATGCACCAATCGAGACCATCAACCCCTTTGCGGGCATCTACGCAGCTACACAACGCAAGCTGCACAACGATCCCCATGCCGAATCCTGGACGCCCGGACAGATGATAGAGCCTTTTGATGCACTTCGTGCCTACACGCTGGGTGCGGCTCAGCTGTCCTTTAGCCAACACCTGAGAGGCTCTCTGGAGCCGGGCAAAGAGGCAGACATCTGCGTCATCGACGATTGGCGCAATCAGCCACCGGAATTCTGGCTTGCACAACGCTCATATTTAACTATGATAGATGGAAAGATAATACATAACAAAATAAACACTTACTAAGGAGTGAAACAATGAAAAAGTATGGCTTTGATATGCCCAAACAGCTACGCAATACCTTCTTGCGTGACCTCGAAGACAACTGGTACCTTCCCCTTTTGGCCAAACACAAAGGCCTCAAAGAAGGAAGCGTCAAGCGTAGCAATTTCGGCCAATATGATATGGCGGTAAACTACCTCACATCCGTGTTGGAAGAGGCAGCCGCTGT
>DGFM01000051.1:6650-9105 GCA_002391675.1 Cloacimonetes bacterium UBA3900 | reverse complement strand
TGGATCGCACCCTTGCCGGCAATATGAGCCAGATGAAGATAGGCTCTTGCAAATATACCCTGCTCCTCAATGAACAGGGTGGCGTGGAAGATGATATGATCCTGATGCGTGCTTCCGAAGAAGAATTCATCATGGTGATCAATGCCGGACACGATATTACCGATACACTGGAAGACGGCACGGAATTGGTGGCAGATATAGACCAGATCATGCGTCATAAGAGAGACGATGAAGAGGTGTTTGCCGAAGACATCTCCGATGATTTGGTAAAAGTGGACATCCAAGGCCCACTTTCCTATAGAGTGATCAAGGAAGTGTTTGGTGTCGAAGTGCTCAAAAACCGCAATAAACCGGAGAAAAACATGAGCTTCTTCACCTTCAACGATATTACCAGGGACGGCCATCGCTACTTCTTCAGCCGCACCGGCTACACCAACCGTTGGGGCTGGGAATGTTACCTCCCCAAAGCAAAGGCAGCAGACCACTTTAAAGCCATTGTTACCAAAGCTTTGGAACTGGGCGGCCTCCTCGTGGGATTGGGTGGCAGAGATGAAAACCGCACCTCCGCAGGCGCAGTGGGACTCCCGCTCATGGGCAGCGAATATGACCCCCACCACACTCCCATCAACGCACCTCTCTTTGCTGCCGCAGTGGATATGGAAAAGGAAGACTTCGTCGGCAAAGAAGCCCTGGCCAGGGAATTGGCTACCGACCCTCAAAAAGGACTGATGATCTTCGTCTCTGAAGGCATCGCCACCGGACGCAAAGTATATTTGGATGGCAAGCGCCTGGGCACTGTTACCTCCAGCATCAACTCTCCAAACTTGAGCCTTGAGCAGCGTTTGGCCCTCAATTCAAGCCGCAAAAACGTGAACGATCCCGAAGGAAGCGCAGCCATAGGCCTGGTTTGGCTAAACTACATCCCGGAGCTCACTGAAGGCTTGGCTGAAGACGACGAAATCGGCCCCAGAATCACGGTGGAACTCTACCGTGAAGATGCTGAAGGCAACCCCAGTGGCAAGCCTCTCAAAGGCTATCTGAGCGCCAATGGTATAAACCCCGCCACCGCTCCCAGAGCACTCAAAAACATCGAAAACCTCTAAGAGTGGGATTTGCGTAAAGTTAAAACTGCGTTATAATATCAGTAGTTAGTCATGGATCGCGCTGGCACACCCGGCGCGATCTTAATATAAAACGGAGATACCTATGCTAAGATATTTAGACGCAGAGACTTTTGCCCAAGCCATCGCTTCCGGCACAGCCCTGATTTATTTCGGAGCCAGCTGGTGCACACCCTGCAAAAACATCTCACCCGTGATCGAAGAAATTGCCGCTGAAAACCCAGATATCACGGTGGGTAGAATAGACGTTGATGAACATGGCATCGTCGCCGCAGAATATGATATAATAAGCATCCCCACTCTGCTCTTTTTCAAAGACGGCAAGCTCATGGATAGCAGCATCGGAGTGGTGGGCAAAAACATCATTCAAACCAAGATAGACGCCCTCAAGTAAAAACTGTGGCCAAAAAGAAACGCAGTCCCCTGCAACGCAAACTGCAAAACTCAATCGAGTATGGCGCCCTGCGTGCCCTGCTTTTTATGCTGCGACTTCTGCCCTGGAAACTTTCCAGAAAGATCATTCAAGGCCTCTTTGTGGGTATAGGCTACCACTTGGGCGTCCGCCGCGACGTGGCTTACACCCAGATCAGCAAAGTGTATCCGGACTGGGATGAGAAGAAGAAAGCCCAGGTGCTGAAAGATATGTATCGCTATATGGGCCACAGCATTGCCTCCATTTACCTAATGAGTGAATCGCAGTTGTTTGACTCCTGCTCCATCACGGGCGCAGAACACATGAGAGGAGCCTACTCCTATGGCAAAGGCGTGATCCTCGCTACAGCACATATGGGAAACTGGGAAGCAGCCAGCATTTTCCCCGCCTTGGATATGCCCATGTCAGTCATCGTGCGCAAACAGCGCAATATCTACTTCGATAAGTTTCACAATGCCATCCGGGCCCGCCACGGAATGGGCATCATAGATATGAGGAAAGGCCTCAGAGACATCATCGCTGCCTTCAAAAAGAACCACATGGTAGCCATTCTCATGGATCAAAATGCAGGAAAAAGCGGCTTGGTCATGGATTTCTTGGGCTTTCCTGCCTCTCATTGGGTGGGTGTGGCCAAACTGTCCCTGCGCTATAAAGTCCCCATCCTCCCCGGTATTGCGCTGCTCACACCCGAAGGAAATACCATCTTCAGCTTTGAACCGGTAATCTACCACCCCGACTGGGAAGACAAGGAAGAGAACTACCCCATTCTACTAAAAGAAGTTAACGAGGTTATAGAACGCTATATACACCAATACCCCGCTCAGTGGTTTTGGGTGCATAAACGCTGGAAAAGCACCAAAGCGATGGTGGATTAAGACTTAGCTTTTGCCCCAGCGTATGA
>DGFM01000051.1:5726-6529 GCA_002391675.1 Cloacimonetes bacterium UBA3900 | reverse complement strand
GGAAATATAGGCTGGCAAAAAGGTGAGGCTTAGCAGCTAAAAACTTGCAACAAACATTTGCCAAACAACACTTGCCTCGTTCATGGATAAAGCCTCAGCCTAAGGGCCTAAATTTCTTTGCCAAAAACCGAGCCTCGCCTCAACCTTTGACTTTTCACCGGGTCTGTCCCGCCTTCGGGTTTCCCAGGTGCTCAAATGGGTAACTTGTGGAGTTCCTGTGGGTTACTTGTGGATCCCAAAGGAGACCCATAAGAGCCCCTAAGGGAGGCCGCATCAAATCGACGTTTTAACAGACGGTTTTGTTTTCGCAAAACCAGCTCGCAGGTCAAATATTTCAGAGAGACCGTCTGTCTCAGGTACCGGAGTGAGCCAAGGAATGGCTATCAAATCAGTAGGAGTTTCTCAGGTCTTTGTTTGCCATTTTTACACCCCTGAAATCTGGAGGTAAATTTAACCTACCTCCCCTCTGTATATTTGAATCAACGCTAATTGAACCATATCCTGCTAAAATACAGGATAAAAAGAGAGCCCGATTTGTGGATTACTGTGCCGATCCACAAATCAGGCTTTTGCTTAAATCAGTTGCGCATCACATTCCCCAGATGAGTGAACAATCCGGGAAATGAGTGCACTTTCTTGGCTTAGTCCACGGTAACGCTTTTGGCCAGGTTGCGGGGTTGATCCACGTTCAAGCCGCGCAGGTCTGCCACGTGGTAGGCCAAGAGTTGCAAGGGTACCACGTTTAGCAGGGGTTGCAGGTTTGAAAGCGTATCCGGAATACAGATCAGGTGTTCGGCTATTTC
>DGFM01000051.1:2368-5639 GCA_002391675.1 Cloacimonetes bacterium UBA3900 | reverse complement strand
GTATGAGATTTCCTTGAGCTTCAGGGCTCCTTCCAGCGCCACGGGGTAGTTTATCCCTCTGCCCAGGTAGAGAGCATTGGTGCTATCTTTGATGCTGGCCGCGATTTGCCTGATCTCATCGTTCTTCTCCAGAATGGTCTCGATCTTCTCGGGTATCTGCTTAAGCTCAGTGATGTATTTATGACCATCTATAGGGTTCAGAGAGCGCTGCCTGGCCAAGCAGGATGGATAGCAGTGTCAGGATAGTGACCTGCGAGGTAAAGGCCTTGGTGGATGCAACGCCGATCTCGCTGCCGGCATGGATATAAGTACCGCCGTCAGTTTCTCTGGCGATGGTGCTTCCCACCACGTTGGTAATGCCCAACACGGTGGCGCCTTTGGCTTTAACTTCCCTGAGCGCAGCCAAAGTGTCTGCGGTTTCACCTGATTGGCTGATCACAAAGACGAGCGTGTCATCCGGGATGATGGGGTTGCGATAGCGATATTCAGAGGCGATCTCCGCATGAACAGGTATGCGTGCCATATCCTCAATCATGTATTTGCCGATCATAGCCGCATGATAAGAGGTTCCGCAGGCTACCAGGTGTATCTGCTTCACCTTGCGCAGTTCACTCATGGGCAGGTTCAAGCCACCCAAACGTGCGGTGGAGAGCTCTTCATTGATGCGGGTGCGGAAGCCATTGGCGATGGTGGTTGGTTGCTCGAATATCTCCTTGAGCATAAAGTGCTTATAATCACCCTTGTCGATAGCTGTGATATCCCAATCCACTGTGGAAATGAGGGGATCGACATGCGTCTTATCCATGGTGGTGATATCCATCCCGTCCTTGGAAATGACTGCCATTTCATGGTCTTGCAGATAGACGACGCGGCTGGTATGGCTCACGATGGCGTTTACATCGCTGGTGACGAACATCTCCTTGTCGCTCACGCCGATAATGATGGGGCTGCCTTTTCTCACGCAGAAGAGTCTGTCCGGCTCATCCTCCGAGATCACCACGAGGCCATAGGTGCCTTCGATAGCCTTAAGTGCCTCACGGATGGCATCTTCCATATTGTCTGTTGTCTTGCGGTATTGCTCAATCAGGTGAGCGATAACCTCAGTATCGGTATCGCTTTGGAAGGTGTGTCCCAGCTTTTCCAAGCGTTGTTTGAGCAGCTGGTAGTTATCTATGATGCCGTTGTGCACCACAGCCAAGGTACCCGTGCAATCGGCATGGGGGTGCGAGTTTATCTCGGTGGGGCCTCCGTGAGTAGCCCAGCGTGTGTGACCGATGGCCACATTTCCATTACAGGCATTGGGTTCCGGGAGTGAGCGTTCCAGCTCGATGATCCTGCCTGTCTTTTTGTAAATCTGCAGCTTTCCATCGTGGATAATTCCACAGCCGGAGCTGTCATAGCCCCTATATTCCAGACGCTTCAGGGCTTCAATCACTATAGGCAAAGCGTTGCGGTGTCCTACGTATCCGACGATTCCCATTGTTCTTCTCCTTTCGTTGACGTAACTTTATGAAATAATGTGATACTAACTACAAATATGATAGCCGCCGGGATGATAGGCCACCAATGAATCGTGTCAGAATCCTTAATAATATACTTAAACCAGGCGCTGGTGGCAAATGTAGAAATCACAAGAGCGAAGGCATTGTTGATAAAGTGTGACAGCATGCTGTTTACGATGCTGCCGGAGCGAAGGGTGAGATAGCCCAGCAGCAGGCCCAAGAGGAAGGTGGGCAGCAATCTGAAGGGATCCAGATGGAAGGCTGCAAAGAGCAGGGCGCTGATGATAACGGCAGCCTTTTTGCCGTAGCCTTCGTAGAAGCGGATGATGAAGCCTCTGAAGAGGACCTCTTCACAGATGCCGGGCAGTAAAGCGATGACGCCCAACTGTATCCAGAAGTTATCAGTCATTTCAAACATACCGGATAGATGCTCCAAATAGTGTTCAGGGAAGGGAAACAGTTTGTTGATGAGCTGCATGATCGAGATGACAATGACAGAGGCGGAAATGGCAATAAACGGTACCAGGGCCACTTCCTTGAGCTTTGGTGCTTTGATGCGGCAGATTTCCCTGGGTTTGAGCTTGAAAATCCGCAGAATCAGCAGTGGTGGCAGCAGGATTATCAGCACTTGGGTTTGGATCAGGCCATTGAGCAAATCTCCCTTCTGCAGGTATTGCCCCAGATAATAGAGCAAAGCCAGCAGGATGGCGTAGATAACGATGCCATTGAAGCCATTGAAGAGGTTACGCTTTTCCTTGCGCACATTCTTGAGCGAAGTATCGTCTTCGGTGCGGAACAGGACGGATTCCGTGTTGAAAAGCTTGATCGTCGCCCAGATGGCTATCACGTCCAAAATCAGGGTGGAGCCTATCGTCAGGAAGATGTGTAACCACTGGAATTCATTGGTGAGTACAGCTCTGAAGAGCAGGGCGATATTGACGATGGGAACCAGCGAAAGCAGGGTGTTGATCTCCACGGAAGGCAGGAAGGAGATCATGCCCATGAGCATGGAGATGATCATCACGGGTTGCTGATATGATCCCGCTTCTTTGAGGTTGCGCGAGAAGGTGGAAAGCGACAGCATCAGCGCTGCGAAGAACGTGGCCAAGGGGATCATGGCAGCGAGGAGAATCAAAAATCCCCAGATGGGGATGGAAGTAAAGTCTGCCAACTCCGCTGCATTGCCCAGGAGATACTGCATGGAAAAGCTCATACTGAAGAGGTTTACGACCACATTGACCATGGCAACAGTGATGACGGTGAGATATTTACCGATCACCAGCTCGTTTCGTCCGGCGGAAGAGACCAGGAGGGTCTCCAAGGTGTGTCTTTCTTTCTCGCCGGCTACCAGGTCTCCGGCTACCATCGCAGCTCCGGCCACCAACATCATGATCATAAGGTAGGGCAAAAACATACCCAAGAATGAGCCTACTATCTTCTGGCTGCTGGCGGTATCGACCTGCTCCACCTGAATCAGCTCCATAATGCCGGGATCGATGGCTTGGGTCTCCAAATAGGAGGCGATATTGCTTTCCTTACTTTGGTTTACAGAATCCTTAATCTTGTTGTATACGAGCTGGTTGCGTTCCTTGGAAGAGTCAAAGCTCACTCTCACTTTATAGACGCTTAAACCGCTGGTATTGGTGGAGTCCGTGATACTGACGACGGCCTGCAGCTCTCCCTCATCCAGCAAAGTTTTGGCTTCTTTTGTATAGGGTATCAGCACAAAGCCTTTGTTTTCCTGAATACTTTCAACGATAGATTGGGAG
>DGFM01000051.1:1775-2081 GCA_002391675.1 Cloacimonetes bacterium UBA3900 | reverse complement strand
CCAAAGCCTATAAATAGAAGGGGATAGAGTATGAGCGGCAAAATGAAAGTGGTGAAGATGGTGCGCTTATCGCGTAGCATCTCCATCAGCTCTTTGCGATATACGATGAAGACTGTTTTAAAATTCATGTGCCTGTAACTCCTCTTCCAGATTGGATTTGTTTACATAATGTACGAAGATATCGTCCAGGTCTACCTGGCCAGTCTCAGCTCTCATATCCTCCAAGGTACCTATAGCCAAGACTTGTCCTCTGTGGATCAGCACGATGCGGTCTGCCAGGCGTTCTGCTTCCCTCATGATATGAGT
>DGFM01000051.1:565-1586 GCA_002391675.1 Cloacimonetes bacterium UBA3900 | reverse complement strand
CGCACGATGGAGGTTTTTTGCTTCATGCCGCTGGAGAGAAACTCTATCTTGCGGTCGAGAAAGTCTTTCATATCCAAGAGTTCGGCCATTTCGTCCATGCGGCTTTTGATCTGTGCATCCGGAACGCCGTTCAAGCGGCCGAAATAGGTGATAAACTCATGTACTCTAAGGCGGTTATAGAGTCCGGTGTCGCCGGAGAGGAAACCGAGGTTTTCTCTCACCTTGGCGGGCTGAGTCACGATGTCATAGCCTTGGATTTTGGCAGTGCCGTAGGTGGGCTTAAACACTGTGGACAGCATACGCATGGTGGTGGTCTTCCCTGCACCATTCACGCCCAAGAGGCAGACGATCTCACCGTCATGAGCCTCAAAGCTCACCCTGTCCACAGCTTTAAAGCGAGTTCCGTCCTTCTTTGGGAACTCCTTTTCCAGCTCTAATACTTCTATCATTTGCTATCGTACTCCTTTGTTATTTATGCTTTAGTATGACGTTGGAGTCACGCTCTATGATATGGCAAAATGTGGCAACACTTTTATTGTTAGTTTTCAATAACATAGGCTTCAAATCTTGTAGACTATCTTGGCTTTCTTGACCTGCTCATTCATCCATTGGTCAAACCAATCAGCCGGCAGGCTCTTCTCAAAATAGAGGTAGAGGTTTGTGTTATCAACCTTTTGCTTCCGGTACTTAATGTTTTGAACCAAAGGGACAACGATAAGCCCATCCTTTTGATAGGCTTTAGGCTCCTCATTCCTGAGCTTGCCCAAGATGCTTTCAAAGAGCATATTCTTATCCAGCAGTTCGGCATCCATATGGTCAATGCTTTGAGCCGTGAGCAGTTGGCTCTTGGTTTCCACCTGGTTTTTGAGGCTGGTAAAGGAATTGTTCAGGATGGCATACTGCGCATCCTTGAGGGCATAATCATGTGCTTTCGCTTTGGTAATGATCCGGCGTATCTGATCGGCCACTTCGGCAACAGGCTTACGGGTAAGCGGCATCACATCAGTCACTTGCATGAGCA
>DGFM01000051.1:0-368 GCA_002391675.1 Cloacimonetes bacterium UBA3900 | reverse complement strand
TCCGGAGTGTCCAGCTGCCATTGGCTATTGAAGGGGATGTTTTTCTTGATGGTAAACTGCAGGTCCAGCTCATGCTCGGTAGCCTCATAGCCGATAGTCTCAAGCAGCATGGCACTTTGGAGTGCACGGGCTTTATCTCTATCCACCGTCTCGCTGCCGGGCAGATGCGGAATCTTCATAGTGCTATAGCTGATCATGCTTTTGGTCATCTGATCCAAGCGATGAATAGCGGTGGAGCCGGGTTGGGTATAAGGCGGCAGATATTGTCCGGCCTTGATCTGGCAAAGCTGGACGTACAGCTTTTGATCCATATCGGAAATCCTCATAAAGCCGCTCTGGGCCCAGCTTACCTGCCTGTCTTTATAGGT
>DGFM01000040.1:22333-23655 GCA_002391675.1 Cloacimonetes bacterium UBA3900 | reverse complement strand
CTGATCAGCTGCCCTTTTATGTTGTAGATAACTATTTCTCCCATCTGATGTTTGGAATTGCCAGCAATTGTAAAACGGGTAAAGGTTGTGAAAGGATTGGGGTAGTTTTTCAGTGTCAAAGTGTTTGGGGCCGGTAATTCCTCTTCCGGAACAGCAACAGGCTTATGGGCGAAATTCCCCTCGCCGTCTCCGAAGAGGATGGTAAGATATGCCAAGCCGTTTTGAGCGCACATAAAAACCAAGTCCAGGTATCCATCATTGTTCATGTCAGCGATCTCAACTCCCGATGATTCTCCAAGTTGTGGAAATACCAGGGTAGATTCGCTGAAATTATATCCCCCGAGATTGGTAAAAAGATGGCGGGCTAATGTATAATCAGCCAGGCCATCATTGTTATAATCATACACCCGTAACCCACCCATAAGCAGATTCAAATCCTCATACTTCAATTCGATTTGCCCATCGAGAAACTTGTAAATTCTCACAGGGAACACATAGCCCGCGGGTGGAATCTGTAGCGTAAAAATCTCGTTTACT
This sequence comes from Cloacimonetes bacterium UBA3900, assembly GCA_002391675.1. Taxonomy (GTDB): domain Bacteria; phylum Cloacimonadota; class Cloacimonadia; order Cloacimonadales; family Cloacimonadaceae; genus UBA3900. Next base: position 23,118 of record DGFM01000040.1, on the reverse strand, counting down.
CCATCACCATCGGCATCTCCAATCTTTACCTTACTATGAAAGGGCGAATTGTTCAAAGTGATCTGCTGCCACCCGGAATCGGTAAAATCAAATATCGTCAGTGGCAGACCGGCAATAATAACTTCATCGTCACCGTCATTATCCACATCTCCCACGCAAATATCCTGGGGATAAAAGGAGAGCTCCCACTCATGCAATGGCAGGAACTGATCCGGGCCATCGCTGACTAAGGCCCATATATAACCCCAAGCCCAAGAGTAGAAGATAATATCTCCATAACCGTCCCCATTTACGTCACCTGTCCTGATTTCATTGAAGTGGCATTCCCCGGTGAAAGGATAGTCGATATAGGTGCCAAAGGAGCCATTCTGATTGAAATACACGCGGGCAAACTGCTGCTCTACTCCATTGATGTCATATTGGCAGACAATATCCGGCCAAGCATCGTCGTTCATATTCTCGAGTTGGATACTGCCTTGCATTGTGCCAAACATTATCGTGGAATCGGCAAAGGCAAAAGAGCCGTTGGAATAGTTGTACAGCACAGTGAAGGAGGGGGCATCGACCGTATCGTAAAAGATGTGTCCCACCACTATATCTTTCAAGCCATTGAGATCAACATCTCCAATGGCGATCGAAAATATTCCCCTGGACAGCGGTATCGTCACCGCCCACCCGGTGAATATCACAGCCAAAAGCAAAGCGGAATAAAAATACTTCATGTTCTCATGGTCCTCGTCTCGCTGAATCGTTTTTGTACAACGAACCCGGTGGCACTCTAAATA
>DGFM01000040.1:15412-22084 GCA_002391675.1 Cloacimonetes bacterium UBA3900 | reverse complement strand
TGACCTTTTTGCATAAATCATTTGACACACAGCCACGCCGGGAAAACAATGCTCTCATCACGCACATATACAGCGATATTGAGCAGATCATGAGAAAGAAACCCAAAACCCTGATATTCCCCATCTTTTTGCCCATGCAAGGCTGCAAAGAGAGGTGTATCTATTGTGATCAGAATCTGATAGCCTCAGAGGAGCCCATTCACGCAGCTCAGCAGTTAGAGCAAGCCAGGAGCTTCCTGCAGGCGCATAGCGGCAAAGAGCGGCAGGTGGCCTTTTATGGGGGAACTTTCACGGGTTTGGAGCAGGGCAAGCGGGATGCGCTCATTTCCGCTTTGAAGGGCTATCTGGATGAAGAGGCGAGCTTCAGGATTTCCACGCATCCGTTGTTTATCGACGAGGATATAATCCGCTGGTGCAAAGAGAGCGGAATCAAGACGATAGAGCTGGGTATTCAGGATTTTGATGAGGCGGTGCTGAGGGCCTCGGGGCGCAATTATACCACGGAGGAGGCGGTGCGGGCTTGCGAGCAGATCAAAGCAGCGGGTCTGCAGCTGGGTGTGCAGTTGATGCCGGGGCTGCCGGGAGCGAGCTTCCAGAGTATGGCTTTCAATCAAACACAAGTAGAGAAGCTGAAGCCCAACTTCCTGCGCCTGTATCCCGTGATCGTGATCCGAGGCACAGTCCTGCATCAGATGTGGCTGCGGGGCGAATATCAGCCCTTGAGTTTGGAAGAGGCGGTGGATCAGTGTGCCTCCTGGCAGCAGGTCTGTGAGCGGGCGGGAGTGAAGATAATCAAGATGGGCCTTCCTTCGCAGATGGATCAGAGCAGCATTGTTGCGGGTCCTTGGCACCCTGCCTTCGGTCAGTTGGTGCAGACGGAGCTGCTGTTACGCACGTTAGAGCAAAAATATGAACCGGATTCGATAATAAAACTGGACAAAAACCAATGGGCATTAATCATGGCAAACAACAAGATGTATCTTGAGGTTTTGCAGCGGCGGCTGCCGGGCTGTCAGGTGGAACTGATCGTTTCGGATAGCGCCAAAGCAAAGCAGAGTAAGTAAATAACATAACATAAGTTTAAATAGGAACAATTAGGAGTTGCTAAGATGAAACGCGCAGTTTTGTTGCTCTTGGTTATCCTGCTGTTTGTAGTCAGTTGTGAGATCAAGAAGCCTGTATTCCCTGAGTGGGACGTCAATTTGCGTGTTCCGCTGATGAGTCGGAGCTTTTTTGTTTCCGATCTGGTGGACAGCGTGAATATCGTGCTTGGTGATGATGATGTATTGGTATTGCGGGGCACAGGCATGGCCTACACTCAGCAAGACGTTCAGGTGCATTATACACCTCAGATCAATGTGGCCAATATACCCTTGATTTCCGGGATTGACCAGCCGCTGTCTATGCCCATCTCAGATGCCCAAAACAGGGTGGAGCTGTGGTATGGCGTGATCAGCAGTGGTGCGGTGAAGGCCCGCTTCAGCAACGTCGATCCTCAGTTGCAGCAGGCGAAGCTCACTTTCAACGATATCCGCCGTCCGGATGGCAGCGTCTTTGAGATCGCCTTTGATGGCAATACGGAGTGGGTTTCTCATTCCCTGGTCGGTTGCAGGATCGGCAATGAGGATTTATCTGCTGAGTTTACTCAGATGAATGTGAATTTGACGGTGCAATCCGGCCTGCCAAATGGCAGCAACGTGGGGACGCTGGATTTGCGCTTCAATGAAAGGTTTCATCTTTCAGAGCTGCATGGCTTGCTCCACAACTTCGATATCCCCGTGTTGGAAAACGCCGGCACCATAGACATCAGCTATCCCGAAAACGTGGAAAACACCATCCGCCTCATGGAAGCCAAGCTCAAGCTCAATATCCAAAATGAGGTTGGTTTTGCCTGCGAGATCCAGGGCACCATGAGAGCAGAAAGGACGGATACCGGTCAGGTGGTGATAGTGCCTCTGGTGGATGATGACGGCAATAGCCTGACCATTCCTCCCTCCGATGAAAACGGGCCGGGCGAAGGTGAATTCATCATCGAGAACGGCATCGGCGAAATGATGCAGATCATGCCCAATAAGGTCAGCCTGCTCAATATGAAATACGTAGTCAGGAATGACCTGATGGATGGGATTGGCTCGCTGCGTCACACGGACAGGGTTTTGGCAAACTACCAGGTGGATGTGCCCTTTACGATGATCCTCTTCGACTCCTACCTCAAACTCAAGGAACCCATTGAGCTGACAATAGATCAGGACAACCGGAGGCTGTTTGACGACCGTATTGAGCGTGCAGACCTGCAGTTTTTGGTGCTCAACAAGCTGCCACTGGGCTGTGATATGCAGATGCTCTTTTCCATGCAACCCGAGGTGGATCATACAGACCCCAGCACCTATCTGATGAAAAAACAGGTGACGCTGCACTCCTATCAATGGGTGCAAAACAATCCGGATCATCCCAGTGTAAACAGCAATGGTGAACAGCTTATCAGCTTGGGTCTCAGCCAGAATGAGGTGAGTATCTTCAGTAATCCCAAGCTCTATCTCAACCTGGTGTTTACCATGGAAGCTACAGACGGGCCGATCACCATCAAAGGCTCGCCCGCGGATTATGTGAGGGTGAAAAGCATGATCAACGCTGTGGTGCACGTATCGGAGGATTTATGAAGCGCATTCTATTATTCCTCCTGATTGCGCTGCTGGCCTTACCTCTGCTGGGCCGAAGCTTTACCGGCAGGCCAATGATGTTTGCCGGCAGCTATATGATGCGTGCGCATGGCAGCGAGGCAAACTATTGGAACCCCGCACTCCTCAGTTTTGATAGAAGGGACTTTTGGTGGCCGCTCCTGGATACCGGGATGCTGATGTCAAACAACACCTTCGATCTGGATTTTTACAACCGCATCATGGAGAAAGGCCAGATTTCAAAAGAAGATAAAGACCTGCTGATCAAGAAGATGGAAGGCAGCCTCAGGCTCAATATGCTGAGCCAGACCAGCCTGCTGGGCTTCAATTTGGGCGGCGTGGCCCTCTCATCATCCTTCCATAGCTACAACAAGGCGGCCCTCAGCGAAAACTACCTCAAACTCCTGCTCTATGGCAATGAAGAGGACGAATATCTATTCAGCAACAAGCACAACAACCTCGCCTCGCTCTCCTTTGCGGACGTCACCGTGGGGATGGGAGACCTGCGGTTGCCGTTGCCGGAGGAGTATCCCCAGATCAAGTTTGGCTGGTCGGCCAGTTTCCTGCTGGGATTGCACGAGATGAAAACCACCAGGTTTGACGGCGTTTTGCGCTCTGATTTTGATGGACTCCACCTCGATCAGGACATCGTGCTTCGAAAAGGCCTGGGCGGCTTCGGCTTCAAAGGCATGATCGGTTTTGCCGGCAATGTGGCCGAAAATCTCGAAGTTGGGCTCACCTTGGACAATATACTGGGCAATATCCAATGGGTGTTGGGCAAAGAAGAAACACACTACCGGGTGATTGCGGACAGCGTTTATATAGCGGATCTGGAAAATGCCTACTTCTCCACTGAGCAGGAGGACTTCAAGATAGATTCCTACAATACCAGATTTCCGATGGAGCTGGGCCTGGGAGCGCTGTATGATGCCAAGATGGTGAGCTTGTCGGCAGATTTCCGGCAGGGCTTTGGCGAATCGCCGCTCACCTCCAAGACGCCGAGCTTCAGCTTTGGTGCCGAGTTTAAGCAGCTCGATTTTATGCCCATCAGGATTGGGTTTTCCACCGGCAACAGCATCGCCCCCTGGCGCGTGGCCTATTCACTGGGATTCCGCGTCAAGCCGGTAGAGCTGAGTCTGGGTATGCAGTCCATTCAATCCCTCTTCCCGGGCTATAAAACCAAAGGCCTGTCCTTCGGGCTCTCCTTCAGAACCGGTATCTGATGCTGGTAGCAATAGTCAGTCTGCTGATTTCAGCTCTGGTGGCGGCGTTTCTCTACCACCGCAGCCGCCCCGCCATCAGCAAAGGCAGAGCCCTGGGCCTCACCGCACTCAGGACAGTGACGCTGTTTATCGCGCTGATGCTGCTCCTCAGCCCGGTATACAGCTTTCTGCGCACACGCAAATTGAGGCCGGAAGTGATTCTGCTGACCGACAATTCCAAAAGCATGGAAAATGGCGGCAAAAGCGCATTTATGAAGGCGCAGGCAAAACAACTGGAAAGCAAATACCGCCAGGCGGGATACCGGGTGGTAAAACACAACTTTGCCGCCGGCCTGAACGGCGATAAATCCGACACACGCCTTGTGCCCGCGTTGCAGGAGCTGACTGCCTCGCGTGATCTCTCCCGGGTGCAAAGCATTGTGCTGCTCAGCGATGGCTGGCTCAAAGATGAAGACTTGGGTCAGATCAAGCAACTGGGCCTGCCCGTCAGCACCATCGCCGACAGCAGTAAGTTTGTGGAGATTGATCTTGAGGTGAGCAGCCTGCGCAACAACCGGCACGCCTATAGGGGAGAGCCGGCGCTGTTTAAAGCAGAAGTGATGTCCCGCAACTACAGCGGCCCGGCGCAGGTACAGCTCCTGCTCAAAGATAAGGTGCTGCTTTCCAAGGATGTAGCTCTCAAGGCAGACGAGGCACAGAGCGTGGAATTCAGCCACAGCTTCCAGAGCCTGGGCTTTCAAAATCTGCAGGTGCGCATCCGGGCTGCCGGAATCAAAGAGAAGTTCCTGGGCAACAACTCCTATCCCACTGCAGTGGAAGTGCTTGCAGATAAGGAACATATCTATCTGGTTACGGATAAGATCGCCTGGGACAACAAGTTTGTCAGCGATGTGATTCTGGCCAATAACCGCTGGCAGAGCACCGGCTACACGCTGCAAAATGGCGTGATCAAGCAGGGCGAGAGGCAGGTGAGCGCTTTTGGCTCCAAGCTGCCCGCGGTGCTGGTGGTGATCAACAACGGCGAGCTCAAAGCAGATAGTAAGCTGATAGACCTGGTGCGCAGAGCGCATAAGGCGGGGAGCGGTATCCTCTGGCAGGGCATGCCTTTGGCTGAGCTGTCGTCCATATTGGCGCTGTCACCTTCAAACGTGAGTGGCAGCTATCAGGGCTTCCTCAAGCTCACCTCGCAAAATCAGGCCTATCCACTCATCAATATCGAAAGCGGCGAGATGAAAAACATTCCGCCCCTGGATTTTTATTACCTCAAAGCCGCCCCCGATGCGCAGATACTGGCCACCATAGACCAACAGGCCCAGCCACCCGCAATCGCGCTCAGAGCCGCATCCGGCAAGGTGATCAACCTCGGATTTCTCAACCTCTGGCGCTGGCAATTGCAGAGCCCGGGCTCCAGTTATAAAGACATCTTTACCAATATGCTCACCTGGCTGAGCAAAGGCTCCGCTGCCTCATTCAGAGCTATCCATGAGAACAGCTACTTCCAAAATGAACAGTTTACCATCAGCCTCAGAGCGGAAGATGCCATCAAAGAGGTGAGGGCGGATTTGAGCCCCACGCTCAAGATCAAGGATGAGGCCGGCAAGGAAGTGTATAGCGACTTTATGACGCACGCCGAGGAGGATTATCAGGCTACGCTCAGCCTGGCCAAAGAGGGGAATTACAGCTTTGAGATCAGCGATCCCGCCTCCAAAGAGAAAATAGCCGGCAGCTTCAACGTGGCAAAAGGCTCACGCGAAGAACGCGATCTGCACTACAACCTGCCGCTGCTGCAATGGCTGGCCTCGGAGAGCGGCGCACGCGTGCTGAATCAAAGCGAGGTGGAAAAGCTTTCTCCGCCCCAAGCGCAGGAGATCAAAGAGACCAGTATGTTTGAGCTGCCTCTATATCGCAAATGGTATGTGCTGGCGCTGTTTCTGCTCGCCTTTGGCGTGGAGCTGTTCTTCAGGAGAAGGTGGGGGATGTTGTAGGCGACTTTGTCGCAGTTGTGAGTGAGTGAGTTGTGAGTTGTGAGCGGCTGCGCAAGTGATTGGGGTACAGGTGGTTGTGGCAGGGAACCGCACGGTTTTGGGGCTGTTTTTTCCACGAATTACACGAATGTTCACGAATTATGGGTCAGCTGCCGAGGTAGCCGGCGCTCGCTGTAGCGCCGCCAGGTAGGGTCGGTCGCCGAACCGACCATGTATGGTCGCTCGCTGGAGCGACCGAGGTAGCCGGAGCTTGCCAAAGCGCCGCAATCAAGCGCAGCTTGATGTTTAAAAAGTCCACGAATTACACGAATTTAAGGGGTCGGCTACCTTCTGGGTCACTTACCTAAAGAACGCCTACTGTTTTAGTAGGCATTCCCGGTTTCACTCCGGCACCTTAAACGGCAGGGTGATTTGAAATATTTGACCTGCGCACCGGTTTTGCGAAAACAAAACAGGCTCCGAAAACGTCGATTTGATGCGGCCTCCCTTAGGGGCTCCTGTGGGTCTCCTTTGGGATCCACAAGTAACCCAAGGAAAACCCAAGAGTTACGCATTCGAGCGCCGAGGAAACGCTAAGGTGGGCGTGGCAGGGGCAAAAGTCAAATGTTGATGAGAGCGCAGGTTTTTCGCAAGCATTTTTCCCATGGTTAAAGTCGGCTGTGCCCTAAGTAGGGTCGGTCGCTGGACCGACCATGTACGGGTAATCGCTGAACCGCCGTATGCAGGCATAGCCTGCAGTTTCAAAGTAAGCAGCTTCGTCACTGAAAACATCAAGCTGCGCTTGAT
>DGFM01000040.1:0-15174 GCA_002391675.1 Cloacimonetes bacterium UBA3900 | reverse complement strand
GCTCCGGCTACCTGCGGCGCAGCCGCTTGTAACCACATCCCTGAAGCTTGCGAAGCGAATCAGAACATCGGCGCTTTGGCAAGCGCCCGTACACACGCGCCCCTACCGCGCCCCTACCATGTTGGATAAATGACGATAGTTGTAACTGTTGGGACTATAGTAGATTAGCGTTTATTAGGGGTTGTGTGTTTTCATTGGTGGCAAAATAGTGGTTGACAGAAAAGGTTACTTTAGAAAAGATGATCTCCACTGCGTAAAAATTGTAACACCGCGTAGCACAAGTCCCGAATATTGCAGGGACTTATAGTTCTTTAGGAGGAACCTAATGTTATCCTTTCACCGGGATACTCTGATAGAGTATCATGGTGGCGGGGGAGAGTTGTCCCCTGCCAAACCCAATTGTAATCAATATTACGATCGCGCTCCCTTGCACGAGGGTGGGGCCTTGCTCTGTCCTTTTTTGGTGAGGGAGTCTTTCAAGCTTAATAAGTGGAGGAACCAGTGAGTCAACACGACAACCGCATCCGCATAAAGTTGAAAGCATACGATCATCGTCTTCTTGACCATTTTGTGGCAGAGATTGTAAAGAGCACCCGAGGCACAGGCGCCAAGGTTGTCGGTCCCATTCCTCTTCCCACAGACAGGTCTGTTTACACGATCTTGCGTTCACCTCATGTTGATAAGAAATCACAAGACCAGTTTCAGATGCTGGTCCACAAAAGATTGATCGACATCATGAATCCTACACAGCAGACGACCAATGCCCTCAAGAATTTGGATTTGCCTGCTGGTGTTCATGCCGAGATCAAGGCCAACGCCGGGAGATAAGCCATGTTGGGATTGATTGGTAAGAAAATAGGCATGACGCAGATATTTGACTCCGATGGCAAAGTCATACCGGTCACCGTATTGAAGGCCGGTCCTTGCCGCATCGTGAGCAAACGCAGCGTGGAAGATCATGGTTACGACGCTCTTCAGCTGGGTTATGAAGAGATCAAAGAAAAGAATTGTCCCCGTCCTGTGGCTGGTCATTTCAAGAAGAATGACAGCCCCTTATATCGTTATTTGCGCGAGTTCCGTCCCAGCTACGGACAAGATATCGACGCATATGAAGTTGGAACCGAGCTCAATGTCGATATGTTCGATATTACAGATACCGTCACCGTCACCGCCAAGTCCAAGGGACGTGGTTTTGCCGGCGTGATGAAGCGTCACAATTTTGGTGGCTTCGAGCAGAGTCATGGCGTTCATGAGTCCTATCGCGGTCCCGGTTCCATCGGTCAAAGTGCCACACCCTCACGTGTTTTCAAAGGCACCAAACTGCCCGGTCAGATGGGTAATGCACGCGTAAGCGTCCGTCATCTGAAAGTGGCAAAAGTGGATCTGGAAAATGGATTGATCATGGTCAAAGGCGCCGTGCCCGGCCATCGTAATTCCCTGGTCCTGATCCAGAAAGAAACTTAATTAGGGAGATAACATGGTTAAAGCAATAAAATTTGATTCAACCGGTCAGCAAGTCGCAGAAGTGGAACTTCCCTCCGTGATCTTTGACGTCGATGTAAACTCCCCGAAAGTGCTGTTGCATGAAGTGGTTACCATGTATTTGGGCAATCAGCGTCAGGGCACCGTTCAGAAGAAGAACCGTGCAATGACCGCCGGCAGCACACGCAAGCTTTTCAAGCAGAAAGGCACCGGTAATGCCCGTATGGGTGCACGCCGTTCACCCATCCGCGTGCATGGTGGCCGTGCATTTGCGGTCTATCCCAAAGATTGGTATCGCAAAATACCGCGCACCAAGAAGCGTCTCGCCCTCAAAGTGGCTCTTACAGACAGAGCACGCGCCGGCCGCGTGTTTGTCGTGGAGTCTCTCAATTTTGATACACCAAGCACCAAGAGCGCCGTGGAACTGCTCAATCGCATGATTCCGGAACGTGGGCGCAAGCTTGTAATCACAGACGGGCATCACATCCCCACCGTGAAATCCTTTTCCAATATCCCGGATGTGATGACAGACCGTGCCGATAGTTTGCACGCTTATGAAATCCTCAAAAGCAGCTACCTGCTCTTTACCGAGGATGCACTCAAAAAAGTCGAGGAGGTCTTTGCAAAATGATCCATCCACGCAATATAGTTATCGCTCCGATCATCACGGAAAAGAGCTCGCATCAGGCATCCAGCAACAACACCTACACCTTCCGTGTGAGCATGAATGCCAATAAGATCGAGATCAAGAAAGCCATCGAACACGTGTTTTCGGTGAAAGTGATCAACGTCAACACTATTCGTATGTTTGGCAAGCCCAAGAGTTTGGGCCGCTACAACGGCAAGCGTCCGGATTGGAAGAAAGCGATTGTCACCCTTAGAGAAGGCGATACCATCGCCGATTTTGAAGCATAAATGAGGTATAAAAATGGGAATTAAGAAATATAAACCTATCACCCCGTCTATGCGCTTTCGCACCGGTTACTCCTTCGAGGAGATCACCTGCACCAAACCAGAAAAGTCTCTGCTCAAGCCAGTTCGCAAAAGCGGTGGACGCAACAACCAGGGACGCATCACCTGCCGTCATCGTGGTGGTGGACACCGTCGTCACTACAGGATCATAGATTTCAAGCGCGACAAGATTGGCATTCCCGCCAAAGTCGCCACCATCGAATACGATCCCAACCGCACAGCGCGTATCGCTCTTTTGCACTATGTAGATGGCGAGAAGCGCTACATCATAGCACCGGAAGGCTTGGAAGTTGGCAGCAAAGTGATGAGCGGTCCCGACGCCGAAGTAGCGGTTGGGAACGCCCTTCCTCTGGAAAAGATTCCCCTGGGAAGCACAGTGCACAATATCGAACTCAAGCGCGGTCGTGGCGGCCAGATCGCCCGCAGCGCCGGCACCTTCGGTCAAGTGGTGGCCAAAGATGGCGACTACGTCCATGTGAAGATGCCCTCAAACGATGTGCACCTGATTCGCAAAGAATGCCTTGCGACCCTGGGCAGTGTCAGCAATAGTGACCATAGCCTGATCTCCCTGGGTAAGGCCGGCCGCAAACGCTGGATGGGCATCCGTCCCAACGTGCGCGGTGTTGCCATGAACCCCGTGGATCACCCCATGGGTGGTGGTGAAGGCAAGACGTCCGGTGGTGGTCATCCTAAGTCGCCTTGGGGCAAGCCGTCCAAGGGCGGTAAGACTCGCAAGAGCAAGAAATACAGTGATAAATACATCGTGAAAGCGGTTAAAAAGAGATAAGGGAGAATAGATAATGGCACGTTCAATTAAGAAAGGTCCCTTTGTAGACGACCACCTGCTCAAGAAGGTGGAAGCCCTCAACCAAACAAACAAGAAAAACGTGATCAAGACTTGGTCGCGCCGCTCAATGATCCTGCCTTCCTTTATCGGCCACACTTTTTCGGTGCACAATGGCCAGAAGTTTGTTCCCGTGTATGTTACGGAGAATATGGTTGGTCATAAGCTGGGCGAGTTTTCCCCCACGCGCACCTATCGCGGTCACAAAGATAAAAAGAAGAAAGGCAGATAAGGATAGGTAAACATGGAAGCAACAGCAAAACTTAAATTTGTCCGCGGCTCAGCCCGCAAAGCTCGCTTGGTGCTGGATACCATCCGCAACAAGAGTGTCCCGGAAGCGCAGCGTTTGCTCAAGTTCTCACGTCGCCGCTCTGCCGCCATCATCAATAAACTACTGGATTCGGCCATCGCCAATGCCCAGCAAAAAGAACCGAGACTGGACCTCGAAACCATGTATGTTTCTCATGCAACGGCAGACGAAGGCCCTCAGATGAAGCGTTATATGCCACGTGCTCAAGGCCGTGCGTTTATGATTCGCAAGCCCACCTGTCATATAGCCCTGAAAATCGCGAGCCAGGAAGAGGAGGAATAAATTGGGACAGAAGATCAATCCAATACTTTATCGCCTCGGCGTTAATAGAGATACCGATTCCATCTGGTTTGCCCAAGGTGATGCCTATGTGGAATACCTGCATGAAGATATCAAAATCCGCGAGTATATCCGCAAGCGCCTTGACCAGAAGATGGTATCCAAGATTCATATCAGTAGAAAGACCAATTCTATCACCATCAATATCCACACCGCACGTCCCGGACTCGTCATCGGAAAGAAGGGCGAGGACATCGAAAGGCTGCGTAGTGAGATGTACGTCTTGGTCAATAAGAAACGTACCAACCCCATCGTGGTGAAGATCAACGTTGAACAGATCGATAAGATGTGGTTGGACGCCCGCCTGGTGGGCTATGAGATTGCCCGTCAGCTGGAAGAGCGTGTCTCCTTCCGCCGCGCCATGAAAATGGCAATGCGCAACGTGATGAGAGAAGGCGCAGAGGGCGTCAAAGTTCAGGTATCAGGACGCTTAGGCGGCGCAGAAATCGCCCGAACCGAGCGTTATAAACAGGGTCGCACCCCGCTCCACACCCTCAGAGCCAATATCGACTATGCCCTGGTGGAAGCACATACCACCTACGGCGTGATCGGCATCAAGGTGTGGATCTATAAAGGCGACATCCTGAATTAGGAGTAATTAAGATGTTAGCACCAAAGAAAGTAAGACACCGCAAGATGATGAAAGGACGCCGCAGAGGCATGGCTTGGACAGGAAACCAGGTCAGTTTTGGCAACTACGGCCTGATCGCCCTTGAGGATGCCTTCATCACCAGCCGTCAGATCGAGGCTGCCCGTATTGCTATCACTCGTCATATGAAACGTGTGGGTAAGGTGTGGATTCGCATATTTCCGGATAAACCCATCACTTCAAAACCCGCTGAAACGCGCATGGGAAAGGGAAAAGGCGCCCCAGAATATTGGGTAGCCGTCGTCAGACCCGGCCGCGTACTGTTTGAGCTGGATGGAGTCGGTCTCGATGTTGCCAAGGAAGCTATGCGCCTGGCCGCACATAAACTACCTATCAAGACCAAGCTGGTCGCCAGAGAAGGAATAGAGCTATGAAGATAAACGAACTGCGTGAACTCAAGCCGGAAGAACTCAACGAAAGGCTGGAAGAGCTGAGAACTGAGCTCTTTAACCTTCGCTTTCAAAAAGCCAAAAACCTGATCGACAGACCAGACAGACTGCGTGAGGTGAGAAGGGAAATCGCCCGTATTCACACCATCACCAAAGAAAAAGAGCAAAAGATAGCGAGGTAAAGAAAGTGTCTCTCAATCGTAAAATGATAAGACAGGGAATAGTGGTGAGCGACAAGGCCGACAAAACCATCGTCGTCCGCGTACAACGCCAGTATACCCATCCACTATACAAGAAAACCGTGCGCCGTCACAAAAAGTTTATGGCTCACGATGAACTCAATGAGGCTCATGAAGGCGATACCGTACAGATTATGGAGTCACGTCCCATGAGCGCCCGTAAACGTTGGACCCTTCACAAGGTCATCGAAAGAAGTAAATAAGGGAGTTTGGAATGATTCAAGTGCAAACCGTCCTGAATATCGCCGATAACTCCGGTGCCAGAAGAGCAATGTGCATCAAGGTGTTAGGCGGCTCCAAACGTAAGTATGCCTCTTTAGGTGACGTCATAGTGGTGGCCATCAAATCTGCAACTCCCGGTGGAAAAGTCAAAAAAGGCACCATCGAAAGAGCCGTGATCGTGCGCACAGCCAAAGAAGTGCGTCGTCCAGACGGCTCCTACGTGCGTTTTGCAGATAACGCTGCTGTGATCATCGACGAAAAACACGAACCCAAAGGCACGCGTATCTTTGGCCCCGTGGCCCGTGAGCTGCGCGATGCCCAATATATGAAGATAGTGTCTTTGGCACCTGAAGTGCTGTAGGAGTAGAATATGTCCGAAAAGCTAAAACTTAAGAAAGGCGATTTTGTGATCGTGATCAGTGGCGAGGATAAAGGCAAGAAAGGCCGCATCCTCAAGACTTTCCCCAAGACCAACAGGGTCATCGTGGAAAGAGTGCACATGATCAAAAAACATGCCAAGCCTTCGCAGACAAACCCCCAGGGTGGGATCATCAATAAGGAAGCCCCCATCCACGCTTCCAACGTGATGCTCTTCAACGAAAAGCAAAATATGGTGACCAAACCTGTGATGATTACCCGTCCAGACGGCAGCCGCATTCGTGTGTGCAGCAAGACTCATGACGAGCTGTAAAGGAGCATGAAATGACAACAACACGTTTGAAAGAACATTACAAGAGCAAAGTGATTCCCGCACTGAGGAAACGCTTTGAATATACAAACCCTCATCAAGTGCCGAAAATGGTGAAGATCGTGGTGAGCATGGGCGTGGGGATCGCCACTCAAAACAAAGCGATCCTGGATAACGCCGTCAAAGATATGGAGCTCATCACAGGCAGAAAACCCATCATCACCAAGGCCCGCAAGTCTATCTCAAACTTCAAATTGCGCCAGGGTATGCCCATCGGCTGCAAGGTGACTCTGCGTGATGATGTGATGTATGAGTTTTTTGACAGGCTGGTATCCATCACCATCCCCCGTATCAGGGACTTCCGTGGCGTTCCGGCAGATGCTTTTGATGGCCGTGGCAATTATAGCATGGGCATCAAGGAACAGACCGTTTTCCCGGAAATCGAGTATGATAAGATAGATGCCATCCGTGGACTCAATATCACCATCGTGACCACGGCAAATACTGATGAAGAATGCCGCGAGCTGCTCAGAGAAATGGGTATGCCGTTTGAGCGTAAAGAATAAGGAGGATTTGAAGTGGCTAAAAAATCCATGATTATCAAGCAACAACGCACACCTAAATTTAAAGTAAGAAAATACAACCGCTGCAAGGTCTGCGGAAGGCCCCGTGCCTATATGAGAGACTTTGGTATGTGCCGTCTCTGCTTCCGCAAGTATGCTTCCATGGGAAAGATCCCTGGAGTCACCCGTGCAAGCTGGTAAGCCATTAATGGAGGAAATTAATGAGCATATCTGATCCGATAGCTGATGCATTGACCAAGATCCGCAATGCATATCGTGCCGGACATCCTCAGGTGATAGTAAATCACAATAAGCTCACTGAAGCCATCGTGAAGATCCTCGCTGAAGAGAACTTCGTAAATAGCGCCCAAGTGCTTGAGAAAGATCCGGAACAAAAAATCAACTACCGTCGCATCCTCGTAAACCTTCGTTATACCAATGACGGAGTGCCCGTTATGAGGGGAATCGACCGTGTCTCAAAACCGGGAAGGCGCGTTTACGTGAAAGCTGCCAAAATCCCAAGTGTCTACAACAACACCGGCTGTGCCATCATCTCCACCTCCAGCGGAGTGATGGTGGACCGTGATGCCAGAATCAACGGCGTCGGTGGAGAATACATCTGCAAGGTCTGGTAAGGGAGAGAGATTATGTCACGTATAGGAAGAGCTCCCATCAAACTAAATGATGTGAAGATAGAAGTTTCCAAAGAAGGTCTGGTGACCGCCAGCGGCAAGCTGGGCAAGCTGGAATATCAGCTGCTTGATGGCATCAGCCTCGATATCGAAGACGATATGCTGCACGTGAAGCGCAGAGACGACAGCAAGAGCCAGCGCGCTTTCCACGGTCTCACACGCGCCCTGCTGCAGAATATGGTCACGGGTGTAACAGAAGGTTACACAATTACTTTACACGTGATCGGCACCGGCTATAATGCCGAGCTGATGGGCCCCTGGCTGAAGCTCAACCTGGGATATTCTCACGATATCGTGATGGAGATTCCCGAAGGTCTCACAGTGGAAGCCGAAGCCGCACCTCGTAGCAAAACAACACGTAACGACCTCACCAGCATCATCCGCGTCAAAGGGATGGACAAGCAATTGGTGGGTCACTTTGCCGCTGAAATACGCAAGTGCCGTCCGCCTGAAAACTACAAAGGCAAAGGCATCCGCTACCACGATGAATACGTGGTCATCAAAGCCGGTAAAGCAGGAACCTAATAGAGAGGTGTAAAGAAATGATAAAACCAACGAATATAAGAAAAAACGCCCTTCGCTCCCGTCGCCGTGCTGCGATTCGCAAGCGCCTCACAGGCACAGCCGTGCGTCCGCGTCTGGTGGTGTTTCGTTCATTGAAGCACATCTATGGCCAGATCATAGACGACGTCAGCGGCAAAACCATCGTTTCCTTCAGCGATAAAGCCAAGAGTTTTGAAGCGGAAAAAGGCCTTAAGAAGACAGAGCGCAGTGCTCTGGTAGGCAAGAAGCTTGGCGAGCTGGCTCTGGAAGCCGGCATTACCCAGGTGGCCTTTGATCGTGCTGGATACAAGTATCATGGCCGGGTGAAAGCTTTGGCCGATGGCGCTCGTGAAGCCGGCTTGAAATTCTAAGGGAGGATATCTTGAATTACGAACAAAGAAATATGAATACAGAAGAAGAAGTCTTAGTTGAGAAGATCATCGAGACCAAGCGCGTAGCCAAAGTGGTGAAAGGTGGCCGTAACTTCAGTTTCAGCGCCATCGTGGTAGTTGGAGACCGTGCCGGCAATATCGGCGTGGGCAATGGCAAGGCCAATGAGATCGTGGATGCGATCCGCAAAGCCAAAGAAAGAGCCCACAGATCCATGTTCAGGGTTCCCATCATCAATGGCACCATCCCTCATGAGATCACCACGCGCTTCTCCGCCAGCAGAGTGATGATGAAGCCTGCCGCTCCCGGTACAGGTATCATCGCCGGTGGAACTGCCCGCGCTATCTTTGAAGCTGCAGGAATCGAAAACATCCTGTGTAAATCCTTGGGTTCCAACACTCCGGCAAACGTGGTGAAAGCCACTGTCAACGGCCTCAAGAGTATGCGCACCCTTTCAGATATCTCTCGTCTTAGAAATAAGACCATCGCAGAGATCACCGGCAGGGAGGCGAAATGAAGATCAAAGTAACCCAAGTACGTAGTATAATAAACCGTAAGGAAAATCATAAACGTGTTATCAGAGCCCTCGGTTTGGGCAGACCCGGCAAGAGCCGCGTCCACAATGATAACCCATGTATCAGAGGTATGATCAACAAGGTTTCATATCTCGTTAAAGTAGAAGAAGTGCAGGAGTAACAGATGTTGAAATTACACAATCTTGGCAAACCTGCCGGTCGCAAGGCAAGAAAGCGTCTGGGTAAAGGTGAAGGCAGCGGTTGGGGCGGTCAAGCCGGCCGCGGTCACAAGGGTAAGAAATCCCGCAGTGGCGGCAACGTTCCCATCTGGTTTGAAGGTGGACAGATGCCCCTCCAGCGTCGCTTGCCCAAGCGCGGTTTCAAAAACATATTCAGAGTGGAATACCGGGTGCTCAATCTGAGGAGCCTGATAGGTCTCTCTGAAACAGATTATGACATAGCCAAACTGGAAATGATGGGCCTGATCCCTTCCAAGGGTCAGAAAGGCAAATATCCCGTCAAGGTCCTGGCTTCTTTGGATGATCAGGAGTTCACCCAGAAAGTCAATATCCAAGCCAACGCTTTTTCACGTCGTGCCAAAGAGTTGATCGAAGCCAACGGTGGCAAGGCGGAGGTAATCTGATATGTTTGAAAAGATAAAGACCATATTCCGGATTCCTGACCTGAAGAAGAAGATACTCTTCACAGCGCTGTTTTTGGTGCTTTACCGTATGGGTAGCTTCGTTCCAGTCCCGGGTGTGGATGCTGCGGCTCTGCAGGCTTTCTTTGCAGGTGCCCGGGAGGGTGGCAGCACTCTCTTTGGTCTCCTGGACCTCTTTGTGGGTGGAAACTTTGAGCGAGCCAGCGTTTTTGCCCTTGGAATCATGCCATATATCACGGCATCCATTGTCCTCCAGCTTTTGGGCTCCATTATTCCCTATTTTGAAAAGCTCAAAAAAGAGGGCGCAGAAGGGCAAAAGAAGCTCAATCAGATCACACGCTATGCAACCGTGGGATTGGCGGCATTCAACGCCATCACCATCACCACCTGGCTTTCCAGCTTGGTGGGTGTGGTTCCCAATCCCGGTTTCCTGTTCCATTTCACCGGTATTATCACCCTCACCACCGGCACGATGATCGTGATGTGGCTGGGTGAGCAGATCACCGAGCACGGAATCGGCAACGGCATATCCCTGATCATTTTCGCCGGAATCATCGCTCGTTATCCCGCTGGATTTATACAGATGTTCAAGCAGCTTGCTGCAAATCCCAGCTTTGAAAACATTTTGAGAACCGTTGTGGCAATTGTTGTGATGATCTTGGTGACCGGCAGCGTGATCTTTGTCACCGAAGCCATCCGCAAGATCCCTGTCCAATATGCCAAACGCATCGTGGGTCGCAGAGTGTATGGTGGCCAGAGCACCTTCATTCCTTTGAGAGTGAATACTGCCGGCGTGATTCCCATCATCTTCGCCCAATCCATCCTGATGTTCCCTGCCACGATCACCACACTGATTGGTGGGCAGAAAGCCCAGACAGGCTTTTGGCTGACGCTGCAGCGCGCATTCAGCCCCGGCCACTGGGTTTACACCATTCTCTATGTAGCCATGATCATCTTCTTTGCCTATTTCTACACGGCGATTGTGCTCAATCCCACAGAAATGGCTGAAAACATGATCAAATATGGCGGCCATATCCCCGGCAAAAAGCCCGGTAAAAAGACGGCAGAATACATCAGCAAAGTTCTCACCAGAATTACCCTTCCCGGAGCAGTGTTCTTTGCTTTCATTGCTTTGGTTCCCGAATTGATGACCGCCATCTTCAAATTGCCGTTCTACTTTGGTGGAACCGGTATCATCATCGTAGTGGGTGTTGCCCTCGATACTTTGCAACAGATCGAAAGCCACCTGGTGATGAGGCATTATGATGGCTTTATGAAAAAGGGTAAACTCAGATCACGCTCCGGCGGTTGATATGATTCTGATCAAGTCACCCTCGCAGATTGAGAAGATGAGAGCAGCGGGCAGAGTGTTGGCCCTGCTCTTGGACGAGCTGGAAGCCATGATTGCGCCCGGAATCAGCACCCATGAGCTGGACGCTTTTGCCGACAGTTTCATCCGGAAACACGGAGGCAGAGCCGCGTTCAAGGGTTACACCGTTCCCGGTTTGCCGCCTTTCCCTGCTGCGATTTGCACCAGTGTAAACGACGGCATCGTGCATGGCATTCCTTCGCGTAAGACGATCCTGGCGGAGGGTGATATCATTGGCGTGGACGTGGGGATAGAGCTTGACGGCTTCTATTCTGACACCGCCCGTACCTACAAGGTGGGGCAGGTCAGCGAGGCGGCCTCCAAGCTCCTGGATGTTACCGATCAAGCTCTGTATCTCGGCATTAATGCAGCACGAGCCGGCAACCGTGTGGGAGACATCTCCCATGCCATCGAAAGCTTCGTGCGCGCCTCGGGTTATTATTGTGCAGACGATCTCACCGGCCATGGCGTCGGTTTGGCGCTACATGAAGACCCGATGGTTCCCAATGTAGGCATGCCGGGCAGAGGCCCCAGACTGAAAGAAGGAATGACCATCGCCATAGAACCAATGGTCAACATCGGAACCAACAGAGTAATCGAAAAAGGCTGGGAGTTCTTTACCGCAGATCAAAGTTTATCTGCCCATTTTGAACACAGCATTTTGATCACGGCCAATGAAGCAGAAATACTCAGCTGCGCAGGAGGTATCTAAATGAGTAAATCTGGAGTTATAGAAGTGGAAGGAATCGTCATCGATGCTCTTCCCAATACACAATTTCGTGTGCAGCTGGAGAATGGCCACGAGATCCTGGCTCATTCTTCCGGCAAGATGCGCATGCATTATATACGCATCCTCCCCGGTGACAAGGTCAAGGTGGAGCTTTCGCCTTACGACCTCAGCCGAGGACGCATAACCTATAGATATAAATAACACTGTCATGGATCAAGGAGACAAACAATGAAAGTACGATCAAGCGTGAAAGTAGTCTGCAAAGACTGTCGTATCATCAAACGCCACGGCGTGATCCGTGTTATCTGCAAATCAAACCCTAAACATAAACAGAGACAAGGATAAGGAGGACCAACTTGGCACATATTGCAGGTATTGAGATCCCCAGAAACAAAAGGCTATTTGTTGGTCTTACCTACATTTATGGTATAGGGCCGACGATTGCCAAGGAGATCTGCCAAAAAGCAGGTATCGACGAAAAGAAAATGGTGGCTGACCTCACGGTGGAAGAAGAAAAGACCATCCGTGACATAGTCCAGCACGACTATGTGGTGGAAGGCGCTCTGCGCACCCAGGTAGCCATGAACATCAAGCGTCTGATGGAAATCGGATGCTATCGTGGAATGCGCCACAGACGCGGAATGCCCGTCCGTGGTCAAAGAACACACACCAACGCCCGCACCCGTAAAGGCCCGCGCGCTGGTGCCATCAAAAAGAAGAAATAGGAGTCTTTAAGAAATGGCCAAAAAAACAAGAGTTAAAAAGAGACGTGTACGCCTGGCTTTCGACGAGGGTCTTGTCTTCGTACATTCCAGCTTCAACAACACGATCATTACTCTCACAGACCGCGCCGGCAACGTGCTTGCCTGGTCCAGTGGTGGTAAAATCGGTTATAAAGGCTCCCGCAAGAGCACACCTTTTGCGGCTCAGATGGCTGCCGGTGAAGTGGCTAAAATAGGCTCAGAAATGGGCATCACCAAGGTCGGTGTGATTGTGAAAGGCCCCGGTGGTGGACGTGAATCTTCCATCCGCGCCCTCAACGCTGCTGGTCTGAAAGTAACCATGATCAAGGATGCGACGCCCATCCCGCACAACGGATGCCGTCCGCCTAAGACAAGAAGGATTTAACGGAGGATCAAATGGCAAAATACACAGGACCAAAAGCTAAAATATGCCGCAGATTTGGCGAAAACATCTACGGACCCGCCAAATACGACAGAATCTTGGGGAAACGCAGTTATCCCGCAGGTCAGCATGGCCGTAACAGGCGCAGAAAAGTGAGCGACTACGGCGTTCACCTCAATGCCAAACAGCAGCTGCGCTACACCTACTGCCTGCTCGAAAAACAATTTAAAAACTATTTTGTGAAAGCTGATAAAATGGCTGGAGTGACGGGTGACAACCTGCTCATCATGTTGGAGCGTCGCCTGGATAACACCGTTTACCGCTTGGGCTTTGCAACCACCAGGATGCAGGCACGTCAGTTTGTAAACCATGGCCACTTTTTGGTCAACGGCAAGAAGGTGGACATCCCGTCCTTCCTCTGCAAGCCCGGTGACGTCATCGAAGTGCGCCCCAAAAGCCGTGGCATGAGCATGATCAAAGAAGCTATCGAAGCCACGGAAGCGAGCTCTGCTTATTCCTGGCTCACTGTAGACAAAGAGAATATGCGCGGCACCTTTGAAAATATGCCCCCAATCAGCGATATACCAAACACAGTGGATCTTCGTCTCATAGTCGAATTCTATTCCAAATAACCTCTCACAACCAAGCAAGGAGTCAATATGTTGTACCTTGAACCCTTACAAATGCCGGAAAAGGTGGAGTTTGATGAAGAAAGCTACACGCCTTATTATGGCAAAGTTGAGATCGGGCCTCTCGAACCCGGATTTGGCACCACTCTGGGCAATGCTTTGCGCCGGGTGTTGCTATCCTCAATTCAGGGAGCTGCAGTGCGCTTTGTGCGCATTGAGGGCCTGCATCACGAATTCTGTGCCATAGACGGCACCAATACGGATTACATAGACCTCATTTTGCGTCTGAAGCAGCTGGTAATCTTCTGCTCCAGCGTGGAGGAAGTGGCCGTAGTGTTAGAGCACAAAGGAAAAGGCATCGTGACTGCATCCTCGATCCAAGAGAACCCTCATATCAATATCGTCAACAAAGACCTCTATCTATTGGAAGTGACCGAAGACATCGAATTCAGGATGGAACTGATCATCGGTATCGGACGAGGTTACGTTAGCGCAGACAGACAAATCACCGAAGGCCATCCCGCGGGATTTATCCCCATTGATAGCGTCTATTCCCCCATTCTCAAAGTAAATTTCTCCGTCACGCACCAACGCGTCAAAGAGAGAATGAACTTTGACAAGCTGATATTGGAGATATATTCAAACGGCGCAGTGGAACCCAAATATGCACTCTCATTGGCTGCCAAGATCATCAGAGACATGGCAGACAGGATCAGCCTCTTTGAGCAGGAGCCCGTCTATATCCGTGATATTGAGATGGATCCTGAACTGGAAGCAATGGAGCAAACACTCGCCACCAGCGTGAAAGAAATTGAACTCACGGTCAGAGCTGCAAACTGCCTGGCCGCTGCAAATATCGAAACTATAGGCGATTTGGTATCCAAAACTGAAGCCGAAATGCTCAAATTCCGCAACTTCGGCAAAAAATCCCTCGAAGAAATCGTCTTAAAACTAAAGAAATATGATCTGGAACTGGGTATGGACGTGGAAGGCATCTACGAACGCATCCGCGAAGCAAAGAGCAGAGGCGTGAAACAAGAGGAACCCACCAGCGTTTCCACCATTATCCCAACGGCAAAGCCGGCCGCCAAGGCAAGCAAAGCTACAAAAGCTGCAAAAACAAAAGAAACCAAGGCAGCAGCTGAAGAAAAAGAAGTGGATAAGGACGCCGTTACCACCCAAAGAAAACCCATCCCCACATCAAAAAAGAAGGTGAAAAATGCGACATAGAGTTGAAAGTAAAACATTCGGCCGTGAAATGGACGCCAGAAGGATGTTGTTCCGCAATCTCGTGAAATCAATGATCGAACACGGACAGATAAACACCACCCTCGCCAAGGCAAAAGAGCTGAGAAGACACGTGGAAAGAGTGGTTACCTACGGCAAGGCAAACACTGTACACTCCCGCCGTCTGGCCTATAAGGTCCTTGGAGACAGAACCCTGGTCAAAAAGCTTTTCGACGAAATTGCCCCGGCATTTGAGGGTCGCAACGGTGGATACACCAGAGTGATCAAAGCAGGCTTTAGAAAAGGCGATTCAGCACCCATGGCCATCATCCAGTTTGTGGAAGAATCCACAATCAAGCCCAAAACTGACAAGATCAAAGCCAAAGACCTTACCAAATAGCCTCTGGCCTGATATTGTAATTTATAAAAGCGGCTGCAAGAACGGAACAGTTTTTGCAGCCCTTTTTTCGTGTCCAAATAAGGAAGGGTGTACTTGGATGCCGGCAAGGGGGGAAGGGGGTGTTAAATGCGCTTTTTGGGCTCCAGGGGGGGTTCCGGGGGAGGGTGTGCTTTTGGTGGAGATGCGGGTGGTTTCG
>DGFM01000011.1:13139-13562 GCA_002391675.1 Cloacimonetes bacterium UBA3900 | reverse complement strand
TTTTCTGTGCACATCCGTGCGCTCTATTATCCCAAATCCGTGGATACTTGCTGAAAAACTAAAAAACTCTTTGACAAGATACAGGGCTTGGATTTTCTTTGTCCGATATCAAATTATGGGAAAAAGTATAAATATGAAACTGTTTGAAACTCACGCTCATCTGGATCTTCCAGATTTTAATAAGGACAGAGAAGCCCTTATAAGTAAATGCTTTAGCAGCGGCATTGAGTATATCATCAATATTGGTTTCAATCGGGAGACCTCGCTCGCCTCCCTGGAATTGGCCAATAAGCATACTCACATTTTTGCCACTGCGGGTTATCATCCTCATGATGCGACGGATTTTGATGCCGAGCTGATCAAGCGTTTGGCCCGGGAGAAGAAGGTGGTTGCCATCGGCGAGATTGGCCTGGATTTCTTCCG
>DGFM01000011.1:11140-12931 GCA_002391675.1 Cloacimonetes bacterium UBA3900 | reverse complement strand
CTGGCTGTGGCATACGATCTTCCCGTGGTGGTTCACAACCGCGATGCGCACCAGGAATGCTACAAGATCCTCAAGGAAGAAGAGGTGAAAGAGGCTGTGTTCCATTGCTTTACGGGGGACATAATCTTTGCCGAGCAGGTATTGGAAGCGGGTTGGATGCTTTCCTTCACGGGCGCCATCACCTATGCCAATTCCAAGCTGGACGACGTGATCCGCATGGTGCCCCTGGACAGGTTTATGATCGAGACGGATTGTCCCTATCTGCCGCCCGTGCCGCATCGTGGCGAGCGCAATAGCCCTCTGTATCTGCATTTGGTGGCGGAAAAGATAGCCGAGATCAAGGAAATCACGCCGGTTGAAGTGGCGCAGCACGCCTTTGATAACGCCTACAAGTTTTTCAGGATACCCGCCGAGCCGGTGAAGCCGCAGACCAAAAGCGGATCTAAGAGAAAGACGCGTGAGCGCAAAACCAAAAAATGATCTGCCCTGAAAATATGTCATGGAGCAGAATCTGATATAAGGAAAACAAATGAAAAGATTGATTTGTCTGATCTTGATCGTGATGATGGCTTGCAGCGCAATCTGGTGCGGCAATTCCATCTTCTCGTTTGGCGGGATGCCGGTTCGCTATTATGGAAACGACATCTACGGGCTGAGCATGGGAGATACCGGGCTGGCGGATAACTTCCGCTACAATTCCGGCTTTGGCAATCCCGCTCTGCATAACGCCTCCAACCGTACCCTGCTGGCCACGGGCATGGTCTTTGGCTTTACCAGATATGCCTCCGAAGGCGGCAAAAGCTTTGTGGATGATGCACTTGACCTGCCCTACCTCAGCCTCAGCGTACCGGTGAAAAAACATAGACTGGGCCTGCAGATCAACTCGCATTCCTCGGGCCTGGTGAACAATGCCGTAAAATTCCTCAGCGCAGACAGCACCAGCATCACGGAAAAGCACGTCATGGACAGGTATCTCTACCGGGGCGACTTCATCTATAGCTACAGAGTGGGCAAATTCAGTGCCGGAGCCAGTTTTAACTACTACTTCGGCCACGATGTGCGCAGCTTCAACCAGGATGCCGGTTTCAGCCCCTACAATACCTATGAAGAGCTGATCCGGTCTTATAAAGGCCCCTCACTCACCCTGGGGACCATGGCCAATTTTGAGAGGTTTAGCACCGCGATGTATGTGAGCCCGCAGATCAAGCTCAAAGGCAGCAGTAAAAGGGTTTCGTTGCACACCAGCGAGCCGGAAGAGGATTATGAATATGAGCTGCCCTGGGAGCTGGGGCTGGGCACATCCATCCTGCCTTTCAAAGAGCATAAAGTGAATGTGGACCTGCATTACGAAGCCTGGAAACAGATAGATGACAAGCTGGAAGACGGCCTGAAACTGGGCGTGGGCTGGGCCTATGAACCGGTGGCCGAAACCCGCGACAGCTATCTGCAAAAACTGCCGCTCAGAGCCGGATTTTCCTGGCGTTCGCTGCCCTTCAAAGCCAAGGGTGAACCCATTGACGAATATGCAGTTAGCTGCGGCATCAGCTTCCCGCTCAAGCGTGATATCAACCGCCTGGATTTTGGCTTCCAAATCTTGAAAAGAGGCGATCTCGACACCAATAAGCTCTCGGATACCTCATTCATGTTCATGCTGGGCTTCACCGGATTTGACATCATCGGCAAAGCAAGCGATAGAACCGCTCCCAGAGACATCCCCGTCAAAGAGGAGATAGATCAATGGTGAGCTGGAAGCTGCCGGATGATGAGCAGGCAGAATTTATCGAGCAACTT
>DGFM01000011.1:10725-10886 GCA_002391675.1 Cloacimonetes bacterium UBA3900 | reverse complement strand
GTATACCAATGAGCCGCTGGTGATCTTTGGTCACGACGATCCGGATGGAGTGACGGGAACCTATATCCTGCACGACTTTTTCAATTCCGTGGGCTATCAAAAACATGAATATTACATCCCAAACCGCAATCTCTGGCCGCACGGCATCCAGGACGACTTTG
>DGFM01000011.1:10521-10680 GCA_002391675.1 Cloacimonetes bacterium UBA3900 | reverse complement strand
AGGCAGAATTTATCGAGCAACTTCGGAAGAGCCGAAAGCAGATAGACCTGGACTCAGCGGCCGGCCTGGATGATCTGCCGGATGAGAGCCTGTTTGCCAATATCGAGGTGCTGGCGGACAGGATACAGAGGGCGATGTATACCAATGAGCCGCTGGTGA
>DGFM01000011.1:10274-10415 GCA_002391675.1 Cloacimonetes bacterium UBA3900 | reverse complement strand
GCTGAAAAGCCTGGGCTGTGACACCTTGATCGTGGATCATCACCTGATACAGCCGCAGCAGCTGCCGGACGCCTTTGGCATCATGAATCCACGCTTGCCACAGTGCCGCTATCCCTTCAAAGACCTGGCCGGAGTGGGCGT
>DGFM01000011.1:5637-10161 GCA_002391675.1 Cloacimonetes bacterium UBA3900 | reverse complement strand
GCACGGCATCCAGGACGACTTTGTGGAGTATGTGCGCCAAAATGGCTTTACTCTGGCCATCGTGGTGGATAATGGCATCTCCTCCCGCGCGGGAGTGGAGCAGCTGAAAAGCCTGGGCTGTGACANNGTGGGAAGCATCGCAGACAAGGTGCCAATGGTGGGCATCAACCGCATCATCCTGAGATATGTGATCGAAAACTGGCCGCTGATGCGGGATCCAAGCATAGACTTCCTGCTGCGCAACTTCAAGCGCTTAAACGATGAGATGGACATCTTCGACTTCATCAGCAATACTTCCAGGCTGATCGCCAACGGACGCGAAGCGGGCGGACAGCATATGGCGATGCGCTTTCTGCTGCAGATGGGAGATGAAAAGGCGCAGCTTTTTGAGGCTCTGGAACAAGAGAAAAGACAGTGGGAATCCGAGCTGAACCGCATCTTTGGCTATCTGGATACCATTTTGGCAGATTTTGAGGCGCGTGCTTTCATCTACTTTGACGATGAGGACATCATCCCCTACAACTTCCTGGGAACCGCTTCCACCTACGTGGTTTCCAGCCTCAATATCCCCGCCATCATGATCAAATATCACAACGACAATATGGTCTGCGAAGGACGCTGCCCCGATGGGTTTAACATGGTAGACGCTTTTGCGCATTGCAAAGAGCATCTGATCCAATATGGAGGCCATGCCAAAGCGGCGGGATTCTCCATGAAACCGGAGCAGTATGACGACTTTCTGAGCTGTTACAACGAGTATTTGGATCTGAATCTGAAGAGCGTTGAGCCGCCGCCACGCTTTGAGGTGGACGCAGTTATCCGCTTGGAAGACCTGCACTTTGCAAACTGGCAAAACCTCTTGAAGCTGCTGCCCTATGGCATCCATAACCCGGAGCCGCTGCTGCTGGCCAGAGGTGTGGATGTGAATACCCTGATGTCTAAAATGACGCTTGAGTACAATAATATCAACCTGCCGCGGGGCAAGAAGATAGATATGGTGTTTTATTGGAGAACCCGTCAAAGCGTGCGTGTGATGGACTACGTCTTGCGTGAGCCTTAGCGCGGCTTTATGGGTGAAGAAAGATGCAGGAAAAGAGACTGAAGGAATACCTGAGGAAAGCGATACATCTGGGCTCGCTCATCATCCCTTTTGGCTATAAATATCTGTTGGGATTCAACCGCCGGCTGGGGTTTTCCATACTCCTGGCCGCCTTCTGCCTCAGCTTCATCATTGAGTTTTACCGCCACTGGCAAAAGAGCTTCCGCCACACCTTTTACCGCTTCTTTGGGCGCATCTTGAGGAGGCATGAGCTAAGAGACTTTACCGGAGCCACTTATATGCTCTTTACCGACGTGATCTGCGTGGCCTTCTTCGAGCCCACCATCGCCTTCTGCTGTATGGCTTATCTCTCTATCGGAGACACATTTGCCGCTTTGGTAGGTATGGGCATGGGCAAAAGGAAGATCTTGGGAACGGATAAAACCCTGGAAGGCAGCCTGGCTTGCTTTGCCAGCACCCTTATCTTCGGCCTCTTCTACCTGCCGCCTACAATGGCCGTGGTAGGGGCTTTGGCTGCCACTTTCGCCGAATTGAGCATCGTGCCCATAGACGATAATATCAAAATCCCCATCATCTCCGGACTGGCACTCAGCCTGGCAAACATATTTGTATAAGAGAGAGTAAGATATGCGTATTTCTTTTGTGATCCCCGCTTTGAACGAACAAGACTCCCTGCAGCAGCTGACCGCTGAAATCCAGGATCATTGCCCCACTCAAGACCATGAGATCATCTATATCGACGATGGCTCCACGGATGAGAGCTTTAAAATCATGGGCGAACTGGCTGCCAAAGACGAAAGAATCAAGGTGGTACGCTTCAGACGCAACTTTGGCAAAGCGGCCGCCCTGCAAAAAGGCTTCAGCGTCGCCGGCGGCGAAATAGTCTTCACCCTGGATGCCGACCTGCAGGATGATCCCAGTGAAATCCCCGCCTTTTTGGCCAAATTGGATGAAGGCTATGACCTGGTAAGTGGCTGGAAACAAAAGCGTAAAGACCCCTGGCACAAGAGGTGGCCCTCCAAGCTTTACAATTGGGTGACCGCACGCACCTTCGGGCTCAAGCTCAAGGACTACAATTGCGGCTTCAAAGCCTATCGCAAAAGCCTGGTGAAGGAGCTTGTGCTCTATGGCGAAATGCATCGCTACATCCCCGTTTTGGCGCATTCCATGGGCTATAAAGTGGGCCAAATCCCGGTGCATCACCGCGCCCGGAAATTTGGCAAATCCAAGTATGGCACGGAACGCTATCTGAGAGGACTCTTTGATCTGCTCACCGTCAGGATGGTGACGCACTACAGCAAAAGCCCGCTCTATCTCTTTGGCAGATGGGGACTTGTCTCCACGCTGCTGGGACTCGTCATCTCCGGCTACCTGGCTGCACTCAAGATCTTCTGGGGCGTGCCGCTCTCCAACCGTCCCCTGCTCTTTTTGGGCATACTGCTCATCCTGGGCGGATTGCAATTTGCCTCGTTGGGACTCATCTCAGAGCTGATCGTGAACAAATTCAACGCCCGCGATAAACAGAACTTTTCCATCAAAGAAAGCATCAATCTCGACGATGCAGAGTAGGAAGTGAAAAGCATAGAAAGGTTTTACCTGCTGCGTTACATCAAGAGTCCCAAGCGGATGTTGATGCGCTTCAGCTTTGTCTTCATGGTGCTGGGCATCGTGATCTCCGTGAGCATCCTCAGTGCGGGTTTGAACCTCTTTGAGGGCTATGAAAGAGCGCTGAAGACGGTGCTGCTGGATAGCTTTGCCCACATCAAGATCGAGAGTGGAAACGGACGCTTCCTCAGCCGGGAACAGCTGGACAGGATCATGAATACGCTCGGAGACAAGCCGGAAATCGTCTCACTCACACCCAATATCGGCATCAACCTCATGGCGATAGACAGCGTAAACACGCGCGGTTGCGTCTTCAACGCCTATCACACGGCGGAAGGCAAAGAGCTGCATTATGGCAAA
Source organism: Cloacimonetes bacterium UBA3900 (assembly GCA_002391675.1). Classification (GTDB taxonomy): domain Bacteria; phylum Cloacimonadota; class Cloacimonadia; order Cloacimonadales; family Cloacimonadaceae; genus UBA3900. The sequence continues at coordinate 7,136 of DGFM01000011.1, read as the reverse complement.
TTTGTGGTGGAGGGAAGGCCGCAAGTCAATGATGGAGAGGTGGTTATCGGCCACTATCTGGCGGAGGAATTTGGCCTCGGAATAGGAGACGAGATCAGCCTGCTGTATCCGCAGCTCAGGCGCGTCACACCTCTGGGAGTGAGCTCAGACATACGCAGATTTGAGGTGGTAGGTCTTTATAGATCAGGATATTATGAATTTGACCGCTCGCTCATCATCGGCACCTTGACGGATGCGCGCAGCATCCTTTTCACCGATGACCCCTTTGCCGCGGTGGAGATCAAGCTGGACAACGAGCACGTGGATAAAGCCAAAGAAATAGCCAGCAGATACCGTTTGGAGCTGGGAGCCGACTTGATCGCCTATCCGCCCATCAGCGGCGATCTTCTGCGCATCGTGGCCATGCAAAAGTGGCTGATCTTCATCGTATTCAGCTTCCTGGTGCTCATCGCCGGCATCAATGTGATCAGTGCGGTCTCCACCATGATCCTGGATAAGAAAAACCAGATCGCCATCCTGCGCACGCTGGGTGCTACAGCGGCAACTGTACGCCGCGTCATCAATTACCAGATACTGCTGGTCTGCCTTATCGCCATCATCATCGGCCAGGCTTTAGGTGCGTTGCTCTCACTGTTTGTAGTGAAACAGGGCTTTTATCGCCTCAAAGGTGAAGTGTATTTTATCGACAAATTGGAGCACCATATCAGTTTATTCAACCTGGCTGCCGTCTTTGTGGTGGCCTCAATCCTCGTGATTATCTGCGTGTGGATACCCTCGCGGCAGATCAACCGTCTCAAGATTATAGACCTCATTCGCAACCCCTAAGGAAGCCCAAAAGATGATTCTTAGCGCACAAAACATCAGTAAAGTATATCAGGATTCGCATCGCAGCATCACCGTGCTGGATGGCGCAGACCTCCAAGTGAAGAAAGGCGAACTGATCAGCATCACAGGCCAGAGTGGCTGCGGGAAAAGCACACTGCTCCACATCTTGGGCCTCTTGGATGATAGCGATACCGGCACCATCGAAATCGAAGGCGTGAGGGTTAATTCCCGCCATCCCGATGCACCCTATATCCGCAATTCAAAGATAGGATTTGTGTTTCAATTCCACTATTTGGTGGAAGACCTCACCGCTGCAGAAAACGTTGCACTGCCGCTGCTTATCGCCGGCAAGAAGATAGCCGCTGCCCGGGAAGAATCCCTGCAAATCCTGGCCCGCCTGGGCCTTGAGGACAGGGAAAGCCACTTCCCAAATCAGCTCAGTGGCGGCGAACAGCAACGCGTCGCTTTCGGCCGGGCTCTGGCCAATAAACCCTCCATCGTGCTGGCGGATGAACCCACCGGCAACCTCGACCCTGCCAATAGCTTGGAGGTGTGGAAGCTGATGCGTCAATTGAATGAAGATTTGGGCCAAACCTTCGTGGTGGTGACCCATGACCGTGAACTGGCCAAGCTGGCTGATAAGAGTTATGAGCTCAGTGGGGGGAAGTTAACCC
>DGFM01000011.1:2976-5393 GCA_002391675.1 Cloacimonetes bacterium UBA3900 | reverse complement strand
GCCAAAGGGATGATAGAGACCTTGGGCGGCAATGCTTTGGGCGGCAAACTCACCATCGAGACCTTCAACCTGGGCGAGAGGCAGGCCTACCTGGAAAACGTCAGCTTTGCCGCATCAGATAGCAGTTTGAGCTTCGATGTGCGCAAGGTGAGAGTACGCTACGATCTCTTGAAATTTATCTTCAGCGGCCTCAAACTCAAACACATCCTGGGTCACGTGGAGGTGAACTCCCCCATCGTCAGGCTCAAGATCGTGCCTTCCGAAGAGGAAAAGCCGCCCGCACCGCCGTTCAGACTACCGGATTTGAGCAACTACTTCAAGAAAGTGGAGGTGAGAAACGGCGCATTAAGCCTGGATCTGGGCATTGCGCTGGAGTTTGGCGGCGGAGAGCTTTTGCAGATCAAGCAATCGCTCAACAATATCAATATCAGTGCTTTAAATAAAGGTAAGATCAGCGTGGACCTCAGCGCCAATATGCCCGGCGAAGGCAAACTGAAGGTGCAAGGCAGCCTGATCAGAGATAGACTGGAGCGGGCAACTGCTCAAATATCAAGCTTTAAGCCTCAATATATACACCACACAGCCCTGGGTTATCCGCGCAGCATGATCGGCTTGCAGCTGGAAGCCACTCAGGCCACTGCAGATGACGATATCTTGTTTGATGGCAAGCTGATGGCCTGGGACACCACCGCGCTGCTTTTGCAGGAACACGCTGTTTCGCTACCCTTCCTGAGCGCTGAGATGCAAGACAATCACCTCAGCGTGGCGCTTTCTACCTCAAAGGTGGGTAAGAGCACCGTGGGAGGCCACTTTGAGATCCAAGACCCCCTGGGCAAACTGCATCTGGACAGCGGAAACGTGAGTGCAAACCTCGACCTCTCCATGATCAGTCCTGCGCTGAGCGGCTTTGTGGAGGCAAGCGTCCAGGCCGAAGGCACCGTCAAAAAGCCTCAAGCCAACATCACAGCACGCTCTGCCGGTATCAGTGTCACCGGAATCAGGTTTGATAATATCGCCGTGAAAGGCAGCTTCAGCGATGACCTGCTGCAAGTTCAAGACCTCAGCGTGCAGGTGATGGAACACAATGTGGCGGCGAAGGGAAGTGTCGATCCCTTTGCTCTGAGCATCAAGACATCTCTCGACATCGTGCCGCAGAAGCCGGGGCAAGACCTGGCGCTGAATGCAAAAGCCAAGGTGGATGTGGATTTGTATGACGATCTGCCGCAGATTGGCGCAGAATTCCAGTCCCTGAGCGTGAAGAAAGGCGGCTCATCCCTCGATAACTTCAGCGGTTACGTCAATCTCATCCCCGCACCGGACGGCCCTTATAAAGGCTATTATCTGGATTGCGATCTCAGCAGCCCCGACGGCCAGCTGATCAGCGCGGTGGGCGACATCCTGGACCGCAGCCTGGCGGTGGATGTAAACCTCAATTCCATCGCCCTGGCAGACATCTATCCCCATGAAATGCTCACGCGCTTCGGCCCCTCGATTGGCGGCAGCATCAGCGGCTTTATGCATCAGGATAATATCGCCGCGCAGACCAACCTGCATATCAGCACCGATAACGACGAACTGAGGCTCGATACGCAGCTCAGCCTCAGCGGCTCTTACAACCTGAATACCTCGCGGGCGGGGCTTTATGCCAGCACTTCCAATGGCAGCCTCAACGGTGAAGAGCTCAATTTTGAAGTGATAGCCACGCTGGAAGACCAGGTGCTGAACCTGGGTTCCCTGCGCGTGAATGAAATGCTCCGCGCCACTGCTCAGGTGCCGCTGGATGACATCATGGCCTCCACGGCAAGCTTTTACCTCAAAGACGTTTCCACCGGGCAAGTGCAGCGCTATGTGCCGCAATACACCTCCTTTTTGCCCGATATTTCCGGAGTGCAACTCACCGGCACTTACGATGGGGAACTGAATGCCTTACTGAGCGTGGGAGCGGTGAATATTGACGGCCTGAAGCCGATGTCGGCCAATCTGACGCTGAGAGGCCCACCGGATGAAGTGGCTATCATGGGCAAACTCAAGGCCGGCAATAAAGAGATGCCACTCAAAGATTCCACGCTGGATTTCATCAATGGCTTTTGCCTGGATGCCAGGGGTATAGCGCAGAGCTTCCCCATCTCGGAAGTGCTGGAAGATATACCTTTGCAGGTGGAATTGAGCGGTGAAGTGGGCTTTTCCTATGGAACTGAAGCTTCCCGCATCCCCGGTATGCACATTTCTGCCGATGTGAGCGCGCCCAGGCTGGTCTTTGAAGGTATCCCGGAGCTGCAAAACCTGCGGCTGATCGGCTGTCAATCCGATAGACTCCTGCAGGTGGATACGCTCTATGTGGCCTCAAGCGATCTGGGAGAGGTAAAGGGTTCCGGTGCACTGGATTACAACCTCACCAGCGGCAACTTTTTCGAAGG
>DGFM01000011.1:1509-2689 GCA_002391675.1 Cloacimonetes bacterium UBA3900 | reverse complement strand
GATCAAAGACCAGACCGAGCCCATCAGAGCCTTCAACCTGGCCGCCTCCATCAAGGATAACAAGGTGAGCATAGACCGCGCCAACCTCCTCATGGGTAAAGGCAGGCTGCGGTTTTTCAACGACTTTGATGAAGACCCCACCAACCACTTCTTTGTGGGATTTCTGGATCTCGGTATCCTCAAACTGGGCACGGACGAACCGGGACTGCTGGTGAATATCCCCGAATTCACCGCACCCAGGACGCTCTCCAAGGTGATGCTCAAAGGACGCAATGATGCCTGGTTTACCGTCAGCGGGCCCTTTGATGACATGAACATCGTGGGGGATGTCGTCGTAAGCGATGCACAAGCGCTTTATCCGCCCCGCACCGACAACCTGCTCAATCTCGTCTACAGCTTCCGCGGCGCTCTGACCAAGACCGACAACAACGTCCAAACCACCGACGAGCCCATACCACTGCCCTTTAAGCTCGATCTCATCATCAAGCTGGAAGACAACATCCGCTATGTGACCTACCCCGCAAGCATGGACATCAAACCCGGCGGATTCCTGCATCTGGTCTATGACGGCAACCAATTCATCGCCAAGGAAGCGGCCTTCAATTCAGAAAAGGGTAAGATCGACTTCCTGGGAACCGTCTTCGAAGCAGAGTATCTAAACATCAGCATCGTGGACGCCCAAGACCTCTTTATCATTGATGGCGCCTTCACCAAACGCAGCCCCGACGGCACCATCATCATCCTGAGCGTAACCACGGATAGAGACCTCTCAAAACCGCTGATGGAGCGCCTGAAATTCAACCTCTCCAGCGACAACCCCACCGACCAGTCCATCACGGATATCTTGGCCAGAATGCGCTACACCGGCTCCTCGGAAGGAATGAAGACCGGACAGGAGACCCTGGACCTGCAAGATGAAGCACTGATGCTGCTTTCAGACAATATCAACGCCTCCATCCTCTCACCTATGCTCTACCCGCTGGAAAACGAGATCAGAAGAGCCCTGAAACTCGATGGATTCAGCATCAAAGCAGGTGTGATCCAAAACCTCTTTAGCCAATACTCATCCAATCCCGGCCAGTTTGCAGAATACGCCGATACAAACCGCTTCCTGGACGATGTGAACCAATTTGGCACCTCAATCCTGCTCAACAACCTCTCCATCTCCGCAAGTAAATAC
>DGFM01000011.1:0-1240 GCA_002391675.1 Cloacimonetes bacterium UBA3900 | reverse complement strand
CCTGCAACGGCGCACCCGCATACAGGTCTCGCACGATACCGCGCTGAGATTGATCCTGCCGCATCAGTTCAGGCTGGAATATACCTTCAAATACGAGCCCCGAATAACCAACCTGAGCCACGAATTGATGCTGGCCCGTTCCTTCAGATTTTGGGGTTTATAACAAATCCTTTGACAAAATACGCCACTTTAAAATAATGAACAAAATGAAGATTCCTAAGGGAGGATAAAATGGCCGAGACAAAAGCTACGCCGACCATAAACCCACAAGAAGAGCGCAATAACGCTGCATTGCACACCAAAGAAGCTGATCCGTTCCGCAAGGTAACCTTGGTGGAAATGATCATGATCCTCATGCTCGCCGGGCTCATTCTGGTCTTTATCTTCGGATTGCAACAGATGAAGATAGACAAACAAAAAGAAGCCGAGGCACATCAAAAGTTTGAAGCAATAGTCCCCATCCTGACCGACATCATCCAAAAGATGGAAGATTATAAGAAAGCAGACGAATTTGGAGACTACCCCATCGACTTGGGAGAAGTGGGAGTGTTTAAAGACGAAAACTTCGAATTCAAGTATGATGCCGAGGGACACTTCGTGCAAGCCGTATCCAAAGAAAGCTTTGGCAAGGCAGGAGTTATCGTGAATTATAGCCTGACAAACTCCGTCTATGAAGTGATAGACGACAAACCGGGTGAGAAACCCACCGTCAAGGATGACTGGCTGCCCTAAGCCAAGTAATTAACAAAACCAAATTTGAAGCCTGCTGGGAAAGTGTTCCGGCGGGCTTTTTTTGTGTGCAGATGACTAAGCAAAAAGAGGGTGTAAACCGCGAGCCGGACAGAGATCATATTAGGCTCATGTTCAATTTGAGTGGGTAGATGTGAAGAGACAAGATCGCAGCTGCCGGTTGTTGATGGAAAACCCCTCCCCTTAAGGGCCAGAAATTGTTTTCAAAAAACCGACCCTTGCATCAACATTTGACTTTTGACCCGGCCTCGCCCACCTTCGGATCTCCTCGGCGCTCACTTGCGTAACTCTTGGGTTTCCTATGGGTTACTTGTGGATCCCAAAGGAGACCCACAGGAGCCCCTAAGGGAGGCCGCATGAAATCGACGTTTTAGAGGGCGGATTTGTTTGCAGAAATCAAGGGCGTAAGTCAAATATTTCAGAAAGCTCCGGTTCAACAGGCACTGGATTCCGGAAGCAATTCACACTCAAAAGGTAGGCATTATGTCCT
>DGFM01000013.1:11308-11580 GCA_002391675.1 Cloacimonetes bacterium UBA3900 | reverse complement strand
GCGCCATATAGATCACCCAGTCTCTGTTGTTTGTTCCCGCCGCTGCGCCGTTCCAGTAGAAGGCGATATTCTCAAGGCGCTGGTTTGCGACGTTGATATCACTCTGGAGGTAGATGGTTTGGCTGTAGGAGTAGTTATAGTAAGGATGGATAGGCAGTTGCTTGTTTTCGGTGCCATCACCGATAAACACCAAACCTCCGGGTACGGTGGTAAAGCTGAAGGCTGCAGGTGCATCGCTTTCGCCTGCGCTGTTGTAGGCTTTCACCGTCCAG
>DGFM01000013.1:0-11080 GCA_002391675.1 Cloacimonetes bacterium UBA3900 | reverse complement strand
CTGAAGCCTGAGGGGATGCCACCGGGACTTGCCTCCCAGGCGAAGGTGGGCGTGACAGAGACCATGACCGCAGCGTTAGCGGGACTGACCAGCACGGGAGCGGCGGGTATATCTGACACGATATCCGGTCCGGAGACGTCATCAATCTGCAGATACAGTTGGTTTGTAGAAATCGCCTGGATAGCCACGTAGATCTGCTGACCGATGTAGGCTGACAGATCATAGCTGTGGAACATATAGGAATTGGAACCGGTGCCCTCATTGGTGGCTATCGCGGTAAAGGATGCGATATCAGGCGTGGTGGTGGAGACCAGAACGTTGAATCTCTCATCGTAGTAGGTGCTGTTATTGGTTCCATAGAAGCTGAAGGTACTGTTTGCAGCAGTGGGAGAGAGTTTGGGAGTGATCAGCCAGTCATCATGAGCAACCGAGTCGTAACGCAGATGTGCGTGAGCGACTCCGGAGTGAGGATTCGCGGTTGATCTTTGCCATGCCTGGTTGCCACCGCCATTGTGCACAGTCCAGCCGACGGGCGGGAATATGGTGCCTTCAAAACCTTCGAAGAGGGCATTTTGTCCCATAGCAAGACCGCTCAAGGTCACATCATAGTTTTCACCACCGTAGACCATGCGCAAAGTGGCACTGTGTGTGCCTTCTGCCGTGGGGTTATAGCGAACCGGAATAACACCGCTTTGATCCGTGGTGAGAGCAAGAGGCAAGTTTACGGGGTCAAATTCAAACATCGCTGCATCATCACCGACAATGCTCACGTTTGCGGCAGTCAATTCCAGAGTGCCCGCACCGGTATTGGTGATGGTCACGTTCTGATAGTCTGTGGGAGTATTGGCGAAAGTAGTGCCAAAGTCGATGCTTTCAGGAGTGTAAACAAAAACAGGAGCTGCGGGTATTTCTTCCAGCAGGAAGTCATCGATTCCAAATCCGTAGATGTTGGAAGGAGATACATACTGATAGAAGGCCAAGTAGATGGTCTGTCCATTGTAGGCATCCAGGTTTAGCACGTGCTCCGTCCAGGCAGTGTTGTCGCAGACAACATCCAACAAATCCGTGGTAAAGGAAGCAATATCCGGTGTGGTGGTGGATACCTTCACCTTGTATTGGTTGGCCCTGGTGGAGCTTTCCACCTTATCCCACCACTTCATTCTGACGTTCACATTAGTGAGGTTGATGGCGGGAGTGATCAGCCAGTCGTCAGTATTTCCCATTCCGTGGGCTGCGAAGGGAGGTGAATAGGTGGGTGAGATGTATTGACTTGACTGTCTCCAAGTATAGCCGTCGTTATTGGCATTGACCACTGTCCATCCTTCAGGTGCGGCAGGTGAGCCGGTCCAATCCCCATCAAAGTTTTGCAGGTAGGGGAAGCTGACAATGGAGGGATCAAAGCATTCACCATTTACCACCAACTCCGTGGTAGCACGGCCATCCGTGATGGTGAAGGTGCCCGTGTGGTTGCCCTCAGTTGTGGGAGCATATTGGATGTTGAAGGTGGCACTTTGTCCCGTGGTCAAGCTCACTGGGAAGGTGGGAGCATCCGTAACCGTGAAGAAACCATCATTCATGGGGCTCAAACCTGTGACGGTGAGAGTTCCGCCTCCACCGTTTACGATGGAGAAAGTTTTGCTATCGGTGGTATTGATCATCACGCGGCCAAAATCCCAGGTTGAGGGGCTCAGCACAAATGTGGGATCATCCGAAAGAGGTGAGATCAACATCATGATGTTGGGTCGACTTGCATTCAGGGTTCCGTTGCCATCGGGAATGCTATTGTCTCTGCGCCAATACTGGTGTGTGGCTGGATCTCCGGAAGTGTAGTAGAACCTGGGGTAGCCACCCGTTCCGGCTCCACTGCCGCCATGGTTGGCTTCCACACCGATCATCAAATTGCCGTGGGTATACATAATCGGCGCATCCAGATCCAACTGATGCCAGCCCAAACTGTTAAACGCATAGCTCCCTTCTTTGACCAAAGTAGCTGTTGCAGTAAAATCAGCCCAGGTCGTCTGGGTAAGCTCTGTGTCATCGGTTATCTTGGCGTAGATCTTGTAAGGAATGGCTGAGGTGCCTGCCGTCTGGACATTCCAGCCCAGGGTGGTGATCACGCCAAGCTGCCCTATCTGAGCGTTGGAATAGAGCCCTATGGAGCGTCCATAGCCATAATGAGCATTGAAGGGGTCTGTCTGGTAAGTTGTTCCATCACCGATAATCACTCCATTTACCACATTGAAAGTCCGAGTCTCAGATGGAGCTGAAGTGCCGATATTGTTGCGGGCTACCACATACCAGTTGTGCTCACCTGCAGCCAAATCTGCAACGGTATAGGAGGTTGTGGGTTGATTGTCAATCACAAGGTTGCCATCGATAAAGAGGTCAAATCCAGAGGCATCTGCACTTCCCTGAGGCAGAGCCCAGCTCAAGGATTGACCGCTCATGATATCGGCACCATTCTCGGGTGCCAAGAGCACGGGAGTCATCGGGGCTTCGGTATCCGGGAAGACAAAATGAATGCGGTTGATATTGGCACTTCTTCCGTTTGCCGTAGGAAGATCATTAGGATCAGGGTTGTCGTTGTCATTACGATAATACATCCCCTTATTGGATCCGGCGGAAAACGCTCCCCAGCTCATGGTTGCATAATCCGGAGTGTACTGATGAACTGCGACGATTAGATTGTTGCTGTTGTTGTAGTTAAATGGAGTATCCAGAGTGATTTCCATCCAGTTGTTGGCCGCTGGCATCATGGAAGTCACGTCGCCATTAAAGACCTGCGTAAGGTTTGCCGGAGCTTCCCAATCCGTGGTGCTGCCAAACTCCGTTTTGTCCGAGTGTCCCAGGTAAATAGTCCAATCTTTACTGTTGGTAATATCACCGGACACATAGTAGAAACGGAGCTTGGTGATTTCTCCGGCAAAGTTGATCTGACTTTGGGTGTAGATCTGCTGAGTGTATGAGTAGCTATAGTTTCCAAAAATTGGGAAAAAGCTGGAGGTAGCAGTTCCATCACCCACTTGCACAGTTGCCGCATGGGCAAAACCGAACATGGCCAGGAGGATGGCCAAGAGCATCGTGATGCGAAATGTTGTTTTCATAACCTTATTCCTTTTTAATTGATTTAGGTGGTTTGAGTTTGATAATAAACAATACAATCCAGGGCAGAATCTGCCTCGTGGGTACAGAAGCTTCCCCGCGTTAAACTTAGATAGTTTCTTAAGTTATGCGACATTAATGTTCCTACTTGTTATTATAGCCACAGACACCACATAGCGCCCTCACCCCATATACATGCAAAATACAATCCAAACTCAGAAATAATTTGCTGCACGGCTATGTTTTTAGCCACCTAACACCCGGGAGGTGTTCTTGAAATGCAGCTTGGCTACTTCGTTCAGGCGGTCTTTACCATACTTTTGCACAAATTCCCGCCCCACTTTGTCCACTTTGGCGCCGGCGCCCGGGGCAAAGCCTATCTGATATTTCCTGCTCATCTCGGCCATGGCGCTGATGTATTGAAAGCGGGCCAGGATGGATGCAGCAGCCACGGCGGCATCGCTTTCCGAGCGCGGACGCTCCACCAGATTGATGTCTATCCGCCTGGCTTGGAAGAGCTGGGAAAGCGTCTTGCGGGAGGTGAACTGATCGACCAATACGCCGTCGGGGGCGTTATCCACGCTCAGCATCTCTTCCAAGGCCTTAAAGTGTTGCCAGGCCAGGAGATCATTGAGGTTACGCCCCTGCCTTTTCATGTCTTCGATGATGCGGTTGTAGGTTTTGGGCACCAGCACGATGCCATTCATGCAGCCGGGAAACTCTTTATATATCCTTTGAGCCAGTTCCTTTATCTGCCAATCCTGCAACAGCTTGCTATCCATCACGCCCATGGCCCGCAGCTCTTTTTCCACCCCTCTGTCCGCCCTGAAAGAGCAAACCACCAGCGGGCCAAAGTAGTCGCCTTTGCCGGATTCATCGCTGCCGATCCAATCATCCCAACTGTGTTTGCTTTCAGGTGCTTGCTCCGCTTGCTGACGGACATGCCCGCTCACGATCTCCTGCAGCATGCTTCTGATCCGCGTGCCCGTCTTGCCGCCAATCACTAAGGAAATGCCCTTTTTGGCTGAGTGATAGATGTTTAGCACCGCCTTTTCGTCTTCGTAGATCAGCCGCAGTTGCAGCCCATATTGCAGCGGAACCTGCTCATACACCTGGATGCCGCACTGCGCCAGCTTCCCCAGGATGTCTGCCACGATGGGTTCTATCACCGTCATTTTACTTTGCGTCTGAGGAGATTGGCGTTGGTAACCACGGTCACGGAAGAGCCCGCCATGGCGATCTCTGAGATCACGGGATGCAGGACGCCAAACACGGCCAGAGGGATGGCGATCAGGTTGTAAGAAAAGGCCCAGAAGAGGTTTTGCCGTATCTTCTTGAAGGTTTGGATCGAGAGCTCGACTGCGGTGGGCAGACAGGCGAGATCGTCCCGCACGATGGTGATGTCCGCAGCTTCGATGGCGATGTCCGTCCCCTGCCCCATGGCGATGCCGATGTCGGCTGTCTTGAGTGCGGGAGCGTCGTTGATCCCATCGCCCACCATGGCCACCGTGCCAAATTCCTGCTTGAGCTGCGTGACCAAGATGGCTTTATCCTCCGGCAGAGCTTGAGCATGAAAGCGTGTGATGCCCAGTTGAGCGGCGATAGCTTTGGCTGTAGCGGGATTGTCGCCACTGATCATGATGGACGTGATCCCTCTTTGCTTGAGCTGCGTCACCACCTGCCGGGCATTGTCACGCAAGGCATCCGCTATCAGGAAGATGGCCAACACCCTGTCCTCGTCAGCCAGGTAGACGCGGCTGGCGTAATCTGCTTCAAAAGTCTTCTCGGGAACGGTCAAGCCGGCTGATTCCATAAACTTACGGCTGCCTAACATGTATCTCGTGCCGTCCAGGCTGGCGCTCACACCCTGGCCCACGTGTTCGACAAAATCCTGCACTTCAGATGTAATAGCTCCCGCCTCCTCTGCCCCTTTGATCAGAGCTATCGCCAAAGGATGTGATGATCCCGCTTCCAGCGAAGCCGCAATGCCCAGGGCGATCGTTTCGTCCAGCGTCTCCAGATGAATCTCGATCACCTCGGGTTTGCCGTGCGTGAGGGTGCCGGTTTTATCGAAGATGATGGCCTTCACGTCTTTCATCAATTGCAGGGCTTCCGAATTGCGGATCAGGATGCCGCGCTTGGCGCCCATGCCGCTTCCCACCATCAATGCAGTGGGAGTGGCCAGGCCCAGCGCACAGGGACAGGCGATCACCAAAGTGGCGATCGATGCCATCAGCGCCGCCGCCAGGCCGGTGGGGAGATGATTGGGGTCTTTGAGCGGAATGACGCTCAGGATGGCGATGCTGATGTTCTGTGCGGTATCAGGGAAAAGCAGCCAAAAGGCAAAAGTGAGGACTGCTAAAACGATCACGATGGGCACAAAGACGGCGGTGATTTTATCTGCCAAGAGCTGCACCGGAACCTTGGAATGCTGGGCATCCTGAACCAGCCTGATCACCTGCGTCAAAAAGGTATCCTCGCCCACCTTCTCCGCTTTCAACTTCAGATAGCCATTCACGTTGAGCGTGGCGCCCAACACGCGTTCGCCTGCGGTGCGCGTTACGGGCATGGATTCTCCCGTGACCATGGCTTCGTCGATATTTGCCTTTCCTTCGATGATCACGGCATCCGTGGGGATTTTCATCCCCGCTTTCACGATCAGGATGTCGCCCGGTTGCACTCTGCGGATGGAGACTTCCCTCTCCACTCCATCTTCCAGCAGGATAGCGGTTTTGGCGCCCAGATTCATCAGCTTGCGGATAGCCTCCGAGGCTTTGCCGCGGGCCCGACTCTCCAGATATCTGCCCGTGTGATGGATGGCCAAGATCATCGCTGCGATACCGCTAAAGGCATGCGGATCAATGTCTTTGACCAGGAAGGAAAGCGGCCAAACCAATAGCGATGCGAGCGTGCCTATGGCGATCAGGACGTCCATATTGGCGGAGCCGGTTTTGAGGGACATAAAAGCGGAACGATACACATTCCGTGCCGGAAAGAGCATGGCATAAAGCGTGAGCAAAAACACGATCCAGCCATCTGCCCCACTGCTCAGGATGTGCGTATCAAAGAACATATGCGCCACCATGAAGATGCTCACTACAATAGTGATCAACCAGATGTGCCACATGCGTTTGCGTGCTTCACGGGCTTCCAGGATCAACCGGTCTTCATCCTTGCTCAGCTCTTCACGCACGGAAAAGCCCAGCGAAAGGATGGTTTTCTCTATCTGCTCCCGGCTCACACGCCCCGGTTCCACCTCCAGGCTCGCCTCTTCCAGAGCCAGGTTCACATGCGCCGCCTTCACGCCTTCCAGCGCACTCAGGGCCTTCTCGACGCGGGCGCTACAGGCCGCACAGTGCATGCCGTCTATGCCGATTTTTATGTTGGTACTCAATACATAGTCCTCATTGCTTTGTTGTATACATAATAAGCGGTTTGGCCGAGGTGGCAAACTCGGCGTTGTTTTTTGGGGTCGAAAGGTGCCAGAACACCGTTAATTTTCCTTTTCAAAATGAAGGTCGAATACCTACTAAAATAGTAGGAGTTCTTTGTCATGACCGACACCCGAAAATGCCGGGCTTTCTGAAATATTTGCGGCGTCTTAACAAAACTGAACGTAAAAACGCCTTTTTTGACCCCTCTAAAAGGTCGATTTCATGCGGCCTCCCTATGGGGCCCCTAAGGGGCTCCTACGGGATCCGTAAGTAACTCATAGGAATTGCGTAAGATACAGGAAACGGCGCCTTAGGCGCCAGAAAAGATGTGAACCTTTGCAAAAAGTCAAATGTTGAGTCAAGGATTGAGTTTTTGCAAACAAAAAATGGGGCTTAAGGCGAGGATTTTTCCCACGGACAGAGCCGGCGGGGCCGGCAAGAGTGAGAGAGGGAGAGAAGGAGAGCAGCTTCGCTGGGGGTAAGGATCGAGACCAAGACTAACAACAAGCGATGCCCGTCAATAAATGGGTTTTCCCCACGAATTTCACCAATTTACACGAATGAGGCGGCTTCGCCGCAGTTGTCAGTTACCAGTTGTGAGTTGTGAGTTGCTGCGCTTGTTTCTGAGATACGATTGCTCTATCTTGCTATCCACCCAACACTTAGATTCTTTTTCCACGGATGAACATGGATGCTCACGAGTGATACGAAATCAAACATAACGGACTACCAATCAATGACTTGTCGCCTACTCACAACTCACAACTCACAACTGGACGGCACAGCCGCCCCCGGCGAGCGCCGGCTACCTCAGATCACCCGATCCAAGACCGTAAGCTGTTGCTGCAAAAAGTCTTCATATCTGTCTTCCTGGATGGCAGCTCTGGCCATCTGCATCAATTCCTGGTAGAAGTAGAGGCTGTGGATGGTGGCTAAGCGCATGCCTAATATTTCATTCATGGTAATCAGATGGCGGATATAAGCTCGGGAGAAGTGTTGACAGGCGTAGCAACCGCATTCGGGGTCGATGGGGCTGAAGTCTTCTTTGTAGCGCGCTGCTTTGATGATCATCTTGCCATGGCGGGTGAAGATGCTGCCTTTGCGGGCGTTACGGGTGGGCATCACGCAATCGAACATATCCACGCCGCGGGCGATGTTGTTGAGCAGGTCTGTGGGAGTGCCCACGCCCATCAGATAGCGGGGTTTATCCTGGGGCAGGATGTCGTGTAAGAAATTGGTAATGCGGAACATATCCTTCTTGGATTCGCCCACGGACAGGCCGCCGATGCTGTAGCCCACAAAGTCCATGTCCATCAGCGCCAGGGCGGATTTTTCCCTCAGGTCTTCATAGATGCCGCCTTGCACGATGCCAAAGAGGGCTTGATGCTTTTCGTTGGTAAAGGCTTTCTTGCCGCGCTCGGCCCATTTGAGCGTGCGTTTGAGCGACTTTTCCACATACTCACGGGTGGAAGGCAGGGCGGGGCATTCATCGAAACTCATAATGATATCAGCGCCAAGCGCAGTCTGAATCTCGATCACCTTTTCCGGAGAAAAGAAGTGACTGCTGCCGTCGATATGAGAGCGGAAATGCACGCCATCGGCGGTGATTTTGCGCAGATCGGAGAGGCTCATCACCTGAAAACCGCCGCTATCCGTGAGCATGGGGCGCTCCCAGGCGATGAATTTGTGTAGTCCGCCGGCGTCGCGGATCAGCTCATGCCCGGGCCGCAGGTAAAGGTGATAGGTATTGCCCAAAATGATCTGCGCATGGCTTTCTTCCAGCTCGTGCGGGCTCATGGCTTTCACCGTGCCCAAGGTGCCGACGGGCATGAAGACGGGCGTCTTGATCACGCCGTGGTCTGTGGTGATGGTGGCAGCACGTGCTTTGCCAGAAGTGGAATCGAGCTTGAAAGTGAACATAACTACCTTGAGAGCAGCCTCATAAACAGCTTGGAGAGATCGGAGGAGAAGGCGAAGAGCATGAGCAAAACGAGGAGGGCCAGGCCTATTCTTTGCAGGACGGCCTGAACCTTGAGGGGAACCGGCTTTCTGAAGATGCCTTCGATGATGAAAAAGAAGATGTGCCCGCCATCCAGGACAGGGATGGGAAGCAGGTTCATGATCATCAAAACGAGGCTGATAGAGGCGAAGAACATGATCAGATGGGCGACGCCACGGCTGCCTACCTGAGTGCTCATGGTGGCGATCATCACCGGCCCGCCTACGTTTTTGGCCAACTGATCAGGCTTGGCAATGATTTTGAATAAGCCGGTGTAATTGCTGATCACAAAATTCAGTGCGTAGCTGCTGCCCTGCACGATAGCCTCCCCGAAGCTGAACCGGTACACATCTTTCACAGGTTGGTAATTCGAGATGCCGATCAGCTTTTCGCTGCCCAAGACCTCGTTTTCTTCCAAGACCACCTCACGCATCAGCTCCTTGCCTTCTCTGAGTAGCGTGAGCTTCACCTTCTTGCCGGGTGATTTGGTGATCAATTCCCGCATCCTGTACCAGTCGCTCACCTCCACGCTGTCCACCCTGGTGATCACGTCGTTTTCGCGGATTCCGGCGCGCCAGGCAGGCATGCCGGCATAGACTTCGCCGACACGGGTACTCACCATGGGACTCACGCTGCCAAGGAGGCTATCCACTTGGCTGCCGGGGAGTTGGATGGCAACCGTGAGGCTGTCTCTTTTCAGGATAATCCGGTTGTCCTTCTTGGCGGAAAGCTCGCCCAGAGCTTGGATGTAACCCTGTATGGGCACATTGTTTACGCTGATGATGCTGTCGCCCGGGGCAAAGACATCGCCAAAGATGCCTTTGGCTTCAAAGATGACGGGGCTGTGGTCTGAGGTACTGATGGGCAGCAGGAAGGCAACGATGAAAAGCAAGAGACCTAAGATCAGATTGGCAAAAGGGCCGGCAAACACGACCAGAGCGCGCTTCCACCAGGGTTTGGCCAAAAAAGAATCTTCGGAATCCGCAGCCTCCGAGTGGTCTTCACCTTTCAGGCTCACGAAGCCGCCCAGGGGCAACCAACCGATCTGCCACTGCACCTCTTTGACCTTAAACTTGAAGATCGGCTTGCCAAAACCGATGGAGAACTTCTCTATCCCCACGCCCATGGCTCTGGCCATCAGATAGTGGCCCAGCTCATGGATGAAGATCATCAAGGCAAAAGCCAGGATGGTAACTACTAAGATCAAATGCTTTTACCCGTTTTGACGTGCGGCTAAGGTGATGGCGATGAAACTGCCTACGTCTGTGGCGTAGCTCCCTTTGCCAAAACCGGCATCATAACCCAGCTCAATGGCCAGCTCATGCGAGATGCGGGGGCCGCCGCAGATGAAGAGCATCTTGTCTCTAAGCCTTTCTGCTTCGGCAAGTTCGATGAGACGGGTGAGGTTTTTGACGTGGATGTTTTTCTGAGTCACCACCTGAGAGACCAGGATCGCATCGGCATTGACTTCACGCGCTTTGTTGAGCAGGTCTTCACTGAGCACCTGCGCACCCATATTGATGGCGACAAAGCCTTTATAACGCTCCAGTCCGAAGCGGCCGCTGTAGCCCTTCATGTTCATGATGGCGTCTATGCCCACGGTGTGAGCGTCGCTCTCGATGCAGGCGCCCACCACGGTGATCTGGCGTCCCAAATGCTCCTTGATGTAGGCATCCGTGGCTTCCATGTCCATCACGGGCGTATCCACCACTTTCACCTTGATATCCTTGGGGTCAACTCCTTTATCCGTAACGGCATAAGCAATGAAGTGAGTAAAGCCTTCATTCATATCGCGCATGCCACAAACTTCTATATCTTCGAGGCCGATCTGCTTGAGCAAGAGCCGCGCAGCTTCCAAGCCATACTCATCCGCAGATACCGGCAAAGTGAAGGAAAACTGCATCTTGCCGTCGTTGGAAGTGTCTCCATAAGGACGAATGATCACGTCTTTCATATTCCCAGCTCCTTTTTCATCTTGTTGCGGAAGGGGTTGTAATAATCCTCATGTTTGGCAAAAACGCCGTTCAAGCCCTTGCCACCGGTGTCCGGACGCTTGATGTCTGCAAAGTCGCCGCGGGCCATGGATTCAAACATTCCTTCCTTCTCCACACGCTCCAGGAACTCACAAGCCTCTGCCAGCACGCTGTTTGCCCTGTTGTTGACGAAGCTGTCCGGCGCCAACATCAGGCTTTGGTTGAGGTCCTTCACCGCTTTGAAGATGTATTTGGCGTTTTCGATGGCCAAAGACCTGTCTGCCAGGTGCGGCGTGTGGATGGCTTCGGTCATCATGCCCAGCAGTTGAACGCCTTGATGCGTGAGCTGGCCCACGAAGTTGAACATGGCGTCCATCAGATGAGTCTTGAAGATATTGCCGCTGGCAAACTTGGTGGGAGGCATGTATTTTACCGGGGCGTCGGGGAACAGGGTGCGCGTCAACAGCGCGTGCGAGAGCTCGTAGCTGAAGCTGTTTTCCAGCTCGGGGTCCACTTCGTAGGCGTGGCCGAGGCCCATCTTTTCCGGCTTGACGCCGCTGAGCAGCGCAAAC
>DGFM01000003.1:483-3595 GCA_002391675.1 Cloacimonetes bacterium UBA3900 | reverse complement strand
AGATGTGTATAAGAGACAGTTACACGAATGAGGCGGCTTCGCCGCAGTTGTGAGTTGTGAGTAGTGAGTTGTGAGTGCTGGCGCAAGTGGTTGAAATGCCGGCAGTTGTGGTGTAGTTTGAGGTGGTGGTGGAGTGGGGTGGTCGGTTCAGCGACCGACCGTACTGCGGCGCTGTGGCAAGCGCCGGCTACCAGGCGGCTGCGCAAGTGGTTGAGAGCGAGACCAAGACTTGGGGCAAGCGAGGCCGGTGGGCCGTGCCGGCCAGTTGTGAGTTGTGAGTTGTGAGTTGTGAGCGGCTGCGTGGGTTTTGGGGAACGAGACCAAGACTTCGGACAAGCGAGGCCACAGATAGAAGATAAAAGTCCACGAATTACACGAATTAACACGAATTATGGGGCCAGCTACCGCTGGCTTGTTTTTCCACGGACGGGGCCAGCAAGCTGGCAAGAGGGAGAGAGGGAGAGAGGGAGAGAAGCTGACGCAGATTTCTGGAATGCAGGTGGTTGTGGTGGAAATACGCACAGCGGCTAACGCCGGTGCCTTCGGTGCGCAGCGAGCCCGTACAGGTATTACACTCCGGCAAAGAAAGAGACAATATTTGACCGATTCTGTAGTCGCAGCTTTGACAAGCAGTTACAAGATTGTGAATATCCGATTTTCATCGTCAGAGTGAGGTCGTCAGGGTATATTATGAAGGGACGTTTTGGGAAAGTGAGTTTTGGGTTTTAGGTGAACGGTGTCGAGCTGCTCTGGTCATTCAATCAGAAAATATGGGATTTGGGTTGACATATTTTGGCTACTGAGTAGGATGGTACTTCAATATAAAGTTATGGAGTTCAGATGCATACAGATGTCGTAAAGTATTTTCTGGAGCTCGTTTGCATAGACAGTGAATCTGGTAACGAGCGCAAAGTTGCAGATAAGCTCAAGGCAGATCTGGCTGCCCTGGGCGCCGAGGTGTTTGAAGATGAGGCTCATCTTGAGCATGGCGGCAATGCGGGGAACGTGTTTGCTCGTTTTGCCGGCAATCCGGATAAGGAGCCCCTCCTCTTTTGTGCGCATATGGATACGGTGAAGCCCGGCAATGGCATCAAGCCCATCATCACCGACGGCGTGATCCACACGGATGGCAGCACGATTTTGGGTGCGGACGATAAATCCGGCATCGCCGAGATCATGATCGGCATCAAAAGAGTGGTGGATAGCGGCGCAGATCATGCTCCCATCGAGGTGTTGTTTACCATCAGTGAAGAGATAGGTCTTTTGGGAGCTCGTTCTTTTGATAAGAGTCAGCTCAGGGCCAAGCTCGGTTTTGCCTTCGATAGCCATGAGGTGGGCGAAGTGCTGATCGGTGCGCCTTCCGCAGAGAAGTTTGAGATCATCGTAAGAGGTAAGGAAGCGCACGCGGGTGTGGAGCCTGAAAATGGAATCAACGCCCTCCGCGTGGCGTCTGAGGCGATTGCGATGATGCCCAATGGACGCATCGATGAGGAATCCACCTGCAATATGGGCAGGATTTCCGGCGGCATCGCCACCAATATCGTGCCCAATGAGATCGTGATCCACGGCGAAGCACGCAGCCATGACAACGCCAAGCTGGACAGGATAGTCGGAGAGGTGAGGCAGGCGCTGGATATGGCGGTGCAGCGCTATCAATTGCCGCATGGGCAGGCTTCATATGAATTTAACAGCTCGCGTGATTATGTGGCATTCAGCATCGCAAAGGATCATCCGGCGGTGCTGCTGGCCAAGAATGCGCTGCTTGAGCTGGGCATCGAGCCCAAGATCAGGAAAGGCGGTGGCGGCAGCGATGCCAATATCATCAACCTGGCCGGCATTCCCACCGTTATCTGCGGCAGTGGCATGGACAACGTGCACACCGTGCGCGAGAGGATTCTGGTCTCTGAGCTGGAGAAAGGCGCAGATTTGGTGCAGACCATGATCGTGCAACACTCCAAATAAGAGGTAAAAGATGCTCAATATCGCTTTGATAGGTTATGGCAAGATGGGCAGGATGCTGCACAGCCTGGCGGAAGCGAATGGCTGCTGCGTGAAGGCGATCATCGACCCTGCTCTTCCGGAGCAGAGCGCCAGGATAGAGGCGGACGTGCTGCGGGAGGTGGAGGTGTGTTTGGACTTCACGCATCCCGGGGTGGTGATGGATAATATCAGGCAATTGGCCGCTTTGCAGAAGAATATGGTGATCGGCACCACGGGCTGGTATGAGCAGATGGATGAGGTGGAGAAACTCGCCGCTGAGCATCGGATCGGCATCGTCTACGGTGCGAATTTCTCGATCGGGATGAATATCTTCGACCGCATCCTGGCGCACGCCACCGATCTGATGGATAAATTCAGGGCTTACGACGTCTGGGGCTTGGAGATGCATCACAATCAGAAGGCGGACAGCCCCTCCGGCACGGCGATCCAGCTGGCCAATACCATCATCAAACATCACGGCGTCAAAGAGAAAGCGGTGTTTGAGAAGGTGGACTACGTGATCCGGCCGGAAGAGCTGCATTTTGCCTCCGTGCGCAGTGGCAGCATCCCGGGCGTACATCGCATTGGCTTTGATTCCGACGCCGATAGCATCACGCTGGAACACAGCATCCGCAATCGCAGCGGACTGGCGCTGGGAGCGCTGGAAGCAGCCTTGTGGGTGCAGGGCAAGAAAGGCTTTTATAGCTTCAACCAGATGATGGACGAGCGGCTATGTTGATACCATTCATCAAGATGCAGGCGCAGGGAAACGACTTTGTATTCCTGAGGCAGCCCTTCAGAACGGCGCCGTGGGAAGAGATGCCGCTCTTGGCGCAAAGCATCTGTGATCGGCACTTTGGTGTGGGTGCGGATGGCTTGGTCTTGCTCTTGGAATCTGGGGAGGCGGATGCACGGATGGTGATCTACAATTCGGATGGTACGCGGCCGGCGATGTGCGGTTCGGCCTTGCGTTGTGCGGGTTGGCTGGTAGCGGAGGCCAATCACAAAGACAGCTACAGGATTCTCACGGATTCCGGGCTGCGTGAGGTGCACGTAGACAGGGAGCGGGGCGAAGTGGAGGCCGTCATCGGCTATCCCGTCATCAAAGAGAAAGAGCTGGAGCTGTTTGGGC
>DGFM01000003.1:0-420 GCA_002391675.1 Cloacimonetes bacterium UBA3900 | reverse complement strand
GAGCTGGGAATGATCAATAACGCAGTGACCATGCATATGCCCGGTGGCAGCGTGCAGGCACGTCTGAGGCCAGATCAGGGCGTGAGCATCGGCGGCGTGGTGAAAGAAGTGTTTGAAGGAGCTTTCCNNGAAAGAGCTGGAGCTGTTTGGGCTCAAAGGCTCGCTGGTGGATGTGGGTAATCTGCACTTCGTGACCTGGTGGGATGATCTTTCGGCCAAGCCGCATCTGCTCTTCGGCGCCAAGATCGAGAAGACGGAAGGCTATGAAAGCGGCATCAATTCCATGTATGCGCGGCGCATCTCAGAGGATGAGGTGGAGCTGGTGATCTGGGAAAATGCCTGCGGAGCCACTTTGGCCTGCGGGACGGGTGCCAGCGCTACACTCAAAGTGGGCGTGGAGCTGGGAATGATCAATAACGC
>DGFM01000021.1:37523-41027 GCA_002391675.1 Cloacimonetes bacterium UBA3900 | reverse complement strand
CGTTCTGAAATATTTGACCTGCGCACCAGTTTTGCGAAAACAAATCCGCCCTCTAAAACGTCGATTTCATGCGGCCTCCCTTAGGCCCTCCTATGGGTCTCCTTTGGGATCCACAAGTAACCCAAAGAAAACCCAAGGGTTACGCATTCGAGCGCCAGGGAAACCCGAGGGTGGGTGAAGCAGGGTCAAAAGTCAAAGGTTGAGTCAAGGATCGGTTTTTTGCAAACAGTTTTGCCACAGAGGGGGCCGGCGGAGCCGGCAAGAGGGAGAGAGGGAGAGAAGCTGGCGCAGGTGGTGGGGAACGAGACCAGGACTTGGGTCAAGCGAGACCACGGGCAGAAGATAGAAGTCCACGAATGAACACGAATTAACACGAATGGTTTAATCAGGGGGAAAAGTCTTAGCTGGGAGAGGTCTGCGGTCGGGAGCGAGATCAGGGGTAGAAGAGATTATTCCACGGATGAACACGGATTTCCACGGATGGAGGATGTACGGGATCTCGCCCCCCATCTCCACCACAACTACCCGTATCCCAATCACTTGCGCAGCACTCACAACTCACAACTGGCAACTGACAACTGCGGCGAAGCCGCCTGGTAGCCGGAGCTTGCCAAAGCGCCGCAATCAAGCGCAGCTTGATGTTTAAAAAGTCTACGAATTACACGAACCTGTCGAAGAGGGAGAGCGGCTGCGCAAGTGATTGGGATGCGGATAGTTATTGGGTTTAGAACAGCAAACTTCGTTTGCTTGCGGCGCTTTGGCAAGCTCCGGCTACCGGGCTTCGCCGGCTTTGAGGATGCGGATAGTTGTGGTGGGGATACGCATGGTTTTGGGGCTCTTTTATCTTTCCACGGATTACACGAATTTGCACGAATGATTAATAAGAAAGTCCACGGATGAACACGGATTTACACGGACGGGGATGTACGGGCGCTTGCCAAAGCGCCGTTGTACAAAGGGATGTCGCGTGTACAGGGAAGCGGCAAGTATTGAGCTACCTTTTATAGATAGGAAGCAGTGTTTCGAGGAAGAGGCGGTGCGGCTTACGCCGGTACCTTCGGCGCTTCAGCGAGCGCCCGTACGGGGCGGCGCAATAACTGATTACCGGCAACCGGTTTGTCAGTAACTCACCACCAATCAACGACTTATCTCCTACTCACAACTGGCCGACACCGTCGGCCCCGGGCGAGGTCGTCAGGGTATATTATGAGAGGGTGTTTTTTAAGGAGTGCAAAGTGAATAATCGGTTGTGTCGGTGGAGGGTTTTGGAGTGTTAATTTATCCTTATTGTTTGGGTTTTAGTTTTTGGTTGACAATAAAGACAGAGTCAGATTAGGTGACTTGTAATGGTAAAATGTTTATGGAAATCATAAGAACTAAAGGATTGGTCAAGGATTACGAGCTTGGCAAGGTTAAGGTTAGAGCTCTCAATGGAGTGGATATCACCATTGAGGCGGGGGAGTTTGTGGCCATAATGGGGCCTTCCGGCAGCGGTAAGAGCACCTTGATGCATATCATCGGTTGTTTGGACAGTCCCACCGAGGGAGATTATTATCTGGATGGGACTTTGGTGAGCAAGATGAGCCGGAACGAGCTGGCGGCGATTCGCAATGCCAAGATCGGCTTTGTGTTTCAGAGTTTCAATCTTTTGCCGCATCTGAATATCCTCAAGAATGTGGAGCTGCCGCTGATGTATGCCGGTTTATCGTCCAGGCGGCGTAGCCTCAAAGCGCGGGAGATTTTGGACAGTGTGGGCCTCAGCGACAGATTGAGGCACAAGCCGGGCGAGCTTTCCGGCGGTCAGCGTCAGCGTGTGGCCATTGCCCGCGCCATTGTCAATGATCCTTCCATTGTGCTGGCGGATGAGCCTACGGGCAATCTGGACAGCGCTTCGGGAGGCGATATTTTGGAGATATTTGAGCATTTGCACCGCCAAGGCAATACCATGATCATCGTCACACACGATGCGGCTGTGGCGGCGCGTGCAGACCGGATAATTCATATCTACGATGGAAAGATAGAAGATGGCGATTAGTCTGGCGGAATCTGTACAGATCGGTTTGATCGATGTTTCCTCGCGCAAAGTGAGGACTGCGGTGACGATCTTTGGCATCGTGCTGGGCGTGATGAGCATCATGGTGGTTTTGGCGATTGTGAACGGAATGAACGAGGTCACATTGGATTGGATGCAGCAGCGGGGCGGCTTGGACAAGATAGAGATAAGGCCAAATTGGAACTACGATTTCAGCCGTGGCGGCGAAGCCACGCTCAGTATGAGGGAGGTGGACTATCTGCGCAGCCAGCTTGAGGATGTGGAGGCATTCAATCCGCAGGTGCAGGCTTGGGGCTCGATCGTGCAATTTCGGGATGCCGATTTTGAAGCCGGCGCCTTTGGCGTGTATCCTGATCTGCAGAAGGTGGAAGATTGGGAGCTGGAAAAAGGGCGCTTTATCAATCTGGATGACATCCACAATCACAACAACGTGATCGTGCTCGGCTCCACGGTGGCAGAGCGGCTTTTTGCCAACCGCAATCCCCTGGGGCAGTATGTGACTCTGAATAAGCAGCAGTTGATGGTGATCGGTGTGCTGCAGAGCAAATATTGGAAAAACCAGGGCGATGGAGCCTTCAGTGGCAATGTGTTGGAATATATGAACCGGCAGGTGTTTATCCCGCTTTCCACGATGATCGCCAAGGTAAACCCCAATCTCAAGGTAGAAAAGGTGGAGATCAAGGCTATGCCGGGCAAGGATGTGGCTAAGATCAAACGCAAGGCTGAGGATATTGTTTTGAATTTCAAGCGCGGCAGGCAGCTCTTTCGGGTTTCGAGTGCGCAGGAGGAGATGCAGACGATGAAAAAGAGCATGGTGATCTTTTCCGTGGTCTTCTTCTTAATAGCGGTGATTTCGCTGTTGGTGGGCGGGATCGTGATCACAAACATCATGCTGGCTTCGGTGAAGGAGCGCACCCGCGAGATAGGCGTGCGCATCGCCGTGGGAGCCAGAGGCAAGGACATCCTGATCCAGTTTTTGGTGCAAACTATACTGATCACCACCTTGGGTGGCGTGTTGGGCATCCTGGCGGGTTTGGCCATCCTGGACGTGGTGGCAGGTTTTTTGGATATCACGTTGAAAGCCGCTCCCAACATGATTTGGGTGGCGCTGCTGGTATCCCTTTCCACAGGTTTGATCTTTGGCATCGGGCCGGCTTATAAAGCCAGCAAGCTGGATCCGGTCAAGGCTTTGATGGAGGACTGAAGATGAGTGAGAAAAAAGGTTTTGTGGCTTCTCTGATAAAGGCTGTATCCGAAAAAGTCCGCGCTGTGTATGAGGTTTTTACCACTCCAGAAAAGCTTCGTCAGGTGCTGATAAACATCTGGGATTTTATCAAGGTGCTCTATATCCGCATCACAAGGGATGGAGTGCTCAAGGAAGCGGCGTCGCTTACCTATATCACGCTGCTGGGATTTGTGCCCTTTATCACCTTTGTGTTGATGATAGCGCC
>DGFM01000021.1:36620-37295 GCA_002391675.1 Cloacimonetes bacterium UBA3900 | reverse complement strand
CCGCAATCATGGGCTATCTGGATGACTTTGTAAAAAACCGTACCGCCTTCAACATCATGAGCTTTGTGATCTTGATCGTGAGCTCGTATTCGCTGTTTCGCAATATCCGCAACGCTTTTGACCGGATTCTGAACGTGAGGATGGCCAATTCTCAAGACCTGATCTCGCAGATGATCAAGTTTCTGGGCACGCTGATCTTTGGGTTTATCATCATGGTGGTGCTGTTTTCCGCATCCTCGCTGCCGGTGATCTCGCTGATCTTCAACCTGCCCATCCTCAAGCAGATCAGTTACTTTTTGCCATTTGTGGTGCAGTTTGTGGGCATCAGCCTGCTCTATAGCCTGATTCCCACGATCAGAGTGGGGCGGAAAGCGGTGATAAGAGGCGCATTCTGGACGAGTGTGGTCTGGGCTTTGGTCAAAAACCTCTTCGATATCTATATCTACAACCTGACCAGTATCCAAGCGGTGTATGGCGTGATGAGCGCCCTGCCCATCTTCCTGATGTGGGTGTATTTTAACTGGGTGATCATCATGGGCGGCATCGTGCTGGTGAGTGTGCTGGATAAAAAAGGCGAGGTGAAAGACCTGGTGGAGGAGCCGTATAAGACGGTGCGCATGACTTTGGAGCTGTATAGCGACGATAATTTGAACCGCAGGTTGGAAGGCTTGGTAA
>DGFM01000021.1:17913-36334 GCA_002391675.1 Cloacimonetes bacterium UBA3900 | reverse complement strand
AAATGAAGAGATACGCATTATTCTCGTTGAGTGACAAGACAAACGTGGAGACCTTGGCTATGGCGCTGGAAAAGCAGGGCTATACCATCCTTTCCACCTCCAACACGGCCCGGCACCTGAAGAAGTTTTGCAATCAATTGGTGGAAGTGTCGGACGTCACCGGTTTTGAAGAGATTTTGGATGGCAGGGTCAAGACTCTGCATCCGGTGATTCATGGCGGGATTTTGGCAGACAGAGACGATCCTGCGCACGTGCAAACCCTTAAAGACAAGGGAATTGGACAGATCGACGTGGTGGTGGTAAACCTCTATCCCTTTGCGCAAAAACGCATCGAAAACAGGGGAGACCACAACCTGATCATCGAAAACATTGATATCGGCGGGCCGGCCATGATCCGTGCCGCAGCCAAGAACTATCGCCACGTGCTGGTGCTCACCGATCCCCTGGATTATCCGCCCACCTTAGAGATGATGGAAAGCGAAGCAGGCGTGCCGGAAGCATGGAGATTGTATCTGGCACACAAGGCTTTTGAGCTGAGCTCTGCCTACGATTTTCAGATCATGGATTACCTCTCAGAACATCATCTGGATACCGCTCCCAGCACCGAGATGCCGCATAGCCTGGACCTTTCTTTCACGCTAAACCAGAAGCTGCGCTATGGCGAAAACCCGCATCAAAACGCCGGACTTTACGTAGACCGCAAAGAAGGCTGGAAGTGCCTGCACGGCAAGGAACTGTCGTTCAATAACATCCTGGATATCGACTCCTCGCTGAAAATGGTGCGCCTCTTTGAGGAACCCACGGTGGTGATCACCAAACACACGACTCCCTGCGGCGTGGGCAGTGCAGACAAGCTGGCTGAAGCATATCGCAAAGCATTTGCAGCGGATAACATCTCGCCCTTCGGCGGTATCGTGGCGGTAAACCGGCCCCTGGATCTGGAAACGGCGGTGTGTATCAACAGCATCTTCACCGAGATCATCATCGCTCCGGATTATGAGCCGGGCGTGCTGGAAGTTTTGGTGAAAAAGAAAAACAGGCGTCTGATCCAATACGATCCGCAACTGCTGGTAAAACCCGCTCATCCATATGAATTCAGAACCATGTGGTGGGGCCTTTTGGCGCAGGAGTGGGACCTGATCGGTGAAGATTATTCAAATTGGAAAGTGGTGACGCGTGAGAAACCTTCTTCAGATCAGTTTGAGGCGTTGATCTGGGGCTGGAAGGTGGTGTCGCAGCTGCGTTCCAATGCCATTGCCCTCACCGGTAAAGATCAGACTTTGGGCTTGGGCATGGGGCAGACCAGCCGCGTGGATGCTGCGGAAATCGCAATCTGGAAAGCGAAGAAGTTTGGGCACGATCTCAGCTCTGCGGTGTGTGCCTCAGATGGCTTTTTCCCCTATCGTGATTCCGTGGATGTGCTGTATCGGGCAGGCGTGAGAGCCATCATTCAGCCCGGTGGTTCCAAGGCGGATGACGAGATTATTCAAGCCTGCAATGAGCTTGATATAGCCATGGTTTTTACGGGTGTCAGGCATTTCAGGCATTAATATGTTTGACAAAAACCGCCCCTGCAAATTCATTGAGCACAGCCCTGCGGAGATGTGTCCGAGCTGGCTGAAGGAGCACGATTGGAAATCGTGTGTATGTGCAAAACGCGTACCCTGGGTTCGAATCCCAGCATCTCCGCCACTTTTACGGTCGAAAGAAGCCTTAATTTGCAAGGGTAAACAGTGTTTTTCCACCCTGATGAGTGGGATCTCCCAACCTTATATCCAAACCTTTGAGGTAAAATCAAAATGAAGAACAAAAAAACCATCCTGATAGGCTGTTTGGTGTTTCCTATAGTCCTTGTCATCGTATTTGCGCTCAGCTTTGGGCTCACCTACCGCAAGCTGAACTTTGCTGCAACCGTGCCCTCCAATGCGTGGCTGGCGTTGGACCTTAGCGGAAACGTGGCGGATTATTCAGAATTAAACGCACCGAGATTTATCGACCTGAGCTCAAACAGCAGCCGTGAATTGGCAGATAAGATCAGGGCTGCATCACGTGACAGGCGCATCCGCGGCATCTTTATCAAATCCACCGCCCTGCAGATCAATATGCCCAACCTCAGTGAAGTAGGCCGGGCGCTCGATCATTTCAAGCAAGCCGGGAAGCCGGTGCTGGCCTATGGTGAAATGATGGGGCAGGGTGACTATCTTTTGGCCGCCTATGCAGACAGCATCTGGTTGAACCCAACTGCTTCCGGCGGCATCATGCTGGATGGAGTGAGCGCCAACGTCCTCTTTTACAAAGAAGCGCTGCAGAAGCTGGGAATCAAGATGCACGTGATGCAGGAAGGTGAATTCAAGGGTGCGGGTGAACCTTTTACCAGAACCGACCTTTCGCCCGGAACCAAAGAGAACCTCGAGAAGGTGCTGAAGTCTCGCTATGACATGATCATAGACCTGGTGGCATCCAGGCGTAAGATCACGACCGAGCAGGTGAGGAGCATCTATGAAGAACGGGAAGAGCTGTTTATCACCGGCGAAAAGGCTGTCAGCTATGGTTTGGTGGACAAGCTGAGCAGCTATGGCGCCTTCAAGCAACACTTTGGCATCACGGAAGACAAGGCCTTGCGCATCAGCGACTACAAGCCCGCCCTCAAGCTGCGCAAAGGCCAAAACGTGGCTGTGATCAACCTGATAGGAGATATCAGGAGCTCCGGCGAATACACGCAAAACAGCATCTCGCTGACCAAACTCGAGCGCAGCCTCAAGGATTTGGAAGCCGACAAGAGCATCAAGGCAGTGGTGCTCAGAGTGAACAGCCCGGGTGGTTCTGCCCTGGAAAGTGAATTTATCTACCAGCGGTTCATGGAGCTGAAGAAGAAGTATCCGCTGGTGGTTTGGATGGGCGGAACTGCTGCCAGCGGAGGCTATTACATCTCCTGCGCAGCAGATTATATCATGGCTGATCCGGCTTGCATCACCGGCTCTATCGGCGTGATCTCGGCCGTGCCCGAGACCAAGGAACTGGGCGACAAGCTGGGCCTGCGCAGCCAAACCTTGCGCTATGGCAAATACGCCGGCGCAATCGAACTTTTTAACACATACCAGCCAGCGGTGCTCGATGCGCTCAAACAGAGCTCTGCGGCTGTATATACGGAATTTAAACAACGCGTCTCAGACTCACGCAAGATACCCATGGAAGAGATTCCGGCCCTGGCAGAAGGGAGGGTGTTCAGCGCTGAAGACGCCCTCAAACTCAAGCTGATAGACGCCATCGGCAATCAAGATGACGCCATCAGGAAAGCAGCGGCAATGGCCAAGATAACAGATTATGGGGTGGTGCATTATCCATATAAAGTATCGTTTTTTGAACTGCTCAGAGAGCAAGGTTTTTCAAGCACCCTCACCAGGCTGGCCGCCCGCAACAACCCGCCCGAAGAGATGCTGCATGAGCATCTGAAAGAGCATTTCAGCCCCGATGAATGGCTGTATCGCTGTCCCTGGAACCTGCCTTGAGTTTGAGCTAAGACTTATTAAACTTTAGGAAATCATGAGAAAAGACAACTTTAACACCGAGATCATCGTGGACGTGCATCCGTTGGAGAAGCGCGTCGCTGTTCTCGAAGATAACAGACTGGTGGAGCTCTTTGTAGAGCGTAAAGACCGCCAAAACATCGTGGGAAACATCTATAAGGGTTTTGTGAAAGACGTGCTGCCCGGCATGGGCGCCGCCTTCATCGAGATCGGCTTGGAGCGTACCGCTTTCCTGCACTATTCAGATATCGTGCAAGACTTCCTCGATCTCTTTGAAAACGACAAGCCCAAAAAGAAGATAGACCCCAAGGATTCTTCCCAAATCGGCAAACTGCTCAAGCCCAATCAAGAGATCGTTGTGCAGGTGCATAAAGGACCGCTGGGCAGCAAAGGAGCGAGGCTGACGGGACAGATATCCATCCCCGGAAAGTATCTGGTGCTCTTTCCCAACAAAAGCCGTATCGCCATCTCCCGCAAAATATACGGCCAGGGCGAGCGCAACCGCATCCGTAAGATACTCTCCGAGATCAAAGACCCAAATTATGGCATCATCGTGCGTACCGAGGCGGAAGGCTGTGATGAAGAGGATTTCCGCAGCGAATACAAGGCCCTGGCTAATACCTGGAAGCTGATCGAAAAGCAGATCAAGTATGCCAAGGGGCCGGTGTGCGTCTTCGATGAAAATGCACTGGGAAACTACCTCATCCGCGATCTCTTCGACGATCACGTGGATAGACTGGTGGTGAATGACAAGACCTTTTACAAAAACCTGATATCACAACTGAACGATGTGTCGCCGGAGCTGGTGCCGCATGTGGAGCTGTATAAAGAAGACAGCCCCATCTTCGATGCCTGGAATATCGAGAAGAAGATAGAAAGCGTGTTCCGCTCACGCATCTACCTGCCCAGCGGCGGCAATATCAAGATCGAACAGACCGAAGCTCTGGTGGCGATCGATATCAATACGGGCAGCTTTACCGGCAAAACAAACTATGAAGAGACGATCCGGCGCACAAACCTGGAAGCGGCAGCGGAATGCGCCCGTCAGATACGGCTGCGTGATCTCAGCGGCGTGATTGTTATCGACTTTATAGATATGAGCAGCTCGAACAACAGACAGGAGGTCTTGGACCTGCTGCGCAGAGGCTTGAGACGCGACAGAGCCAAGACCAAGCTCTACAACTTTACCGAGCTGGGCCTGGTGGAGATCACACGCAAGCGTATGCGCGCCACGCTGATAGCCAACTTCTCGGATCCCTGTCCCTGCTGTCACGGCACCGGCAGAATCATCTCCCGCGACGCCATGACCATGAGGATACACCGCTGGCTGACCCGCGCGGAATACTTTACCAGAAACCAAAAGCTGCGCATCACCGTTGACCCCAACCTCTATGCGCATATCCAGGAAAATGAAGAGTATTTCATCGCCTTCAAGGATCAGGTGGAGATCGCCAGCGACAAGAATATGAGGCACGACCAATTTATCGTGCAGAAGCTTCCCGGCTTGGAGGATATCACCTCGAGATTCAGCTGATTTTAAGCTAAATAAGAAAAAAGGCGTCACTCGGCTTGTGGGCTGGGTAACGCCTTTTGTTTCAAGCTCTTTTGCGCAAGGCGAGGCTGATGAGGAAAAAGACAAATTCCAGCATCACGATGCTGGCGCCGGTGGGGATATTGAGCCACCAGGAGAGGGCAAAGCCACCCACAGCTGCCACGACGGCCAGGACGGCGCTGAGGGCAATCACCGTGGGTAAGTGTCTTACCAGGTTGAAGATAGTGGCAGCGGGCAGGATGAGCTGCGCACTCACTAAGATGATGCCTGCCGCTTTGAGGTTGATCACGATGTTGGTGGCGAGTAAGATGAGGAAAATGTGGTTTACAAAAGTGACGGGGATGCGCAGGAATTGCGCCATTTCGGCATTGTAGGAGAGGTAGAAGAGCTGGTGGTAGAAGATGATGATGAAAGCCAGAGAGAGCACCGCCATGATGCCCACCCAGATCAGATCGCCGGAGTTTACCAGCAGCACGTTGCCAAAGAGGTAGGAGGAGAGATCGAAGGCATAGGCGGAGCTGAGGCTGATCAGGATGATGGCGAAAGCCATGGAGACGCTGAGGAAGATGGTGATGGTATTGGTTTCTTCCAGCTTGTAACGCTTGGAGAGCCAGCCGATCAGGTAGGCCAAAACAATGACGAAGATGAGCGTGACCGGGCGGCCGTTTAAGCCGGTAACCAAAGCGATGGCTATGCCGGCAAAAGCCATATGTGAAAAGGCTTCGCCCAGATAGGAGATGCGCCGCAGGCTCACGAAAGGCGAAAAGATGGCCAGGGAAAAGGAAGAGAGCACGGCAGCGACGAGGGCACGGACGAGGAAGTTGAAGGAAAACATCAGTAGCTCTTGTGCACGATTTTGGTGGTTTCGCCAAAGAAGTCGTGGATGGTATCTGCATTGATCAGCTCGGTCTTGTCGTGGCAATGCAGGGTTTTATTGAGGCAGATGAGGAAGGAGCAGAAGCTGGTGAGCGTGTGCAGATCGTGCGAGATGGTGATGATGGTGCGGCCCTGCTGGTTGAGCTCCTTGAGCAGGACAAAGAAGTTCTTCACGCCGGCTTGATCCACGGAAGCTTCCGGTTCGTCCAAGAAGAGGTATTTGCTGCCGCCCACGATGGCGCGGGCCAGCAATACGCGCTGCATTTCGCCTCCCGAGAGCGCTCCGATGGGCTTTCTGGCCTGTTCCCAGCAGCCGGTTTGTTCCATTGCCTCTCTGGCGCGCTCTTTCTGGTTTGCGTTGAACCTCTGCGCCGGCCTCAGCTCAGCCGCCAGGCCCATCAAAACTATATCCTTGGCGGTGGCGGGGAAGCGTCTGTCAAACTTCTCATCCTGCGGCAGGTAGCCCATGGGGTTGTGTTTGAGCCAGCTCAGGTGCGGCTGTCCGTCTATCTCTATCTTGCCATCCTGCAGGGGGATGAGGCCCAGGATGAGCTTGATGAGGGTGGATTTACCGGCGCCGTTGGGCCCGATGATGGCGGCAAATTCACCCTCGGCGATGTCCAAATTGATGTCCTGCAAGATGGCGTGCTCGCCAATGCGATAATTTAGCTCTGAGATGCTGATCATTTAAGGAAGCGTTTCTTCTCCTTGCAGGGCTGTCTTGATGTTTTGCCAGTTTGTCCAGATCAGGTCTGTGATCCGCTTGGCTTTGAATTCGTGGCCCAGGGGGTCGAGCGTCTGGATCTTGAGGTCAAATTCATCTGCCAGAACCTTGGCTGAGCGCTTGTCCATCTGCGGCTCCACAAAGATGGTGTTGATCTTGTTGGCCTTGATGATCTCACCCAGCTTGGCCAGCTCCTTGCCGGTGGGTTCTTTGCCGGGGGAGGACTGCACGGTGGCGGGCACCGCGATGCCATAATCCAGGGCAAAGTAGTGGAAGCTGTCATGATAGGTGATGATGGCGGGGTTTTCCATCATGGCTCTGTCTTTGCTGATCTGCTGGTGCATGGAGCTGAGGTTGTTTACCAACGTCATGGTGTTTTGGTTGATGGCGGCGGTTTGTTCCGGGAAGTAGCTTTGCAATTTGTCTGCCAGCATCATTGCCATTCTTACCAAATACTGCGGCGAGAGCCAGATATGAGGGTTGACTTCTCTGCTTCTGCTTTTTTCGACCGGCGTTATATCGATCAGTTCGGCGAGGTCTATCAGCTTATCAGAGCGTTGTTTAAAGGCGTCCGTGAGCTGTTCTTCCAGGCCGAGGCCGTTCATCACCAGCAGTTTGGCTTCATCCAGCTTCTTGATGTCTTTGGCTTTGGGGCTCCAGGTGTGCGGCGAGGCGGATGCGGGGATGAGGCTCTGCACTCTCACACCGTCTCCCACCAGCTCCTGCAAGAGGAGCTCGTAGGGGTGGATGGAGGTGATGATCAGGGGTCTTTCATCCTTTGGCTTGGCTTTGCAGCCGCCCACGATGAGCAAAAGCAACAGCACTCCCAGCGCTAAGAGGCGGGAGCATGTCTTGCGGTGTTTCATGATTTACTCCATTTCGCGCAGGAGTTGCGTGATGAGGCGCACTCCCACTCCTGTGGCACCCACACTGTACATTCCGGCTTCGCTGTCGCGTCTGGCAGTGCCGGCGATGTCGATGTGGATCCAGGGTTTTTGTTCTACAAATTCTTGGATAAACAGGGCAGCGGTGATGGTTCCTGCCATGGGGCCGCCCACGTTTTTATAATCTGCCACCTGGCTCTTGATCAATTCCTTATATTCTTCATGGGCGGGAAGTTGCCAGATCTTCTCGCCGGTAAATTCGGAGGCGGATTTCAGCTTTTCCAGCCAGGCGTTGTCGTTGGTGACCACGGCGGAAATCTTGTTTCCCAAAGCTCCCACCGCGGCACCTGTGAGGGTGGCGATATCCAGCACCTTATTCACCTTTTCTCTGCTGATGGCGTAGTGGATGGCGTCTATCAGCGTGAGCCGTCCTTCCGCATCGGTATTGACCACCTCGATGGTCTTGCCGTTCATGCTGCGGATGAGGTCGCCGGGGTGGTAGGCTTCGCCGGAGATCATGTTTTCGCAGGCAGCCACGATGCCCACGATATTTACCTTGAGTTTGAGGCTGCTGGCGGCGATCATGGTTCCGATCACTGCAGCTGCTCCGGCCATATCGCAATTCATCGTCACCATACCCTGCGGGCTCTTGATGCAATAGCCGCCGCTATCGTAGGTTACGCCTTTGCCGATGAGGCCGATGGTCTTGTTTTTTGCATCCGGATTGCCTTGGTAGCGCATGATGATGAGGCGTGGCTCGGATTTTGAGCCCTTGCCCACGGCCAAAAAGGCATCCATCTTGATGCGGCGCAGCTTGTCAGCATTGAAGATTTCGATATCGAATCCATATTTAAGCGCCGCTTTCTTGGTGATTTCCGCCAGGCTTTCCGGGAAGATCACGTTGGCGGGCTCATTCACCAGGTCACGGGCGAAGTTTGTGCTCTCTGCAAAGATGCGTCCTTCCAAGACGCCGCAGTTGAAATAGCGCGTACTCTTGATGTTTTTGACCAGGTGCAGGGCGTCGATTTCGTGCTTGTCATCGTTGCTGAAGTATTTGGAAAACTTGTATTCGGTGAGCAGCGCCGCTTCGGCCAAAACGTGTCCATAAGCCACATCGCCGATGGTCAGAGGAAAGGATTGATAGAGGTAGAGTGTTTTGGCTTTGAGCTTGATCGCTGCTCTCACCACGGAGGCGAAGAGCCTGCGCATTTTATCTGCAGTCAAGGCCTTAACCTCTCCGGCACCACAGATGATGAGGTTATACTTTTGGCCTTTATGCACACCTGAAGTGCTCTGGAGGGCCGCAAATTCGGCCTTGAAGGACGAGTCTCCTATCCAGGCTTCGGCAAGCTCTTTCACGTAAGGCGGCAGAAATTCAATAGAGTCAAGGTGGTAGTCTTCTTCCAAAAGAAGAATGATGGTATCCATGTGTTGTGGGATCTTTTTCAGTAGATCTATCTTCATGGGTTTGCTCCTATTTATATGTTATTTATTATCTTAAAGTGTTTGAAGGGTGAAGGTCAAAAGTCCTCGATCAGGCTCACGTAATACATTGGTTTGGAGTTTCTTTTGAAGTCTGTAGCCCAGGCGACATCGACCCTGAACACCACATATCCGAGGTTGATGCGCGGGCCGAATCCAAAGCCCAGCTTGAGGTCTTTCAGCGCTCCATTTTGCATCACTCTCACCTTCTTCCAGTCGTTGCAGACGGTTCCCACATCAAAGAACATCGTGCCTCTGATATTGGGGATGGTGAGCGGCACGGGGAAGTTCATGGCGATATATTCAAAGAAGGGGAAGCGCAATTCCAGGCTGCCCAGAAGCTTGTTGTGTCCATAGTCCTCGCTGTCGTGTCCACGCACACCGTTGAAGCCATAGAGGTTGTAATAGAGTGCTTTTTCATTGTCTTTAAAGTCGGTACTGGTTCCGGCAAATAGCCTTGCCGCAAAGCCGTAGCGCTTGTTGAAGAGCGTGTAGGAACGCAGGTCTGTGTAGGCGGTGAGGTAGTCAAAATTGGTGCCGCTGAAGCTGGCGCTGATGCCGGTATTGCTGCGTATGCCCTGGAGCGGGCCCGTTGAGCCCCAAAGCGCTGTATCATGCACGAGGCTGATGCCCGGTGAGCTCACCCAGCTATACACAGGGTCGCTATATTGGATCCAGTCTCCTCTGTTTCCGTGCTCTTTCCATTTATCCCAGCGGTTTTTGCGTTGTTGTATGCTTTGCTCCAGTTCCAATCTCATAAAACGGCTGAAGGGATAGCGCAAAAGCAGCAGCAGTCCCGTCTCTCGTTGGATGTAGCGATAGTATTCTGCCTGGTTGCCGCTATCGTCTTTAAACACCACATCATCGAAGATATTGAAGGCGCCAAAGCCGAGGTCGGTGCGCTTTTTGAGGTAGAGATAGCTGAGGATGAGGTTGTTTTCTTCCCACTCTCCGGAGAGGCCTGCGCTCAAGCCTATGGCGTGGTTGCCCATGATGTCTGAAAGGCCGGTTTCGATGAAGCCCACCGCACCCATGGACGAGGAATAGGCCAGTCCGCCCCAGAGCTGGTCGATAGCCAGGCTGCTGCGGTATTTATCCACCTTGGGCGGTTTGCTGCTGGGCGCCGTCGGTTTGTCGTCAAAGCTGTAATCCTGTTTTGCCAGCAGCGATTCCAGCGGTGTGAGCTGCGGTCTGCGCGGGTTGATATTGGGCTCGCTGGCTGTGCTGCGACTTCTCTTCGGGCGGGGGCCAAAGTAGTCCAAGCGGCTCAAATCTATATCCGACAACAGGTCTGAATCCTGCATCCAGACAGTGTTTGCGTCGTAGGGTCTCCACTGCAGTGAATCCAGCGGATTGTAGTCGAAATAGATGTCCCAGGCGCCGTCAAAGTAG
This sequence comes from Cloacimonetes bacterium UBA3900, assembly GCA_002391675.1. Lineage (GTDB taxonomy): Bacteria > Cloacimonadota > Cloacimonadia > Cloacimonadales > Cloacimonadaceae > UBA3900. The sequence goes on along the minus strand of DGFM01000021.1, from coordinate 25,897 downwards.
TTGGAAACCACCAGGTAGCGCGCATCTGCGGAGATATCGCCGGTATAAACGCCGGCCAGGATATTGGTCACATCCGCCTTTTGTTCGTTTGCCAAATCCACGATGCGATAGTTGTTCACACCCTCTATGTTGCTGAGATACATGATCTTATCCGTGGATTGCACATACATGGGATAGCTGCACTGTTCGTCTTCATCGTTGATCTTTCTCAGCTCACCACTCTCCAGATTCAGGCTGAAGATACCGATGCGATAGTTTGCAAAGAAGCCTTCACGCTTGCCTTCGGCATCCAGGATGCGCTCTGAGGCAAAGACGATGCTCGCTCCATCCGGTGCCCATCTGGCCTGTGCATCCCAATAGTGATCGTCGGTGATCCTTTCCAGCGTCTCACTCTCCAGATCATAGACGAAGATATCGCTCTGCAAACCATGATTGCCGCAGATGAGCAGCTTGCTTCCATCCGGCGAGACATCCACTTCATAGATGGCGTTGAGCGAGTCGATCCTGATGGACTGCACTATTTTAGCCCTATGCGTATCCAGGATATGGATAACATCGCCGCGTGTTTCTTTGGCGGTAAAGGCCACGCTGCGGCTATCCGGGAACCAGCTCAGATTGGCCCGATAGTAGTAAAACTCCTGCATCTTGCCGTTGCGCTCGCCCGTGATCAGCTTTTTGGGTGCGCTGAGCCCGTGCGTTGAGGAAAGCCAGATGCTATAGCGTGCTCCGGCATTGGAAAAGTAGATATAGCTGTTGCCATCCGGCGAGAAGCGCGGCATATAGTTGAAGTAGGAGCCGTCTTTGATGCTGAAGGTGCGCTGCTCCATCTTGTCTGTGGGTGCATCGTAGAGGCTCACGCTGGGATAATAAAGCTTTTTGAGATAAAAGTGCCAGCGCCGTTCCAGCTGACTGAAATCCATGCCAAAGACCTGATTGGTAGCCTCTTCCGTGCTGCGTGCATTGCGCAGGGCAAAGTAGTATTCGCCCACCTTCTCACGGCCCCATTCGTCGGCAATAAACTTCAAAAAGCTCTCGCCCATCCTGTAAGCCAGATACCCCTCCGAATACTCCAGCGGCCGCATCCTGTCGTTGATCACCATATCCAGGATAAACATATTGTTAAAGTCATCTTCGCCGCCGATGGAGAGAAATTCCGGCAGCCCTTCCGAAAACCAGAAGGGGAAGGAATGGGGCCTCATATAGCGCAGCAGCCCCGTGGACGACCTATCCAGCGCATTGGTATAGGCGTGCGTAAGCTCGTGCACCAAAAGCTCTTCCAGCTTGGGATAGCTGCCTTCAAAGGGCACCACCACCCTGTTTCTCAGGCTTTCGGTAAAACCGCCAATGCCTTCCGTGAGCAGAGGATAGATGATATTGGTATTTAAGAATTCCTTCTGCGTTTCATAGACGATGAGCGGGATGCGCGTGCGGATCGGGAAGCGGAGGTCTTCCTTGAGCCGATAGTAGATTTCTTCGCTCATCAGGCTCACCAAGCGGCCAAAGTCATCATTGCCCGCGGGGAAATAGAGGTCAAAGTGCATACTGCGGATCATACTCCACTTGGAATCCACCACATTCACTTTGTTTTGCCCAAAGGTATAGGCATTGAGGCTAAGTGCCGCCACCACAATCAGTAGCAGCAACCAGGTTCTTTTAGAAAAGGCTAAATTTAACATACTTCTTGGGGTGCTTCTTTATGTCCTGCACCAAGGCGTCCAGATTTTCTATGGATTGTAAAGCTTTTGTATAGAGTTCATCGTCGTTCACCAGCATTCCCGCCGTGCCCGTGGATGAATTGATTTTGCCCATGGTTTGGCTCACTTTAGCGCTCAAAACCCGCAGGCTGTCCAGCGTCTCATGCAAGCCGGCAAGTGCAGCTGGCGTGCCTCCGATGGCTTTGTTGAGGCTGTCTGCATTGCTGGCAATGAGGGCGTCGATATTACCGCTCAGCCTGTCCAGTTTTTTGAGGGTGAGCGAGAAGTCTGCGGCCAGCTGATCTGCCTTGCCATCCACGTTTCTGATGGTGGAGGAGGCGTCGTCGATCAGCCTTTCACCCTTGTCTATCATACCGGATTCCTCTTTCAGCCGCAGCAGTATATCTTCCAAACTCCTGATCGCAGTTTCCGCCTGTGAGACCACGCCCATGATGCCCGAAGCGGCGCTGCCGGATTGCACCTTGCTCAAATCCAGCCAGCCGCTACCTTCACCGGGGAGGATATTCAGCGCCACGCCGCCCATCAGGGAAGAACTGTCTATGCTGAAGCTGCTGCCTTCTTTGAGGCGGACGTCCCGGCGGATGCGTGAGTTTACCACCACTCTCTCGCCCTGCTGCTCCACCGCTTTCACGCGCCCCACCTCCATACCCCTGAACATCACCTTATCGCCCACTTCCAGGCCGGCAACGTTTTCAAAGCTGACCCTCAAATCCTGCTGCGAACGTGTGCTGAGGCGGTTTGTAAACCACAGGTAGGAAAACACAAAGACGAGGATGATGGCCACCGTGAAGATGCCCACTCTGAGCTGAACGCTCCTGATATTTGGATAAAACTTTTTCATGTTTACTGCCTCCGGGGCCTTAAGTCTTGAGCTCTTTTTTCTGAGCTGCGGGGAAGAGGATGTTATTGAGGATCAAGCGGTAACCCGGCGAGGTTTTATGCAGTTCCAGGATGGTTTCCGGGTCGCCGATCCGATGCTGATAATCTTCCGGATCGTGGCCTCCATAAAAGGTGAAGGTGCCCTTGCCAATGTTGCCGTGGATATATTTAACCTCATTTGCGCCGGGTACTTCGGCCAGGATGATCACGCTTTTTTTGACCTTGTCTTTAAAGAAGGAAGTGGTCTGTCCCAAAAAGCCATTGACGATATTGGTGTGGCATTGCGTGAGCATGGTGGGCACGGGATCGTATTTGGCGCTGAAGTCAAAGAGCTGGAAGTAATCGCCTTCCGCACCCCGCAGCCTCGAGTAGTCACTGGCGTCGATATCCGAAAATTCGTAGATATAGGGGTCGGTGATCAGATTGAAGTTTTCAAAGGCGAAGCAGCGGCTGTAATCCAGCTTTTCCTTGTATTGCGGATCGATGCCATCCCCGTCTATGAGTGCGTGCACGATGTCCACGCCATAGGCGGCCATGGCGATATCGAAGGTATCCGTCGCCGCACACATGGCAAACATAAATCCGCCCTCAAAGACAAACTCGCGTATCTTCTGCGCCACCGCGTGTTTGAGCTTCCAAACCTTGTCAAATCCATGCCTCTGCGCCATAGCGTTGTTGACTTTCACATCGTTTTGATACCAGGCGCTGTTGCGATAGGAGCCATAAAACTTGCCAAATTGCCCCGTAAAATCCTCATGATGCAGATGCAGCCAGTCATAATCCTTGAGCCTGCCGTCCAGGACCTCGTCGTCCCAAAATCTGTCATAATCCACCTCGGCATACTCCAGAGCCAGTGTCACCGCATCATCCCAGGGCAAGGCATTGGGCGGGATGTAGACTGCGATCTTGGGCTCTTTCTCCAGCACAATTGCCTCCATATTGGCGTCCTGGATCTCGCTCATGATGCCGGCAACATCGGCGGAGCCTATCACTTCAAAGCGCACACCCCGGATATTGCACAAAGCCTGCAGCTCGGCGTCGTCATTCATCAAAAAGCTACCACCACGGTAGTTTAGCAGCCATTGAACCACGTGCTGCCGCTTGAGCGCAGCGAAGGCCACGCCATAGGCTTTGAGGTGGTTTGTCTGACTGAGGTCCATCGGTATCAGCAGCTCAGCACTCAAAGAGCTACAGATGATCATCAGCAGCACAATCTGCAAAAGTCTTTTCAAGGTATCTCCTTATCGTTTTCAACCAAAGGTCTGATAAGCTCCAAAAGCTGTTTTTTGCCCAAACCCGGGTCCTCATACCAGGTCTGTTTGGCAATCTGCAAGAGCTCTCCCACCTTTCTTGAGGTAGAAATACCAAACTCCTGCAACAAGTCCCTACCTGTCAAGTTAAATCTTGGCAAGTTTGATTTTAGCTGTGCAAAACGGCGCCTGAGGCAGACCACCTGCTTTGGCATCCGATACTGTGGTGCGTGCGCAGAATTGTCTGCCTCCACCAAGTCCAGCAGCAGCCAGAGATCGTCTTTGTATCTATCTGCCAGCCTCAGCAGCGTGCTGTCTTTGATATGCAAACCCTCTTCACCGCTTTGCTTGAAAACCATATGCCCACCCACCAGTTTGGAGATGAGTTCACGGCTTCGCTTTGGCACGGAAAAGCGCCTCAGCAGCTCGTAAGCCATGGTGGCGCCCAGTTTGTCATGCCCGATGAAGGTGACGGAGCCATCCGCTTTAAAGCTCTTGGTGTGTGCCTTGCCAATATCGTGCAGCAACGCCGCCCAACGTGCGATCAGGGTGGGCTCGCTATTCTGCAGCACCAAAAGCGTATGCTCAAAAGCATCCAGATGATGATATTTATTCTGCGTAAGTCCTCTCAAGGCATCCACTTCCGGCAGGATGACAGCCAGGATGCCCGTATCGGCCAGGAGCCGGATTGCGGCGACAACCTTTCCGGCTTCTTCTTCCAGGAGCATCGCTTCAAATTCCATGGCGATGCGCTCTTGCGAGATGTGCTCCAGCTGCTCTCTGTCTCTTACGATGGCCTCATAAGTCTGAGGCTCTATCTCAAAGCCCAGGCGCGAGGCAAAACGGATGGCACGCAAGAGCCGCAGCGGGTCTTCACTGAACACCCTGTTTGGATCATCCACGCAGGCGATGATCCTGTTTTCTATATCATGCAGTCCTTTGCCGCCGGGGTCCAGGATGCTGCCATCGGAAATCTTCATATACAGCGCATTGATGCCAAAATCCCGGCGCAGAGCGTCTTCTTTCAGGGTGCCAAAGCTCACCTCCGGCTTGCGATCGTGCTGGCGGTAGGACTCCTTGCGCGTGTGCACAAATTCCAGGCTCAGGCCGTCCAAAACCACGGACGCCGTGCCAAAAGTATTGTAGACCACGGGCTTTGAGGTGTTTAATCTCTCATGAATCAGCTCAGCCAAAAGCCGGCCACCTTCAGGGACTTCAACTGCGATATCCACATCCGGGCCCAGCTCATATCCGGTTCCAAAAAGCAGATAATCGCGCACCGCTCCGCCGGCAAAGTAGCTTTTCTCCAAAAGCTCGGAGCCCTGCAGCGCCTCGGCCAGAAGTAAACGCAATTCGGTTAGCGCCACATCAGCTCCCCGATCACGACATTGGAGATAAACAGCGCACTTTCGCTCAAGCGCAACCAATTGTCATCCAACTCTATCATCCTGCAGAACAACAGCTTACCCATCGTCTTTTCCCTGCCTTCCGTCACGTCCCGGCCAAAACGCCGCTCAAAATCTGCCCTGTCAATCCCCTGGGTCAGACGCAAGCCCATCATCAGATAATCTTCCTCAGCAGCCTTGCCTTGCCGCCGCTTTTTGTGCGGCATCAACACTTGCTTTCGGATGTTGTTTTGATGTTTGCGGATGGAAGCCGGATTGTCGTAACGCCAGGGCGGAAGCCAGCCGGAGGCCGAAGCGCCGAGAGCCAGATAAGGTTCGCTGTGCCAGTAGCTTAGGTTGTGTCTGCTTTCATAACCGGGCAGAGAGAAATTGCTGATCTCATAGTGCGTATATCCCGCCCCGGTCAGCAGCTCGCAGACGAGTTCATACATATCCGCCGCCAGGTCATCATTCGCAAGATGTGGTATTTTGCCGCTTTCTATATCCTGCAACATGGGGCTATCTTCATCCAAGGTAAGCAGATAGGTGGAGATATGCTGCGGTTTTTGCTTTCGCAGCTCTTCTATATCGGTTAGCAGCATTTCCGGCGTCTGTGCCGGCAAGCCATAGAGGAGGTCCAGGCTGATATTCTCATATCCCGCATCCCGCAGCAGCTCCATTTTGGCGGGAATATCCGAGCCGTGATGCCTTCTGCCCAGTAGCCTAAGCATCTCATCATCAAAGGATTGTACGCCCAGGGAGATGCGGTTGACAGCGGTGGCTTGCAGCTCTTGAACAAAGGTGGGCGTGATCTGGATGGGATTGATCTCCAAAGTGATCTCCGCATCCGGCTCCAAGTGCATCTCTTGCAGTATGTTATTGATTCCCTCAGCGGTCAGAAGCGCGGGCGTTCCTCCTCCGAAATAGACGCTTTTTGCGCTTATCTTACGGCCAATCTCACGCTTCCACAGCTTCAGCTCTTCGATCAACAGCCCAAGATACTCTGCTTGTTGCTTTTGGTGGTAGGCGACGCGGTAAAAAGAACAGTAGGGGCAGGGCCTCAAGCAAAAAGGATTGTGCAGATATACTGCTATCGGGCTAAGCGGAAAATCCTGTCCCATCTGGTGTGAGGCACGTCGTAAAGCTTGTTGTATTCGATGCCTTTGGAAAAGAAGATCACCCACGGTGTGCCGGTGATGTCAGATCGGTCCAAAAAGCCCCAATAACGGCTGTCCTCACTCACATCGCGGTTGTCTCCCAAAACAAAGTATTTACCTTCCGGGATCCTGATGGGGCCAAACCAATCCCGGTTGAAGATACCTCTATTGGGTATAACTTCTGTGCTGTCAGAGGGTTCTGGCTGCACCACGTAGTCTTTGTACCAGGGATTGTGGCTGATGATGTCCATCTCGCCGGGGGCGTAGCGGTGTTCAAAAATCCGTACAGGGGACAGTGGTGGAGCGGGGTCTGCAATATCGTAACACTCATAACCGCGCTCAAAGCGTTCGCCGTTGATATAGACGATCTTATCTCGCACCTCCAGAGTGTCTCCCGGCATACCTATCACCCGCTTTACCACGTTTTTACGCGCATAATAAGTGATGTGCATGAAGGTGAGCGGAAATTTGCTGAAGGAAGTGGCTTTATTGATGTAAATGGGATGGAAAATCTCGATAAAATCGCCTTTGGAAGCGGGATGCTCGGGCGTGCCCTCTTCGATCTTCGGGTAGCGGAAGGTGACGATCTCCTCACGCTTGGGATCGGTGAAGAAATACTTGAGCTTGTTGGCCACCAGATAATCGCCCACCAACAGCGTTTTCTCCATGGAAGATGAAGGGATTACGAAGTTTTGGAAGGTGTAGTTGCGGATGATCATCGCCACCACAAAGGCAAATAAAATGGCCTCAATCCAATCCTGCAGCCAAGGCTTGCGCCGGCGTACCTTCACACCCTCCGGCAGCGGCGTGATCGTGTAATCCTGCCTGGCCGGATCTATCTTTTTTCTCAATGACTTACGGTCTTTCTTTTCTCTCATGCTGATATCTGTACCTAAGTGGTTTTTATTTTGCAGGGTCAAATTACTGGTAGGCGGCCATTTGTCAAGCGATTCTGTAAAAGGCGGCAGGTAGGCGGCTTCGCCGCTTTAACATCAAGCTGCGCTTGATTGCGGCGCTTTGGCAAGCTCCGGCTACCAGGCGGCTTCGCCGCAGTTGTTAGTTGCCAGTTGTTAGTTGTTATTTAAGCAGCTGGGAGACAGTGGTTTAGCATTTGTACCATATCCGTGGACTTTATTATTAATAATTCGTGTAATTAGTGTAATTCGTGGGAAAAGAAAACAGCCAAAACTGTGCGCATCTCTGCCGCAACTATCCGCATCCTCAAAGCCGGCGAAGCCAGGTAGCCGGAGCTTGCCAAAGCGCCGCAAGCAAACGAAGTTTGCTGTTCTAAAACCCGTAACTATCTGCATCCCAATCACTTGCGCAGCCGCTCACAACTCACAACTCACTACTCACAACTGCGACAAAGTCGCCCCATTCGTGTACATTCGTGGAAAGAAAGAAGAGCGGCTTCGCAAGTGATGGAGATGCGGACATACGTAAGAAGAACGGCGCTCCAGGCGAGCGCCCGTACATCCCCCATTTGTGGTAAAAAATTGTTTTACAAAAACCGATCCTTGACTCAACCTTTGACTTTTGACCCTGCTTTTCCCACCTTAGCGTTTCCCTGGCGCCCGAATGCGTAACCCTTGGGTTTT
>DGFM01000021.1:2383-17755 GCA_002391675.1 Cloacimonetes bacterium UBA3900 | reverse complement strand
GGGCGGAATTGTTTTCGCAAAACAGGGGCTGAGGTCAAATATTTCAAAAAGGCCTGCCGGAGCCGGTGTCGGAACTTGGTAGGAAACGCCTATCATTTTAGTAGGTATTTGATATTATTATCCACGTATGTACACTAAACAGATATTTGTGGGATTGGGGGTGAAATAGCGCATACAGGCCGCAAATAACATCCCAAATTGGAATGATTTATGCTTCATTCAGGCAGGCAGAGAAACAAATCTTTCCAAGCCGGGAGGTAAAGATGCAAAAACTGCGCTTCGTCGCCCTTTTCGTCCTGTTGTTAAATGGGATACTTTATTTAGGTGCTCAGAGCGATCCTGCCCTGAGCGGTTATGTTTATTATTGTCGGGAGCTTTATGGTGGCAGTCGGGCGGCGAGGTCGGTCTACTTGTGTTTAGACCGCAGCGTGATAGTTATCAGTGATTATGAGGCAGATGCCGGTTTTTTGTTTCCGGGTCATTTTATCACCAAGCTTGACGCCGGTGGCGAATTTATGTGGGAGTCAACTCTGCCGGGATACTCCAATTCGACTGTTGCCATGGTGGATGTGGATGCCGAAGGTGGCATTTATTTCCTGTGTGCGGATCCGGACGCCATTCAGCTGTACAGACTGTCTCTTAGCGGCAGGGAGCCTATAGGCGGGCCGATTGTTCCGCCCTGTAACACTTATTTTAGTAAAGCTTTACGCACCGACGGCGGTGATATCGTGGCAGTTGGCCAAAGCAGAGCGGCAGATGGCGACGAGTGGGCGGCCTGTTATTACCGCTTTTCTGCTCAGGGAGACAGCCTTGCCAGCGCCTACTGGCCGGGTTCATCCGGTGCGGGGGCTTATGATCTGGCTTTGCTGGATAGCGGCAATCTGCTTGTCAGCTGCTATCTGAGCGGAAACTCGCAATCTGTCCTGGAGGTGAATCCGGCTGGTGAAATCGTCAGCACATACGATGTTTCCATGTCGCTTTTCGGTTTTGGTATCAGCATCAGCGCGGAGTCCGGTGCTCAGACGCATCTGCTTGCCTACAAAAGCTCGGGCGGCGTCTCTGTAGCCAGGTTTGCCGGCGGCAGCTCGGAGCATCTCTTCACCGTTCCCGGCAGCGTTATAGAAGATGTAAACTCGCTGGTTGTTACGCAGGACAATATCTTTCTTTGCGGGATAAGGGGGCTTTCTGAGGGGGTAGTGGTCAAACTCGATGCAGACGGTGCAGTGGAGTGGGCCCGGTATCAGCCGGGTGATAACGCCACCATCTGTCAGGATTGGACGCCGGCATCAAAATCTTTGCTGGCTGTGGATGACAATGGATGTGCATATTGGTCTTGGGGAGGCCATGCACCCCAGGTGATCATCAAGCTTCCTCCCGATGGGCAGGTGCAAACCGTAGACGAAGTGCAGATTCCTGTGGCCAATATGCTCACCGTCTGGCCCAATCCCATGAAAACACGGCTCTCCATCAAGGCTGATCCCTCGCTGCGAGGTGAGAGCGTGGAAGTCTACAACATCCGGGGCGAGCTGGTGCGGCGGCTGAAAATGACAGACTCGGAAGCGATCTGGGATGGCCGAAACAGCTCCGGTGTCGATTGTCCCAGCGGTGTTTATCTCTTAAGAAGCAATGACGTGAGAAATCGGGTCAAGAAAATCAGCAAGATCAATTAGGAGAGATTCATGAAACGACTGATAGCTTTGAGTCTGTCGCTCGCACTCATTTTTGGCCTGGGAGCCATCACTGTTACCGTTGGCAATATAGAGGAAGAGAGCTACCATTTACCGCTTTGCACCTCCTGGTATGGCAATTATACTCAGCAGATCTATAAGAGTGAATTGATCGACTATGAGGGCGAAATCTCCAAGATCAGGTTTTTTCATTGTGGTTCTTTCCATGGGAGTTTGAATTACAGCCATGAATGGATGATTTATCTGGGGCATACCGATCGTGATTGTTTTGCTTCATTATCGGATTGGGAGCCGCTTGCCAATCTCAGCTTAGTGTTTGCGGGCAGTGTTCTTGATTACTTTCCTCCCGCGGGCGAGTGGATGGAAATCCCCTTGCAAATTCCTTTTGTTTACGACAACGAACACAATCTGGTGGTAGCAATTTACGAAGATACTCCCAATGCCACTCAAACTGTGATCTGGGGAGGCTTTACCTGTGAAGGCAATGCCGGGAGCTATATCAGCTGGCCCGTTAATCCCAACAACCCTGCCCAAGCAGATGGGATAACAGATTTGATCGCTGCCATACAGCTGGTGTTTCCGGATAACGCCCCTCCCAAGACTCCTGCCTTGGCATATCCTGAAAACGATGCCACCATGATAAACGGCAAAAACCTGGAATGGACTTTGCCGGCAGGAAGTGCGGAGGCAAGCGGTTATGACGTTTATATAGATGACATTTTGGTGAGTGAAAACCAGACAGCCTCAAAGTATACGCTCGATAGCCTGGAAACCGGGCCTCACACTTGGTATGTGGTGGCCAAAAACCAGTTTGGCAGTTCACAGGCATCTGAAACCGGCACCTTTATACTGGTTCCATCGGTGAGGATAGGAGATGGCACCTATATAGGACACAACCCCATCTTCGCCAAGTATACCTACAACTACACACAGACCATCTACCTGCAATCCGATATTGACATTGGCGATCGGCGCATTGAAAAGATTTCCTACTATTGGCATGGTGGCGGAAGAGGCGATTATTCCAATGATTGGGTTGTCTATATGGGACATACGCAATTGTCGGGTTTCAGCCGCTACGGCAATAACGTCTATGCATCCTGGATTCCTGTAGGCAATATGGTGCAAGTGTTTGCCGGCAAAGTGGATATCCCCAATACCCCCGGATGGGTGGAGATAGAACTGGAGGTCCCCTTTGTCTACAACAATATAGATAACCTGGTGATAGCCGTGGACGAAAACACACCGGGCGTTGAATTCACCAGCCGCTACTTTTATTCCACCATTGAGTACAGCCGGAATCCCTGCATCTACTACAATGCGCCATTCAACTTGTATAGCAATCCAAAACCGGAAGACCCTCCCGGGGGGACGATAGAATCTTCATATCCCAATATCTTGATGGAGTTTGGGGAGTTGCCATCTAACCCCGTCTTGAAAGCCACACCTTCCGTTGTCAATTTTGGTGAGCTGATGAGTGATGTTTCTTCCAAACCGATAATTGTGACTGCGTATAATGCCGGTGAAGGCAGCTTGCATCTTTCCGCGGCGGATATCAGCATTTTGGGGCCCGATGCGGCTGATTTCTCCTTTGATCCGCTAAACCTGCCTGCCGTTTTGGAGCCCGGGCAATTTGTGCGTATTCCCGTCAGCGTGACGAGTGGAACCGTGGGCGATATTTCTGCCACCCTGCGCCTGGTTTGCAATGGTGAAAACAGTGATGTGGAGCTGATTGCCAAGGTGTTGGCTCCGGGCAATGTCATCATTGGAGACGGCACATTGTCTCAGTGGCCTCCTCTGGGAGCAATGCACCGTTACGATGGCTCCATCGCACTATATACGGCAGATCAAATCAAAGCCGTCGGCAGTATCGATATGCTGGCCTGGGATTGCGCCAAACCCACTGACATCGGAGTTACCTACAGGATTTGGTGCAAAAATACCAGTGACAGCTCTCTGAGCGGGGCAAGCTGGACGGATATGGTTTCAGACATGACATTCGTAAAAGAAGGCATCTTGAGGCCCAGCGAGATAGGATGGCAAAATATCACGCTGAATACTCCCTTTCCCTACGCGGGGCAAAACCTGCTCATCGCCGTGAGAACCGCGCGGGGACCGGGAATCAACTTCGACCAACACCCAACCTTTACCTACACCTATACGGGTGTCCGCGGACATCATACCTGTGATGGCTCCACCACTGATGTGCAAGACAATAACCATATAGACCACCATTTGCCAAATATCAAGATGCACCTGACACCCATCCAGCAAAAAGACATCGCTGCAGTGAGCATAACCGGCGAGCCGATACCGCAATTGGGAATGGAAGCCAACTTCAAAGTGAGGGTGAGAAACAATGGCAATGATATTCAGGACAACTACCTGGTAAAGCTGATGGGAGCAGACGACGTCGAGCTGGCGGCGGTAAATGGCCCACCCATCAATAGCGGTGCCATCACTGAAGTGACCATTCCCTGGGCACCTGCCACATTGGGCCCGGTATGCGTCTACGGCAAAGTGGAGATGGAGGGGGATGCAATGCCTCACAACAACCGCACAGAAACGCTGGAAATCTATGTGCACAATGAAGGCACCCAATCATACACCATCGGTAGAGGAAACGAGTATTGGCCCGTTCCCATAGATATATTCTGGTGTAGCACACTCTATCAGTGCATCTTTCTGGGCGAGGAACTGGACTTTGGCAGCGGCCCCATCTCAGCTTTGGCTATCTATAACAGATTCTATGACAATTGCCCCGATTTGCACACCAAAATCTATCTGGGAAGCACCTCTCAAGACAATCTGAGTGATGGATTTATCCCCGCCAACGAGCTGACCCTGGTCTACGATGGAGATATCTCCTATCCAGTGGGTACAAACACTGTCTTCGTCCCTTTCCAGACCGAATTCAACCACACAGGCGGAAATCTGGTGATGGCGTTTCACGCTCCCTGGATTGAAGGCAGATATTGCGCCTACAATGAGTTTAAGAGTCAGTACATAGGCGATAACCGTGCGGTTCATACCATCTCTGACAGGGCAACAGTACCCTACGATGCCGAGAACACACCCGAAGCACGTCCTTCAAGCAAAGCCCCGCAGACGACCTTCTACTATATCGCAAATCATGACCTGATGGCGACGTCCATCACCGGAAACGACTCACCCACCTTGGGAGAAACTTCCCTCTACACCATCCGCATCCGAAACAGCGGCTTGGAAGAGCAAACCGATTACACCGTGAAGCTTATGGGGGCGGATGATGCGGTGCTGGGCTGCGTGAACGGGCCTCCCATCAGCAGTATGCAGAGCCTGGATGTAACTGTCCCCTGGACGCCCGATACCTTGGGGCAAGCTTCTATCTATGGCAAAGTGGAGGCGGATACCGATGGAACAGCGGCAAACAACTGCACTGCGAGCCTCAAAGTGGTGGTTTATCCTGCGGGAGTGACCGATGTGACCGCTGCGGTGACAGATACCGGTGCTGAGGTGGAGATCGCCTGGGGGGCTGCAGAGTCTGCGGTTTTGGAGCGTGGAGATGTTCTGAGTAAAAGGGCTTCGGCTTCCGCAACCGGTAAAGCCCGGTCTCTCGGTACCGAAGCACTCAAGAATCCGCTGGAGCTTGAAGGATTCATGGTTTACAGGCTGCAAGCCGGCCAGGAACAAGATGAAATCCTCTGGACTGCCCTGACCGAGTCCGCAATAACAGACCACTGCTTCAGAGATGATATCTGGTTTGCAGTACCCGGTGGCGACTACCTTTGGGCAGTGAAGGCTGTCTACGATAATGGCGCTGCTTCTCTCCCCGGCTTTTCCGGCGTTCTGAGCAGGAATGTGCCAAACGGAACCATCGTGGGCAAAGTGAGGAGTAAACTTGACGCAGCCATTGCCGGAGCGACCATCAGCAACGGCTACCTGAACATCGCCACAAACTCTGCCGGCAACTACAGCCTCCTGGTTCCTGCGGGAACGTATCCCGTGACAGCTTCTGCACCCGGATTTGCAAGCCAAACCGTCCGGAATGTGGTCGTAAATCCCGATCTTTCCACTACGATAGACTTCATTTTACTGACAGATGGGGATGATCCTCAGGTTCCGCCTCCGGTTTTGGCAACAGCTCTGCACGGAAACTATCCCAACCCCTTCAACCCTGAGACAACCATCAGCTACAGCGTGAAGGAGCCGGGGCGCGTAAGGCTGGAAATCTACAACATCAAAGGCCAGTTGGTGAGAACCCTGGTGGATGAAGAGCATCTCACCGGCAACTACAAACTGAGCTTCGACGGCAAAGACAATAGGGGACGCTCCGTGGCCAGTGGTGTGTATCTGTTGAGGATGAGAGCTCCGGGTTATCAGAAAAGAGCCAAGATGGTCTTGCTGAGGTAGGGTCGCCCGTCTGCGCAGCGCAAGGTAACGGCAGTTGCTATGCTGCCGCAATCAAGCGTCGGTTGTCTTTTTGGGTCGCTTTGGCAAGCGACCATACTGTGCTGCGCCCAAAGCGACCGCCCCTATCAAAAAGGCTGGCGCCACTTAAACTCATTGACACAAATCCCGTCTTATTATTAACTTGCACCCGACTAATATTTTGCCAAGGAGTTGCGGTGTTTACTCGAGATATTTGGGATAGCATTTTGCTGATCATGATCCTGCTGGTGGCTCTGCTGCTGATAGCGAGCCTGGTCTACTGGATCATCGGGGGAGAATTTGTCTTTGCTTTTACCAATCTGACGCTCAAAATCCTGAGTGCCATCTTCGCCATCACCATTGTGTTGATGATCATCGTGTTGGTTTTGGAAAACGAGAATCCTGTGCAGACCTTAGCCTGGATTTTGGTGCTGATTTACATTCCGGTGGTGGGCTTTATCTTCTATCTCTTCTTCGGGCGTAACTGGCGCAAGGTGCGTCTTTTCAACCGCAAGGGCCTGGAAGATTCCATCAACCTGGACGAGCTTGATCTCCCCGGAGCCGATTGTGATACGGAAGACCTCTCGCCCCTGGCTCTCAGGATCAAAAACCTGCTCAAATCCAATAGCAAAGCCATCCTTACCTGTCACAACCAGGTGCAAATCTTTGCGGAGACCAATGAAGCCATGGACAGCATCCTCAAGGACATCGCCGAGGCCAGGGATCATGTGCATCTGGAGTACTTTTCCGTGGCCAATGACGAGACAGGGCAGACGCTCAAGCGTGCGCTGATCCGCAAGGTAAAGGAAGGCGTGAAGGTGCGCTTTATCTACGACGATGTGGCCTGCTGGAAATTGGGCCGCAAATACAAAAAAGAGCTGCGCGAGGCGGGTGTGGAATTTGTGCCTTTCATGCCGGTGTGGATTCCGCTGCTCAATAGCCGTACCAACTATAGAAATCACCGCAAGATCGTGGTCGTAGACGGTCATATCGCTTATCTGGGCGGACTCAATATCGGCGATAAATACCTGAGTAAAAGCAAATATTATGGCTATTGGCGAGACAACGTCCTGCGCGTCTTCGGCGAAGGTGCCATCAGCCTGCAGGCTCTCTTTTTGGTGGATTGGTACTTTGTCAGCAAGCAAAACCTGCTCACACCGGATAAAGCACCCAAGTATCTCAGGCTGCCGCCGGAAGAGGTCAAACTACTGGAAGACATCCATATACAGATGGTCGCCAGCGGGCCGGATACGGATCACGCCAGCATCATGCAGGCCTACTTCTTTGCCATCTGCAATGCGCAACACAGCATCCGTATCACCACACCTTACCTGATCCTCGATGAAAGTATGCGCGCAGCACTCAAAACCGCTGCCCTCAGCGGCGTGAAGATAGATATCATCGTGCCGGGGAAAGCCGATCACCACATCGTTTGGTTTGGCAGCCGCTCCTATTTTAAAGAGCTGCTGGAAGTGGGCGTCAATATCTACGATTACAAAGGCGGCTTCCTGCATTCCAAGGTACTGATCGTGGATGACGAGATTCTCTCCATCGGCACGGCAAATATGGACCCGCGCAGCTTCCACCACAATTTTGAAGCCACCGCAATGATCTATCACGCACCCACCGTAGCCACAGCCGTGGAAGCTTTCAATGAAGACCTGAGCAAAAGCGAGCAAGTAACCCTGGAGCAGGTTTTGAACAAAAACATCTTTGTGCGCTCGATAGAATCCATCTGCCGGCTCTTCTCACCCCTTTTGTAACTATTTTAAGGAGAAAATATGCTCAAATGCATCTATGTGCCCTTCAATCAAGACGTCCATGCCGAAGCGATAAAGCAGATTGTTGACGATTGCTGCCTGATCTTCCCCACGCATCCCTCCAAGAGCCGGGCCATCCGGAGCTTTTTGCCGCAGTGGAAACTGGAGCGCATCCGGTGGTTTACCATCCAGGAATTTGTAAACTGGCTGATTGTGCCGCCCGTGCCCGCGCTGACCGACGAAAAGCGGCTGCTCTGCCTCTGGCAGGTGCTGGAAAAAGAGGATAAAGACACCTTCCACCTGGAAAGCTACGACGATCTGGTGAGCTGGGGAACCGACTTCTTTGCCTTCTTTGGCGAGATGAAAGATGAACAGGTGCCGCTGACTGCGCTGCTTGATAACCCCAATCTCAACACCCGCGAATGGCAGGAGGAGCACATCAAGCGCATCCTGGCCATCCTGGCCCGATATGAAGGCTTCATCAGCGAGAAAGGCTTTACCGATGCTATCTTTTACCTGGATATGGCAAATCTCATCCCTCTGATTGAGCCCCGGAAGCTGGTCTTTGTAAATCAATACTACTACAGCAAGCTGGAAAAGGAGCTGATCCGGAAGCTGGATGAGGCGGGCTTTGAGATCGTGATCCTGCATCAGGGCACCCCGGATAGCTTTGATGTGGACAAGCTGAAAGCCAAACCCCTTGACCTCAGCCAGATACCGGGCGAGCAGATAGCGCTTCAGGAGCTGAACGTGGTGCATAATCGGAGCTTGGCCGAGATGAGCGTGAGCTGCCTCAGTGCCTACGGCTCACAGAAGGAGGCACTTTTGGCGGAAGAGAAACCCCGAAAGCGGGTATTGATCGACTCCGGTATGCAAAAAAGCGGCTACAGCCGGCTCTTCGATCCCGTCCGCTTTGGCTTCACCGCAAATATCAGCCTCACCAAGACGCAGCTCTTCTCGCTGCTCAAACTCTATGAAAGCCATCTGGCCGCCCTGGCACAATATGAGCAAAAGGGCTATCTGCCGCTCTCCGAGGTGGCCAAAGCGCTTGCCACACCGGGTTTTATCCAAGTCTATAACCAGCAGAACAGGCAGAAGCTGCTGGATCAACTGCGCGTCCTGGCCAAAGATTCGGTGCTCTACATCGATCTGGAGCTCAAGGTCTTTGAGCTGGGCCTCTTCAAGGGCGATGAAAAGCCCAGCCTCTACCACCTGCTAAGCGACCACTTTGCCATCCTCAAACAGCTGCAGAACATCAAGAATATCAAAGACTTGGTAAGTATCTTCGAAAGTGAGAGCGGCCTCAAGCTTGCCAAGCTCTGCAACCGGGAAGAATATGAATCTACAGACATCGTGCTCGTATTCTACGACCTGCTTTCAAACTTCCAAAGTGTGGAAGAGCTGGGCATCGTGAGCGATTGGGAGGATGTCTTTAGCAACAAAGACACTGCCCTGGCGCATAAGATCTTCAAGCTTTGGCTGGACTACCTCGCACCCGGCAGGATTGGCCCCAAACTCAAGAGAGAGAGGACCCTGTATCAGCTCAGCAACCTGCTGGACAGCCGCAATATCAGCTACGACGAGGTGATTGTCTTCAACTGCATGGAAGGCATTTTGCCGCAGAATCCGGAGCCCGTCTGGCTGCTGAATCAGGCGCAAAAGGAGAGCCTCGGGCTCAAGAACTACGACGTCATCCGTGATTGGGAACGCTACTACTTCCTCAGGCTCATATTGGGCAGCGTCAAGACCACGCTCTACTGCTACAGCGAACAGGAAAACGACCTCGAGCCCAGCTCCTACCTCAACGAGCTGGTGCAGCACCTCGAGCCCGAGCGCACCGAACCCAAGTTGCAGAAGCAGGTGACGCTGGAATACATCCAGCCCAGCATAGACCCCGCTCTCCTCAGCAAGGCACAAAGCATGGTCTACCAAGGCGATAGCGTGCATCCGCTGCTGGAGCAATCCGATCAATTCGACTTTTCCCGCACCCCGGATGCCGGCTTCTTTGTGCTGCCCTATGATGAGCAGGATTTTGACGGCCAGCTGAGGTTCAATTCCTACAGCCTGAGCAGCTTCACCTCCAATCCCTTCGCCTGGTATATCACCAAACACCGCAAGATAGAGCCGGTGGAATTGCTGCAAGAGGAGACGCTCAGTCCGCTGCTCTTTGGCAATATCACGCATGAATATATGGGCAAAATCCTGGGCCGGGTGTCAGGGAAAAACAGCGACCTCAGCCGCCTGGAAACAGTCTTTGCCGATGCCGCCGGACTGAAGCAGGAGCTGGATAAACTGCTGAAAAGCGACACCTGGAACTTTAAGATGCCGCAAAACTACAACCGGGAGTTCCTCTTTGAGGTGGTAGCGGATTGCTTGGTGGACAGCGTGCAGCAGTTTTACTATCGCTGGCTGGAGCCAAACCTGAAGAACTCAGGCTTTGAGCTGCTTCCTGAAGATAGCGAGCAGAGACCCGAAATAGTGGAGCTGACGCGCCTGGGCGATGGCTTCAAGTTTCCGGTTGTGCTCAGTGGCAGAGCGGATTTGCGCATCCTCTCACCCGCAATGGATTATATCATAGATTTCAAAACCGGCTCTGCCTATGAGGATCAGCTCATCTTTTATGAGCATTACTACTACGATTTTTACAAGACAGAAGACGCCGAAGAGCGAAAACAACACAAGAAGATACACTCGCTCTTTTGGATGGTGCTGGAAGGCAAACCCGAAAGAGAAAGCGCTAAAATAGGTAAGTGGGACAAGTGGCGCGAGAACATCGCTGCAACCCTCGCTGAGTGCATACAAAATGGCTATCATACCGGTAAATCGCAGACTGACAAAAAGAGTTCCCAGGCCATCACCAGAGCAGAACTGCAAAAAGCAATCAGAAGGGAGGAATCATGAAAGACAGCACCACCAACATAATCGTTCATGAGACAGAGAAACAACCCGAAAACATGATCATTACAGCCAGCGCAGGCACGGGGAAGACCTACCGCCTGGCCATTGAATACATCCGCCTGATCTTGGGATATTATCGAAGGGAAGGCTTTAAGGTGGACAGCATCCTGGTGCTCACCTTCACACGTAAAGCCACCGCCGAGATCAAAGAGCGCATCCAGGAACACCTCCAGCTCTTATGTTCCACCAAAGAGACAGACCAAGCCGAGCGCAAGAGCCTGATCCAACAGATCAGAAAAAGCGAGGCAGAAGCCAAAGCGGCCAATAAGCCTAAGAGCACGGATTCGGAATTTGAGGCAAGCGAGGCCGACAACCTCCCCGAGGAAGGAGAGTACGGGCTCACCCCAGAAGAGGATGGTATCCTCACCAGCGTGAATCTGGCCATCATGGCAGACCGCAGGCTCTTGCAGGTGATGACCATAGACAGTTACATCCATTCCATCTTCCGCAACATCGTGCGTCCCCTGCGCAGCATCGGCGAAATTGAGATAGATACCTTAGCCGTGGAAAAGCGCATGCCCTTCCTGTTGAGTAAGCTGATGAGAGACGAGCTCAGAACCAGGATAGATAACCTCTTAAGACGCAAAGTAAAGCGCTCCCTGGATGGCTATACCCAGTTCTTTGCCTCGCTGATCAAAAACCGCTGGATCTACCAGATGATCATCCAAAGCCTCGGCAAGGGAACGCTGGAAGAGCATATTGCGACACAAAGCAGTGAATCCCAGCAGAAGACAGAAGAAACCTGGAAGCTGATTAGCAATACTCTGGGAGAAATCCTGGGCATAGTCAAAGAGATCGCAGATGCCAAAAGCGAGCCTTGGGAGAAGTATTTCAATAGCGGCACCAAAGCTCTCTTTGCAGAATTTCCCAGCGACCCGGAGCACTTTGTCTCCGAGATCAAAGACCTGCTGCAAAACTCTTTCCGAGCCATGGAGTTCTTTAAAAACATCCGCAAGCTCGACTTCTACAACAGAGGCAAAATCCGCTCTACCAATGAATACTCGAGTACGCTGAACACCCTGGTAGAAAAACTGAGAATCGAGCTCTCAGACTATCTCTACTATCGCTATCTCCTAGCTGAACAGCACGAGATTCTGCGGATTTGGGCCACCATACTCAGCGAATATGACAAGCTCATCTATCGCTATAAAAACATGACCTACGACGACATCTCCTGGTTTACGCTTCAGACGCTCTTCGGTGGCGATCCACCCTTCCCCATGGATGATGCGAGCGCAGCCAATGAGTTTTACCAGTTTCTCACGCATCGCAGCCGCTTTATCCTCATAGACGAATTTCAGGATACCTCGCTGATGCAATTTCAGATCCTTAAACCCATCATCGAAGAAGTGTGCGCCGGTGAAGGAACTAAGGATTTTGGTGGGCTCATCGTGGTTGGAGACGAAAAGCAATCTATCTTCGGCTGGCGTGGTGGCGAGCGTGACCTGCTGATCAAGCTGGGCAACCTGGTCCCCTCCATCCAAAGATTCCGCAAGGCAAATCTGAACACATCCTACCGCACTTCACCCACCCTGATGAAGCTGATCAACTCCATCTTTATGGATAAGGCTCTGCACACCTATCTGGAAGAAGAAAAGATGGACTGGAAATACCAGGAAATAAGCAGTGCTAGGAAGAAGATAGACCACCTCAGCCATATCTCTTTCCACATCAAGCAATATAAACAGGGAAATGAGAGACCCAGCCTGGATGATGTGCGAAAGCAGTGGATAGAAAAGTATCGGATCAAAGAAGAAGTTGAGCAAGGCAAGAGCATCGCCATCCTCTGCAGAACCAACAACGAACTGATGCAGATGCAGGATATTTTGGATGAACTCGGGATTGTCAGCGTTTATCAGCCCAATGCAGAGCTGCCCGATCACCAACTGGTCCAGCCCCTGATCAGCTATCTGAGGTGGATCACTTATGGGGATTGGACGGATTGGCTCATCTGGCTGCGCAGCGACTACATCCGCATCAAACCAAAATTGCTCAAAGACGCCATCGACCAGATCCACCTGAGCAGGAAAGCAAATACCAGTGCGGATTTCTCTCACTTTGACCCCCAATTGCAAGAGCTATACACCCGGCGACCCGAGGCTGAGAGCAGCCCCCACTCCATCTGCCAAGACCTGGTGCTCAAATACCTGGATCGCACTCAGCTTGGCGACCGTGATCAGCTCAATCTGGATGCCTTTTTGGAACTCGCCAAAGCTTTTGAGCTGGACAGCAGCACCACCGACACCAGCATCCCCTCCTTCCTGCAGTATCTGGAAGACCTGAGGGAACAGGACAAGCTCAAACAAATCTCAATTGAGGGAAAGGGAGGCGTTGAACTGCTAAGCATCCACAAATCCAAAGGCTTACAGTTTGACAGTGTCTTTGTTTATCACAATCTGAGTGGCGGAGGTGGCGGTCAGGACGAGAGCCTGGATTGGTATCCGAGCTTTATGGAAAATGATGTCACCAAGCTAAACAAGGAAAAATACGCCCTTAGCTTCAATTATGGCAGGGTCTTGGAATTTTCGCATCTGCGTGATCTCTATGAAAGCAACAGAAAAAACGAGTATTTGGAAGAGATGAACACCCTCTACGTGGCACTCACGCGGGCCAAAACCGCTCTGCACGTCCTCTTTGTGTATCGATCCAAAGAAGCATGGGCTGACTACCTTGCAGCAAAGAAGGCAGATAGTAGCATCAATCAGCTTCCTTTCTATATCTGCGATGCCGGTCTCCGCTGGATCGCCGAACACGGTGAAGTCTCTGAGGTGATAGGCTCCTTGATGCCCGAGTATGAGAGAGAGGAAGCTGCGCCTGAAACTGAATCTCAAGACCAAACCCAAGTTGATGAGCCGCCAGCCGATGCCTTCATCAACGCCGACAACCTGGCGCAAGCCCTGGATTTTGCACCTCTTGAGCCGGAAACCGATCCCACCAGAAAAGAGCATAAACTCAGTCCCAGTGCCGCCAAAAAGGCTTATCTCACCGATAGGGCCCTGCTTTTGGGCGAGATGCGTCACTACTACCTCAGCCATCTTATCTACAATTCAAGTGCCGAGCAAGAGACGGCCCTGCAAAGAACCATCAATCTCTACGCCTCGCTGCTCAGTTTGGATCAGATCAAAGCCGAGATCGAGAATCTGAAGGCCAGTATCGCTCAGCACGATTGGCTCTTCGATGCTCGTTGGGACAAGGTGTTCAACGAGATTGAGCTGGTGTTGGATGGCAAGCGGCTGAGGCTGGACAGGCTGATGATAGACAGCAAGCTAAAGGCAGTGATGATCGTGGATTATAAGAGCGGCGATGAGACCGATCCGGGGCAACTGGATACCTACAAACGCGCTCTGCAACAGCTGCCAGCTCTCCAGACGGAAGCCTATAAGATCGAGACCAGGAATGTGAGCCTCAAATAAGGCTCAAAACCATAAGCAATCAAAAAGCCCCAACCTGTCAGGCTGGGGCTTTGTCTTTCGTAGGAGGCGAATTGATTTAGACAATTAAACTATATGTCCTTTACCCACGCCGCGGACTTTGCAGCCCAACTTCTTGTATTCTGCAATTTTCTCATCGGTGAGGAAGTTTGAGCAGTCTACGATCAGGGGTTTGGTGCCGCAGATATCCAGTACTTCTTTGGGGCTCAAGGCTTTATATTCATCATGTCCCACGGCAAAGACCACTACGTCTGCGCCGGGGAGCACTTGTTTGACATCGCTTTCCACCTTCACGTCTTCCAGCTCCGGCCATGATTCCACGTAAGGGTCACAGCACTTGACCACAGCCATTTCCTTGCGCAGGAAGGTGACCAAAGTTTCGGAGGGAGAGTGACGTGTATCACCCACGTTTTCCAGGTAGGAAACACCCAGGAGGGCGATCTTGCAGTTGTCCAAGCTGCCCACCTCTTTTCTGATGATATCCACCGTGTGCAGGGGCATGGTATCGTTGATATTCACGCTGTTGATCGCCATATCGAGGCCGCCTTCGAGGCCAAAGAGGCTCTGCATGGACCAGTTTGCCAGCACGGGGTCTTTGGTGAGGCAATAGCCACCCACACCCAGGCTGGGGCGCAACATATTGTTGTGAGTGCCTTCACGTTTGCGGATGGCGTCACGGACTTTGAAGATATCCACGCCGATCTGCTCGGCAAAACGCGCCCATTCCAGCATGAGGGCGATGTTTGTGGCACGGTAGGAGTTTTCCATGGTCTTGGCCATCTCGGAAGCGTTGGTGCTGTCCAGCTGCGTGAGCGGGAATTCTTCCACGTTGAGGCAGTTGCTCAGGAATTCATGACAAAGCTCTATGCTCTTGGGGTTTACACCGCTGAAAACGCGCCAGAAATCGCGGATGGAGCTCACATATTTGCTGCCCGGCATCACTCTTTCGTAGGAGTGAGCGATCAGTGGGGGATTTTTCTCTATATCGATCCCACGCTTGGTAAATTCTTCTTCCAAGATGGGTTTCACTACTTTTTCACAGGTTCCGGGGGGAACGGTGGTCTCCACCAACACCATGCAATGAGGCTGGATCAATTGGCCCAGAGTGCGCATTCCTTCACGGAA
>DGFM01000021.1:0-2176 GCA_002391675.1 Cloacimonetes bacterium UBA3900 | reverse complement strand
ACAAATTCTTCGCTGGTGGCGCGCAAAGTCTTCTTTTCCACCACGGTACGATGGAAAATCTCGGGCACTTCCGGGTCTGAAGAAGCCACGGGTGGTACTCCGGTATTGATCACGGGAACTTTCCAATAGGAACGCTTGGAGGCACGTTGATGCCCGTGCACAAAATAATAGGGATTGCCGTCTTTATCTGCTGCGTCAGCAACAACCGCTGCCATCACGCAACCCACAAAGCCCAAACCTTGAACCGCAACAATCTTGCGACCCATTGAGCGTTGTTCTTCGGTAATTTTAACAAGTAACTCACGTTCTGCAGCGTTATCTTCTGCAGTGGGAATGGGATATTCCCTGCCGTCGGGGGCAATTGACACATTTTTCATAAAGCTAAGTCTGCTCCTTAAATGATTATTAATCTAAGTCTTGAAAATATTAATGGCTTATCTTGTCAAGCAATATCTTAACAAAGGGCTTGAAATCAGGAGTTCGGGCGCTCACCACGCACCGAAGGTACTGGTTTAAGCCGCACCGCTCATTTACCGTTGATCTCAGGATTAACGGCTGTTTCCAGCGGCACTCAGGTGAGCGACCCTACCTCAGCAGCGTCACCTTCTTACTGCTCAAGATCCTACCATTTTCGGTCAGTTTGATAAAGTAAATTCCGTTAGCGCACGGTTTGTTGGCGGCATCGCGGCCATCCCAAATCGCTTCTGAGTCTGCAACTTTCAGACGGCGGATCAGCTGACCCTTGAGGTTGTAGACCTCCAACCTGCTATTCAGCTTGGGAACGTTCTTCAACTCCACAACCAGCTCTTTATTGAAGGGATTGGGGTAAGCGGAGATAGACGGCGCCGCTGCAGGAATGATTGGGTCATCAAGGGCTGTCACATGGCCGGATGTATC
Source organism: Cloacimonetes bacterium UBA3900 (assembly GCA_002391675.1). GTDB lineage: Bacteria > Cloacimonadota > Cloacimonadia > Cloacimonadales > Cloacimonadaceae > UBA3900. The sequence continues at coordinate 1,279 of DGFM01000021.1, read as the reverse complement.
AACTCTGACCAACGCTATACGCAAGAAGGGTGAGCGGATTTCTGCGCAATAAAGCAGGTCTCCATTGGCAAGCTCGATCAAAGGTTGACGGCCAATACCCATTCTCTCATCCTCGAGGGCGTTGCAGGTCCAGAGGAGAGTAAAATTGGAATCGAACTTGAATATCTCTCCCATGGGCGTGGAAACGGCTACGACAACGCAATCGTCTGAGGTGCGGATAACTTTGAATTGTGGGTCAAATCCATATACATCATGGGGAAGCAAGTTGTAAGTGGGAATCACTAACATGGCGTCATCGGGGCTTCCCTGAAGTAAGTTTATGCCAAAATCATAGATATGTAGCCCTGAAGGTTCATACGCAAGTCCATAATATCTGCTATTTACTTCGACGATTTTCTCTACGTAGGGTGAGAGCTGCCCTGTTGTCCAGATTGAATCTCCCTGAGCGGAAAACCTGAAAGTATTGAGGTAATAGTGGCTTTCTTGCTGGCGTCCACTACACCAGGCGATGTAGCCGCCGTCCGAGGTTTGGCTCAAAGACCTGACCGACCCCGTCATTTCTGTACACCTCTCCCAGCTTGTGCTCAGATCGTAATTGAGTTTTGATATCGCATAGTTGTCAGCTCCTGCAATGTGGCTTAATGCCACAAAGCCATCGTTTACGGCAAGAAGCTCCAAGATTCTATCTACATGACCAAAGCTTGATGAAATGGTCTGATAACCTGCAAACTGCAGATTGGCATCCAACCTGTGTATTCCGGGATGAAACCTGTCCAAAGCCAGGTAGCCACCCATGCCATCCCGGATAATGTGGCTATAATAGCCATCTTCCATTACGCCTCCCTCATCGCTGACAGGGCCAAAGATGGTTTTGAGATACTGACCGCTGCGATTGTAAGCTGCGATGGGAGATTGGAAAGTCAACGACTCAAGCGGAGGGCCGGGGTTGTAGACAGTAAGCATCTGCACGCCAAAACTGCCGTCATACATTTCAAACACACTGGAAGCATTGGTTCCATAGGATGATGAGCAATATTCCCAATTGGGATGGATTGCAGCTGTGGGGCTGTAATAACAAACAAAGGTGCTGTCATTTTCCGCTTGTGCGGCTATGTTTAAGACGCAGCACAAGCAGAACAGCAGGGCAAGATACTTTTTCATTTCACTCTCCTCATGGTAAAGTATTGTTGGCTGTGTTTATGTGATGCATGATTCGTTCCATATTAAGATATTATTTGCAGCCCGCATAATTGAATCCATCACAATCTCAGAGAAACCT
>DGFM01000026.1:3452-27340 GCA_002391675.1 Cloacimonetes bacterium UBA3900 | reverse complement strand
AAGAGTTACGCAAACGAGCGCCAGGGAGATCGGAGGGGCGGTCAGCCATTGCATAAAGTCAAAATTTGAGTCAAGCATCGGTTTTTTGCAAATAAAATATGGGTGTTAAGAGGGAGATTCTTTCCGTGGATAAACAGCTACGTGGCCAAAGCCATTGGCAAATGGAAATGGAATGAGTGTTCCAGAGAGAAAAGGCTGACAGCCGGGAGTAGTGAGTGGCTGCAGGATGCCCAAAGATGCACACACTGTCTATGCAAATCAAGACCAAAACTGATGATGGCTGGAGCACATAACAAGCGGGGGATCTGGCATCACCCGGCTCAGAGATATAAAAAAGAGCCTGCAGTCTATGACCACAAGCTCTTCTCTTAACAGGAGTTGATGATTATTTCATTAGTAGCATCTTGCGGGTTTTGGCTTTCTGTCCGTCGTCCAAACGGTAGAAGTACACGCCGGAGGCCACTTCTTTATCGTTTTTATCCTGGCCATTCCATACAACGCTGTGGCGTCCCGGGATAAGTTTGCCATTATGCAGGGTTTTCACCAGTTGTCCTTTGATGTTGTAGATGTCCAGGCGATAGTCTTTGGTTGCATCCGTGATTTCAAAGGCGATAGTGGTGCTGGGGTTGAAGGGGTTGGGGTGGTTTTGCATCAGCCTGAATCCCATGGGTGCGGGCAGGGTGTAGTCGTCGTTTGGCGTGGTGGGATTGCCCAGTTTCTGAGCGTACAAGCCCAGGATTTCTGTCTTACCGCTGGAGCGTCCGTCCGCCCAAACTGCGTAAGCATAATCACCCACGGTGACGAGCTTTGGCTGATACTGCTTTTTCAGTGCGTCACACATCACATCGCCGCCTTCACTACTTCCGGTGAGGAAGTTTCCGCTGGGGTGGATGTATTTGTAATAGATGTCTGATTCTTCGGTGGAAGAATAATCCGCCCAGGCGACCAAGAGACCATTATTGGCATCAAATGAGACGACAGATGCTTCGGTTTGGTTGCCGGGTTTTTGGACTACCGGTTTCCCCTGAGGTTGCCAGAAGAAAGAGCCATCGAGGCCAATCCTTTGGATGTGAATATCGAGGTCTTCAAACAGGTTTTCATCCCAGACAAAGGTGATGCAATCGGTTCTGCCATCCTTGACCAGGGCAGCTTTATCCTGCTCCAGGCCATTAAAGGAGAGCATCATTGGTGTTTCATCCCACAGCCTTTCACCGCTTTCAGAAAAATGCTGGCCACGATAGTGAACCGTGCCGCCGCTACCCAGTTTGTCTCTGTACATTACAAAGATGCCGGAATCGGTTCTGGCCAATCTGGCTGCGTCCTGGGTGATTCCATAGTCGTCCCTGGTGTGAACAGCTATTCCCTCTTCAGGCCAGCCGGGGTAGGGGTTGCCGCTTGGGTCGATGCGGTTTACATAGACAAATCCATTGTAGGTTTCCGGGCTATTGTTGCTCCAGAGGTAGTAACCATCCACCAGATCACTCAGGGAGCATTCGTGGTGCATGGTTGCGTCGTCCAACACAGAGATGAGCTTGCCATTGGGCCCCCACATCTTCTGTCCATTTTGGAAAAATTGTCCCCAGGTGTGAAGAGGGTATCTGTCCTCGCCCACATCATCGCTGTTTGACCAGCCCACGTAGAGGCCATCAATGGAGGCATCATAGTAGAGCTTGGGGTCTTTTTGGTCGATGGGAGCCATTTCTGTGAGCGGCACACCGGTATCGCCCCAAAGCCTTTCGCCGGTGGGGGATAGGAGTTGCATATAGATTCTGGGGTGCTCGTGACGGTTGTCAATCCAGGCCAGGTAGATATGTCCGTCCGGCGTGACTACCGCTTGGGGGTCTGACTGGTCGTAGCCTGTGGAAGTGGTGGCGCTGCGTCCATTGGTTTCCAAAGCTATGGTGCCATCGGGGTTTAAATATTGGAAGAAGATCTGATAACCGATGTTTGCAAAGCGGGTATCCTGCCAGATGATGGCGATGTCATTGGCTCTGGGAAGGACGAGGTAGTTGTTGAGGGGAGCGTCGCCGCTTAAGCCCCAAAATACTTCCTTGCCGTCTGCCTCGAGGAGAACGTTTCCACTGGAGTTGAGCACTTGATAGTAGAGGCCGATGCTGCCGTTGCGCATATCCATCCAGTTGATGAAGATATTGTCTCCAGCCACTTTTACCAAGCTGCCTTCCTGCGTGTTTGCGGCGGTGCAGATGGGCTTGCCGCCTGCTCCCCAAAGGGCTTCACCGGTGGCGCTGAGGTGTTGGGCATAGACGTCTTCGTTGGGTGTGTTGCCGTTGCGCCTGTCGTCCCAGACCACGTAGCAGCCCCCGGCTCCATCAGATGCCATGCGAGGGCCAAATTGGGCAAAAGGAGCAGTGGAAAGGGCAACTCCGTTTACATCCCAAAGCAGCTGCCCGGATGCATTTATCTTTTGGGCAAAGAGGTCTGGATCTTGAGTATCCAAGCGTTTATCTTCCCAGACGATGATGGCAGCGTTGTCGCTGGTTCCCACGATGCGGGGGTTTTCCTGAGGATAAGAATCGTCTGCATCGAGATCGCTGTAAACTGCTACAGTTTGGGGCCATACGGCTTGACCTGCGAGGTTTACCTTTTGAGCCATGATGTTGGGGTCGTTTCCGGCTTGATCTTGCCAGGTGAAGATGAATTCACCATTGCCGATAGCTGCCATACGCACCTTGCCTTGGCTTTCAGCGCCGACGGCCAGTGGTAAAGCGTTGTCCCAAGCCATGGTTCCATCACCCAGGAAGCGCTTTACATAAATGTCTTCATCGCCGCCATAATCAACGGTATAGCCAATCATCATACCACCGGTTCCATCGGGAAGCATGGTGTTTTGGACTTCGTCTCCGATGTCGTCTGCAATGGGGATACCGTTGGGGGCCCACACGGCATCACCGTTGGCATTCAAACGCTGGCCATAGATGTCTTTGCTGGGGTTGCGGGCGTCCATCCAGACCATGAATACGCCGCCATCCTGGTCGGGCTCCATATTGATGGAAAGCTGCACGGCCGGGGCTGTACAAACCGGCACACCGCCTTCTTGCCATAAACGCTGTCCTTGTGCATTGATCTTTTGGGCATATACGTTGCCGTCCGGATCATCAAAAAAGTCTATCCAGGCGATAACATAGTTGTTGTCGCTGGTGCGGGTGATGGTGGGGTCTTCTTGGCGGTCTGGCTTGCCGTCGATGAGGACTGGCTCTCCCCAGACCAAGTTTCCTTGAGCGTCCACCTTTTGAGCCCAGAGATCACGTTCTCCCAGCTTGGTGTCACTCCACACGTAAATGGCACAACCATCATGTGTATCAATACCGGTGCGGAACCATTCAATGTTCACACCTTGGCGAATGGCTATTTCTTCATCCCAAAGCAGGTTTGCCGAAATAGCCATGCTTAGGGCTAAAAGAGTCAATATCAACGCGAGTCTTCTCACGTATTCCTCCTTATATCTTGTTTATTTCTATAGTTATAATGGGTCTTTACAATATAGGATGCAAGAATCCTTCCAAAAACGGATTTAGCTTTGGAAAACCGTATTTCCATGGATAATAGTCCTTGAAATTGGGAATTCTTCGTTCAAGTAGATCAGGGCTGAGAGGAGCTGTTCGTTAACCTCATGAGGAGCTTTCAGCTTTATCTGGCAGAGGTCTGCCTCTTTGCCGATTTGCAGGCTGCCGATGCGATCCTGCCAACCCAAAGCTTTCGCGGCACCGAGGGTGAGATGCCAGAAGAGACGTTGCGGGGTGAGAGAAAGGGAGCTTTGCCTGTAGCTGGCAAACTTGGCCTGCTGCAGCATACTGAGCGAATTGCCGGCTGCAACATCGCTGGCCAAACCTATGCGCAGGGACATATCCAGCAGGGCGGCAAAGGGGAATTCGCCACTCTTGAGGAAGAAGTTGGATTCCGGACAGTGCGCAATGGCGGTATTGGTGTGCGCCAGAATGTCCATCTCTGTCTCTGAGAGGTGGATAGCGTGGCCGAGGATGGTCTTGGGCCCCAAGAGGCCGAAATCCTCATACACCTGAGTGTAAGTGGGCTTGCCAAATATCTCCTTCACCTGAGCGACCTCGTCCTCGTTTTCGGAGAGATGGCTTTGGATGTAGGCGTCGTGCCGGTGGGCAAAATCCGCCGTCTGCTTCATCAGGTCAGCGGAGCAGGATAGGGCAAAGCGGGGAGAAAAGATGTAGCCTATGCGGCTGTCTTTGGCATTGTATCGCTCAAAAAGGTCAAAGCTGTCATCGAGGGCCTGCGCTGTTTTCTGAATGAGGTAATCGGGCGAGTTGGCGTCCATCATGGTCATGCCGATCAGAACTCTGGCGCCCAGTTGCAGAGCTGTATCCAGGGCAATCTCGCAGGCTTGTTTGAAAGGGGCTGTGTAGATCACCGCGGTGGTGGTTCCGGCGGCAAAAAGGGCCTTGAAGAAGGCTGCGGAGGTGGCGCGGGCATAGTCTGGGTCTTTGGATCTGGCTTCGGCGGGGAAGATGTGCTCATATAGCCAGGGTAAAAGTGAGGGTTGATAGCTGGCTCGCGCCCGGTATTGGCTCAGGTGGGTGTGAAGATCAACCAACCCGGGGATGATCACGGAATCCAGGGCAGGTTCGCTGTCCTTATCCCGCTCGGGATCATAGGGGCGGATGAGCTTGATGATGCCGTCGTCGTAGCCCAGGACGTAGTCCTTGAACAGTTGCACTTCATCCGGGCTGATGGGGTTGATCAAGTTGGTTCTAATCTTAATCATTTATGGCTTGCTCTGTTGTACTTTGTAATTCGGGATTTGCCTATGCCGAAGTGGAGCTCGGGTGCGTTTTGCGAGCAGGTTCCTTTGGCGGAATTGAGCTCTCTCATAAGGCTCTTGTTTCCATCTAAGTTCACGATCACACGTGTGCCGAAAGCAGGTGAATTTGGCTGGGATGAGTGTTGCCGAGGCTGCTCCAAAAGCAGTATCTCGTCCTTTGCCCAGACGGGTTTGAGGAAAAGCGCCTGGTTTGTGGTGGGCGTCTCGTTGTAAAAGACCTTGATGCCGCGGGAGCTGGCTACCACGAGGTCTATGAGCCCATCGCGATTGAGGTCTCCATAGGCGTTGCCCCAGCCATTGTAGACCCTGGAGCCGCTGAGCCAGGTTACGTCCGTGAAAGTGCCATCTTTATTGTTGTGATAGAGATAGCTGCGGTCGTTTTCATAGATGGAGGTGATGTAGAGGTCGAGGTAGCCGTCGTTGTCCACATCCAGCCAGGTTGGGTCGCTGTGCAGCTCATCATAGGTGATTCCGGCTGCCTGTGTGACGTCTGTAAACTTATGATAGCGAATGACGTCGCCATCTATTTCATACTCTGCCGGGCCGTCGTTGCGGAGCAGCATGGTGATATCTGAAAAGTCTATGAAGCGGGGGTGAGCGAGGTTGCAGATGATCAGGTCGAGGTCGCCGTCGTTGTCGTAATCTCCCCAATCAGCGCCGATGCTGTGGCCGTAGTAACCTTTGGTAAAGTGTCCTGCCACCTGGTTTTGGAAGGCTTGATCGATGAAACCATCGGGGGTGTTGACGAAGAGGAAGTTGCGCTGCAGGCGGTAGTTTGTCACCAGGATGTCGGTGCGGCCATCATCGTTGAAGTCTGCGGGGGCTACGCCTCTGCCGGAAAGGCCTTGCATATCCTGTGCGGTTCTGAAGCCCAGCTGCTCGCTTCTGTCGAAGAAGTAGCCCTCTTCATTGAGCCAAAACATATCCGGTGTGCCTGCGCCCAAGCTGCCTTGCTCGTAGTTTGCCACGTAGAGCGAGGGGTAGCCGTTCATCTCCACGTCTATCCAGGCGGCGGCTTCGCTGGGAAGGGCGTCGTCAATCTCGCCGGCTCTTTCGTTCACCTTCACAAAGCGTCCGTCAGGCTGCTGCTTCATCAGGGCGTCGCCATTGCCTTCTGAGGCATGGGAAAGGGCTGCGAAATCCAAAAGACCGTCTTTGTTGAAGTCTGCCCAGAGTCCGCCTGAGGAGTTGAGCTGGTCCAGGCCGACGTTTGTGACCGGTTCAAAGGATTGGCCTTGGAGGTTGCGGAAGAGGTGTTTGCCGTCGAAAAGCAAGTCCAGCCAGCCGTCGTTGTCATAATCTGCGATGGCGATGCGGCTGAAGCGTTTGCCTTCCAGGCCCAGCTCGGCGGTCATGTCTTTGAAGATAAGGCCTTCGTAGCCTGCCAAATCTCTGCACCAGGCGTCAAAGTCCAGCTCGGTCTCCTGGGTGAGGTAAATCTGGCGCAGGGCTTCTTCCGCCTCGACGTCATAAGCCTTGCGGGGAGCGCCTTTGATGAGGCATTCCAGGTAGGCTCTGGCGGCGGGGAGGGCGTGGGCAGTATCATCTGAGAGGCTCAAGATACGTCCCTTCATGTAGGCCAGTTCAGCTTCCTGGCCAAAATCGTTGTTGAGCGGGTTCATGCTCCGGGCAAAGTCGAGCACGCGCTCAAACTCAGCTGTATCAAAGTGTTCCTTGAGCTGCAGGTAGTGTATTCTCAGCTGCAGGGTGTCCAAGTAGTAAGCCCATGAATCGGGGTTGTAGGAGGCGAAGAGATAATCCCATTCCTCTGCTTGAGGCGTCATCTTGCGGGCTAAGTCCAGATACACCTGGGCGATGCTCAGGGTCTCAAGCAGTGAGGTCTGTTCCAGGTTCAGCCAGCGCTCACTGAGCAGGATTCTGATGGCTGTTACATAGTGGGGCAGGTCAGCCTTGGGCAGATTCACCAGCAGATCGTAGGCGGCCTCATAGTCTTGGCGGGTCAAGAGGTGGTAGAGGCGGTAGAAATAGCCATAGTAGAGATGCTTGGAGAGAGGGAATTCAGCCTCGAAGGCATCTATCATGGGCAAGGCCAGGGAGTCTGATCGCTCGACGGCAAACTCATTTACCTTTGCCTTGGCCAGGGCTTCGATGCGGTCGTTGTAAGCCTCCAAACCAAGTATCTGCGAGGCAAAGAGGCTGTCGGATATTTCGCCGGTGCCGTGCTTTATGCAGAGGGCATCGGCGGGATTGGTGAAGCTTGAGGTCAAGATCAAGCGCTGCAGGTAGGGGATGGTGGCGGTGTCATCGGCGTTCAGTTCCATCCAGGCCAGGGCGGCTTCAAGGTCTTGGGCTTTGAGAGCCAGACGGTAGAGTGCCCGGGACAGCATGGCTTGAGAATTGCCTTTTCGGGCGTAGGTAACGATGTCTTTCAATAGAGGCTCTGATATCTGCCTCGTATGCAGATGCTGTTCCACTTGAGGCGCATATCGCTGAAGCAGGCCCTCATCCGCGTGCTGCAAAAGAAAGTCTATATCCTGGACAGAGAGGGCTGCCAAAGATAGATGTGCACAGATAAGAGCCAATACCAGGAGATATTTAGGCATTCTTCTCGCCTTCCTTGAGGACTTGGATCAAAGCGGCTATGTCTGCAGTGGAAAAGTGATACTCGGCATTGCAGTAGTGGCAGATGGGTGTGATACCCTCGCTCATGGATTCCAGCTCTTCAAGGCCCAAGGTGATGAGCGAGCGGGCAAATGCCTCTTTGGTGCAGTTGCAGCGGTATTCAATCTGGCGAAACTCCGATAGATTGAGGTCCATCTCTTTGAAGACAAATCGCTCCAGTACTTCCACCACGCTTAGTCCCATATCCATCAGGTCTGACAGGTTGGGTGTGTTCTGCAGGTTGTGGATAAGCTTTTGGGCCTTGTCTGCTGCTGCGAAGGGGAGCTGCTGGATCATGAAGCCGGCGCAGGCTCTGATCCTTGCTTCGGGGTCTATCAAGATACCCAGGGCCACTGCAGAAGGGATTTGTTCGCTCTGCAGGTAGAAGTGTGCCAGGTCTTCTGCAATCTCGCCGGTGATCAGCTCGGTGGAGCCTATCCAGGGCTGCGCATGAGGGCTTTGCCGGATCACGCTCAGGGTTCCTTCTCCCAGGAATCTGCCCGGATGGAAGTTGTCCTCAGCATCCTCTAAGAATAATTTGGGGTTTTTGAGGTAGCCGCGTATATGGCCTTTTTCATTGCAGATCACCATGCCGCCCTTCAATTCGCCGTCACCGTCTATCCTGAGGGTGATCTCGCTGTCTTGGTTTTTGATGTCCATGCTGAGGATGGCAGCAGCGGAGATCATCTTGCCCATCAAGATGGTGGCGACAGGGGAGAGGTCGTGGATGTCGCGGGCTTTTTGTGCAGTTTGAGTGGCATCCACGGCGAAGATGCGGAAGCTGTCCGATAAGGCTGTGCCTCGATAAAGTGTGTCTGTCATTGCTCTATCCAATCCCGGCTGATCGTGGTGCCGGGGTAGTATTTCTCTAAGATTTGAGGGTATTGCCAGCCGTTTCTGGCCAATCTGAGTGCGCCCACTTGGCACATACCCACTCCGTGTCCTGAGCCTTTGCCTTTGAGGCTGATGGTGGAGCCAAAGGACGTGATGTAAAAGAAGGAGGAGGGAAGGTTGCCAAAGACTTGGCGGATCTTGTATTCGCTGTTTAAAGTGACGGTTTTATTGCCGGTGATTTTCATCAGGATGACGCGTCCGGAATTGCCACGCTTGAGGACCTCGATCTTGCTGATGCTCTTCAAGCCTAAGTTCTTGGCCAGCTTGCTGCGGGAAATCTGCCTGCTCCAGTTTAGGGTGGCTCTTTCCCAGCTGGAGGCTTCAGGGTCGCTCAAAGAGGTATTCAGCCAGGCTTTTGCACCCGAGGCTGTGCTGAGGTCCAGGCTATCGCAATCCGAGATGCAGGTCACGCCCATCAGATGATCCAGGGGAGTGCTTCTCCAGATGTTGGCACTAGAGTCAGTCTTGCCGCCACAGGAGCTGTGGTAGGTGGCGTCTGCGATCAGACCATCCAAGGTCAGCACTTCTCCGGCAGTCTCGCTTACCGCGGTGCGGATGTTGGCGTTGGAAAGATATTGCCCCTTATACACTTGGCAGTGAGTGCCGTTGCAGAGGTCGTAGCCATCGGGAGTATGGCGGTTGTAGAGCAGCAGCTTGATGGCGTGGGTGCGTGCGGCAACCGCTTGTGTTTTGAGCGCTTCCAGTGGGGCAGAGGAGCCGATCTCGTTTTGGATCACGCCTCCCACATAGTCTTCGAGGCTCAAGTATTGGGTAAGAACCAGCTTTTCGCCCATGGCTTTGAGGATGAATTCGCCGCAAAAGCCCAGGTTGAGGCCTCCCACCTGGATGTCCTTTTCGCTCTTGATGTGCAGCGGCGTCTCAAAGTAGTAGTCATCAGCTCCGGTGCAAATTTTCACCGTGGCGTTGATCATGGGAATGGCGCGGATCTGCTGGGCAGGGATGCCCGTTTCTGAGGCATAGAGCAGGGCTTCATCCCGGTTTCCAAAGGAAATAGGCTCAAAGACCATCCTCTCGTTCTTCAGCCTGAGCTTACCGTCTTCCCACACAATGGTTTGCCGGATCACATTCTCCTCGTCCATGGTGTGTATTCCAATGGGCTCGATACAGTTTAGAAAGCCCCAAAAGGGCAGCTTGTCCCTATTCATGAAGGAGATGCTGAAGCTGTTGCCTTGAATCTGCCGCTCTATAGGGGAATTTACCTCCTTGATGGTAAGCAGGGCGGGATTGGAATCCCTGCTTTTGATATTGAGGCTCTTTCCCTCGGATAGCAGCACCTCCAGGTAGAGGGTGTTATCCTTTATCTCTGCGGCAGTTAAGGGCAATAGAAGCAGGGCAAGCAACAGCCAAAGCAAGAGTTTCTTCTGCATATCTATCTGATGGTGGAGCCAGGAGGGCAGGGCTTCTCAGGGCTGAGCAGGCTCAGGGAATCCGCTGTGTTTACCGCAAGGATCATACCTTGAGATTGTACGCCTCTGATCTTCTTGGGTTCCAGATTCACGAGCATGGCCACTTGTTTGCCGATCAGGGATTCCGGCTCATACACCACGGCAATGCCAGCTACGAGCTCTCTTTGCTCACTGCCGATATCTACCTTGAGATGCAGGAGCTTATCCGTCTTGGGCACCCTTTTCGCTTCCAGGATGGTAGCCACACGGATGTCCAGCTTGGCAAAATCGTCATAGGAAACAAGGTCCTTCAAGGGCTCGGTCTGCACCTTTTCCTCTTCCGGGCTGCCCAGTTTCTGCAGTTGTGCCTCTATCTCCTCATCACTTACCTTTCTAAAGAGGGCGCGGGTATCCTTGAGGTTGTAGCTCTGGTTGCTGTCGATCAGTGCGCTATCCCAGCTGAGCCCGGCATCCAAACCAAGCATAGCTCTGAGTGTCTGCATACTGGAGGGCATGATAGGCGTCATGGCAATGCTGATATAAGCAAGCAGATCGGCGCATACCCTCAGCGTTTCCGCCACGTGCGCCCGGTCTTCTTTGATCATGGCCCAGGGCTTGCGCTCATCAAAATAGCGGTTTCCCAAGCGGGCTATATCCATGATCAGGCGGGTATTCTTCTTCACCTGATACTCACGGTAGCCGTCATCTATCTGCTGCATCAGCTCACGCGCTTCCTGCATCACAGCGGCAGAGCTTTCGCTGAGGCTCACGGCAGGGATCACGCCCTCAAAGTTCTTCATCGTGAAGGCAAAGACTCTATTGGCGAGGTTGCCCAAAACGTTGTTGAGCTCGTTGTTGATCCTTGCCTGGAAGTCCTTGAGTGAGAAGTCACTATCTCCCTTTTCCGGGGCATTGACGGCGAGATAATAGCGCAGATAATCGCCCGGGAAGTCGGCCGTAAACTCGTCTACCCAGATGGCCCAATTGCGGCTGGTGGAGATCTTTTGTCCTTCCAGATTCATGAATTCATTGGCGGGAATATCGTGCGGCAGGCAGTAATTCAGGTCTTGCCCCATCAGCATTGCGGGCCAGATGAGGGCATGAAAGATGATGTTATCTTTGCCGATAAAGTGGATCATGCGCGTATCTTGGGAGAGCCAATAGTCTTTCCAGCGCTCCGGATTGCCGATACGTTCAGCCCATTCCACCGTGGATGAGATATAGCCGATAGGCGCATCAAACCACACGTAAAGCACCTTACCTTCAGCATCTTCGAGGGGAACGGGAACTCCCCAGCTGAGGTCTCGGGTGATGCTGCGCTCTATCAGCCCTTGCTCCAGGAGATTGAGCATGAAGTTGCGCACGTTTTCTTTCCAATAGTCCTTGGTGGAAATCCAGGCTGCAAGCTGGTCTTTGAAGTCATTCAGCTGCAGAAACCAGTGCTTTGTATCTTTGACGATGGGCATATTGCCGCAAATCTTGCACTTGGGCTCTTTGAGGGTGATGGTGTCGTAAGCCGCACCACAGGAGTCACACTGATCGCCACGTGCTCCACTGGCACCGCAGCTGGGGCAGACGCCCTCCACGTATCTATCCGGCAAATAGCGCTTATCATGCTCGCAATAAAACTGTTGTGTGTGCCTCACCTTGATGTGTCCTTTCTCGTGAAGAGCCAGGAAGAAGGCCTGGGAGGTCTTGTGATGTGGTGCTCTTGCGGTTCCTGAGAAGTTATCGAAGCGGATGTCCAGAGCGTCAAAGGCGTCTTTGATCTTTTTATGAAAGCGCTCCACGATCACCTCGGGGCTCACGCCTTCCTTATCTGCGCTGATGGAGATGGGCGTGCCATGCTCGTCTGTACCGCAGATATAGATTACATCTTCATTGTGCAGGCGCAGCCATCTCACAAAGATATCCGCCGGCAGGTAAGCCCCCGCCACATGGCCTACGTGCAGTCTTCCATTGGCATAGGGAAGGGCGCTGGTAACTAAATACTTCATTTGCTGTCTCCCAAAAGTTCTTTATGCAAGAGGGCAACGCAATCTTTCACCTGATCGCTGGGAAGCATGATCTCGATGCTGCGCTCCGTGTGGCTGATTCGCTGGATTGCCTTGCCTTCGCAGAGCTTGAGTATACGTGCCAGAAAGACGGGGTCGAGGTTGATGCCCAGTCCCACGGGGATGACAAATCCCCAATTTGCTTCCTTGGAAAGTGGCTTTATCCCGCTATCCTGCAGGAGGTAATCCATCTCGCTTTCATACTTGGCTTCTATGATCAGTTCCAAGCTGCCGCCCTCCATATAATACCTGAAAATCTCGATGCTGCCTATATCCAGCAGCTCATTCAGCTTATCCTTTGTAGAAAGGATATAGCGGATCAAGCCCTCTTTATGGGCGATTGCGTCTATCACTCTATTTTCCATTGTTTTTCCCCTCAATTTTGTCATCAAAGTGCCTTCATTGAAGCTGAAGGAAGATTTTATGCTCACCGGAATCTCGTATTTGAGTGCAAATTCCACCGCTCTGGGATGCATGACCTTGGAGCCTCCATAGGCCAGGGCGAGCATACTGTCATAATCTATTTCAGAAAGCAGTATGGCATCCGGCACCACTGATGGATCGGCGCTATAGATGCCGTCTACGTTTGTGTAGATTTCGCAGCGGTCTGCCTTGGTAAAACAAGCCAAAGCCACCGCTGATGTATCCGAGCCTCCACGTCCCAGGGTGGTGATTTCCTTTTCTCCAGAAACACCCTGGAAGCCTGCCACTATCACGATCTTACCTTTATCCAGCTCTTCTTCGATGCGGAAGGCATTCACGTTTTGGATGCGCGCATTGCCGTGTTGGTTATCTGTGATGATGCCGCTTTGCGAGCCCGTAAAGGAGATAGAGCTCAGCCCATGCTCCTGCAACGCAAAGCTCATCAAACTCATTGTGATACGTTCTCCAGCGGTGAGCAGCATATCCATCTCGCGTCTACTTGGGCGCTCGGAGACCATATGAGCCATATTCCACAGCTCATCAGTAGTCTTTGCCATAGCGCTCACCACCAGGATCAGACGGTCATCTTCAGCCTTTGAGGCGGCGATCTTGGCGGCAATGCTCTTGATGAGATCGATGCTTCCCACGGAAGAACCACCAAATTTCATTACAATTTTAGCCATGAATTTCAAAGAAATGTAGATGCCTCTACCTGTCAATGCTTTTGTACACAAAAAAGGAATGAGCCCCAAAACAGGCTCATTCCATTTAGAGGTATCTTAGCTTAGATCTATTTTGCGTTTATACCGGCTTGCAAGGCCCGGAAGTTATCTTCCACTATCTTGTCACCTCTGCCCGCAAAGGTGGTTTTGATAGCTGCTTCGATCTCTTGCTGGCTAAAGCCGATTTTATCGATAGCGGCGCCCAGGATCACAACGTTCATGCTTCTGGGGGCATTGATTTCCTTGGCAATTGCGTCTCCATCGATAAGAACGTGTTTTTCGTAACCGGTTATTTCTTTGTAGATAGCGTCCACATCCGGGTAATTGGGGATGTTTTTGAAGGGTGTTTTATTGGTGATGATCCAGCCATCATCTGAGAGGAAGGGCAGGTAGCGCAGTGCTTCCATGGGCTCCACGCTGAGGATCATGTCTGCTTGGCCAAAGGGGATGAGGTCGCTCCAGATGGGCTTCTCAGAGAGGCGCAGATGGCTTTGGACGTCGCCACCGCGTTGGCTCATTCCGTGCACTTCTGCTTGTTTGAGATACCAGCCGCGACTGATGGCAGCGTTGCCCAGGATGGCTGCGATGGTGAGGATCCCTTGTCCTCCCACGCCGGCAAGAATTATGTCTTTCTTCATTTTGCTGCCTCCTTCTTGTTTTTCTTTTTGAGAGTTTGTATACATTCACGCACGGGAATGATCACAGAAACGCCTTCATAGGCGATCTCTTCTTTGTAGATTTTCACCATTTCATCATAGTTTTTGGGTAGCGGCACAAAGGTGCGGATGTGGTCCGGATGCACTCCCAAGCCTTTGCAGATTTCTTCCAGCTTGCCAAAAACTGTATAGTCCTGACCGCCGGTCATACCGGTGGTACGGTTGTCCAAAATAACGATCACTATATTGGTGTTTTCATACACGCAATCGGCGAGCCCTGTCATACCGGAGTGGTTGAAGGTAGAGTCTCCGATCACGGCGATGGAGGGGAACAAGCCCGCATCAGCGGCTCCTTTGGCCATGGTGATGCTGGCGCCCATATCCACGCAGGCGTTGATTGCGTTGTGAGGCGGCATGAAGCCGAGCGTGTAGCAGCCGATATCGCCGAAAACATGGCCTCTGCCGTAGGGCTCCATCGCTTCGGTGAGAGCTTTGAAGCTATCCGTATGAGGGCAACCCATACACAGTGCGGGCGGTCTGGGAGCCACCACTTCCGGCATTGCTTTACCGAAGGTGTCTTTCATGCCCAGGGCACGCGCCACTTTGTTGGGATTCAGTTCGCCATCACGGTCGATAGTGCCGTCCAGTCTGCCTTTTACGGGCTTTGCACCTTTGTGTTTCAGGCCAATGATCAGCTCTTCCACCAAGGGCATACCTTCTTCCAGCACCAGAATGCTGTCGCACATATCATAAAGCTGTGTGATCTGCTCTCTGGGGAGCGGGTATTGGCCAATTTTGATCACAGGATGCGGGATGGGCTGATTCCCATACACTTCCTTGAGATAGTTGTAAGCCAAGCCGGTGGCGATGATACCCAGGCTGGTATCCTTGGCATCGAGATCAAAGATATTGTAAGGAGAATTCACGGATTCCTCTACAAACTTCTCCTGCAGGCCGATCAGGTGTTTATACTTCTTTCTGGCGATTGCGGGCAGCAGCATAAACTGGAACAGATCGTCCGGCTTATTCAGGCTGTTTTGAGGCAGGGGGTTGCGTCTCTTCACGCCGCTACGGGAGTGGGACAGCCTGGTGGTGAGCCTGAGCAGCACCGGGATATTATACTTCTCAGAAAGCTCAAATCCCCAGAAAGCCATATCGTAGCATTCCTGTTGATTTGAAGGCTCCAAGATGGGAATCATGGCAAATTTGCCATAAAAACGGGAATCCTGCTCATTTTGGGATGAGTGCATGGAGGGGTCGTCTGCAACGGTGACGATCAGGCCGCCGTTGGCTCCCGTAAAAGCCGAGTTCATAAAGGGATCAGCAGATACGTTCAGGCCCACATGCTTCATGGTAACCATGGCACGTTTGCCGGCATAGCTCATACCGATGGCGCTTTCCATAGCAGTCTTTTCGTTGGAACTCCATAAGGTGTGGACCTTATTTTCTTTTGCTTGTTTGCTCATCTGAGCATACTCCACGATCTCCGTGGATGGAGTGCCGGGATAGGCGTAGAATCCGGAGATTCCGGCATCGAGCGCACCTTGCGCCAATGCTTCGTCGCCAAGTAACATCAATGTTTCCATATAGTTACTCCTCTATTATTATTTTTATTGTATGTCGATAAGTAACGGATCCGGCAAAGCGTGGGAGGGTCAAACCTGCAAACACTTTACCAATATACTTTTTAGCAAAGATTCCCTATGATGAGGAATCGGCGTTTTTCGTCAAGACTTTTTCAATAATAAATGGAAAAATTCCCCGAGAACTGCATGGAATTTTGAGCCGAAAGCAAGAGGAAATTATTATTTGGAAGAGGCTTGGGCACACCCGCTATCTATATTTGGATACAGGGTGCCCCGCAGAAGCTGCTTCTGCTTTTACAAACTCCTAAAATCTTCTTTAGATTGCTGCTACTTAAGCCATTCATCCACCAGGCGCGGCAGGATTTCTCCGGCTTTGCCCTGGTAAAACTCGTTGAAGAAGCCCTTATTTTCAGGAGCATCGAGGTTTACGCTCAAGGTGCGTGCACCCAGATATCTGGCCTGCATCACAAATCCCGCTGCGGGATACACGTTTCCGCTGGTACCGATCACGATGAGCACAGTCGTCCTGTCCAAAAGTGATTGTATCCTGTCCAGTTGATAGGGGATTTCTCCAAACCACACGATGTCCGGCCTCAGCATCTTGCCACAATTTGGGCAGGGTGGCAAATCAGCCTCGAGGTTGATTTCCTCGGTGGGAAAGCGTTTGGAGCAGTGTGTGCACCAGGCGGTATTGAGCGTGCCGTGCATTTCGATCACGTTTTTGTTTCCGGCTCTGGTGTGCAGGCCATCAACGTTCTGCGTGACGAGCCAAAACCTGTCGCCCAGCGCATCTTCCATCTTTTTCAGGGCATAGTGAGCGGGGTTTGGCTCCACTGAGAGAGCTTGTTTGTAGCGTTCTTTATAAAATCTCCACACCAAAAGGGGGTCACGGGCAAAGCCCTGGGGAGAAGCCACATCTTCCACGCGGTGTTCTTCCCAGAGTCCATCGGAAGCTCTAAAGGTGCGGATGCCGCTTTCGGCGCTGATTCCAGCACCAGTGAGCACCAAAATTCGGTCTGTTTCTTTTATCGTTTTCATCTTCACTTCATTAGCATCATTTTGCGGGTGATAGTCTTGCCATGATGTTGGAGTCTATAGAAATAGATTCCGCTGGCAACGGGGCGGCCGTGATCATCCAGACCGTCGAAGTTGATGCTATGTTCTCCTAAGGTCAGGCTTGAGTCAATGAGGCGTCTTACACGCTGGCCTTTGAGATTAAAGACGTCCAGCTTTACCTCTCCATTTTGGGGCAGGTAAAAGGAGATGGTAGTGCTGGGATTGAAGGGGTTTGGGTAGTTTGGTTTGAGGCTCAAAACAGGGCTGGCTACGGCGTCGTCCGCACTTACTTCATACTCATATTCGAGACGCACATCGTCTATATACCATCCTTCGTCGTTTGCAGCGCTGTCCGAGCCGAATACAAATCTAAAAGACGCTTTGCCACTGTAATCGGAGAGGTCAAAGGTCACCAGAGTCCAATCGAACACTCCGCTCCAGCAATAGGTGTTTGCGCTCAGGGGCGAGGCGGGATTGTTGTAGATTCTATATGGATAGCCACCCTCGGGCGTGATTTGCGTCCAGGCGCCTCCGTTGTGTCTCATCTGCATAAAGCCGCCATCCCAGGCATATTGCGGGTTACTGGCATGATGTTCTACATTCATGCGATGATAAAAGGTCAGCACACTATTTTTGCCCAGGGTAAACTCCGGACTCTCCAAAGCTCCATAGGCGCGGTTGGCATAGTTTGTGGCGCCTTCACCGCCAAACTTCATGCTGTAAGTTCCTGAGGGAGTGTGGTTTCTATAGTTGCTGCGATGCCATTGATTGATAAAGTTGTCGCCGAGGCTATAGGTAGTCCAGCCCATCATATCGCTTTCAAAGCTATAGACGGGGAAGCCCATATGGATAATGATTTGGCCGTCTTTGGCATCGCCATTTTCAGCATAGAGGATATAGCCGATATTGATGATGGCATCCTCCTGCATATCGGGAGGGATGCTCACGTAAAATGCCGCATATTGAGTGTGTTGTTCGCCGCCGTTAAGTGGAGGGAAGTTCACCTCATAATGCGATACATTTACTGCAGGATTATCGCAGAATAAAACCATGGTTGGCAGATAGGCGTTGCCGCTGCCCGTGTTTTCCAGGGTAAGATTGATCAGAGGTGTTTCACCGGGGTTGATGATAGGATTTACATTGCTGATGGTGTAGGATACGAGCTTCAGATTCGGTGCGTTGAGCGTCAGCATCTTGCTGCTGTAGGCGTTATAGCCATCGAAGCTGGTTCTGACAGTAAGGTTGGCTGTCTGACCATCATTAAAGTTGCCCGTGATTTTGATCTGGAAGGCATCTTCAAATACCAGAGAGTCCCCTTCAGCAATGGCTGCAAAGCTGATGGGTTCACTGAGGATTTGGATATTGGGCGAATTGCTGTGCAAGCTCACGGTGCCCGCATTCGCCTGGTTTATGGTGCCCACGTTCTTGAGTGTGAATCCCAGCGTCAGCTCTTCTCCGGTGTGGAAAAGTCCGTCATCATCTTGCACCCGGATGTTTGTAGCCACCACATAGGGCATATCGCTTGCCTCGACCGTGATGGGCGCATTGAATGCATAAAAGTTTGGCGCATTGATATATAGCTGATAGTTCCCCGGAGGCAAACCCTGGAAGAGGTTGATGTTGATCAGGCCCGTTTCATTGGCTTGTGCTTCGCAGAGAGTGGTGCCATTATCCATGATTCTCAAGATGGCAAAAGGTGCATTGGTAATCACTTGATAGTTTAAAATCGGCATTCTCCACGCGGGCGGCATCTGCGCCGTGATCAGCTGTGGCGTATCAGTCCAAACGCTCAGAGCAGGATCGCCTATCAGATTGGTTTCATATGCAACCCAATACATTACGGGATTACTGGTTGTAAAGGGAATATTGTCTATCTTGGAGTCTGCCAAAGCCCAGCCCAAATCGTTGATATTCTCCCCAAAAAGGGCGTCGATATACTGCCGGTGAAAGCGTTGCGAAGCGCCATCCGTAGAGCCCTGCACGCCCCATCCATATCTGGAGTGAGCGATCATGGAGACGGCTGCAGTGCTGATGGAGGTCAGCTTTTCCGTGATGCAATCTGCCACATATTCACCCACGTTGGTAGTACGGTTGTCAAAGGCGCCCGCATAGCAGCCTTGGGTGAAATAGATGGAGTAGTTGTGATTGCTGCCGTTGTTGGTGATGGTTGTATCGCTAACCTGGTTATTTGACAATCTGATGGCATAGTTTGTGAAAGAGTGACCCAAGTGGTTTACCAGGTTTGCCCCCTGGCTGAGTATGGGACGCACCGTATTGGCATTCCAGGCATCTGCATAGCCGTAAGTGCGGTCGTAAAGCGTGGTGATGTCCCAACTGTTGGGCACGCCCACGGTGGTATAGCCATTTGCACTGGAGCCGCCTATCATTTGGTCCATGTAGTCGCCACCCCAAGTGGGGCCTTCCCATAGCCATTCCCCGGCAAAGAAAGCAGTTTTGACCTCGCTCTCCACCGGTGCTATTTTATAGAGCATGATCTTGGTGATCTGATTGGCAATCTCGATGTCATCGTTATAACAGATGCGGCCCAAGGCCAGTTCCGGAACCAGGTCCGCCTCCAAAGGCTCGCCCCACAGGTTGTTTCCATTTGTGTTCCAATTGCCGTCCAGGCAGGAATAATACATATCTGCAGGGATGTCGTCGTCAATTTGGTCGGATTGGCTCATATTCACATAAAAGCCCCGATGCGGGATCACATCTGTATCTCCGGCCAAAAGCACATACTTCAGGGGGTTGCTTTGATACACGCCGATGATGTAGTTGCGAATCTTTTCCTGCAAATCTGCGCCTGCAACTTGAGTTTGGATATTTTCCACCGTCTGCATCGCCACCACCAGGCCACGGCTATTGTAAAGATCCTTGAGAGCTGTCCACTGATCGGTCTTATCTGCAGCGTGAATGATCAGGTAGTCCACACCGCTCTGACGGCTTCGATAGTGGGGCAGCTGGTCGATATTATCCACCGAGGTGCTGAGGCGCTCACGGATGTAAGCGTCCTGCTTGAGCAGGGCCAAAGCTGCCTGGGCCCGGCTGGAGCTGTGACTTTCCACCGTGATGGATATGCTTTGGTAAAAGACGAGTTCGCCTGCGGCAGGATAGTATTCAAAGGGGCAGTAAGCGGTAAAGTTGATGGGGTGTCCGGCCAGAAACTGCGTATTTACACCGTTGTTGTTTTCCCTGGGCCAAGCATCCTCGGAAGCGTAGATCGCTTCGTCCGGGCCGCAGGGGGGCGGAATATCCTTGATGGAAAAAGGATAGTTTGCATCTGCGGGTTGAATGGGTTTATCCAGTTTATATCTACGGGGTTTGGAAAGAGTTACGGTTATTTTGCCTGCTTCTTCGCCCAAAGGGAGCAGCAATTTGGAGCCCAGCCAGGGCAATGCAGGCTCACCCGGTTGAGCATAAATATGCCCGCCCTCAAGAGTTACCTGAGTGTAATGATCGTTGGATTTGAGCGTGGGCAAATCCAGGTCAATCGTGTAAGAAGTCGCCAGCAGTGCGAAGCACAGGCACGACAACATCAATGCTGTTACAAAAAAACGTTTCATTTAAAACCTGCTCTTTATATGTTACTTTTGGCCCTTTTCAAGATGCAAGGACTGTTCCAATTTCCACTAAAATAGAAGAGCAGAGACTTGTCAAGTTATAAACTCTTCACCAGTTTCAAATATCCGGTCTGAGCTTCTCTGTGATGAGATGAAAATAGAACCGCTGAACTCCTACTAAAATGGTAGGCATTACTTTCCGGGAGCCGGCAGCTGAA
Source organism: Cloacimonetes bacterium UBA3900 (assembly GCA_002391675.1). GTDB lineage: Bacteria > Cloacimonadota > Cloacimonadia > Cloacimonadales > Cloacimonadaceae > UBA3900. The sequence goes on along the minus strand of DGFM01000026.1, from coordinate 7,330 downwards.
ATGGCGTAGCATTTTGAAAATTTTGACTTCAGCGCCGGTTTTGCGAAAACAAAACCGCCCTCTAAAACGTCGATTTGATGCGGCCTCCCTTAGGGGCTCCTGTGGGCCTCCTTTGGGATCCACAAGTAACCCACAGAAAACCCAAGAGTTACGCAAACGGGAGCCAGGGTGATCGGAGGGGTGGTCGACCCATGCGAAAAGTCAATTATTTCGCAAATATCTGAAAATTGCAAACAAATTAAGGGCCCAAAACGTCACGATTTTCATCCTGAAAATGAGGTCTTCCGGCAGTGAAATCAGGTGGCTCAAAAACCCTCTTCATAGCCTTGGTTTTCTATCAGTACATCCGGGTGGAGGTGTCCGGCATTCCATGGGTGGCAGGTCTCGAGGTCTATTTGCAGTTTTGTAGAGCTGAATCTACATCCTTATCCCGCTATGGATAAAAAATGACTTGACGAAAAAGGGCTTTATTTAGAAGGTGAGACCACAATGGATATTGATTCATTTACATGGCAAAACGATTAGAATCTTTACCTATGCTGCCGTCGAGGCAGATCATCCAAAAACACCGTCAAGAGAGGTTATTTTTGTGCGAGATGTATTTGACATCCTAAACAATATCAAAGCTCCCCAAGTCTTAGATGCTGCCACAGGCAGAGGGGATTTTATCCACATCCTAAAGCAGAGGCTGGGGCATTTTGTACGTATCGTGGGCGTGGATTCAAACCCCAAGACGGTGGAGTATGCTCAAAATATATTTCCGGAAGATGAGGTGGAGATCTATCAGATGAATCTGGAGCAGCTGAGTTTCAGGGATAGTGCTTTCGATCTCGTGAGCATCAGCAATGCTCTGCATCATCTTGCGGATGTGGATCTTGTCCTTGCTGAAATGATGCGCGTGCTCAAGCCGGGAGGTCATCTCTTGGTGAGCGAAATGTATCAGGACGGCTCTCAAACCGAGGCGCAGCGCACCCATATCATGATGCATCACTTGGTGGCCAAGGTGGATCAACGCTTTGGCAACGACCACTTTGAAACTTACTTGAGACAGCAGATCATAGACAAAATCCAAGCTTTGGAGCTAACCGATTTGCAGATAAAAGATTACAATATTCCTGTAACCAACCCCAAGGATGCCCAAAATTGCGAAAATCTGAAGCGCAATTACGCCGGTATCCTGAAACGTATAGAAAGTTTGGAGGATTCTCAAGCTCTGATAGTAGAAGGAGAGAGGGTCCAAGAGCGTATCCATGAACATGGCTGTGCTCCCGCGAGCAGGGTCTTGATCTTGGGTACTAAACCATTATAAGAGAATTAATTAAGGAGTGATAAAATGACAGTTGAAGACAATCTCTTTCAGATGGATCAGGCAGATGTGATCAAGGTCGCCAAAAAGATTGGCATGCCTGATTATGACAAATATAAAGGTACGGATCTCGTGCTGGAAGTCTTGAGTTTCCAGGCTTCTCAGGAAGGCTTGTCCTTTGCGACAGGTTGCCTGGAAGTGGGCGAAGAAGGCTTTGGCTTTTTGAGGTTTCCCAGAAACAACTACAATCCCGGACGCGACGACGTCTATGTGTCCCAAACGCAGGTGAAACGCTTTGGCCTGCAGACCGGGCATATGGTTTCCGGTCCTGTGCGTGCACCAAAAGAAGGCGAAAAGTACTATGCCCTCTTGAGAGTGGATGCGGTCAACCACATGGAGCCAACCTCGCTCACAGACCTGCGTCCCTTTGACGAGCTGACGCCCTACTATCCCACAGAACGGCTCAACCTGGAGCATGATCCGGACAACTATTCCACGCGTCTGATCAACCTGTTCACACCCATAGGCAAGGGGCAGCGCGGGCTGATCGTGGCGGCGCCCAGGACGGGTAAGACCACGCTGCTGCAAGATACTGCCAACGCTATTCTCTCCAACCACCCGGAAGTATATCTGATCGTGCTCCTGGTGGATGAACGCCCGGAAGAAGTGACGGAAATGAAGAAAATCCTCAAACCCGGAAAGAGAGAAGTGATCAGCTCTACCTTCGACGAATCTCCCAAAAACCATACCGCCGTGGCGGAAATGGTGTTGGAAAAGGCAAAGCGCATGGTTGAGCTCAATCAGGACGTGGTCATCGTATTGGATAGTATCACGCGTCTGGCCAGGGCTTACAACAATATCACTCCCTCCAGCGGTAAGGTGCTGAGTGGTGGTATCGACGCCAATGGCCTGATCAAACCCAAGAAGTTCTTCGGTTCTGCACGTAAGACGGAAGAAGCGGGTTCGCTCACCATTATCGCTACCGCTTTGATCGACACAGGCTCCAAGATGGACCAGGTGATCTTTGAGGAGTTTAAAGGCACAGGAAACATGGAGCTGGTGCTGGATCGCTCGATTTCAGATCTCCGCCTCTATCCCGCCATCGACCTTGTTCGCAGCGGTACCAGACGTGAAGAGCTGCTGCTCACTCAAAATGAAATTAACAGGATGTACGTCCTGCGCAAATATCTGAAGACCATCAGTCCTCAACAGAGCATTGAGATGCTCAGGCAGAGGATGCAGGCTTCCAAAACCAATGCCGATTTGCTCAACTCTATGAGCAGTTAAATAAGTGAAAATTATGCTGGCTACCAAATTTGCCTATCGTGAAGTGCTACTGGCATTCGTGCTGTTGGCTCTGGTGAGCACCTCATTGCATGCAAATATGCGCAAAAACTTCAAAGCCTTGGAAACCAGTTATGAACGGGGCAGGATCAACGAGATCGCCTCGCAGATTTCTACCCTGAAACCCTCATCAAATGAGGAAAAGGCTTTTGTGCTCTTTCTGCGCGCTATGGTGGAAAACAAGAGCAGCCAAGTATCCAGTAACTATCTACAACAAGCTATAAGTAGTTATCCCAATACCAAATACGGTCAATTGTGCATGCTTCAGCAGGCCAAGCTCTTTGTGCTGGAACGCCGGGCAGAAGAGGCTAAAACCATGCTGGATAAGATCAATTCCAGCCAGATACCCGAGCGCTACTACTGGCTGGCAGTGTGTGAAGAAATGGCGGACAGGCCCAGCTCCGTTATCTCCAACGCCGAGAATTATCAGCGTTTACAATCCAGAGGCGAATATCTGGAGGAGAGCTATTACCTGATCGTAAATGCCTATATGGGGCAGGGTAAGTTTCAGAGCGCCATCAGCACGCTCAGCAAGCTTGCTGCCATCAAGGGCTATCCCACTGATGCCCAATACTTTCACTACCTCTTGGGCTTGGCATATCAACGGGCGGGAAACTGGCAGGAAGCCCTCTCAAATTATCAGCAAGGCATGGAGATCACCCGCTATTCCCAGGTTGCCTATATGATTGAGGATCAAATCTTTGAGCTGAAAGCAAAGCATGGGTCCAAGGTGGACCTCAGCTTTTTGTATCCTTATCAAAAGTTGGAAATCCTGGAGGAAGAGACCCCAGAAGAAACAGAGCAGCAGGTGGTGGAAATCGAAACTCCGCCTGCGGATACGCCTCTAAAGCTGACCGGCAAGCCCGGCAGAGGTTTGTATTTGCAGACGGGACGCTTTGGCGTGGAAGCCAACGCCCGCAGCATTGCTCACAGGATCCGCAGCCTCAAGCTCCCTTCAGGATATTATGAGGACAGGAGCAGGAAAGATGTGCCCTGGGTCACCTTTAGCGGCCCCTTCAAAACTGCAGCCGAGCAGGAGCAGGCGCTTAACATATTAAAAGAAAATCAAATAGATTGCTTTAAAATCAGACACTAAAATGAGCTCGTCACCAAAGCCAAAACTCACTCCGATGCTGAAGCAGTTTCAGAGTATCAAAAAACAGCATCCGGATAAGTTGGTGCTTTTCCGCATGGGTGACTTTTATGAGACCTTCTTTGAAGACGCCCG
>DGFM01000026.1:0-3217 GCA_002391675.1 Cloacimonetes bacterium UBA3900 | reverse complement strand
AAACTGGTGAAAGCAGGCCTCAAGGTGGTGATCTGTGAGCAGATGGAAGACCCCAAGAAGGCGGTGGGACTGGTGAAGCGCGAAGTGGTGGAGATCATCACGCCCGGAACCGTCCTGGATGGTTCTCTGATAGATGGAAACGCCAATATCTTCCTGGTTGCCATCTATTATGAAAACATCAAGCAGGATGTGGGCTTGGCGATGCTGGACCTTTCCACGGGTGACTTTTCCTTTACACAATTGCCCTTTGATGAGCTGGCCAATGAGCTGCTCAGGATCAAACCTGCCGAGATCATCGTGCCCAATCTCGAAGCCGAAGGAGTGATCAAGAATCTGAAGCTGGACCATCAGCCCACCATCACTATCTTCGATAGCTGGCAGTATAAGCCATCCGAGGCCAAGCAGGTGCTCAAAGACCACTTCAAAGTGACCTCTCTGGAAGCATTTGGGGCACACGGCAATCCCTTGGGTGCCACGGCATCAGGTGCGGCTTTGGCTTATGTGCAGTCACTCTACCAAGTTCCTTTGAGCCATATCTCGTCGCTAAGGTATTATTCCCTCAGCAGTTATATGCAGCTGGATGAGATTTCCAGGCGTAATCTCGAGCTCACGCGCAGCATCCGTTATGGAACCAAGCACGGCAGCCTGCTCAGCGTGATAGATGAAACCCGCACCCCGATGGGGAGCAGGATGTTGCAGCATTGGCTCTTGCATCCGCTGCTGGATAAAAAACAAATTCTGGCCCGGCAGGAGCACATCGCCGCTTTCATGGATCGCACGCCGTACTTGAGGGATTTTCGGGATAGCCTCAAGGATATCGGCGATATTGCCAGATTGGTCTCGCGGATTGGAGCTTTGAGGATCAATCCCCGTGAAGTGCTGGCTCTGCGCAGCTTTCTGGCGATAGCAGATGAGCTCAAAGAGAAGCTGAACACCTTCGAGCTGCCTGAGATTGGTTATTTTCAAGATAAACTCAGTGGTTTCAAGGAAGTAACCGAGCTGATAGACTCTGCCATCAATGAAGACCCGCCCACCACCATCACCGAAGGTGGCATCTTTGCCAAAGGCTTCAATGAAGACCTGGACGAGCTGCTCACCCTCATCCACGATGGTAAATCACACATCGCCCGTCTGGAAGATGATGAAAGGCAAAAGACGGGTATCAGCAGCCTTAAAGTGGGCTATAATAGAGTTTTTGGCTATTATATCGAGGTGACCAATACCCACAAGCATAAGGTGCCGGATTACTATATGGCCAAGCAGACTTTGGTAAATTCCCAACGCTATATCTCACCGCGGCTCAAGGAGTTTGAAGCCAAAGTGCTCAGTGCGGAAGAGAAGGTGAAAAGCCTGGAATACGAGCTTTTTAAGAAGCTGCGTACCATTCTGGCCGAGCATCTTACGCCCCTGCAAGAGCTTAGCGAAGCCATCGCACTGTTGGATGTCTATTCTGCGCTGGCTTGGCTCGCCTGGCAAAATCACTACTCGCGGCCGGAGTTTATAGATAGCCGTCAACTCATCATCGACGACGGCAGGCATCCGGTGATCGAGAAACTGATGGAGAGCGAAGACTTTATCCCCAATTCCACCTACTTCGACTATCCGGAGACCTCCATCGCCATCATCACTGGGCCCAATATGGCCGGTAAATCCACCTATCTGCGCCAGGTTGGCCTGCTGGTGATCATGGCGCAAATGGGAGCTTGGGTGCCTGCCAAAAGGATGCAACTGCCCATCTTTGATCGTGTCTTTACCAGAGTGGGCGCTTCAGACAACCTCGCCCAGGGGCAAAGCACCTTCCTGGTGGAAATGATAGAAACTGCCCATATCCTCAATTGTGCCGGCAAGGATTCGCTGATCCTGCTGGATGAGATCGGGCGCGGTACATCCACTTTTGATGGGCTCAGCCTCGCTTGGGCCATCATCGAACACATCAAAAAGCACAATCACTCCCTCACGCTGTTTGCCACGCACTATCACGAACTCACTGAGCTGGAAAACATCTACCCGGACGTGAAAAACTACAACGTGGCGGTGAGAGAACACAACGATGAAATGGTCTTTTTGCGCAAGATAGAGCGCGGTGGGGCAGACCAGAGCTATGGAATCCAGGTGGCACGTTTGGCCGGCATCCCCGATAAAGTGATCCGTCGTGCCAAGGAAATCCTGAAAAACTTGGAAGAACACGAGATCAGCGCCCGCGGCAAGACAGCTTCGCTACTCAAGAAGGTGGAGCAAACCTCGCCTCAAGTGGAACTCTTTGAGGTGCTGATGGATAAAGCTCAGGAAACAGACCCCGTCATCGATGAGATCAAAAACCTGCAGATGGAGGCACTGAGCCCCATCCAAGCCTGGCAGACACTGAAAGACCTGCAAGATAAACTGGAAAAATAACAAGGAATATAAAGATGAAACCTGTGTATTATCTCTTCGCAATTGCTCTGGCACTTACCCTGTTTTCCTGTGCCTCAACCCAGGAGCATATTGCCGGAACTGTCAACGGACAAGCCATTCCCATGGATCAATTTGCCTCCTCGCATCGAGGGCATTATGAAAACTTTTACATCCTCAATGAGCGTGGCCCAAGTATGGAGGAAAAGAACGAAATAATCAAGCTAACTTGGAAGGATATTACCAAGCATGTCATACTGCAGCAACAGTTTAGACGCTTTAACATCACTTCCAGCCTGCAGGAAGCGCTGGACACTTTGCACATCAATCCCCCCGTGTATATCGTATCTTCTCCCAGATTTCAAAAGGATGGGGTCTTTGATCGGGCCCTGTTTGTGCAAGCTCTAAGATATGATCAGAGCGAGGAAATCCAAGCTGTGATCAGGCAATATCGGGATTACTACGTGCCTATCGCCAAGCTGAAGCAAAAGCTGATCCGCAAAGAACTTATGACTTCCAGAGATAAGAAGCTGATCAAAAACGTCTTGAATGCCGTGGTGGACCTGGAGCTGATCTCCATTGACCCCAGCCTCAAGGAAGTGAGCATCAAGAATGAAGACATACAGTTTTACTATGATACAAACCCCGGCAAGTTTGCCTTGGAGCCCAAATATAGCGTGGCTTATGGATATCTGAGGCTGGATGCTTCCGAAGAGGATATCAGCCTCTGCCAAGCACACGCAGATACGCTTTACCAGCTCTTGCAAAAAGGGGCAGATCCGGCAGAGTTAATCAAAAAGCCTACCTATAAAGACAGGCAGGTAAG
>DGFM01000028.1:19017-37006 GCA_002391675.1 Cloacimonetes bacterium UBA3900 | reverse complement strand
ACGTCGATTTCATGCGGCCTCCCTTAGGCCCTCCTGTGGGTCTCCTTTGGGATCCACAAGTAAACCAAAGAAAATCCAAGAGTTACGCATTCGAGCGCCAGGGAAACGCTAAGGTGGGCGAGGCAGGGTCAAAAGTCAAATGTTGATGTAAGGGCTGGTTTTTTGAAAACAATTTCCGGCTCTTAAGGAGAGGTTTTTAACATCAACAACCGGCAGCTGCGATCTTGTTCCGTCACGCCTGCCCATCCTGATTGAACAGGAGCCTGTCATGATCGAGGGGTATGTTTGGGTGGTGAGAAAGTGGGGCTTAATTTCCCCAGATTTCCAGAGAGCGCTTGGCTTTCTCTGAGTATTCCGGGTCTTCCTCGGTGCGCTCGCTGGCGTATTTCATATAGTGTGTGGCGGTGTCAAAATCTGCTAACCGCATATGGATGAGGCCGATATGATAGGCGATTTCGGCTGGCATATCTTCCATTTCCATCACAGGGCTGATGTAGTTGAGGGCTTGATGGTAGTCCTTTTTGAGGTAAAAATACCAGGCGATGCTATCCAAAAAGTAGTTGTTGTGTGGCTCCATGCTGAGGGCTTTGAAGATGAGCTCGCCGGCTTCATCGAGGTCGCCATCCATGATGAGCAGGGTGTAGCCGAGGTCGTTGAACCAGACAGCCTGATCCGGAAATTCTCTGATCGCTATGCGCAGGAGCGGGATTCTTTCCTCTTTGCGGTCTGAGAAGTAGTAATGTTGCAGGATCCAGGCGAGGTCGTCCTTATCGTAGATGTCTTGCTGCATAAAGCTCTTTATCAGCTCTTCTTTGGCTTGGTTGTATCTGGCTTCGGCTTCCGGACTCTGATCCGGGATGGCCTGGGTGGTGGCGATCAGATACTCCCTTTTGGGGCCCTCGGGCAGCTCGCGATTGAGCAGATTCACAAACTCGGTGCAGATGGAATCCCAGGGGATCATCTCCTCAGGCAGATCATAGTTATAAGCCAGCATATAAAAACGGACGATGTTTTCCAGATCTGTGCAGCGGGAAATGGAGTCCAGCAGAGGTGTGAGGTCGTTTGCGCTCTTTGCCAGGAAGGAATTGGCTACAAGGAGCGAGGTGATGTAGCCGGATTCAGGGGTGTCATCCGGCAAAAAGCTGTTTTCAAGCTTGGTGAGAACCTGCGTGTTTCTCTCTACAAAGGCTGCTGCCGTCACGCAATAGATGAGCAGGTTGTCTTTGGTATCGAGTACCTTGAGGGCAGCCCGGTTGAGGAAATCCCAGCTCTCAAAGGCCAGGGCCGCATCCAGGATATAGTGCATTATTTGCCGGTCTTTGGGATAGCTGAGGCCGTCAAAATAGGCGTAGTTGCTCTTGGTGCTTCCCGTCTTCAGGTACAATCTGGCAAAATTGTAGGCGGTATCTTCATCGGGGTCAATCTCATACAGCCTTTGAGCAGCTTTCAGGCTGAAGAGCGGGTCAACAGCTTCAAACATACTGCCCAGATACTGTAACTGTTTGTCATCATTTTGGATATAGTCCAGAGCGGGGTGGAGCAGGCTTGTGTCTGGCTTTCCCAAAACAGAGTAGCTGTAGAGGAAGTTCAGGACGTGGGCGCGGGCGCTGGGATGATTCTCGAGCATGGTATCGAGCGCCCAACGCTGAGATGAGGTATCGCGCAGGGCGGAATAGAAGCCATAAGCGGCGTCCAGCAGTTCATCATCCTCTGAGATGAAGCTCTTGTTAGAGTTTACCAGGTTTTTGATCTTGTCTGCATCCGCTGAGGGTTGCTGCAGATGGTGATACATTGCGCTCATCAGCAGCTCTTTCTTGATCTTACTGCTGCCCGGGTCGTGATTGAGGGCGCGCTGGTAGAGGGTCCAGGCGTTTTCGTAGTAACCATCCAAAAACTGCAGGTTTGCGGCCATATAGAAATACATGGAGTGGTGATTGGGCCGGGAAGATGATTGGGACTGGGGCCTCAAACGCTGATTGGAGCCGCAAGCAGCCAGCAGCAGCGTTATGACAACGAGGCCCAGAACATATTTCTTCATTTCACTTTCAGGGTGGAGGCAACCATAAAGAGCTCCATCAGCACGGGCAGCTTGCCTCCTTCGGGGAAGAAAGTCATGGTGTCGATGAGGTATGCCTGCCGGGTCTTCTCGTCCCAGAAAGCATAGCTCTGGAAGGCACCGCCGGCGAACTTCTCGGGGTTTATCCAGGCGCCGCTGAGACGGAAGCCTTGATAGCCGGCAAATTTGAAGCTTTCGGTGCGCAGCGTTTCCACGTTGAGGCTGTCGCCAAATTGGACCTTGCCGATGTGGGTGCGTGTGTCTATGAGCCACTTTTCGTCGAGGACGTTTTGCTCCATGGGCTCGTAGTAGACGCTGATAAACTTGTCCGGATGTTTGCCGTTTTGGATCCTGGCACGGTAGAGGAAGCTGAGGAAGCGGTTGTTTTTATCGTTGGCATAGAGCCTGTAGTTGTTTGGGATTTTGAGGCTGAAGGGGTAGGGCTCAAAGAAATCCTGCTCTATAATTTTCATTTGGTAAGTCTGATAGGCCAGGCGCTTGGTGTATCTGTCCAGGAAGAGGTCGAAGATGCGGTTTGCGGAGAGGGTGAAGAGGCCGGCGAGCCTTTCGTTGTCCACGCCGATCACCTGCACGATGAGCTGGTCTTTCACAAAGCGGTTTTTGTTTTGGAAGATCTCGCCGGTGCTTTGCTTGACTCTGGCTTGGAGCTTGGGGTCTAAAGCCTTTTGCAGATAGCGGCTTACGGGGTCTCCCTCCTCGATAGTGCCGATGAAGAGGAGGTTTTTGAAGCGCATGAGCCTTTCCATCTCATTGATATCTGAGAAGATGACGTTGAAGTATTTCTCGTTGTAAACCAGGGCCACTTCCCGCTCCAGACTGGCCAGGATGACGGGCTCCAGTTCAGAGCGGATCTGCTGACCGCAAAACACGTAGATATCCTCATCTTCGCCGAAAGCGATGGGCTTGGAGTGGTCAAAAAGGTCGTCGAAGGCGGTGTAGCGCGTTGGTGATTCGTGCGACTTTCTGCAAGAGGTGAAAAGTAGCACGGTAAGCAGTATCAGGATGATGCGTGGAAGGTGTTTCATGGCTTATATCCTTTTGGGTTTGAGGTAGTTTAGGGCGCTGATGATGGTGATGGCGAGGACCAGCCAAAACCAGACGTTGACGATAGTTAAAATATAGCTTGGGATCTCGCTCATCCAAGCCCAGATTGCGTAGGCAAAGACCAGGCCTACCATCTGCATGAAGGTCTTGACCTTGCCCAAATAGCTGGCGGCGACGATGATGCCACGCTTTTTGTAGACTTCTCTGAGGATGGTGATGATGAGCTCGCGGGCAAAGATGAGGATGAAGATGAGCACGTTGAGACGGTAGGGAGAGCTCCAAGTGATTCCTGCCAGGGCAGATAGCACCAGAAGCTTGTCGGCCAGGGGATCCATGATCTTGCCAAAATTGCTGATCACCTGCCAGCGGCGCGCCAGGAAGCCGTCCAGCCAATCGGTGATGGCAGCTGCGGCAAAGAGGATGAGCGCAGCCTGGATGTCTTCTACCACAAACACCAGCCAGAGGAAAAAGGGTACGGCGATCGCTCTCAGTAGTGTGAGGAAGTTTGGGAGGTGGTGCTTGAGCTTAGAATTCATCTGCGGATACCTCAAACTGAGGCTGTAACATCTGGTCGTGTATGTAGATACTGATCACGAGGTTGATGGCAAAGGTGGCCACGATCAACACTCCTGCGGGGATGGTAAACCACCATAAGGGGATGATGAGCGGGATGACGTCCAGCAGTCCCAGGATAAAATAGCCGCCGATGGCCACAATCAAGGGAATGAGAAACATCAGCCAGGTTTGGCGGTTGGTTTGGGTGCTCTTTTTGAGCGCATCCGCCACGGAAACCAGCTGCTTCTTCTGCAGGAGCAAAAACCTCAGCTCGTAGGCAAAACGCATGAAGAAGAAGAGCAATCCCAGTAGCAGGCCGGTGACAATCGTGAAGGTGATCCATCTGGTCTGCATAGCGTTAAGCTCGCCCACAATGCGGTTCCAAGCGATGGATTGGGCGTCGATATCTGAGAGCGGTATTTGGTGTTCTGCGATGGCTCTCATCACGGCGGTCTTTTCATCCACGGAGGCCTTGATGGGCTTGAATTTCAGGGTGATGATGTGCGGGAATTCATACTCGCGTATGGAAGCAAAACTGATGGCCAATTGGTAGGCGTGGATCAGCTCATCGGCTGCTTGCAAGCCTGTTTCCAGGTTGAGCTCGCCGATGGTCTCAAAATCTGCCAGGCGCTCCAAAAGCGGAGCCACCCTGGTGCTGTCTGCCACGTAAATGTATGTGGGCAATTGAGATAGTTGCTGATACTTTTCCTGACGCGCTTGCTCGTATTGATATTCCAATACTATCCATCCGGCCAGCAGGACGCAGATGGCAAGAGTCATAAAGAAGAAGCGGCTTTTCATGGTGTCATCCTTAGGGGTTTGATATGATAGATATTGTGTTTCTGAGTCTCAGCACAAAATAGAGTGGCTTTTATGTCAAGCAGATATTGAGCGCATTCCGCTTTCAGCTGCTCAAAGCGTTGGGGCGGATAGAGTAACAGCGCATCTTTGCCGGCTTTCAGATTGCGGCTCAGGCAGGCGATTACGTCGTGCATATCACACGATATTTCCCTGCGGCTCTGCTCTTTGGAGGCGCTTGGCGAGCTGCGGCCGCTGTCTTTGGTCAGCCAGGGCGGGTTGCTCACGATCAGGTCAAAACCCTCCGCATCGTGATAGTCTTTGAGGTCTGCACAGAGGAATTTGATGTCCAGTGAGTTGAGCCGGGCGTTTTTCCGAGCCAAATCTATCAGTGGCGCTTGGATATCTATGCCAACTATCTGCCACTGAGGGCGTTGTAAAGCCAACATCACGGCTACGATGCCGCTGCCGCACCCGAGGTCAAGCACCCGGAGGGGCTCATCTTTAACTAATCTAACTGCAGTGGATTGCAGGCAGCTGGCAGCACTCGACACAGCTTGCGCATCCACAGCCTGCCAAAAGATGCCCTTGCCAAAAGGCAGTTTTACTGGTTTTGCATTTTTCAGCGAGAAAGCTCCAACATCCGGTCTAAGCTTTTGACTGCCCGGGCAGCGATGTCTGCCTCTACTTTCACCTCATATTGTTCAAAGCGTAAGGAGTTCAAAACGTGAGAGATGCTGATCTTCTTCATGTCTTTGCACACGGCTTGGGGCTCGAGGTGAACGATGCTTTTCTGAGGGTAAATCTTCTTCAGATAATCCGGCAGGCCCTTCTCCGTGGCGATGATCATCTTGTCGAGCTCGGCTGCTCTTTTGAGCATCCCGCCGGTGGACATCACTTCATCGGCCAGGTCGGTGACGCTTGCGTTGCACTCGGGATGGGCAAGTAAGATGTGGTCTGGATAGCGGTTACGCACCTCTTCCACCTTGGTGGCATCAAAAGACCACTGGTGGATGGGGCAAAATCCGCGCCAAGGGATAATGGTGCGGCCCAACTGCTTGGCTGCCCAGGTGCCCAGGTTGCGATCGGGAACGAAGAGGATCTCTTTATCTTCGGGGATGGAAGCCAGCACCTGCACTGCGTTGGCAGAGGTGCAACAGATGTCGCTCTCGGCTTTGACTTCCACGCTGGAATTGACATAACAAACTATGGCTGTATCCGGGTTTTCTTGCTTGTAGTGGATAAGCTGCTGGGCGGTAATCATATCCGCCATGGGGCAGCCGGCATCTTGAGCCGGAAGCAAGACCCTGGTTTGGGGGTTGAGGATGGCGGCAGTTTCTGCCATAAAACGGACTCCACAAAAGACCAGGATATCGGCAGAGATTTCCTTGGCCTTGAGGGCCAGTTGCAGGGAGTCTCCCATATAATCTGCGAGCTCTATGATCTCTGTGGGTTGGTAGTTATGAGCCAAGATCACGGCATTTTTCTGCTTACGGAGATCTTGGATTTCTTCAAGCATTCTTTGCATTCAGTTTCTCTTATATAGTTTTATTCAAATGCCGGTGTGGCCAAAGCCTGCGTCACCTCTATCGGTGTCATCCAGGGAGGCTTTGTGCTCCAGTTCCACCACGGCAATGGGGCAGACCACGAGCTGCGCGATGCGCATTCCGTTTTCCACCGTAAAGTCTTCGCTGGAGCTGTTGTGCAGCACTATTTTCACTTCGCCACGATAGTCTGCGTCGATGGTTCCGGGGCTGTTGAGGATGGTGAGGCCGTGTTTGTGAGCCAAGCCGCTGCGGGGGCGCACTTGCGCCTCATGTCCCGCAGGCACAGCGATGGCGATGCCGGTGGGAATCAGAGCTCTGGCTCCGGCGGCAAGCAGCAGAGGGCTGTCCAGGCAAGCGGAAAGGTCAAAACCTGCGCTGTGAGCTGTCATCCTCTGAGGCGCCTTGGCGTTGGCATTCAGGAGAGTGTAGCTCAGCTTCATGATTTGCGGTTGAGCATGGAATCTGCCAGCTCTTTGAGCAGAGCGGCTTTCTCGCCCAGGGGAGCGAGGCTGTCTTTGGCTTTTTGTGTGAGCTCTACAGCTTGAGTGCGGGATTCTTCCACTCCCCACACGGCGGGGAAAGTGGCTTTGCCGGCTTCGGCGTCTTTGCCTGTGCTTTTGCCTAAGGTTGTGGGGTTGCCTTCGATATCCAGGAGGTCATCCACGATCTGGAAAACAAGGCCAAGATGGTTGCCATAATCTTCCAATGCAGCCACTTCCTTGGCGGGTGCTCCTGCGGCTAAAGCTCCGAAGCGCAGGCAGATGTTGATCAGCTTGGCAGTCTTGTTTTCATGGATGTAGGCCAAAGTCTTCTTGGAGACCTTTTTGCCTTCGGATTCGATGTCCACCATCTGTCCGGCGATGGTGCCGGAAATGCCACAAGCATGGGCCAATTCACGTACGAATCTCACCTTCAGATCGGGGCTGATGTTCGCATAAGTGATGAGCTCAAAGGCGTTAACCAGCAGTGCATCACCTGCCAGCAGGGCTTCACCCTCGCCAAATAGCACGTGGCAGCTTTTCTTGCCGCGGCGATAGTCGTCATCATCTATATCCGGAAGGTCGTCGTGAATCAAGGTGTAAGTATGTATCATTTCGATGGCTGCGGCCACGGGAGTGATGTCTTCGGGGTCTTTTTTATACATCTGATAAGTGAGCATGGTGAGATATGGTCTGAGCCGCTTCCCGCCGGCAAAGAGGCTGTATCGCATCGCCTTGTGGAGGCTCTTTGGATATTCATCCTTGCGAGGAAGATAGCGATCCAGGATGATGTTCACCAGCTCTTGCTTCTCTTTCATATCTTTCTTCAGCATTACTTTTAAATCCATAATTAGGGCTCCGTTTGGTTTTGTTCTTGAAGCTTTTGGTCGAGAATACTCACCTTCGCTTCAGCTTCGCTCAGGCGTTGCTTGCATATGTTAAGATAATTCACACCTTCTTCATAGAGGTCTAACAGCTTTTGCAGGGGTTCGGCCGGATTGTTGAGGCTGTCAATGACAGATTCCAGCTTTTGTATTGCCTCTTCAAAGCTGATCTTTGTGTTTATCTCTTGTGGGTTCATGTCTCCTCGCAGTTAGTTATTCTTAGAGTGGAGTTTACTTTATTATGACTATCTTATTTGTCAACCTCTTTTTGTGATCGTGGCCAAAACAGCACCCTCAGCCAGCTCTATTTGCAGGTTGTCGGCTGTGATTTGGTTGCTGATTCCGCGGCTGAGGTGTGGCTCCAGGGTGAGACCTTTGAGATCCCACTTCAATCCTGATGAGCACTTGAAATGAGCGGCTTGCTTCAGGGCTACCAGGGAGAGGAGACAGCCCTTGTATCCTTTGGCGTGAAAGGAGTTATCTATGATAAAGAGCTTTTGTGATTCGCTTTGCACGCAAGCATCGATGTCGTGAAGATGGGCCCACTGCAGGTTTTGGATGAGGCCCAAGACGTGATCCACCCTGCCTTGCATATCGTTGCAGATCACCGCTTTCCTGATTCCCATTGCCCGGATTTTCATCAGAGCCAGCTCGGTATCCGTCTCGTTTTTATCTTCCGGAAAGCGCCAGGTCTTTTCTTGAGGGAAAGTTTGCACCAGGGATGCATCCAGGGAGTCCAAATCCCCACATAGATAGTCTGCTTCCAGCTCCAGGGCAAGGCAGCGCTCCAAACCTCCATCTACAGCGATGATGACGTCTGAGGAGGAGATAGCCTGATAGGAATCGAAGAGAGTGTCAGGTGCCCAGGGAGTGATGATCCAAGCGGTTTTGTTCATCTACCGGCAAAGCGAGTGGTATCGATGCGGTTCAGATATGCTTCGGGGTCTGTTTTATAGCCGTTTATGATCACTTCATAGTGCAGGTGAGGCCCGGTGGACATTCCGGAATCGCCCATCAGCGCAATTATCTGGCCTTTGCGCACCACATCACCCTCTTGAACCTTGTAGCTGTAAAGGTGTGCATATTGCGTCTCATAGCCATCGCTGTGGGTGACATATATCCGCTTTCCGTAGGTTGGATCATAGCCGACGTGCCGCACCACGCCATCCGCTGTGGCATAGATGGGTGTGCCCACTTCATTGGCGATATCCAGGCCTTGATGAAACAGAAGCTCGTTGAGGATGGGATGGACACGCAGGCCATAACCGCTGCTAATGACGCCAAAAGTGGGATAGATGCTGGGGATGCCGTCTCCGCTTTGAGGAGCGAGTGTGGGTGCATCCAGGGTTTCCCCGAGGGCCGTGTCGCCGGAAGGCAGCGCCAGGAAAAGCTTGTTCAGCTTGGCATCCAGAGCTTTGAATCTGGATTGAAGGGATTGCCCTTTAGCCTTTCTGACGTGGGCATTTGCCGGCACGTAAGGATATTCGCCGCCACCTTTGCCCAGGGATGAGCCGGATTCCTCCTGCAAAGCGTCTATTCTCTTATAGATGGAATCCACAACGGTTTCATAGTGATTGAGCTTTTGATGCAGGAGTATGTTCTCTTTTTTGAGCCTTTTGATCTCCGACGCCTGGTCTGTGCCGTTGCGACCCAAAAGTAAATAGAGAGTAAGCCCCAGCCAGCACAACAGGAAAACTACCACAAATACGACCAGAGCCAGGCTGATGCGGATGCTCTGCTGGCTATAACCACGGAAGAGCGTCAGCTTCCAGCTCCGATCTGGAAACATCAAAGGCTGGGGGACATCCGTCCAGCTATCGTCCACCGGAATCTCTGCTTCCGGCAGCTCGTCCTCAAGGTTGTCGTCTTGTGGTTTCTTGTCGATCATTTAATAGTTCCCATTTTATCTTGTCCTAAGCCGGTAAAGGGCCTATGACTGGTGTTTCGTAATAAGAGCCTAAGACCCCTAAAGCATAGAAAAGAAAGTGTGGCATCCCGTAGGGGAATCGAACCCCTGTTGCGTGACTGAGAATCACGAGTCCTAGGCCACTAGACGAACGGGACGCAAGATTGTCTGACATAAACTCCCTCAAAAAGAAATGGCGACCCCTAGGGGAATCGAACCCCTCTTGCAAGAATGAAAACCTTGAGTCCTAACCGATAGACGAAGGGGTCGCGTATGGTGATCCAGGTTGGACTCGAACCAACGACTCTCTGCTTAAAAGGCAGATACTCTACCACTGAGTTACTGGACCTCTTTTGAGTATGTTTGGACATTACTTTACAGGTGGCGTATTTTGTCAAGACTTAAATTTGCGCCAATTCCTATCTGCCTACAATATGAGCAGATACGAGTCCGTGCTTTTGTGGGTGATCCGGAGGAAGGGGCAAATGACAGGATGGAATCCGGTAAATAAAGGCTCTTTTGAGAGGAGGCTTACAATGCGAAGAGACTCAAACAATCGCAAGAGATGGCGAGGCGGCAGACAGGGCCAAGCTCCCTGCTCTGGAGCGACATTCAAAACAATTTCAGAAAGCTCTTGACATTTAAGGCCACCCTGCAAACTGAGTATACCAAGCACATATGGAGGTAAGAAATGAAAAACTACATCTACTTTTTGCTTGCCATAGCCGCATTGCTCCTGGTTGGATGCGAATCTGGAGCCAGTTTTACGGTGATTAACAAGAGCAATTACCCGATTTACGCATCCGTCGGCAAGCGAGCCGAGGTAACCATCCCGGGCCAAGGCACTTATACTTGGGATATTGACACTGACACACAGCACATCTTCGGTGGGCAGGTCAAGGAAAAGGTGCAAGTATGCATCAATGGAGAGACTTATCTGATGTTTGACGAGGCTTTGGACGCTTATGTGGATACCACCTACGTCTATCTGAAGGCGGGCGAGAATCGCAGGGCCTTCATTTGGCCAAATCGCGCCGGAGTAAAGATCAATAACGAGAGTGACCAGCTTATGGTGAGTGCAGACATCTTCCGTCACGATGGTGTGGTTGAGACTCACGTTGCCGCTTTTGCAGACCTGGAGCCGGGTGCGAGCACGCACTGCACGCTTCCTCCCGCCACGCCCAGCAATTCTTTTTATTATATCGCCGAAGTCGTAATGGAAGACGGCACACGGTATGTTTATGGGGATTTCAACAACGTTCTGAGAGTGGACGAGCAGTTTTTGATCACCATCACCGGCCCTTGATAGTCCATCCGATGCCGGCGCTACACAGCATAAACAACAACGAAATTTAATACACAAGGAGTTCCTTAATGACAGGCAAAAGAATACTTGGGTCTATCTTCTTGTTCCTGATGGCTTTTGGCCTTTTGGCGCTATCACCGGAACAGGCAGCTCAGAGATTACCTCAAGACCCTGACCTCATCAGCGGCAGGCTGGCCAACGGCTTGAGCTATTACATCCTCCAAAACCCCAAGCCGGAAAACCGTTTGGAGATGCGGCTTTACGTAAACGCCGGCTCCGTCAATGAAGATGACGATCAGCGCGGTTTGGCACACTTCACCGAGCACATGGCGTTCAAAGGCACCAAAAGCTTTGCCAAAAGCGAGGTTGTGGACTATCTCAGTTCCATAGGCATGGGCTTCATGAACGGGCTCAATGCTGCCACCAGCTATGAATTTACCTATTATATGCTCAAAGTTCCCACCGATGACGTCCAGAAGCTGCGCACGGGTTTACAGATCCTGAGCGAAATGGCTCATGCGGTGCTGTTTGAGCACGCAGAATTGGAGCAGGAAAGGGGTGTGATTTTGGAAGAGATGCGCTTGGGCCAGGGCCCACAGCAGAGGGTGAATGACGCCAGCATGAAGGTACTCTTTGGCGGCTCAAAATATGCAGAGCGCAGCCCCATCGGCATAGAGGAGGTATTGCGCAACTTTGACCAAGCCACGATCAAGCGCTTTTATTCAGACTGGTATCATCCGGCCAATCAAAGCGTTATCCTGATCGGCGATCATGATCCCGTGCAGCTGCAAGCTTTGGTGGAAGAGTTTTTCGGCTCCATTCCCGCCAAAGAAAATCCGCGCGTCATGCCCGAGATCACGGTTCCGGAGAATATCGAGCCGCAAGTGGTGATCGTCACCGATCCGGAATTTCCTTACAACATGGCTCAGATCACCTGGAAGCGCGAGGTGCGGCCCACTTCCACGGTGGGTGACTACTACCAAAGCCTCAAGGAAGAGCTCTATTGCGATATGCTGAGCACGAGGCTGGAAGAGCTGAGCAAAAAGCCCAATCCGCCTTTTTCCTTTGCCGCTTTGATGAATGGCAATCTGCTCAAATCCCTGGGTGGAACGATTGGAATAGCCATCACGCCCGGTGGTAAGGCTGCCGATGCGGTAAAGACCATCCTCACCGAGGCGAGAAGGGTGGAGCTGCACGGCTTCTCCGAAGGCGAATTTGAGCGCGCCAAGACCAAGCTGACCCGCAAGCTGCAGCAAGCGGTGGATCAGAAAGCAACGCGTATGTCTGAATCCCTCACCTGGTCTTTCATCAGTCTGCTCAACTATGGCGACGCTTATATGAGCCCGGAACAGGAGCGTGACTTGGTGAACAGGCTCTTGGAGGGGCTGACCTTGGAGGAGCTTAACAGCCTGGGCCACAGCCTTTTCCCTGATACCAACCTCTTCGTATCTTTGACTGCGCCTGAATCCGCCCAGGAATCCCTGCCCTCGGAAGAGGCTCTGCTGGCTTTGATCAACGAAGCCAAGGATTCCACGCCGGAAGCTTATGAAGACAAGGTTTTGGATAAACCTCTGATCGCCAAAGCCCCCAAAGCGGGCACGATCAGAAAGCGCCTGGTAAACCGCCAGGCCGGCATCAAAACCTGGGTGCTTTCCAACGGCATCAGGGTTCACTCCAAAAAGACAGATTTCAGGCAGGACGAGGTGATACTGACGGCCTGGAGTCCGGGCGGGTCCAGCCAGCTTGAAGAGGCGGATCTGCCTTCTGCCAATGTACTTGGCATGTATATGGGCGAAAGCGGCGTGGGTGAGATGGACGCCATGGAGCTGCAGCGGGCCACGGTGGGCAAGGTGGCGCGTGCCCGCATCACTATGGGCCTGGAATTTGAAGGCTTCAGGGCCTCTTGTTCGCCCACCGATCTGGAGCTGATGTTCCAGCTCATCCATCAATATGCCACCAATCCCCGCTTTGACGAGGAAGCCTTTGATTCATTTATAGATAGAATGGCCAGTATGCTTGAAAACTCGCTCAAAGACCCGCAGACTTACTTTTTCGATCAGCTTTCCTCGGCGATTTACAAAGACAATCCCTATCAGCAAAGTATACATCCGGAGCAGCTGCAAGACGTTGATCTACAGAGGCTGGAGAGCATCTTTGCCGATAGATTTGCAGACTTCTCAGACTTCCAGTTTGTCATTGTGGGAAACTTTGATGAAGATGAGCTAATGCGCTATGTTCGCACCTATTTGGGCAGCCTGCCCGGCACCAATAGAAAAGAGAAGTTTCAGGATCACAATATCCGCCCCTTCAGCGGCGTCTCGGAAGTGCGCTTCGAGCGCGGCATTGGCGATCGCTGCTTTGCCAGCATCGTCACCACCGCTCCCTACCGTGCTTCTCTGGAAAACCGCGTTGCCATGCAGGCGCTCTTCCAAGTCTACAACGAAAGGCTGCGTGAGAACGTGCGCGAGGAGCTGAGCGGCGTTTATGTGGTTCAGGCCTGGCCGGAAATATCACGCTATCCCAGCCCGCATATGGTGACCAATGTGCTCCTCGCCTGCGATCCTGCCCGCGTGGACGAGCTGCTGGATGCCGTTTTGGATACCGCCAATGAGGTGATAACTGGCGAATTTGCAGACCATTATGTGAGTTCCGCCCGCGCCACGCTGCAAAACATCTACGCAGACAGGATCAAAACCAACAGCTACTGGGTGGACGGCATACTCTTTGGCATCACGGAAGATAGGGCTTTGGATAGCTTTCTGGATTATCCTGAGATGTATCAAAAGCTCGATGCTGCCACCATTGCCAATGCGGCAAAGCAGTGGCTGCGCTACGACAAGAATATGCTCAAAATGATCATGTTGCCCGAAGCTTCGGAAAAATGTGATGAACATGGAAGCTGCGGGGAGCATGATGAGCATGGAGTATGTGGAGAACATGAAGAAGACGGCTGCTGTGGCGGTGTGGATTGCACCTGTGAAGAAACAGAGGAATAAAGCGCCCGCCTCCAAGAGCATTATTCAAAGGAATTATCGTGATAAATGAGCTGGTAAAAGAAGCTTTGGGAATGCCTGCGATCTTTGATCTGATCGGCATCTCCGGTGCTTTTATGACAGAGCAAAAGCGGCTGTGGCAAAGGAGCGAAATCCCGCTGCCCTCTTACACCGCCGTGGGTGATTTGATGCGTGATTTGAAGCAGCAGCCTGCCCTCAGAGAAAAGGGCAAAACCCTGCTGGCGCACCTGCCCCGCGTGCCCAATCTACAGGCGGATGCAGACCACATCTACAGCATCACCGAGCTCTTCCATATCAAGGAATTTCTCTACCACTATGGCCGATTGCAGCTTTTGGATAAGCGCGAAGGCCTTTTCGGTGGTGAGCTCATAGACCTGGATGAGGTCTTCAAGTACCTTGATCCTCAAGGAAGCGGCTCGCCTGCTTTTCACTTGAATCCGGCCTTCAGCGATCGCTTAGGCGAAATCTTCAGCCGGGAGAGGCAGCTGGAAACACAGTTGCAAAAGAGCGTGCAGGCTCACTTTGAAACAGCCCTCAAGCAGCTCAATATCAAGGCTTCGGGCTATCAGATCGTGGTTCCGCGCTCGGATAAAGACTTGTGCGAGCGCATCCTGCAGAGTTCACACTGGGTGCTGGTGAGCGAAAGCGTTGCCAATCTGCGCTTTAGCTTGGCAGACGACGAGGAAAGCCTCAGGATCAAGACGCAGCTGCAGGATTTGCAGCACGAGCGCACTGCGGAAGAAGAGCTAATCTTGCGGAACATCAGCCTTTACATCCACCAAAAGGTTCCCGGAATCCAAGCAGCGGCGGCCTTGCTCAGCTTGAAAGCTTTGAGCTTTATCCTGGCGGATTTTGGCGTAAAGTACGCTTGCGTCATCCCTTCCATCGGCGGGCAAGAGATCAGGATCAAAGCGGCGGTAAACCTGCCTCTCAAGCTGCATTTGCAGGCTCAGCAGCGCGAATATCAGCCCATAGACCTCTGTTTTGAGCCGCAAGGCAACGTAATCACCGGCCCCAATATGGGAGGTAAAAGCTGTGCTTTACAGACACTTGGCCAGCTCGTGGCGATGACGCACTACCACATCCCGCTGCCCTGCGAAAGTGCGCAGATCGCCGCGCTCCAAAACATCTGGATCAATTATGCAGACAGCTCCCGCAGCTCCGATCTCTCTTCTTTTGGAGCGGAAGTGGTGGCCTTCAACGAAGCCTTGGAGCAGGAAGGAAGCAGCCTCATTCTTTTGGATGAATTTGCCCGCGGCACCAACCCCGCCGAGGGCGAAAAGCTGCTCTGTGCCGTGTTGGAATACCTGAGCCACAGCCCTCACTTTGTGGTGGCTGCCACGCATTACACCAAGCCCGCGCTCATGGATCGCCTGGCCCAATTTACCATCCTGGGCCCACAGCTCGATTCCAGCGTCATTCCCAGCGACGCCAAACAGCGTTTGAAATTGCTGTCTCAAAAGATGGACTACCGTCTTAAGAGACTGGACAAAGGTCAATTGCCGCCCCAAAGCGCCATTGCCATCGCCAAGCTTTTGGGGCTGAAGAATGAGATTCTAAAGCTCATAGATATGGGAGATTAGACAATTGAGTAAAATAGAGATCAAGGAAGCCTCGGATGTCATCCTGGAAGTGGGGCGCATCCTGCTCGCCAGCGGTTCCACCACCAACCGTGTGGAAACCATGATGCTCAAGGTGGCAAATTGTTTTGGCTATCCCAAAACTCATGCTTTCGTAACGCCCACCGGCATCTTTCTCACCGTCGCAGACGGCAAAAGCGAGCATCGCACTCAGATCTACAGGGTGGAATCCAGGCAGATGAACCTGGGAAAGATCACCGCCGTCAGCAGCCTTGTCAATGCCATGGAAAAAGCGCACTGTGACACATCGCAAGGCAAAATGAGCATTGCAAAGCTCAAGGAGGAACTATATCGTGTAGACCACACCCGAAACTGGCCCACCTGGGTACAGATATTCGCCGGAGGAGCCACCTCGGGCTTCTTTTGCCTGCTCTACGGAGGTTCATGGCTGGAATTTGCCGTTGCCTACGCTGTGGGTGTGCTCGTTAGCCTCTCCGTATATCTCTTGGGCAAACTCCGGCTGACTTTATATCTCGCAAACCTGGTCGGCGCCATGCTTATCGTCTTATTTACCAAAATGTTCGACGTCTGGGTGCCATATATCAAGATCGACAATATCATCATCGGCGGCATCATGCTGCTGGTGCCCGGTTTAGCTATGGTAAACGCCATCAGAGACACCATGAGCGGCGACCTGGTGAGCGGTATGGCCAAGGCGGTGGAGGCCATTTTCAACGCCGTCGCCATCGCCACCGGCACAGGTGTAATGTTCAAGATCTGGACGCTGCTGGGAGGTGCATAAATGAACCATCCTTTCAACTATCTCACGTTGATGCAGTTTTGCTGGTCTTGTTGCTCCATCATCGGTTTCAGTATCAGGATGAACCTGCGCGGCATCAAAGTCTTCTTCATCGCTCTGGGTGCGGGGCTGAATTGGGGCACCTACCTGGTGATCCTTCACTATAGCAAATCGCTGCTGCTCTCCGTATTCCTATCTACGCTGCTGGTATGTATTTACTGCGAAATTGTGGCGCGCATGGTACACACGCCCGTCTCCGTATTTGTCACCTGCGTCATCATTCCTTTGGTGCCCGGCAGCAGCCTCTTTTATGCCATGAGATCTTTTCTGGAGGGAGACAGAGTCCAGGCTTCGCATCACATAGCCTATGTGTTTTTGATCGGCGTGACCATCGCCATGGCGATTGCTGTGGTGTCGTCATTTACGCTTTTGGGAAAGAGGATCGCCAGAAGCGCCGCGGCAACCGGCGATCAATTCGATGTGGCAGACCTAATGGATAAGGATAATGAAAAATGAATAAATCAGCTAAACAGAGGTCCTTGGAAAACAGGATCTTAAAACGTCTCAAAGGCGTGCCGTTGGAGGCCGCCAAATTACTTTTTGCAGACCCCAGCTTGCAGGCGATTCAAGAATATGCAAACGTGGTGTCCATCAAGCGTTTAGGCTTCAACGATCATGGCCCTGTCCATATGCGCACGGCGGCCTTGAATACCATCACCATGTTTGAGCTGCTCCACGATGCGGGCATCGAGATGAACTTGGAAAAGGAGGGAGTTGGAACCGCTGAAGACTCGCTCACTGCCGTCGTTTTGGCCTCATTGCTCCACGATCTGGGGATGTCTGTCACCCGTGATACACACGAGATATTGAGTATCCAACTTGCGCTGCCATATATAGATAGCATCCTGGATCAGGTTATCCCCGCCAATGAACACCTGCGCAAAACCGCTATCCGCTCCATCGCCATCGAGGGCATCTTCGGCCACATGGCCACGCGCACCATCCACAGCCTGGAAGCGGGATTGGTGCTCATCGGCGACGGTAGCGATATGGAAAAGGGCAGAGCCCGCATCCCGGCGATGCTTTCCGCAGAACCCAGGGTGGGTGATATTCACCGCACCTCAGCTTCGGCCATCCAAAAGGTGAAGATCATCAAGGGCACAGAAAAGCCCATCTGCATCAAGGTGATCATGAGCAATTCGGTGGGATTTTTCCAGATCGAAGAGGTGTTCTTCCCCAAGATCAACAACAGCACGGTAAAACAATTTATCGAGCTCTATGCCGGCGTGGAAGGCAGGGAGATGCTAAGGTATTTGTAGAGAGCTGGTTATCTGCTCCAAAAAGAAAAATCTCAGGACCATCTATAAGCCGGATTCTGTAGTCTTTTTCAAGACCGATGTCCATCCATCTAAGGCCAAGACTCACGCCCTGGCTCAAGCTGCCTACCCGAAAGCATAATGGCGCGGGCCGCGCTGAGCTTCCCTATTTGGCATTGCACCGGATAAGGCTTTCCCAGCCAATGATGTCACCATCACTGCTGGTGGTCTCTTACACCACCATTTCACCCTTGCCAAAGAGTCCTTAAAAAAGCCAGAAATCGAGGTCTCACAACGGCTCGAAAATTGGCTGTCAATCCAAGGACTTCCGGCGGTTTGTTTCTGTGGAGCTGGCTGCGCATTACTGCGCCTTCCCGTTAGGAAGTATCCTGCCCTGTGGTGTCCGGACTTTCCTCCAAAAGACCCAAGTCTTTCAGCGGACATCCGATGATCCTGAGAAAATGATTGGTATCCGATAGTATAAACCAAATTTGCCAATGCGCAAGACTTATTTCTCTTTTGAGATGTTATCGACGCGGGCCAAAAATGGGTTTTTCCCCAAAGGGAAATCAGTGCCGAACACCTATCAAAATAGTAGGAGATCATCTTCAGGTTCCCGCCCCGGAAACGGCAGGCCTTTTTGAAAAATTTGACATCCACTCCGCTTTTGCGAAAACAAATCCG
>DGFM01000028.1:0-18852 GCA_002391675.1 Cloacimonetes bacterium UBA3900 | reverse complement strand
AAGAGTTACGCAAGTGAGCGCCGGGGAAACCCGAGGGCGGGCGAGGCAGGGTCAAAAGTCAAAGGTTGAGGCAAGCGTCGGTTTTAGGCAAGGAAATTAAGGGCCAAAAAGAGGGTAAAAATCCCTTCCTTTACCTAAGGATTTTAGACGGGTATCAACGGAAAATTGTCCATGATAATAAGGCAGCCTTTTCTCTTCCTTGGAGTCCGTCCGGTGATTATCCGGCGCCCGGCGGGGAAAATCCCGCTTTTCACCTGTCTTATCGGGGGAAAGCTACACGCCTATTCGCTTGCAATATTGATAGATAGTGCAGTTTGAACACTTGGGATTTCTGGGTGTGCAGAGGTTTTGGCCAAAGGCAACCAGATAGGAATTGTAATCGAGCCAATGCTTTTCGGGCAGTTTCTTGCGCAGTGCCATTTCGCTTTCCAGGGGGTTCTTGGTTTTGATGTAGCCCCAGCGGTTGCTGATGCGGTGTACATGGACATCCACGCAAATTGCGGGCAGCCGGAAAGCCACGGCTCTCACCAGGTTTGCGGTTTTGCGTCCCACTCCCGGCAGTTTGAGCAGGTCGTCGATTTCTGAGGGGACTTTGCCGCCAAACTCTTTATCCAATACATCGGGTAATTGCTTGAGGTGCTTGGCTTTGGTGTTGTGAAATCCCACTTGCCAGATGATCCGGTTGAGCTCATCGTAGTCGATCTTCCTCAGGTCGTGATGGTTTTTTACTACCTCGAAGAGTTCTTTGGAGACCCTGGACGTGGTTTCATCTTTGGTTCTGGCGCTTAAGATGGTGGCTACCAGGACTTTAAAGGGGTCTTTGGTCTTGATTTGGATCAGGTCTACGATCGGAGTTTTCACCGTGTGAAAATGTATACCTAACTGCTCCATGACGGCGTCTATATCAAACTTTGTGCTCATTATTCACTTCCTTAATATGGTTTTGCTTGAAGATTTAGCTTGCATCAAAACTGGGCTTGGGATATTTGTCAATCACAAAGGAGAAAGACCATGTGTGGAAGATTTGCCCAAGTGATCAAAAGAGACAAGCTTGCCAAGCTGGAGCGCGAGCTGAAGCTGGGACACAAGATCCCGGAACTGGCTGAAAACTATAATGTTGCGCCCACTCATACCGTGGGGGCCTTTGTGGATTCAAAGCAAGGGCGGTATCTGGGCTTTTTCAGATGGGGCTTGATACCCTCCTGGATGAAGCAGCTGCCGCAGAGCGCCATGATCAACGCCCGCCGCGAAAGTCTGGAGGAAAAGCCTTCCTTCCGGGGTGCTTTAGTGAGGCGGCGTTGCGTGATCCCTGCCCTGGGATTTTACGAGTTTGAAAAGGGCAGCAAACAGCCCTGGTTCATTCATTATGCAGACGACAGTCCCGTACTGATGGCGGGGATCTACGATGCCTGGAGTGGGGCGGATGGCTCATTTGTTCCCAGTTTGGCCATCATCACCATGGCTGCGAATGAGCAGATGAGCGCACTGCACCACAGGATGCCGGTGCTCCTGGATGTGGAGGCGGCCAACCTCTGGCTGGATAACAAGATAGAGGACACGGCGAGGATGCATCTTCTGATGCACAACTCCGGGCAGATGCCGCTGAAGCTGTATAAGGTGGATTATTATGTAAACAAGGTGCAGAATACCGGGCCCAAATGTGTGGAGCCGCTTGCGTAAGGGGATGGCGCTACCGCCTCCTCACCAGCGCCGGATAGCCTTCCCCCGGATATTCAAAGCCGGAGCTCAATATGGTAATTCCTGGATATTGAAAACTTCTGCGTGCCTGATGAAGCGGTACAGCTGGTCTAAGACCATATGGTAATAGCGGCTTTCATCGCCGTCCAAGATGAGGTAGTATTGGTCTTCCCCTTGTTTGTAAAAGGTGAGATTGTGTTTGCCTTTGGAGGTGAGGCTGATAACCACTTCAGCTGCTATTTTGAGGCTTTTCTTGTCTATCTCAGAAGCTTTTGAATAGCGGTAGCTCTCCAATTTCTCCAGGGTATTCAGGATCTTGCCCATGGTCACATTTCCATGCGGGATCATGAATTGCTGGTTTTTATCCATATAATACCAGTCTGTTTTATCGCGGGTGAGCACATAGCTGTTTTTGGGGTGCGTCACCGTAATTCCCGCAAGTTCAAAGGGTTTGATGCTGAGAATGATGGGTGAGCGCCAAGCGTTGGCATCAGGCCTCAGGCGTCCACTGATCGCCCGGGAGCGCACTTGGTAGACCTTGCGCGAGTTTCCATAGCGGAAGTAGTCGAAAGGGTTGTTGGTATTGCCAAAGCGGCAATGGGTGAGCAGTTTGCCGTTGGAGTCAAAAAGCTTGAGCTGCACCTCTTTATCTTTGTCCAAACCATATTGGTGCAAGGACTTGGCGTGTTCATTCATCGCCGTTTCCGAGTAGGTAGCGGTGAATACATCTTTGAAGAAGTATTCCATCATATCCATATTGGCGGCAGCTTTATCCGGATAGCTCATCAGCCAGGTGTCGTCCTTTTTATACACAATCACCGTGTCTGCCACGTTATAGATCTGGATTTTGGCTATGGCCAATGAATCTGCATCGATGATCTTGACCACTCTTTCCTTAGGCTCGTTGCGCCGCAAAACAAAGAACAGGCCCACAAGCAACAGGAAAATGATGAGCAGGATCAGGTTACGATACTTTTTCATGCTTCAGCTTCCCTGGGTTTCTTGGCCAGCCAGACAAAGAATCCCAAAATAGCCAAGAGGAGGACGGGCAAGAAGATGGCTATGGATTTGAAGATGCCCAAAAGCGCCCTGGAGGTGCTGCGGTATCTCTCAAGCTCAGCCGGCTGTATCTGCTTTTTGTACATATAATAATCCATGCGCAAGACGCTGGGAGCCAGGTTGCGCGTGCGGATTTGGATCATGGAGAGGTTGTCCATAAAGTAGTCGATGGCGTTGAGCACCACAAAGCCGCGGTTGAGGTAGAGCGGGTCGTCGGGGTCCATAAACAGCTCGCTATCGCCAAATACGATAAATTCTGCGTCTTCTCTCTCGGCTACAAATCCGGGTTTTTGCATGGCTGGATCGCGGGCGAAGAAGCTGGTGAGCTTGCCGCTGATTTTGGCGGCAACGGTGACGGGAGGATCATTCAGGAGATAGCTGAGTCCACGGGTCATCACCGGCTCGATATTGAAGACGGGGCCCCTCAGTATTCCGGAGCTGGCGGAGGTTTGCAGGATGGGCTCAAACTCGATGTTGATGCTGTCCAAGGCGGTGATTTCAGAGGCAAAATAGAGCAGGGTGTTATCCGTATTGCGGGTGATGGGGCTATCGTCCATACCGCGTACCACGGGGAAGATGGGGTAGGGGATGTATTCGCCCAGGCCTCTGCCCTGTCCTTCAGAACATCTGGAATCCAAGACCATATTGGGCTCGATCAGCACGCCATAATGGGCCAGGAGGGCAAAGATATTGGATTCCATGGCGTTGATGCCGTATTGGTCGGTGTGGATGCGGTCTTGCAAAAACACCACCTTCCCGCCTTTCATGATGAATTGATCGAGGTTGTAGAGCTGTTCCAGGCTGAGGTCATGCGTTATGCCGGCAAAGAGCAGGGTTTGGATCTGCGCCAGCGGTTTCTCGAGGTCTGTGAGCCCCACCTTGTAGTTTTGGTTTATCTCCCGGTTGAAGAGCTGCGCGGGATAGTATTTATAGAGAGTATCCTGGAATACGTGCAGATAGGGCAACAGCTTGCCATCCACGTTTTGGATGGTTTTGGTGATCTCATATTCCATGGTGGGTTCGAGGCCGGGATAGAGGTTCAAGATGTCAAAGCGGCCCTGGCTCTCGAATACCAGGCCCAAGATCACATCCTTCATCACCAGGGATTCGTCTTCATAGATCTGCACGGGGAAGGTCTGCAGGTGGTTTTCCTCTGCCAGGCTGGCCAGCTCTTCGGCGTCTTTGTAGCGGACAAATTCGTAGTTCAATTTGCCCTTGGAGGCGCGTTTATATTCCACCATCAGGTCTTGCATATAGCGTTGAACGTTGTTGAATTCCGGCGGTAAGTCCTTGGAGGCATAGACCTTTATCACCATCTTGTCTTTGAGTCCGGCCACGGTTTCACGGCTGTATTTACCCAGGGAAAAGCTCCTGTTTGCCGAGAGGTCAAGCCTCAAATAGAGCTGGGTGCTGATGAGCATCACCATGAGGATGATGCCGATTCTGAGCAGGTAGTTGCCGATGATTTGGTTTGTGGTTTTTGCTTTCATCTCTAACGCTCCTGCATCATGTTTCTGGATTGTAGTTTGAGCTCTGCCAGGTACTTGGCAATGAGGATGATGGCGATGAAGAAGATGAGGTCACGCGTGTCTATCACGCCTTTGAAAAAGTTTTGGAGGTGATGGTCGAAGCTGATGAACTGCAGGATATTGGCCAATTTAGGGGGCACCAAAACGGTGAAGAACTTCACCAGATAAAAGCCGGCGCTGATGGCCAGGCCGATGATGAAGGCCAACACCTGGTTTTGCGTGAGGCTGGAGGCGAGAACGCCAATGCTGATGTAGGCGCTGCCGGCCAGGAGCAGGCCCAAATAGCCTGTGAAGGTGGCGCCCAGGTCCACTCCGATGCCAAAATGGAGGAGCAGACCGAGATACACCAGGGTAAAGAGCAGCACGGTAACGAGTTGCATGATGCCTGCCAATATCTTGCCGCCAACGATGTGGGAGAGCTTGATTGGCAGGGTGGAAAGCAGCTCAAAGGTGCCTGAGGCTTGTTCTTTGGCGATGGAACCCATGGTGATGGCGGGTGCGTAGACCACAAAGATCAGGTGGATGGTGCTGAAGGTGCCTCTCATTTCGGCGCGGCCCACCTTGAAGGCGGTGTTTGCAAAGAAGATTCCTACGGCCAGCAAGAAGAGGCCAAAGATGATGTAAGTGGTGACACTGCGCAGGGATAGGGAGTATTCCTTTCTGGCTATGGTGAGGGCTGGGTTCATTGGTCTACCTCCTCTTCGTTTTGGGTTTCAGTCTCGCCCATATCCTGTGCATCTGTCTCAAGCTCTTCCGGCTCAATATCATCCGCTTCCTGCCCGGCTGCTTCTTCGTCCTCGTCGATGGCTTCCGCAGCGGGATCGTGCAAGGTGAGGTTGTGGAATATCTCCTCCAGGCTGTAGCTTTGGGTAAAGATGCTCTGGATGGCCCATCCTTTCTCCACGGCAAAGGAGGTGAGGGCGGTTCTGAGGTCTTCATCGGTACCGGTTTGAATCACAAACTTATGCACATCAAGAAGTTCGCTATGTTCCAACAGACGTGTGTGCGGATAGAGGAAGAGCCAATCGGCGAGGTCTGGCTGTTCGGCTTTCACTTCCAGGATGATGCGCTGCGAGCCGTCCATGTGGAGGCTGAGGTTTTCCTTGATCTCATCCACCACGATGTGGCCTTTATTGATGATGCTCACCCTGTCGCACATGGCTTGAACTTCCTGCATGATGTGGCTGGAGAGCAGGACGGTCTTTTCGCTGCCCAGCTCCTTGATCAGCTCTCTGATCTCCATGATTTGGTTGGGATCGAGTCCGCTGGTGGGTTCGTCCAGAATCAGTACATCGGGGTCGTGCAAAATGGCTTGCGAGAGGCCTACGCGCTGCTTATAGCCTTTGGAGAGCGTGCCGATCTTTTGGTTTAGCACGCCTTCCAGGCCGCATTTGTCGATCACATATTCCAGTCTCTGGTTGTAAAAGGATTTGTCCATGCGCCTCAGTGCGGCGATATAGGCCAGAAACTCCACCACTCCCATCTCGTGATAGAGGGGGTTGTGTTCGGGGAGGTAGCCGATCTTGGCCGCGGTGCCGAGCGGGTCGGCAAAGATGTCCTGGCCGTCCAGCATGATGCTGCCGCTGTTGGGTTCCAGATAGCCTACCATCATGCGCATGGTGGTGGTTTTGCCGGCGCCATTGGGCCCCAAAAAGCCCACAATCTCGGCCTTTTCCACCTTGAAGGATATGTTGTTTACCGCACGGATGTTTCCAAAACTGCGGCTCAGGTTCTTTATTTCAATCATTTATACTCCTGATGGGCTTTACATCATCATGGGGAAGACGGGTTTCTGGCCGGGGTCGTTGAGCATGATCACATCGCCTTCTTTGAGCCCGGAAATCACTTCCACCATCTGCATATCATTGGCTCCCAGTTTCACGCGGGTGGGGATGCCCTTTATTTCGGCAGGAGCCTTGGATTTATCGGTCTTTTCTTTGCCTTGCTTGGGGAGCAGGTACACGATATCCTCATCGTCGTCGTTTGTAAATACGGCGCGGATGGGGATGATGATCACGTCTTTGCGGTCTTCGCCCAGGATGGAGACTGCGGCCGTCATGCCGGGTTTTGCCTTGTGTCCATCTGCGTTGATGCTGATTTCCACGGGGAAGACCTTGGCGTTGTTTTCCACGATGGCCATGGGTGCGATTTTCACCACTTCACCCTCAAACTGCTCATAGGCAAGCGCATCCAGCGAGATTTTGGCCTTTTGGCCCAGGGAAAACTTGGCGATGTCCACTTCGTTGATATTGCTCTTGATGATCATCTTGCTGAGGTCTGCAATCTTCATCACCACAGTGCCTTCGCCAAAGCTGTTGAGGCTGGATTGCACCATTTCGCCCTCGTTGACTTTGCGCTCGATCACCACACCGGTAGCGGTGGCATAGACGTGCGTCACTTTGCCGGGGACATCGAGGTCTTGGATCACTTCATATTGGTTTGTGGCTTGTTCGTGTTCGATCTGAGCGTTTTGCAATTCTCGCAAAGTCGCATCATAGCTTTCTTGGGAGATATAGCCATTTTCCAAAAGCACGGTCTTGTCCTCAAGGTCCTTCTGGGCTTTATCCAGGTGAATCTTGGCTCGTTTGAGCTGGGCTTTGGTGTTGAAGAGTGTGTTTGCCTGATTGTAATCCGGCTCGATATCGGCAATCTTCTGTCCTATGCGCACAAAGTCGTTTTCATCGGCATAAAACTTTACTATCTTGCCACTTACCTTGCTTTTGAGCGAGATCAGGTTTTGGGGCTGAACCTCGCCGGTGATCTCGATACGTGATTCGATGTCACCCCGTGCCACGATGTGATTTTGCTCGCCACCGTGGGCTTGCATCGCTTTGCCCATGGCTTTTTTACCACATTGAGACAGGATGGCAACCAGGATGATGAGGACTATCACTATCCCCACTATCCAGATCCATTTCTTACGCATTTATCCTCCAAGGTGCATAAACTATGTTTTAAACAACAAGAATAGACAGGGCTTTGCTGTCAATGCAAAAAAACCACTCAAAGGCAAAAAGCCGCTGTTGCCGCCAAGATAAGGCGGCATACTTGTTTTCTCCGGTGCCGGGATTTGTCAGATCAGCCTTTCCAGTTTCTGGGTATTGAGGTCGTAGAGATGCACCTCGATTCCGGCTTCCTTCAGCAGTTGCTCCGCCAGCGCATCGGGATAGGTGTTGGCCACGTAGATGGTCTTGATTTCGGCGTTGATAATGAGGCGGGCGCAGATGCTGCAGGGTTGGTTGGTACAATATAAGGTGGCGCCACGTGTGCTGGAGCCGTTTAAACCGGCTTGGATGATGGCGTTTTGCTCGGCGTGCACACCCCGGCAGAGCTCATGGTTGCTGCCGGAGGGAACGCTCCTCTGCTCGCGCAGGCATCCCGTTTCAGAACAGTGGGCTATGCCTTTGGGGCTGCCGTTGTAACCGGTGGAGAGGATTTGGTTGTCTCTCACCAGGACGGTTCCCACCTTGCGTCTGAGGCAGGTGCTGCGTCGGGATACCAGGAATGCCATCTCCATAAAGTATTGTTGCCAGCTGGGTCTTGAGTCCATGTGTGTTTATCCTTTATTTCATGAGAGTAATGCGTCTGGTTTGCGTGTGTGCGCCGCTTTTGATGCGAATGGTATAAACGCCGGAAGGCAGGTTTGATGCATCCAGAGTGACTTTGTGCACACCGCTTTCATAGTCTTGATTGGCGATGGTTTTCACCTTTTGCCCTCTGATATTGTAGAGCGTGAGCGTGGCCTTGCCGGCTTCCGGAAGCTGGAAGCTGATGATGCACTCGGGATTGAAGGGGTTGGGATATGCGTGCAGGGCAATCTCTTGCGGCTTTTGGACGGGGTCGTCGTTTCCCGTATCCTCAAGCTCGGAGATGATCTGCTGCAAGAAACCACGCACCCCCGAAGCCTGCATATAGTAAAAGGGAACACCGCTCATAATCAGGTTTCCTGCACCAAATTGATGATCCGCCATGAAGATGACGCAATTGCCGCTATCAACGTCTGTATAGAGCGGGATTTCAGCGTTTTGGAAGCTGTAGCTATAGGGCAACATACCGTTCCAGGGTGAGAGCATCTTGGATGAATCCACCGAAATGGCGGGATAGCTCTGGCTCTCTGCTCCCGCAAAAACAGCGGCATTTTGGTAGACGGGAGTCACGGAACCGGCCACGAGGTCAAGGAAAGACTGAGACAGCACGTTGGGTATCTTCCAGCCGGAGAGGATCACCTTGCCGCCGCCGATGATGTAGCCACACAGGGTATCCTGATAATTGCGCAGGAGATGGTGAGACATATCATCCGCGTGCCACAACACGATTTGGTATTCACCCAGCGTGGAAAGCGGTGGCAAATCCTGCGTCGCACAGTCCCATTGAACATACGAGCGGGGCTGGAGTGCGTCGTGATAAAAATCATCCACCATCTCATCCGTAGGCATGATAGGGCTGTCACCGCTGCCATCCTGTGTTTCATCCACCACCAAAAGCGGGTAAGCAAAGCTAAATTGCAGGGGCTGTGCATCTACCGGATTGGAAGCTGAGCTCCGCCAACCGTAGGCGTCCACAGCGCAGAGTACGTATTCATAGCTGATATTGTGCTGGACATCAATATCCAGATAGCTGCAGCCCGGCAGGGGGTGATCGTTGACCAAAATCCAGGTATCGGAACCGGCTTGCTTGCGGTAGATATTGTAGTTGTAGGCTTCTTCGTCCATAAAAGTATTCCAGGAGAGATAAACAGCGCCATTGGAGCTGAGGCAGGACGTGATCTCCGGCTGCAGGCAGGTGAGCCCGTTCAAAAGAGTCCAACTGTTATGATTTGCAGATATTTCCGCTTCCAGAGGCAGGGACTGGCTATAGTGATTTACCGTCCAGGTGGGCCCCGCTATTGCCACCAGGGAATCGCTCACGCTGTCAAGAGTAACTCTGAAGGGGATGTCTACCACAAATTGGGTGGCGGTGGGCGAGATGGTGCGGGCGATGATCTTGCCGGGGCTGTCACTATCCGGATTGTTCCAGATGCTGTATTCCACGCTGGGGATGCCGGCGCCAAATATCCACTGGTCAAAGAATTGGTCCAAATCCTGGCCGCTGATCTGCTCTGCCATAGCCTGAAATTCTGCGGTGACCGCATTCTGGTATTTGTAGGTCTCAACCCAGGTTTGCAAAAGATTGAAGAAAGCCTGATCCCCCATCTTGAGCCTCAACATATGCAGCACGCTGGCGGCTTTTTCATAGACGGCAGGTGAGTAGTAGTCATTGAAGGGGGGATCGTAGATCACCGTGATACCATAAGAGTTTTCCCAATTGGTATAGTATTGATGGTAATCATTTGCCACGTAATCACATGCCGCCTGCCAGCCCGAAACCTTGTCTACCCAGAGATGCTCGCTGTAGGTGGCAAAACCCTCGCTGAGCCACACATCAGTGTAGTTTAAAAAGCTCACCGCATTGCCAAACCATTGGTGCGCAAGCTCATGAGCGATGATCAGCTCCTGCCAGTCTGTGCCCCAGAGGAGATGGCTTGACAGGGTGGTCATGGTCTGATGTTCCATGGCGGCAAAGGCGCTCATATTCGCCGTGGCATTTCCATATTTCTCAAAAGGATAATCGCCAAACAGCTGGCTGTAATAGAGGATCATATCCGGCAGACTGGCCAGGACATTCTGAGCATTGTTGTACAGTTCCTGGGTGACGAAATTGATGATGGGAACGTTGCCGGCAGCCTGATGAATCTCCACATAGGGCC
Organism: Cloacimonetes bacterium UBA3900; assembly: GCA_002391675.1. Classification (GTDB taxonomy): domain Bacteria; phylum Cloacimonadota; class Cloacimonadia; order Cloacimonadales; family Cloacimonadaceae; genus UBA3900. The sequence continues at coordinate 8,820 of DGFM01000028.1, read as the reverse complement.
CCGCCGTGACACAAACCAGGTAGGTGGTCATGGGATGATGGCCCAGCCAGTGAGTGGTGCTGGTACCGTCGCCGTTGAACACGATGGAATCCCGCAGGCCATTGGCCGCCACCTTCCAATCCGAACGCATGGTGATATGCAAGTCTACCACAGCCTTATCCCAAGGGTGATCATAACAGGGCCACCATCGCCTGCCCGCATCCGGGACGGAGAGGGTGTGAACGCTGTTATTGCCAAAAAGCATACCCACACGATAAAAGTCCTGACTGGGCTGCGGATTGCCACTGTAGAAAACCTGGGTGGTAAACTCCTGCCCGGCAGCGATATTCAAAGGGATGTTGATGATGCCATCGGTGTGAGTAAAGGTGCTGTTTGTGCCATTTACCTTCACCTGGCTCACGGTCAAATCTTCGAGCTCATACTGGATGGAGCTCAGGGCTTCGGTGGCGAGCACAGTAGCCAAAACATCACCATTAACGCTGCGCTGTACATCGTCAATAGCCAAAGTGATCACATACTTTTGCACATCAAAACCGTGTAAAGAATCGGCACGGCTGCAGTTGTAAGCCCGGATGGCTTCTGCAGACCACGGCTTGCGCATCGGCTTGGTGAGCGCAGAGTGGCCGGTGCAAATCAACAACGTAAAGACAATCATCGATAAAAGCTTGCTAAATCTATTCATAAATACCTCACGATATGTGTATCTTGTTAAGATATTGGGTACTATGTTTTATATGCAATTTTGTTTCCAGAAGTGGGAAAAATGTGAGGATGGTTGAAGGAAAGACGCTGTTATTGATCGTTTGGAAGTAAAAAACAGTGTCCAGTATAAGAGGAAATAGAACATAAAAGGATGAGAAAGATTTTGTGGTTGACAGAATTGACGTGAATAATATTTATGCATCATAGGTTTGATAAGATTACTCTGCGAGGTTTATATATTGCTATGAAAGACACTTTGAAAGACGCCCTGAAAGATATTCGGTACAAGTTGGCGAACCGTTTTTATGAATGTGAGGAACATATCCGATTATCACTGGTTTCACGGATACTTTATGAACTTGGATGGGATATATGGAACCCGTGCGAGGTTAATGCCGAGTATAAGCCTTTCCCAGCGGAGGATAACAAAAAGGTGGATATAGCCTTGTTCCAGATCAGGAGTATTCCTACTGCATATATTGAGATCAAAAAGCACGGAGAACTAGATAATGGGGTTTCGGCTGTCGAAGAACAGCTTAGGGAATACTGCAAAGATAATACAGCCACATTTGCAATCATCACAGATGGAGAAAAATGGCGTTTCTACTATTCCCAAACCGGTGGCAAATTCTCAGATAAATGCTTTAAAGTCTTGGATATAAAGAATGACGACCTTGATGAACTGGCAGAGGCGTTTAGATTGTTTCTGAGTAAGAACTCTATAGAGTCTGGCGAAGCCAAGAAAGAAGCAGAAAATTATTTGAAACTAAATCAGAGACAAAGAGCGATTGAGGATTCTATACCATTAGCGAAAAAGGTTGTTTTGGATCCTCCTTTCCCAAGATTGACAGAAGCAATTGTAAAAGTGGTGGCTGAGAGTGGAATAACAATCACTGAAAAAGAAGCGGAGGATTATCTGCGTCAAAACAGCCCAAGAGTTAGGGCTTTGCCCACTGAATCTGGTAGACAGCCAGAAGATACCGGTACTACTGAAAGTAAACATACTCCCTACCGCCTTAGCGCAGTTCTTCAGCCTCCTGATTTTAAAAACCGGGAACCTGTAAAAGTTTTTGTAATAGACAAGTGGTATCCAGTTCGATCTTGGAGAGAGGTTAAGGAATTTACATACATGAAGATCCTTGATAAGATAATAGGTGCAAACTTGCCAAAAGCATGCCAAGTGTCAACTGATCCCAAATACTTCCCGCGTAGTCCCAAAAGAATAGGGAATACTAATTATTACTACGATGGCAACCATAGTTCATCTGCTATTGTGAGTCACTGTAAAAGAGCCATAGAGGTGGCAGGCTATAATCCAAATACACAATGGGGTTATGAATTGAAACCTTAATAGGTTATGGTTATGTGCGGAAGACGACTCAATCAGAGTCAAGCTAAAAGTGATCCGTACCAAAAAAAGGACGTAAGTTTATAGGGAAGGAATTAGTGAGGCGAGGAGAGAGGGCTTGGGGGAGATACGTATTTGGCAGGTCATGCTTCCTTCAAAAGTGTGGTGAATTGTGTCAACAAATACCGGTTACACTATTTAGTTTGAAAGCTAAGTCAGGTCTAAGTTTGGGAGCTTCTTGCTGAGTTCACTGAAGAGGACGTGCATTTCAGAATATGACTGATCTGAATGGGGATATGAGGGGTCGGACGTGGTTCTTTTAGCATTGCAAATAGCAGTATGGTGCTTATCGCGCAATTCACCATAGAGTTGCTTGGGGGTTGGGGATTTTTTCTTGAAATTGGGCAGGTGTGTTTTTAGATCATTTATCACAGGTTCACAACGTTCAAAATACCTGTTTAAATACTTGTAATGCAGTAACAACCAAAATTCAAAGCAAGGCCTCGATTCAATGATGAATACCCTGCCGCTGGCGTTTTGCGTGCTTAAACATTTTTCCTTTGCTCGTTTATATGCTTGGAATTGATTCTGTGCGTGGATGTTGTCCATGTCTTTGATATAGAAAATCAGTATGTATTGATGCGCCTTACTCTTCAACAGCGATTGGATCTTATCAAATACATCTTCAAATCTATCAGCAAGCCCCATTTGTGGTTCTATAGCCCAATCGATGTTTTCATTCTGCAGATCAGGCTTAATTGAATCCATGTATTGCCTCTCAGTTATTCCGTCGCAGAATATTTTGATCACACGCTTAAAAGGCTTTTGTCTATTGAGCCGTTTTTTCGAGCGTTTCTTAGGCATTGGGCACCTCAATATCAATGCTGCCGAGATATGGTTTCCCTCCCAAGAAGCCCTTCTTGTAAAGGCTTTCTATGGAGTGTTCTTTCCTTACGGGATAATCCCACACGCTGCTGAGCTCCGTGCTTCCATCCTGTTTGCGGTCTGTGATCCAAATACAGTCTCTTCTTGCAAGTTCCCTTTCGCCAAGCAAGCTGAGATTGTGCGTGGTGAAGAGCAACTGTCCGGAACTTGAGTTGCTTAGAAACATATACAGGAAATGCCTAACCAAATCATGATGTAGGGAGCTTTCGAGCTCATCAATAGGTAAAGTGACCGATCTTTGGATGAGTTCATTCAGCAATGTCGTAAAGCCAAAAAAGCGTTGCGTGCCAGATGATTCCTCAAGAAAGTCCAAAATGAAGTTACCCGCGTCAACCTTGTGGTCTAACAACAGGTATGCAGCTTTGGAAGCAGGCTCATCTGCTGAATTGTCCAGTTCCACCGTAGGAGTTTCATACTTTTTCAGGAGATTCTCAGGCGCTTCTATTTCAATCAGTCTATAATCACTTATCATTAGATCAGCAGTTTTCATCAGAGAGAGGGCAAATTCCCGAGGCAGCCTTTTGTTGCCAATTGCGGTAACTACAAGGTTCTTAAGATCATGCTGTGGCTCAAGCAAGCGAAGCAGATAAAACTTAAACCAATCACGCGCTTTTTGCAAAGGCCCTTTGGCTTCGATGGAGGCAATGGTGGCCAAAACAGATTGATTGCGCATACTGAGCTCCAGCCTGTCCTCGATGGCTTTACTATAGCCCCGATAAGTCCACTTATACCGGTAAGTATCCATATTGGGATCGTAAATGCGCTGGAACACATTGGCAACTCTTCCTTTGGGATAGTAGTCCAATCTTTCGGATAGTATTCTCTGTGTATTTAGCTCCACGTTGTATGAGTACATAATGTCCTCGTGGCAGAAATCAATCTCAAAAGTGCTTGGTTTTTCACTATCCAAGGCAAAGGGGAGGTATTTAATGGGCGCATCTCTGTCGCTGGCCGATGACGAAATGAATTCCCGCAAAAAATCCAAGGCCTTCAAAATATTGGTTTTTCCGGAAGCGTTGGCCCCATAAATCATGGCCATGCGCAAGATTCTCAGCTTTGGCTTTGGGATTTCATAAACAAAGTACTCCTCCAAGTGTTTGTCCGATGACGCGATAAAGTCCAGGGTGATTTTCTCGCGGATCGAGCGAAAGTTTTGCACGCTAAAAGTAATAATCATTTCTTCTCCTAATTTTGCACTTATCCTGCAATAGGAAGCATGATATTTAGAGCAGGATTTATGTCAAGGTATATTTTGCAGGTTTTCTGTAAAAATAACCTTGAGAGCGCTGGTTTCCGGTCAAATCGGGCCGCAGCCGTTGTGCCTCCATTGATACTCGATAGCGATGTCCAGATCCAAGTGCTACACTCCGGCAGAAAAAGAGACAATATTTGACCGACCCTGTATGTTTAGCTTTGGCAAACAGTTGCGAGATTATGAATATCCGATTTTCGTCGTCTGAGCGAGGTCGTCAGGGTATATTATAGAGGGAGGTTTATGAAAATGAGTAAGAGTAAAATTAATGAATTGCATGAGAGTATTGGGCTCCAGGGGGTCGGGTGTAGTCCGAAGCGTCCGAACCGCTGTTTTGGCAGGTCTGAAAAAAAGACTTTACATAAATGGGGCCTTTTAAAGACTTGTCTTTCAAACCGATTTGAGGTGAAAAAAGTAATGAAATTAAAGCATCTTTTGCTGTGCATTGCACTGTTGATCAGCATCGCCAGCTTATCAGCTTATGGCGAAACCATATATGCCATCCGGGTGGAAGGCAATAAAAGCACTTCCCCGGAATTGGCGACATCGGCTATCGGTATCAGAGTGGGTGATCCTCTCGATCCGGAACAGGTAGCCAGCGCCATCAAAACCCTCTATAAAATGGGGGTTTACAAGGATATCCAGGTGCATTCCGAGGTTTATCGCACGGGCGTGAACCTGATCATCCAGGTGGTGGAAAACCCCGTTTTGGCCCATATCGAGTTCCTGGGCATGAAAGCGGTGAAAAAGGACAAGGTTGATGAGCTTATCAGCCTGAGGGTGGGTAGTTTTTGGAGCGAATATCAAAAGCATACCCTGGAGCAAAAGCTGAGCAAAGAGTATAAGAGCAAAGGCTTTAACAACGTGAGGGTGACTATCTTTGAAAACGTGGATGAGACCAACAGGGTGAGGGTGAAAGTGGAGGTCGAAGAAGGCAAAAGAGTGGCCCTCAAATCCATTATCTTTGAAGGTAACGAGAAGATAGAATCCGCAGCTCTGCAAAAACGGATGAAGACCAAGGTGGCATCGCTGCTGCGTTCAGGACGCTTTGAACGGGAGAAGTTTGAGACGGACCTGGTGAATTTGGCCACCTATTACAAGCAGCGTGGCTTTGTGGATGTGAAGATTGGTCCCTGGGAGCTGATTCCCTTGAATGAAAAGGATTTGCAACTGAAGATCGTCATCAACGAAGGCGAGAGGTATCTGATGGGTGGGCTGACGGTTGAGGGCAATGAAAACTTTGATAGCGCCACTATCCTTTCGCAGTTTACGCAGAAGATTGGCGAGCCTTTTGACGAGGCCAAGTTTGAAAAGCAGCTGGGCAAAGTCTATTCCATGTACTTTGACGAAGGCTACATCTACACTCATATCCAACACGAGAAAAGCCGCAAGGACAAGGAATTGCACGTGACGCTGAAGATCAACGAAGGCTCACGCGCCAAGGTGAGGCAGATTCATATTTCCGGCAACAGACGCACCAAAGAAAAGGTGATCCGGCGTCAATTGGACATCGCACCGGGAGATTACTATCGCCAGAGCCAGGTGATACGCAGTCAGCAAAATATCTACAACCTCGGTTACTTTGAGCCGGATATAGGCTTGGATTATCTGCCCATCAACCAAAACGGCGACATTGATCTGTATATCGATGTGACGGACAAGCATTCCGGCGTGGCCAACTGTGCCGTGGGCTACAATAGCCAGGATAAGTTTGTGGGGCAGCTCTCGGTCTCGCAAAACAACCTCTTTGGCAACAACTGGGCCGGCAATTTGAGCTGGGAATTTGGCGGCAGCGTTCAGAACTTTGAGCTGGCTTTCACCAACCCCAATTTGTATGATACAGATATACTTTTCGGCGCCAATCTATACTATACACAGAAGGATTGGAGCTCCTTTTATTACAAGATTGCCACACGGGGAGCCAGCTTGCGCCTGGGTCAATATCTTCCCTGGATAGACCGCACGCGCATCATCGGCAGCTATTCCCTCTACAGCAAAAAGTATCGCATCACCAATATGGAAAAGATCATGGCAGACTCCCTGGCCAATGCGACGCTTTTGGAACTGGATTCTCTCTCCTGGAGATATACCAGCTCCTTGAATGCCACCATCACCCGTGACTCGCGTGACAATATCTTCTTCCCCACCAAGGGCTCGCAGCTGACTTTGTTTTCAGAGCTTGCGGGCGGAGTACTGGGTGGAGACTTCGATTATTTCAAGCAGATCATGCAGGTAAGCTGGTTTGCAGAGGCTTGGGAAAAGATCACGCTGAGAAATAAGTGGCGCTTTGGTTATGTGATGCCCTATGGACGAAGTAAAGACGCTCCGCCGGATGAAAAGTTCTATCTGGGAGGCACGGGCGTGGATGGCATCCGCGGCTACCCAGATCGTAGCGTGGGCCCTCCCGGAGGCGGAACCAGAGCGATAATCTTCAGCGCAGAAGTGGGTTACCCAATCGCTGGAGACCAGATCATCTTCCTGGGCTTTTTCGATGCCGGAGACAGCTTTAACAAGATGAGAGAATTCAACTTCCTCAAGTTTAAAAAAGGCACGGGTGCCGGAATACGCATCCGCAGCCCCTTTGGCCTCATCGGCTTTGACTATGCATATAATCTCGATGAAGGCGGTTGGGAACCGCACCTGCAATTTGGAACCACATTTTAAATGAATAAATACCGTCATCTCTTTGGCCCTGTAAATTCCAGACGCCTGGGCTTGAGCTTGGGCGTGGATTTGGCCCCCTTTAAATATTGCAGTTTAAACTGCGTCTACTGTGAAGTTCAGCGTACCACCGACCTCTTGGTGGAACGTGCGGAATACATCGAAATAGATGGTGTGCTGGCAGAGCTGGACAGAGCGCTGAAACAGAAGCCACACCTCGATTATATCACCTTTTCCGGAGCCGGAGAGCCTACGCTCAATAGCGGCATCGGGCGGGTGATAAAACACATAAAAACACATTATCCGGAATATAAACTCGCCCTGCTTACCAATGGAACCCTGCTCTATGACGAGCAGTTGCGCCGGGAAGTTTTGCCCTGCGACTTGATCCTGCCGTCGCTGGATTCCGCTTCGCAGGCGAGCTATGAAAAGATAAACCGGCCGCATCCGCAGCTCAGGATAGAGACGCTGATCCAAAGCCTGATCGACCTCAGAAATGAATATGAGGGGCAAATCTGGCTGGAAGTGTTTATCATCCAAGGAATAAACGATGTGCCGGAAGAGCTGGAAGCCATGATGGAGGCGATTGAGCAGATCAGGCCGGACTTGGTTCAGCTCAATGCACTTGACCGTCCCGGAGCGGAAGAATGGGTGCAAGCTGCGCCACCGGAGCTGCTGCATAGCATCCAAAGGCTGTTTTCGGCACGCCTCGCCATGCCGGTGGAGGTGATCGCCAAATCCGCTCTCAGCGTGTTACAGCCGGTGAGCGATGACTTCATTGCGCAGATTCAGGCTGTGCTCACGCGGCGCCCCTGCACCGCAGAAGACCTTTCCATCACCCTGGGTGCACACATCAACGAAGTAAGCAAAATCCTGCGTGAGCTCAATCTGCAAGGCAAACTCAGCGTCAAACGCGAAGCCAGAGGAGTGTTTTATCTATGGAAGGAGTGAATGTAGCCATCGTCACTGCCGCCGGCAGTGGGCTCAGGATGGGCGGTGATCTCAAGAAACAGTTTCTGCAGCTTGACGGGCTTCCCATCTTGATCCGGGCTATCATTCCTTTTGTAGAATCCGCCCTGATAGACGAAATCGTGGTCACCGCTCCGGCAGATGAACTGAAAACCACCGAGCAGCTGATAAGAGAACATCATTTGGGCAAGCGGATCAAGGTGGTTTCCGGAGGCAAGACCCGGCAGGAATCCGTCTATAACGGCTTGCAGGCCTGTCCTCAAGGCAGTAAATGGGTGTTTATCCACGACGGTGTGCGGCCTCTGCTGCAAAAAAGCGTGATCGACGAACTTGCCGGGGTGCTGAAACGCTGTCCTGCCGTGATTCCTGTGGCCAAGGTCAAGCCCAGCATCAAAGAGGTGAAGGATGGGTTGATCTTGCGGCACGTCCCGCGGGAAAACTTGGTGCAAGCGCTCACGCCTCAGGCATTTGAATACGGGCTCATCTGCGACGCTCATCAAAAAGCGAGGCAGGAGGGCTTTGAAGCCACAGATGATGCCGCTTTGGTGCAGCATTATGGGGCGCAGGTGCGAGCCTTGGAATCGGATGCATTGAATATCAAGATTACGGATGAGGCAGACCTGCTATTGGCGACTCTGCTCATCAAGCATTATACAAAGGACTTATTATGATTATTAAGAGTATTTTAAGGGTATACAATTCCTGGCTGAGACGCCTGGCCGGGAAGGTCGCAAAGTTCAACCCCAGCATTCGCATACCCGTCTTTGGCATGGGATGTGGAGTCTTGGGTTTGGCTTTGGCAAAAGTGCAGCCAAACTTGGGGCAATATGCCGCGCAGTTGCTGCGGGCATTGGAGTATCGTGGCTTTGATTCCACCGGCGCTGCCTTCCAGGCAGAGGGCGAAGATATAGTATTGCTCAAGGATGTGGGCGCTCCCAGTACC
>DGFM01000012.1:4659-5128 GCA_002391675.1 Cloacimonetes bacterium UBA3900 | reverse complement strand
ATCGACCGGATCAAAGCTTTGGCCAAGCTCAAAAACTCCGTCAAGATACGCCAAATCCTCAGCACTGCCAAGGATGGAGTGAACATCCTCAAAGAGGATTAAAGAAGTGCAAAACCAGCGTCTGATCTTCTGTGGAGCCTCAGAGTTTGCCCTGCCTGCGCTGAAGGCTTTGGCGGCTGCATCATANNGATCCGGGCAGACGTGACGATGATGTGGGCAAAAACCCCATCGTGATGATCAATCCCGTGATCGAAGAATCGGAAGGAGACAGCTACAGCGACGAAGGTTGCATCAGCGTTCCAGACGTATTTGCCGAGGTGAAACGCCACCAAAAGATCAAGATCAGCTACACCGACCTGGACGGAAAGCGGCACACAGAGGAGGTGAGCGACTTTGTTGCCACCGTGATCCAACACGAGTACGACCACCTTGAAGGCGTGCTTTTTATCGACCGGATCAAAGCTTTGGC
>DGFM01000012.1:1773-4466 GCA_002391675.1 Cloacimonetes bacterium UBA3900 | reverse complement strand
AAGGCTTTGGCGGCTGCATCATATCCTCTGATGGTGATCAGCATCCCGCCCAAAGCCATGGGCAGAAGGCTGAAGGTGCAAGATAACGTGGTGGCGCAAGCCGCCAAGGAGCTGGGTCTGCCGCTATTTTGCCCCGAGGACATCAATTCTGAGGCGAGCATCCAAGAGCTAACGGCTTTTCGGCCGGACATCATCATCACCGCCAGCTTTGGCGCTTTCTTTGGCAAACAGCTCAGAAGCTTGTGCCTCTGCCTCAACCTGCATCCCTCGCTCCTGCCTCTGCTCAGAGGTGCCACGCCCATCCAAACTGCGCTGTTGCAAGGCTTTGACTATACAGGCGTGAGCATCTTCGAGATGGTGAGAAAGATGGATTCAGGCCCGATCCGAGTGCAAAAAGAGCTGCCTATCCAAGATGAGGACAACTACAGCTCTTTGCACCTCAAGCTCAGCGAACTCGCCGCCAAACTGCTGCTGGATTTTCTAAAACAACCCACATCCTATCCTGCAAGGGAGCAAGACCACACCTTGGCCACCTATTGCAGCAAGATAGATTCCAGCGACCTGGAAATCGATTGGAGCCAGGACGCACAAGCTATCCACAATCAAGTGAGAGCCTTCTCATCCGATCCCGGTGCGCGCAGTTACCGTCAGGGTAAAATGCTCAAAATTCTCTCTACCCGCGTCTCTGAAGAGGCGGTCAATGGAGAGCCCGGCACCCTGCACAGCATAGTGAAAAACACCGGCTTTATCATCAATTGCGGCTCCGGCACTTTACTCATCACCGAAGTGCAAGCCCAGGGGAAAAAGCAGATGCCCGCCCACAGCTACGTCTTGGGTGCGCGGCTTGAGCCCCGTGAACTATTTGGAAGTTAACCCTATGAAAAAGCAATTCTTTTCCGTAATGAAATTCCCCGTATATGTGAGTATTGCCCTCATCATTATCTTTGCCATTGCCTTCATCTTGGTCTATCAAGCTTACAGCGTCCTGTTGGGCTGGAGCTTGGGCAAAAAGATACTCTACACCGGCATTATCGTGGTTGTAGCGTGGCTGGTAAGCACTTGGCTCTTGATCCTGGCTTCCACCACCAAGAAGTTTAAGTCTGCCGGCTTCCGCATCTATCTGAAATGGATGCTGTTTCACGTCTACTACAGGATTTCCCGCTGGATGAACACCATCTTCTTCCAGAGGACAAGCACCTTTCGCGAAAGCTTTTTAAACTTCAACAACGAGATCATCCTCACAAACCATTCTCGTATACCCGGCAAAAAGATCCTGCTGCTATTGCCGCATTGTCTGCAAAATTCCAAATGCAGGATCAGGGTGACCGCCAACATCATCTACTGCGAAGAATGTGGCAAATGCGATGTTGCCGCTCTGAAGAAGATGAGCCTGGAAAACAATGTCCAAGCCGCTTTGGCCAGTGGAGGCAGCATGGCACGCAAGGTGATCAAAGACTTCGATCCGGATGTGGTGATCGCCGTAGCCTGCCATAGAGACCTGATAGAAGGCGTTCGTGATGCGTGGAAGCTCCCGATATTTGCCATACTCAACGAGCGCCCAAACGGGCCTTGTTTTGAGACCACGGTCAATCTGGCTGACGTACAATTTGCACTCAACAAATTTATCTGAAACGAGGTGAAAACAATATGAAGCCACGTGTAGTAATCTGGCTGCTGGTGATTGTAATCATCATCAATGCGGGCATCACCATGGTGCTCATCAACGTCAAGCAAGACCCGGGCACGCCTGCAGCGCTCACCAAGACGGATATCGCCACGCGCAGCAATGCCATCACCGCCGCCGTAGAAGCGGTGGAACCGGCCGTAGTGAGCGTCAACGTCATCAAGACGCAAGTGATCCGAAGCGGCGGGCCTTTTGGCTTTGGTTTCTTCGATTTCTTCGGCTCCATCCCCATGAAGCGTCAGGTGCAGAGCATTGGAACGGGCGTGATCTACGACCCCCAAGGCTATATCATCACCAATGCGCATGTGGTCAGCGGCGCCACGGATATCAAAGTGGTGCTGCCGGACAAGCGTGAATTTGACGCACGCATCGTGGGCGCAGATGAAAGCCGCGACATCGCCAAACTCAAGATAGACGGCGCTCGCCTCCCTCATGCCAAACTGGGCAGCTCGCAAAACTTGATCATCGGCGAATGGTCTATCGCTTTGGGCAACCCCTACGGCTTTTTGATGAACGACTCCAAACCCAGCGTGAGCGTGGGAGTGATTTCAGCCGTGAATCGCAGCTTTTCGCCCCGCGAGGACGGACGCATCTATCGCAATATGATCCAGACGGATGCGGCCATCAACCCCGGCAATAGCGGCGGCCCACTCACCAATATCAACGGCGAAGTGATCGGCATCAATACCTTTATCTTCAGCGAAAGTGGCGGCAATACCGGCATCGGCTTTGCTATCCCCATCGATGCGGTGAAGTCTATCCTGGCGAAAATATAGAGCTCAAGTTCAATTTGAGTGGATGAAATCTACAGAAGGAACAGAGCAGAATTTACTCCAGATTTCAGGAGTATAAAAAAGGCTGGCGAATACCCAGATAACGCCTACTGTTTTAGTAGGTATTACAGGACTCACTCCGACATCTGAAACAGCAGGGGTTCTGAAACATTTGACTTTGAAGCCGGTTTTGCGAAAGCAATTCCGCCTTCTAAAAGGTCGATTTCATGCGGCCT
>DGFM01000012.1:0-1566 GCA_002391675.1 Cloacimonetes bacterium UBA3900 | reverse complement strand
AAGAGTTACGCAAGTGAGCGCCAGGGAAATCCGAAGGTGGGGAAAGCAGGATCAAAAGTCAAAAGTTGATTGGAGCATGGGTTTTTTAAAAACAATTTTTGGCCCTTAAGAGGAGGTTTTTTCCATCAACATCCGGCACCTGCGATCTTGCCTCGTCACACCTACTCATCCTAATTGAATGTGAGCCAATAAAAAATCAGCCGGAACTTCTCCAAGCACCGGCTGATCAGATAGTTAAGCGATTATTTACAGCTCCGGATAGAGCGGGAATTTTGCGGTCAATTCCCTGGTGTCAGCTTTCATAGCTTCCAGCAGTTCTGTATCTTCGTAGTTGTCTCTCACCTTTTTGATCATTGCGGCGATCTGTTTCATTTCGGTTTCGCCCATGCCTCTGGTGGTCACGGATGGTGTTCCCAAGCGGATTCCTGAGGACACAAACGGGCTTCTGGTATCGAAGGGAACCGTGTTTTTGTTGACGGTGATGCCGGCTAAGTCGAGGCATTCTTCCATTTTTTTGCCGCTGGGTCCGCCTTCTTCTGCGGTGCCCAGGTCAACGAGCATGAGGTGTGTATCTGTGCCGCCGGAAACCAGCTTGAATCCTGCATTCATCAGCTCATCAGCCAGTACCTTGGCGTTTTTTACCACATTTTGCTGATAGACCTTGAATTCGGGCTGCAGAGCTTCGTGGAAAGCCACTGCTTTTGCGGCGATGGCGTGCATGAGCGGTCCACCCTGGATGCCGGGGAAGACGTTTGAGTCCACTTCTTTGGCGTGTTCTTCGGTGCAGAGGATGAGTCCGGCACGGGGTCCGCGCAGCGTTTTATGTGTGGTTGTGGTCACGATATCTGCATATGGCACAGGGCTTTCGTGCAATCCTGCTGCCACCAGTCCTGCGATGTGAGCCATATCCACCATCAGCCTGGCGCCCACCATGTCTGCAATCTCTCTAAAGCGCTTAAAATCAATCTTTCTGGGATATGCAGAGGCACCGGTGAGTATCATCTGAGGTTTGTGCTGTTTGGCTAAGGCTTCGATCTCGTCATAGTCGAGTTGTTGTGTTTCACGGTTTACGTTGTAATGAACGATGTTGTAGAGCTTTCCGGAGAAGGAAAGTTTGTGACCGTGGGTGAGGTGTCCGCCGTGATCCAGTTCCAATGAAAGCACGGTATCGCCGGGTTTCACCAGGCTGAAGTAGGCTGCCATATTGGCTTGTGAGCCGCTATGGGGCTGTACGTTGGCGTGATAGGCGCCAAAGAGTTCTTTCGCTCTTTCCACGGCTAAGCGTTCCACATCGTCGATGTATTCACAGCCGCCATAGTAGCGTCCGTAGAGTTTATAGTTGATGTGTCCGGTTTTCTTGCTCCAGCGGTAGGCGTATCCTTCGGCGTATTTATTGGTCAAAATGCTTCCCTGTGCTTCCATTACGGCCAGGGAGGTGAAGTTTTCGCTGGCGATCAGCTCGAGGTTTTCGCGCTGCCTTGCCAGTTCTGCAGTGATTGCTGCATAGAGTTCAGGATCGTTTTGTTGAATGTGTTTCAAGGTATTACTCCTTCTATCTTACTTATT
>DGFM01000002.1 GCA_002391675.1 Cloacimonetes bacterium UBA3900 | reverse complement strand
ACAGGGGCTTAACCTATTCTGAAAAATCTCAAGATACCCGATACTATGCAGCTTTCAAGGTGTAAAAAGTGTATATAAGCTTTCCGGTGGTAATGGCGGAGTGGCAACACCTGTTCCCATCCCGAACACAGAAGTTAAGCCCGCTCACGCCGATGGTACTGCACGGGCGACTGTGTGGGAGAGTAGGTAGCCGCCGTCGCAAAAGCCTTTTGCGTTATATGGAGATTCTTTCTATATGTGGATGGTATAAACAATCAAGACTCTTCAGGATGAGTTCCTGCGTCCTGATCTTCCAAGTGGTCAAAGTGTTCTCTGATTCTGGTTGCCGTCTTCTTTCCTATCCCTTTAATCTTCATCAGCTCTTCCATACTGGCTTCTGCTATCTGGTCTACAGAGCCAAGTTCTTTGAGCAGGAGAAACTTTGTTTGCTTGCCTATGCCTTTGATATCTTCCAATTGGCTAACCAAGGTTCTTTTAGAGCGCCGGGCTCTATGGAAGCTGATGGCAAAGCGGTGCGCTTCGTCCCGGATATTGATCAGCAGTCTCAGCGACGTAGAGGAACGTGGCAAGATGATAGACTCACTCTGATCAGGCAGAAACACCTCTTCGGCTCTTTTTGCGATGGAGATGATGGGTATATCCGGATATTCTGAATCCTTCAAAACCTCCAGGCAGGCTCCAAGCTGACCTTTGCCGCCATCTATGACGAAGAGGTCGGGCAGCATAGCTTCATCCTTTTTCACCTCATCGAGAAAGCGGACGAGCGTCTCCTGCAGGGCGGCGTAGTCGTCTTGTCTATCTATTGAGCGGATGATGAAATGCCTGTAAAACTTTTTGCGAGGCTTGCCGTTTTCAAAGAATACAGCAGAAGAAACGGTGTCAGTTCCCTGGATGGTGGAGATATCCATGCAAACCATCTTGCGTGGAAGTTTTGGCAAGCCGAGCTTTTCTTTGAGTTCCTGAATGGGTTGGATAGTGCGGTTTGCCCTGCGCATATGAGCCAGCTTCTTCTCTTCCGCCAAATGGAAAGCATTTCCTTTGGCCATGGCTAAGAGCCGGCTGCGTTCGCCTCTCTGTGGAAGGATCAATCTATCTCCCAACCATTGGTTCAGCTCTTCAAATCCTTCGGGCTCCAGGGGCAGCATGATCTCGCCGGGCAACTCATCCCTCACGCTGTAATACAACTGCATGAAGATAGCCAGCACCTTGGCTTCGCTGGAACCTTCCACGTTGCTCATGTGATAGCTCTCGGAATTGACGATAGCTCCACTTTGCATCCTCAACACCACGCAGACGCCAATGCTTTCTTCGATGTATATGCCCAGGATATCCGCGCTGCGATCATCCGTATATACGACAGTTTGCCGCTTTTGCACTCTTTCGATGGCAAGCAGGCGATCCCTGGCTCTGGCTGCTTCCTCAAAACGCATTTCCTTGCTATAGGCGAGCATTTCAGAGCGAATCTCGTCGGCAACTTCCTGATATTTGCCGCTGAAGAAAGCCAAGGCTCGCTTCACGATTTTGTCATATTCCTCCACGGAGATCTTGCCTATACAGGGTGCCGAGCATTTGCCCAGCTGATAGTTGATGCAGGCGCGTTTATATTTGATTTCATCTGCGGGGATAGTGCGCGAGCAGGTTCTCAGCGGCAGGATCCACTCCAAATTTCTCATAGTGGTGCGAAGGTAGCGGCTTTCGGTGTATGGCCCAAAGTAGCGGGAACCATCTTTGACCAGGTCGCGGGTCACAAAAGCTCTGGGAAAAGGCTCGTTTAAAGTGATGCGCACGAAGGGATAGCGCTTATCATCTTTGAGGTTGATATTGTATTTGGGTTTATGCAGTTTTATGAGCGTTGCTTCCAAGAGGAACGCTTCATGATTGCTGTTGGTGATGATGTAGTCCAGATCTGCTATGTGTTTTACCAGGGCAGAGGTCTTGATATCGTGTGTACCCGTAAGATAGGAACGGATGCGATGTTTGAGCACCTGTGCCTTTCCCACATAGATCACCTCACCTTCTTTATTTTTCCACAAGTATACGCCTGGAGCTTCAGGCAGGAAAGCGAGCTTTTGTTCTAAGCTTTCTGGAATCTTCTCCATAGGTTTTGCCAAAACTCATCCAGATAAGGCAGTTTGATGAGGCGTCCCAGCAGATAGAAGGTTGCAAATGCAGTCAAACTCAGCACCCCACCTTTGATGAGGGTATACAATTTGCCTTCCACGCTCCAACTATTGGCCCAAAAGTAAAGCGGGACATAGATCAGGACGCAGAGCAGTGCGGTTTTGATGATATTGGCCCAGATGCCGCTAAAGCTCACCCTCGGCAGTCTTTTTCGGATTTGCCATTGCAGGACAATATAGTTTGCCAAAGCGGTGAGCGAGGTGGAAAGGGCCAGGCCCCGATGGCCGATAAACTGCATCAGAATGAAGTTCGTCACGATATTGAGAGCCACCATTACCGCGGCAATCTTCACCGGGGTCTTGGTATCTTTGGCAGCGTAAAAGAGCGGGGTAACGGTCTGGTTAAGACTGAAGAAGAGGAGGCCCAAACTATAGTAGAAGAGTGCCTGCTGCGTCATGAGAGAGGCGCGTGCGTCGAAGGCACCTCTTTGAAAGATCAGATAAACAAAATCCTGCTTCAAGAGAAAGATCAGCATCGTGATGGGAATCATGACGTAGGCCAGTGAGATAGCGGAAAACTTCAGGCTTTGGGTGAGGGAATCATAATCCTTGTTGGTCACATGGCGTGAATAGAGAGGCAGCAGAGCGGTTCCCGTGCTGATGGCAAAGATGCCCAAAGGCAGCTGCATGAGTCGGTTTCCATATTCCAGGGCCGTGATGCTGCCCACAGTCAGGAAGGAAGCCATCAGGCTGTCTGCAATGAGATTTATTTCGCGGATTCCTATCCCGATCATGGAGGGGATAAAGCGCTTCCACATAGCTTCCAAGGCTCTTCCTTTAAAGGAAAAGATGATTTTGAAGCGATAGCCAATCTTCCTCATATATGGAAAGTTTACCAAGGTTTGCAAACATCCGCCCACAAACACTCCCCAAGCTGCCCAATAGATCAGCCTCGTACCATCCGGCTTATAGATAAACCAAGGTATGAGGATGGTGGAGATCATGCCCACGTTCAGAAGAGCAGAGGAAAGCCCGGTCATAAAGAAGTAGTCGTGCGAATTGAGAATGGCAATCAACGTGGAAGACAGCCCGATAAAGAAGAGGTAGGGCAGCATGATACGGGTGAGATCGATGGCAAGGCTCATGGTTGCCGGCTGCAGACCGGGATAGAGCAATCTCACGATATATGGCGCAAAAAGCATACCCAGTAAGGACAGGATAATCAGGAAGAAGCACAAGATGGATATCACTTGCAGGGCAAAATCCATCTGGCTTTTCTTGCCTTCCTTGATGCCGATTTCGTTGTATAGCGGTACGAAGGCAGTGGAAAGCGCCCCTTCGCCAAAAAGCAAACGCAAGAGATTTGGGATTTTGTAGGCTACGATAAAGGCGTCGTTAAGATACGTGGTGCCAAAGAAATAGGCCATCACGGTATCTCGGATGAGCCCCAGGATGCGGCTGATGAACACCGCTATGGACATCATGCTGATATTTCGTACCAGTTTCTTTTGCGACATAGGAGGGCCTTCAGCCTGTCAGCAGCTCCTCAAGAGCGTAGAAGTTATTGAGCAAGAGCAACCTGAGGTTTACGTTGCCTTCGATCTTATTCTTAAAATCTTCCAGATGCATAAGGTAGGCGTAAACATCATCTTCCAAATACATTCTGGCGGGCTGTATCTGCTTTAAAAGATCGACCTTGTCGATATTGGTAACCGCATCCGGATTGGAATTGAGCATGATCATATCATTGGCGATAAAGCCCAGGTAATCAAAGATCAGCCTGGTGCTTTCCGCATTGATATCCTCTCTGATGCGCTCCAAAAGCTGCAGATACTTGAGTTCGTTTGCCTCTTTGGCCAGTGCAAACATCTCAAAAGCCAGCTCCCGCAATGCCAGGGTGCTATCTTCTGCAATCCTGAAGGCAGCCTTGAAGTTTCCATTGGCAATTCTGGCAGCGGTTCGTGAGGAAAGCAGGTCAAAACCGTGCTTCTTTTGCAAGATTTGTTGGATGATGGTGCGGGAGAGCGGCTTGAAGTAGATGGTTTGACAGCGGGAGATGATGGTGGGTATGATCTTGGGCAGCCGGCAACTGGTAAGCAGCATGATGGTGCGCGGCGGCGGCTCTTCCAGAGTTTTCAAAAAAGCATTGGCGGTGGCGATATTCATCATATCCACGTCTTCGATGATGCAGATGCGCATGGAAAGCTCGCTGATGGAGAGGTTTAAGCTGCTGATCAGCATACGGATGTTGTCCAGGCGCAGCTCCACCGCTCTATTGAAGCGATACTGCTTCCAGGGACTGTCGATCTTATTTTGGATGTAGCCCAAATAGGCTTGCAGATTGGCTGAATCCTTGATTTCTCCCTCCGGGCTCATCTTAAAATTGGGAGTGGGGAAGAGGTGGATGAAATCCGGATGATCCATGTTGAGCAATTTCTGGCACGCAGAGCACACTCCACACGGGCGTATCTCACTTTCAGCCAAGCAGTTGAGTGCCATACCAAAATATAGAGCCGTGGTAAATTTCCCCACGCCTTCAGGCCCATGAAAAAGATAGGCCTGGGCGACTCTATTGTTGTCTATGGCAGATTTCAGGATCTGCAGGGCATGTGACTGCCCCTGGATTTTATCAAACATGGCTTAGAGAATGGTGATCTTGGAGCGTCCGGCCTCGTCACTGGTTACATATTCGAAGGTCGGATTGATAAAGACGCTCTCAAACTCGCTGGCCAGGATATCGAAGGTCAGCACATCATGATATTTACCGGCATGAAAGATGGATTCACGACGGCGTCCGGCTGGCTTGAATCCGGCTTTTTCATAGCAACGAATGGCACGCTTATTATAATCTGCCACTTCCAGTTCGATAGAATGTAAATTGAGCACATTAAAGCCAAAATCCAGGCATAGCTGCGTGGCTTCCAAGCCTATGCCCTGGTTCCAGAAGGTCTTCTCTCCTATAAAGATACCAAAATGAGCCTTGCGATGTATATGGTCGATATTCCTAAAGCCGCAATTGCCAATTGCTTTATTGGTTTCCTTTTCAACGATGGCAAAAACAACGCCATCATCGTTGAGTTTTTTCAATATCTCCAGCTCATGCTCGAGGCTGATGACGCCAAAACTGAAAAACACCAAAGGGGTAATTTCGGGGTCATTGACCCACTCGGTGTACCTCTCCACGTCTTCCAAACTGATGGGAGAAAGGTAACACTTATCGGCACTTAACTTACGAAAGTATTTCATGTTAAAACTCCTTTATGATGAGATCACATTTGACGAAGTAAGATTAACTGTCAATGATAAAAAGCGAGGCGGCGCTGTTTTTTGCGATAGCCGAGATGTAACTGCTTGAAAATAAAAGGCAAGAAAAGATTTGCATTTTGCGGGTGCGACTTCATGGATAAGATTTCAACAAGAGTCATCAATACCTACTAAATTGGTAGGTGATACCAGAGGGGATTGGGGAGGTGAAGACGCCAACCATTCTGAAATATTTGACCTTGAGTCCCGTTTTGCGAAAGCAATTCCGCCCTCTAAAACGTCGATTTCATGCGGCTTCCCTTAGGGGCTCCTATGGGTCTCCTTTGGGATCCACGAGTAACCCAAAGAAAACCCAAGAGTTACGCAAGCGAGTGCCAGGGAGATCGGAGGGGAGGTCAACCTTTGCAAAAAGGCAAATGTTGAGTCAAGTATCGGTTTGTGGTCAAACAAAAGTGAGGGATAATTGAGTAGAAAATGGAGTGAGTTTAGAGTGTGAGCAAACAGGGAAGTGGTTTGCTCTTATCGTAAGCCTCATCGGTATCCTGCACTCTTTTCATCTGCAGAGCCCACTGGGGCAGCAGGTGACGGAAGTCGTTGAAATGATCCAGGTGATGACAGTCACCCCCGATGGTAAAGAGCTTGCCGCCCATATCTTTGTAGAGTTCCAAAAAGCAGGGCTCGGGGAGGCAATGGCCATAGTCCTTTCTATAGGGCGAATAGTTTATCTCCAGGGCTATCTGCTTGTCTATCATAACGTTGAAGATGTCTTTGACAATGGGCAGGGCATATTCTTCATTGGGCTGCTGCTCGTAATAACGTTTGTAAACGCCCAGATGCGCCAGCACGTCGATCTCGCACTCGGAAACAAGGCTCAGGTTTTGCAGGTAGTAGTCCTGGACCTGCTCTTTGGATAGGGGACGGGCCAGAGGGACAGCCACATTGATCTTATCGCTCAAAAAGTGCACTGCCCCCAAGGTTAGTTCCAGGTCTATCTCTTGAACCAAGGCCAAAGCAAAATCTCTTACCTGGTGATAGTCTCCTATCTCTATGCCTTTGATGATTTGTAGTTGTGGGTATTGAGTTTGAGCCATATCCACGAATGCGGAGTATTTCTTCAGTGACAGCAAGCCATTTACTGCAAGTTCCCATGGCAGTAAATCCAGATGTTCAGTGAGAGCTATCGCAGTATAATTTAATGAGATAGCTTTATCTATCAGATCCTTTGCCTGAAGTTTGCTATCCCAACTATATTGTGTATGAAGGTGATAGTCTGTTAATATCATGGTTTTGCCAGGATGGCGGCACCTAAAGCCGCGGTGATTTCAGGTTCGGGTGGAATCCATAACTCGGAGCCCAGCTCCATGGAAATACAGTTTGCCAGGTCTTGATTTTGAGCCACACCACCGGTGAAAGCATATGGTGCCTGGTGAGTTAGCGCAGACATTTGGCTGAATATCCTCTTGGCGATGGAGCGGTGTACGGCTCTCACAATGTTGGTTGCACTCACTTTGGACGCCATGAGCGAGATAATCTCGGTTTCGGCAAAGACCACGCAGGTGTTGTTGAGCTTAATTTCCCTATCCGCATCTGCTGCCAAATCAGAAAGTTGAGATACCTCTATGCCCAAGCGCATGGCAGTCATTTCCAAAAAGCGCCCTGTGCCTGCCGCACATTTATCGTTCATGGCAAAATCGAAGACTTTGCCTTGGCTGTCAAGTGCGATCACCTTGCTATCCTGCCCACCAATATCAATGATAGTGCGGGCTTCAGGCTTCAGCCAGACTATGCCGGCGGCATGAGCTGAGATTTCAGATATCACCTTGTCTGCCAAGGGCCAAATCTTGCGCCCATAACCGGTTGCGACCTTGGCTGCTATTGATTGCTCTGGAAGCTTGAGGGCGGTTAAAGCCTTGGTATATAATTGTTCTATGCTCTTGGTGGGGTCGATATTGGTGGCTATCCACTCTTGAAAGAGAATGCTCTGCTTTGTATGATCGAAGATGATCAGTTTGGTGTTGCGGGATCCGACGTCTATGCCGAGGGTAATCATTTCAATATATGTGTGTACAGGTTTTGGGGGTTAAGGTATTGGCTTGCATAGTCATTGATGGTCTCAAGCTCTATGGAAGCGATGCGTTTGCTGCGTTGGAGCTGGTGTTGGATATCGTATCCCAATGCGGAAAGAGCTGCCAGGGAAGATGCCTGATAGTTAACGCTTTCCGCATCAAAGCGATGTATGCCGATAAGGTAGTTTTTGGCCAATTCCAACTCTTGGGGAGTCACGCCCTTTTGGTGTATATCAGTCACAATCTCCTTCATCAATTTCAGGCAGAGCTTCTGCTCTTTGGGATTGCAAAAAGCATAGGCTGTCCAATAACCAATCTCTTCCAAAACAACGAGTTCCATACCGGTTTGATATGCCAGGCCATAGTGTTCGCGCAGTGTATCGAAAAAGCGGGAATTGACGTCTCCACCTATGATTTGTGAGAGCAGATGAGCAGCGGTGGTTTGCACCCTTTCTTTGGAGGAGCAGGCCAGGGAGCCCATATGGATCACGGCTTGCTCATTTGCGCCTATGCTGCGTTTCTGGCCCGGTTGATGAGGTATGAGCTGCAGTCTGGGCCTTTCCGGCTGCTGATCGAAAGATGGGATGGAGCCAAATATTTGATTTGCCATGTCCCAAACCGCTTCCGCTTCCATAGTTGCGCAGATGGCGAGATGGAAGTTTTGAGCCCGGTAATGCTGCTCAAACCAGCTTTCCAAGTGTTCCGTTTTAATTTGGCGTATCTGTGAGATGTTGCCACTGGAGCGCTCCAGGATTTGTGAATTGGCAAAAATTGTACGAAGCCACTTCAGGTATCCGTTGGTGGCAGGGTGTTCTTTCTCACGCCGCAGATTATCAGAAGCTGCAGATTTCAGGGTGGATAAGTAGCTGGCGTCAAGGCTGATATTGGAGAGCAAATCAGCCAGCAGAGCCAAAGAAGCGGACAGATCCGCTGTGAAGCATTTACCCCTGTAAGAAGTGCTGTCCAGGCTGTGGGTAACACGGATATTCATCCCCAGTTTGCGCGAGAAATCCATGATGCTCTGATGCGAACAATTGGCACTTTGATAGAGTAAAAGAGTAGACAGGAAGTAGTTGAAACCCCTCTGCTGAGGGCTTTCCCAGAGCTGAGATGCGGGCGTGCAGAGTGCGAAACCGCTCACCGGATTAGAATATAATTGTTTGAAAGTCAAGTGGATGCCGTTTGGCAATACGCCTTGCCAGTGCTTGTCATCCACCTGGATAAAGCCTTGTCCTAAGTTTCGTTGCGCTGCTTTATCCGCCTGGTATCTGCTCTGAATATCAGAGATGATCTTAGGTGCTATGGATTCAGCGGCTGCTTTCTTTCTCTTTGTGGGCGGCAGGATGTAGTCTTTGTGACCGGGAATCAAGCTGGGATCGAGCTCTATAGCTGCTCCACCCCGATAGTAAAAGGTCATAAACCTGGGCTGCCAATACTTTTTGACCGCTGCTTCCACCTGCTGGGCAGTGATGGCTTTGACGCGGTCACCATAGCTGTAAAGCCGCTCATAATCGCCCAATAGCGCTTCCGCCACAATATAGCTGGCGATGCTTTCACGCGCTTCAAATCCAAAGAGCCAGCCATGGATGATGTCACTGCGGATCAGCTCAAACTCTTCCGGGTCGATGCCGTTGTGCCATAAGTCGCTGAAATTCTTGCGGATAATGGCAGCGATCTTGGGGATAGCACTCTTGCGGGAGGTGACGAAAGTGACCACCGATGCGCCGCTATCAAGACCGCAGAGTGAGTAGACGCGAATCGCAGAGCACAGCTTTCTGTCTTCCACCAGTATTTTGTGCAGTTTTGAGCTGCGTCCGATAGCCAAATAGCGCATGGCAAAGAGCAAAGGATCAGCCGCGGGGTTCAGCTCGCTGAGTTCCGGCAAGACCCAGGCAAAGAGGTTTTGCTCGGCCTTTTGCCACACGTAGCGCTTTTTGGAGACCTCGGGGTCAAGCCATTTCTCTTTATCCTTGCTGATGGTGGAATTGCGGTTTTGCCACTTGCCAAAGATGTCATCAACGTAAGTATGTAAAACATCTGCCTCAACCGCACCTGAAACCACCAAAAACGAGTTTTGAGGCTGGTATCTTCTTTTGTAAAAACTCTTTAGCCGCGTATGTGTAGCGGCTCTTATGCTCTGGGGATTGCCAATGATAGACCTGCCCAAGAGGGATTTATCAAAGTGGTTCAGCTGGATGTATTCCAGGAAATCTGCCTCAGGATCGTCTCTATATTGCTGCATCTCTTCCAGGATAATGTCTTTCTCGGTCTCCACATCCTCAGCGCTAAATGAAGCATTCATCAGCAGTTCGCCCAGAATCTGCAGACCTGTAAATACGTGTTCAGAAGGCAGCAGCATATAGTAGCAAGTGCTGTCAAAATCGGTGTAAGCATTGAGCCAGCCACCAAGTGCGAAAACGGTGTTTGATATCTGATTAAAGCCATATTGCTTGCTGCTTTTAAAGGTAAGATGCTCGATAAAGTGTGAATATCCGGCCTGGCTCTTTTGCTCGAGGGTGCTGCCGGTTTTTACCACAGCTTGCAGACAAACTATGGGTTCCGACATATCGCTGTTAAGATAATAGCTTAAGCCATTGCTGTGCACATACTTCCGGGCCTTTTGGGTTTCAAAGCTGTGCGAACAGTGAGGACTGGAGCCTCCCGTCACTTTGGCAGAAAGCGGTTTGAACAGTTTGAGAGGATTCATTCAGGTTAGGTGCTGGGAGAAGATGTTACAGGGCTTAAGACTCCATCCGAGCTTACCAGGGCATAGGCGTTGTGGGCGTGGATGGATTCAAAGCTGCAGGCTTCCACATAGAATTTCTTTACCCGGGGATCGCCCTTGAGGATTCCGGCTATTTCTCTCACTACATCTTCCACAAAGCGGGGATTATCGTAGGCATGCTCGGTTACATACTTCTCGTCTGGACGCTTCAGAAGAGGATAAATCTGCGCGGAGGCGACACTTTCGGCAATTTCTATCAATTCCTCAAGCCAGATAACCTCATGATAACAAAGGCGGATAGTGATATTTGTGCGCTGGTTGTGCGCCCCATATTCGCTGATCTCTTTGGAGCAGGGGCAGAGTGTGGTGACAGGTACGACCACGCCTATCCAGAGTTCAAAAGCGTCGTTGTATTTGGCATTAAAGCAGCAATCATAGCTCATCAGGGAGGCTATTTTTGATACTGGAGCTGATTTTCGCATAAAATAGGGAAAGCTCACGTCCACGTAGGCTGCTTGCGCCTTCATAACCTCTTTCAGCTCGATGAGAAACTTCTCCAACTGATCCACGAAAAAGTCTTGATGGTATTGGTTTAACACCTCCAAAAAACGAGACATATGGGTGCCACGTCTATGGTGGGGAAGATCCACGTAGATATTCAGGTCGGCAACGGTAGACTGGACCTTGTTTTCTCTGTCTTCCACTACTATAGGGTAGCGCAGAGATTTTACGCCCACCTTTTCGATGTTTACATGCCTGTCATCGGGTTGAGATTGGATATCGGGTATGGTCATAGTTTTTCTTTAAAATCCAGTTGCTTCATCCCCATGCTTTTGAGTGATACGGGATGCCCATCTTGCTCGTAATAGATCACCAAATCGCATTCTTTCATGCTCTTAGCCACTTCGATTGCCTTTTGAGGCGGCATCAGGAAGAAGGCTGTGGAAAGCCCATCTGCCAGAGCTGCGCTGGGCGTGATCACCGTGGTACTGAAGATATTGGGCGTGGGATAACCGGTATGGGGATCGATGATGTGATGGTAGTGGACGCCATCTTGTTCGAAGCATTGCTGATAGTTTCCACTGGTTCCCACGCTGCTGTTGAGGATCTTGAATGAGGCGATATAGTCGTCCCGGCTGAGCATCGGATGCTGGATATAAACCAATTGCGGGATTTTGGAGCCGAAGAAGATCATGCTGCTGCGGCAGTCTATGTTTCCGCTCACAATGCCCAGTTCCTTCATTTTCTGCGCTGCCTTATCCAAGATATAGCCTTTGGCGATCGCACCGAAGGTGAGCTGCATTCCTGCAGGTTTATAGAGTCTGGTTTTATCAAAAGCGAGCTTGGAAAATCCCACCATGTGCAGTGCTTGCTTGAGCATTAAACTATCGGGAACAGCGGCCTTGAGGGTGTCGCTATACTCACCCGGACTGGAGCCAAATCCCCAAAGGTTCAAAACCGGCTTGATGCTGGGATCAAACTTTCCGTCGCTCAGCTTGTAAAGCTTGTCGCTGAGCACCAGAAGCTCGTAGATATCTTCATCCATGGTGAAAGTAGTGGCATCGGAGTGGTTGATCTTGTACAGGAGCGAGTTAGGATCAAAATCGTTGAGCTTATCCTGCAAAGATTCGATATAGACAAACACGGAATCTATCATGTTGCCTACGTTTTTACTCTTTGAGGTAGCTGTGATACTCACCACGGTGTCCAGAAGATGCTTGGACTTGGTCTGCGTGAAGCTGCGGTGGTAAAATTGCCAAGCCCCGTAGCCGATGACCAGGATCAGGATCACAAGCGAGGTAATTTCTTTTCTTTTCATGACTTATTGTTTATCCAGTTCATATTCAAGCAAGGTGCGGGTGTAATCCCTGACTGCATACCAGCTGAAGGGGATGGTGATGGCCAGGGGAACGAGCAAGACAAGCGTTGCCAGTATATTGAGCACAGCCAGTACCAGCACCATGAGATAGATATTCCAGCGCACTACGCCGAAATGGCGGCGTGCCAGCTTAAATGCCGCCATAAAGCTCAAGTTGCGGTCTTCCATCAGAATGGGAACCGGCAGGATCAAAGCTATCCAGTAGTTTACCAGCACTATCCACACCAATCTGAGAATGGGGTCGCTGCCAAAGCCGGGGAAACCAAAACAGATCAGATAGATAACCACAAAGTAGGCGCAGTTGATGATGCTGAAGACGAGGTATTTGGGATAGGCTTTGAGAGCCATGAAGAGGCCGGGCTTGCCCGCCTGATAGCCATCAAGGGTTGAGACAGCCTTGAATCCTATCAGGGTAAAAGGCAAAAACAAGCTCACCAGCACAGACTTTATCAATAGATTGAGCAACAGCTTAACCGTGCTATCCATAGGCAACATCAAGCTGGTATTGAAGAGCCAAATCAGGATGAGTAAAGGGATAATCCCGAAGATGATGGCGGGCACAGCCAAAGGAACGTTGATGCTGATATTGGGTTTGTACTGTGCCCAAGTAGCTTTCAGTGAGCGCATGGCAGAGAGCTCGTTCTTTACCAGGCTGCTCTGACGCTGGCACTTGGGACACCATACATCGTGAACCGCTAAACGGGTGTTGCAATGACGGCAACGCATTATGATAAACACTCCTTAAGAGAATACATTATTAACATTTGGACCACCCACAGGAAGGGCATTTGAGGCAGCCTTCGGCATGCTCAACGCTGGAGCCGCAATCAGGGCAGAGAGCGACATTGGGTTTGAGGGTGGAAAAGGAAATCGCACCTTCGTCAGAATTGATGGTCACCTGTCTGATGTCTCCATTTTTGTAGGTGGCCAGGAAGTTTTCCAGGGCACGTCCCACGGCATCACCACAGGAGGTGATCATCTGCCCTTTGTGCCACATCGGAGACTGACAGCGTATACCTTTGAGCTGACGAATGATGGCTTCCAATCTGATATTTGAACGAAGTGCCAAAGAGGAGAGGCGGGCGATGGCTTCCAATTGAGCTGAAGCACAGCCACCCACTTTGCCCATCTGCACAAAGACCTCACAGGCACCCAAATCGTCTGTGTTGATGGTGACGTACATATGTCCGCAGCCTGTTTCCAGACGCTGCGTGATGCCGTGAGTGATTTCAGGCCTATCACGCGGGGCGACTTTCTTCTCATCTCTGCTGCCGCTTCCGACGCTAAGCACCTGATGTTCCCTGCTGCCATCACGATATACAGTCACGCCCTTGCAACCGAGCTTGTAGGCAAGGTCAAAAGCGCTGCGGATGTCGTCTTTGCTGGCTTGATTTGGGAAGTTGATGGTTTTGCTGACTGCATTATCTGTATAAACTTGGAAGGCTGCCTGCATACGGATATGCCACTCGGGGGTGATGTCGTGGGCGGTTTGGAACACCTTTTTGATGTGTTCCGGGATACCGTCAATATCGGCGACGGAGCCCCTTTGCGCCACCTCTTCCAAGAGTTCGCGGTCGAGCAGACCTTCCTGTTCCAAGGCTTCTTGAAACCATTTATTCACATATAGCAGCTTGTCGTCATCCATCACGTTTTTGACGTAGACAAGCGAGAATTGCGGCTCGACGCCACTGGATGTGTCCAGAATCATGCTAATGGTCCCAGTGGGTGCGATGGTGGTGACTGTGGCATTGCGTATCCCTATGGCTTTCACGTCTTTAGCCAACGAGTCCCAGTCACATTCAAGCTTGGGTCTGGCAGCGATGATGCGATGACAGACGCTCTTTTCAAAAGTGGGGAAACTGCCCTTGACTTCAGCTATTTCCATGGAGCGGGTCTTGGCCTGAAAGTCTATAAACTCCATCAATTTAGATGCCAAATCCACTGCTTCCTCGGAAGCATAGGGAATCCTGAGCCGATATAAAAGGTCGCTAAAACCCATTACGCCCAAGCCTATCTTGCGGTTTAGTTTCACCATCTCGTCGATCTGAGGCAGGGGGAATTCGGAGACGTCGATCACGTCGTCCAAAAAGTCTACGCAAAGGCGTACAGTCTGCTTCAGACCTTCCCAATCAATCTGATCATCAACCACGAACATGGCCAGGTTGATGGAGCCCAAATTGCAGGCTTCGTTGGGCAGTAAAGGCTGCTCACCACATGGATTTGTGGATTCTATCCTGCCCAAATGCGGGGTGGGATTGTCCTTATTGATCCTATCCAAAAATACAATACCGGGTTCACCGTTTTTGTAGGCCATTTCCACGATGAGGTCATAAACTTCGCGTGCATTCTGACTACCCACAACTTCGCCTGTGTGCGGGGCAACCAGCTCGTAGTTTGCATCCTGGTTTACAGCTTGCATAAAGTCTTCAGTGATGCCTACGCTGATATTGAAGTTGTTGAGCTCGTTCGGGTCTGCCTTTGCGGTGATGAATTCCAGGATTTGCGGGTGATCGACATTGAGAATAGCCATATTGGCGCCGCGACGAGTACCGCCTTGCTTGACGGCATCCGTAGCAGCGTTGAAGACCTTCAAAAAGCTGATAGGCCCGCTGGAAACTCCATTGGTAGACTTCACCCGCGCATTAGCCGGACGCAAGCGGTTGAAAGAAAATCCGGTTCCGCCCCCACTTTTGTGGATCAACGCAGCGTTTTTGAGCGTCTCGAAGATGCTGTCCATACTGTCATCAATAGGAAGCACAAAGCAGGCGGAAAGCTGCTGCAGATCGCTTCCTGCATTCATCAGAGTGGGGGAGTTTGGCAAGAAGCGTCCGGAATCCAAGAGCTTGAAATAGGCTTCAAAACGGGCTTGGTCTCCGCCGGAAACATTCTTCGCTACCCGGCTGATCAAGGCCTCCCAATCTTCTTGGGGACGGCCCTGATCATCCTTTTTAAAGTAGCGCTTTTCTAAGACCAATAGTGCGTTTTCACTGAGTTGCACCATTCACCTCATATCTATAAAGCAAGAATTTCACGGGCTTGTTCCAGTGTGGCAATAGGACGTCCGATTTCTTCGGCTATCCTCGCCATTCTGGCTACCAATTGGGCATTGCTGTCTGCAAGTACACCCTTGTGATAGAAGATATTGTCTTCAAATCCAACGCGGATGTGGCCACCCATAACCATAGCCACCATGGAGGCAGGAATGTGCCAGCGTCCGATACCGGCGACAGCCCAAGTGGCTGTGGGGATTTCTTCTGCCAGATGCTGGGCCATGTAGAGCACGTTTGAAGGCTTGCCACTCATTCCACCGGGTACGCCGAGCACAAACTGCACGTGAAGGGGCGTGTGGGTCACAATACCTCTTCTCACCAGCCTTGCCACGTAGTCAATCATACCGGATTCATACACTTCCACTTCGGGAACAACGCCGTATTCCTTGAAAGCTTCTGCCAAGCGCACAATGTCCTTGGGGTGGTTTTCAAAGATTTCGTCGCCAAAGTTGAGGGTACCGGCATTGAGGGTTCCCATCTCAGGCTTTAACTTCAAGGGAGCCAGGCGTTTGTCAAATGGTTCGCCCACGGCTCCACCGGTGCTGATCTGGATGATAATGCCAGGTACAGCTTCACGGATAGCTTCGATGGATTCTTGGAAGCGCTCCAATCTCTGGGAGGGCGTGCCATCGTCTTCACGTACGTGCAGATGGATCACTCTGGCACCTGCTTCGTAACAGGCTTTTGCTTCTTTTGCCTGTTCTTCGGGCGTGATAGGCAAATTGGGCTGATGTTCTCTGGTGGTTTCGGCACCAGTGATTGCTGCGGTCAAAATTAAAGGTTTCATTTGTGTTCCTCTCTTTATCTTATTTTTATGTTATTTTATTCTTCAAACCAGCTCTCAAAAAGCTTCACCCGCTTGAGGTGATGCAGTTCGGAGCCTAAAATCTTGGCTGCAAGCTGGGAAAACTGCTCTTCATTGTCACTGACAAAGAACTCGTCAGTTCCCGGTTTGGTATTATCTGTGGGAGCTATCAACGTCTGTAGATGGTCGCTAATCGCCTGAGCACTATCCACCAAGCTCACGTCTGGACCCATTACCTCGGCGATCACGTCCTTGAGCAGGGGATAGTGAGTACAACCCAAAACGAGGGTGTCTATATCCTTGTCATCAAAGAAGCTAAGGTAATGCTGCGCAATGGTTTTGGCAACGGGATGACGGTCAAAGCCCTCCTCGGCCAGGCTGACGAATAGGGGACAGGCGGTGCTGTAAATCTCAAAATCCGGTGCAAGATTCAGGATAGCCTTTCCATATGCCTGAGAGCGCACTGTGCCCATGGTTCCAATCACGCCAATGCGGCCGCTTTTGGTCTTTTGCACAGCTTGCATTGCTCCCGGTTCGATCACGCCTACTATGGGAATACGAGCAAGATTCTGCAACTGAGGCAAAGCAACGGCAGAAGCTGTATTGCAGGCAACTACCAAGATCTTGATATTGTGCTGAAGCAGAAAACGGGCGTTTTGCAGACTGTAATCCAGGATGGTATTCGGGCTCTTGGGGCCATAAGGAACCCTGGCAGTATCCCCAAAATAGATCAGGTCCTCGCTGGGGAATGCTGCGCGGATAGCTCTATAGACGGTTAAACCACCTACGCCGCTATCAAATATACCTATGGGTCTTTTCATCGTCTCCTCGCTTTCTTGCTCTTTCTTTTGTAGCGTACACTTTTATCTGAACCCCTCTTTTGGTCAACCCTTTTTAAGCGCTTGGATTTTATCTCCTTGCTCTGTCGTTGTCTAACCTTTTTATACGCATGAGGGCTGAATTCGGCCGAATAATGAGTGTGCGCTCCGGGTACTTGGGCTAACTCCAAATATATATCATCACTAACGTCCATGATGTCAACAATTACTTTATCAAGCAGCTGGTAGTAGTTTCCAGTCAGGTTACTTGCATGCATCATGGCCTGTTCATGGTAGGTGAAAGGCGATCCTTTTAACGTATCGGTCTTGAGCACCCCAGTCACCGGGATTTCAGTCAAACGAACTATCAAGGCATCACGCCTGGTGGAAATCACCGTGCCGGTAAAGCGTTCACCCACCTTCTTCTTCATAAATGCAAGACTGTAGACACGCTCCAAACTGCGCTCTGCTTCATCTGCCAGAAGCTCCTGCTCGTTGGCAGTTTGTGCATGGTTTCTCAACTGGAATGCATTGAGGCTTGCTTTGGAGGTTTTCAGCAGGTAAATCTTGCACAGATGATGGATGCAAAGATCGCAGAGCCTGCGGATGGGGCTGGTGAAGTGGGTATAATGCTCAAGACCCAAGCCAAAGTGACGCTCTTCCTTGATGGTGTATTGGGCCTTCTTCAAGCTGCGCAACACCATGCGATCAAAGACCATATGATAGTCCTTGTTGGGCATGGAATTAAGCAGATATTGCAGGCTGAGATTGGGGTCTTCATGAGGATCGAAGCTCAGGCCATAGTGCGAGATCAACACGCCCAGTCTCTCAAGTTTCTGGGGATCCGGGTTTTCGTGTATCCTGTACAAGGTGTGTGGGGCAAGCTGCTTAAGCCTCTTTGCCACATATTCATTGGCTACCAGCATGAAGTTTTCAATCAGCTTGTGTCCATCGGTTTCTTTATCCAGCCCCAGCTCTACCAGGAGACCGTCATCATCATATTCGTATTGGATTTCGGGCAGGTCAAAGAAGATATAGCCTTCACTGATCCGTCTTTGGCTCAATAGCTTGGACAGCTTCAGGGCATCACTTAAGGTCTTCTTCAAGATAGGGGAGAGCTGGCTGTCCTCGCCATCAAAATAAGCATCCACTTCTTCATAAGCCAAGCGGTAGTCCGAACGAATCACGCTTTGCACTATCTTCTGGTTTCTGATATTGCCCTTGAGATCAAACTGGGTAAAGACGCTGAGGCAGAGCTTGTCCTCATTGGGTCTGAGGCTGCAAATCTGGTTGGATAAGCGCTGGGGAAGCATAGGGATGACCTGCTTGGGGAAGTAAAAGCTGTTGCCTCGTTTGGATGCTTCTTTGAATATCTTGGAATCGAGGGCAACAAAGTGGCTCACATCAGCGATATGAACCCACAGCTTGTAGCCCTGATTATCAGCCTCCAGGCTGATGGCATCGTCAAAGTCCTTGGCTGAAGCAGGGTCTATCGTAAAAGTCAACAGGTCTCTGAGGTCTTCACGGCCTCTGAAATCTTTGGCTTCTATCTCTTGCTTGAGGGCATCTGTCTCTGCTATTACATCAATTGGGAACTCCAAGGGAAGCTGATACTGCCTGAGAACAGCCAATAGTTCCACTTCCACATCACCTGAAGGGCCAAGCACTTCCACCACTTTACCACCTGGCATCTTGCCGCTGTAAATGTTGCCCCAATTGGTAACCTCAAGAACAACCTTGTCGTTTTCTTTGGCGCCCAGCGTGTCATTGACCTCAAACCAGCGGTGTATTTTGGGGTTGGAGCAGATAAAGATTGGCTTGTTGGAAAGGTACTTGATGTCACCTGCCATAGTTTCATTGGAGCGCTTGATTATCTTGCGCACTATGGCTCTATCCTTCGATCTTCCTCTGATAGTTTCTATCGCTACAATGTCATTATGGAAGGCGTTAAGGGTGTCTTCAAAATCCACAAAGTAGTCGCCCCCGTCAGTTCGCACGAAGGCGTAGGATTGATCCCGGGAAAGAGACGTGGCATCAAACTTCCCTTCGATGAGGCGCATATTGGCTTTAACAGCCGCTCTGGGAATAATCTTCTGGGTCTTCTTAGGTGGGGCAGGGGAGTAGCGTCCTCGGCGCTTAATCAATTCGCCGCTCGCTACCATGCGCTCCAACTCTTTCTTGAGCTCAGCCTTATCCCTTCTGGCCAAACGCAGTTTGGGCACCAGGGCCTCATATGAAATAGGCTGTCTATCATTGTTGAAATGATTGGTAAGCAAGCCTTTTATATCTTTCTTGTTCATGTATTACCTTAGTATTTCTTTCCTATCTTATCCATAAGTATTCTGATTAGCTCTTCCTCTTCTGTCTTTTCGCCGGAAAAGCGCAGAGATTGCCCCCTGAAGGGGTCCAAGCGCCTTGGCATCTTAAACGTACTGAGCATTACGCCACGTTTATCCTGGTAGAAACAACCAAAGTCTTCCCATTTACGGCTGACTTTGATGAAGATATAGCGAACATGGACGCCTTGATGATCCAGCTCATAATCCGTGGGAATGAACCAAGGCAGCAAGTTTCCCAATACCAACAGCATACCCAGGAAATAATAAAAGGGCGTCTGCCATATATTGACGGTGATGTGCCAGACTAAAGCAGCGACCAGGAACAGAAAGAGAACCAATGCCACAGTGGTCCAAGGCCTTTCCACCGCGGGCCAGGAACGCCATTTAAGGAGCACTTCACGAGACATTTAGGCCAATCTCCCTGCATTTCTCTATTTCCTCTTTGATAATGAGGATGTATTTGAAGCTCTGCGTGGTGGAAAACTTGGAGCCCAGAGTGTTTGCCTCTCTCTGCATCTCCTGCAAAACGAAATTGAGCTTTTTGCCTACTTCATGGCCGTTTGAATTATCCAGGAGCTGAGTAAGTGTGTCCAGATGACTGTCTAAGCGTGTCAATTCCTCCTGGATATCATATTTATCTACATAAATAGCCGTTTCGAGGACTAACCTCTGCTCGAGGACTTCACGGCTCTCTTTGCTGAGAAGCTCTTCCAGACGTTGTTTGAGCTTATCATAAAGTTCTTGTTTATAGGGCTCTATCAGCAACTGAACCTCAGCTAAAGCCTCACGGATCTTAACTTCTGACTTATAGAACTCCTTTTTGATCTCTTCACCTTCGCGTAACGTCTCTTTTAACAACGAGTTAATGGCATCATCCAGAGTGGTCTCCAAGGCTTGAATCAGTGTGGCATCTGTATCGAGGTTATTAAGGGTCTGGATTACTCCAGGCTCTGCAAGGATATATTGTAAAGGTATGTTATCTTCAGTACCAAGAAAGCTTTGAGCTTCTTGAATGAGCTCTTTATACTTTGCCAGACGTACTTTATCAAGCTGTAAAGGAGGCTCACGGTGATCGATGTAGTTGATCCTCAAATCTATGGTGCCTCGGAAGAGGTGCTGAGCAATCTTGGCACGCACTTGATTTTCAAAGAAGTTCAGCTCACGGGGGGCATTGATCCTGAGATCCAAATAGCGCCCGTTTACACTCTTGATTTCAATTTCAATATCCAAGTCCCGGTTTGAGAATTTGGCTTTTCCATAGCCGGTCATGCTTTTCATATTGTTAATCCTTTAGAATTAATTGATGGGGCAGAGGTTGACACATTGCCTTGAACTACAAAGGCTTGCCCCGATGTGTCCAAGTTTACATAACGTGCATTATCCGTAAACATATGACTCAGTCGCATATAAGAGTCCCTGCGGTGGCATCCACTACTTTGGCCAAGCTTAAGCCACCTATTTTGTCTGAGCCGCCACTGAGTACAGCAATCTTAAAATCCCGTGTCTTCCCTGAGACCATATCCTGTGACTTGCGGCTGAAATCTTCCACGTATACCTCCACGGTCTTTCCGATTTGCTCCTGAAACTTATCGAATGTGATTTGTCTTTGGAGCTCTATCATGGCCTGAAGTCTTCTGAGGCGCTCATCTTCAGGGACTTGATCTTTGTAAGAAGCGGCTTTTGTGCCTTCACGCTCGCTGTATTTAAAGCAGAAGGCATAATCAAAGCGGATGCTTTCCATGACTCTCAGAGTGTTCTCAAACTGCGCTTCAGATTCGCCAGGAAAGCCCACCATGAGGTCTGTTGTAATAGCGATATTTGGAATTGCTGTACGGAGCTTATCAATAAGGCCCAGATAATGATCTACATTATAAGAACGGTTCATATTCTTAAGCACTTGATCATCACCGGCTTGTAGAGGTAGGTGTATATGTTCGCAGACCTTGGAGCACTCCGCCATGGCAGAAATGAGCTCATCAGAAAGGTCTTTGGGATGTGATGTTACAAAGCGTAAACGCCAGAGTGACTCGATATCATTGAGCTTCCTGAGCAGATCAGGAAAGTGGTACCCATCATATTGATAAGAGTTTACATTCTGTCCCAAGAGCGTGATGTCGCGCAAACCCGCCTCTGAAGCTGATTTCACCTCGTTATATATATCATTGATAGGGCGGCTGCGCTCACGTCCTCTCACATAGGGAACGATGCAGTAACTGCAGAAGTTATCACAACCACGCATCACAGTTACAAATCCGCAATGCGCATCCTGCCGATGAGGCATAATCCCTTGATAGACCTGCGTTTTGTCCATGCTTAGAGTATCCGCACCGCAAGGCTCATCGTCTGCCAGGATAGAGGGGAGGTGCTGATATTGGTCCACCCCCACCACAAA
The DNA here is from genome assembly GCA_002391675.1 of Cloacimonetes bacterium UBA3900. Taxonomy (GTDB): domain Bacteria; phylum Cloacimonadota; class Cloacimonadia; order Cloacimonadales; family Cloacimonadaceae; genus UBA3900. The sequence goes on along the minus strand of DGFM01000002.1, from coordinate 16,566 downwards.
ATCTATGCCGGATTCTATTTCCATGAGCCTCTTCCCCATTCTCTGCGCCATGCATCCGATAACACCTATCTTGATACCAGGATCAGCTGTTTTACGATGCTTTTCATTGGCGATGCGCCCCAAAACACGCTGTTCAGCATGATCACGCACAGAGCAGGTATTGAAGACAATCACTTGCGCATCATCAATATCCGTGACAGGTGAATGCCCGGCTGAAATGAGGAGAGAGCTCACCAGCTCACTATCTGCCACATTCATTTGGCAGCCATAAGTTTCGATAATGTATTTCATAATTGTTCAGCAGTAGTCATTTATTCAATATATAGCCTAACGATATGCCATAGTAACAGATAGGGCACTCTTTCATCTGGTATCTTTCCATAATGATTTTAACGAAATGCAGCGCAGATTCAAGGATAAAGAGATCCATACCCGTGGCTTTGGCACTGCTCACGATTTCATTGCTATCATGTTGCAAATCATTAATGAGCTTGTTGACTTGAGAAAGACTGACTTTCTTCGCATGACCTTTCCAGGCAAGCTGATAGGGAAAATCGTACACGGCAGCTGCGATATAGGTAGCGGTGAGCCCCGTAACCACCAGGGTGTATTTACTGGCATCCTGAAGCCCTGGAAGTCTTTTATCCATAAGCTCGTAGAATTCTCTATATGATGTATCTTGTAAAGACAACAGGCCTAACTCTATCCCTTTACGTTCCTTATAAGAGCTTCCCCAAGCAACCTCAGTACTCATACCCCCGATATCTACCACCAGGGGCTTGGCCACATCCGGCAGAGAAGCTTTCACCGCCATATAGGCAGCAGCCGCCTCCTGATGTTGTTTTAACACTTTAACTTTTATATCATAACGATCTAAGATCCAGCCGGATACAACAGAGAACCTTTCACGTTCCCGCGCCACGGCAGTGGAGATAGCCAGCTTTTGTGAATCTATCTCTTGATCAAACTTCATCAGTGTTCTCACAACTGACTTGAATTGACTGCAGTCATCAGAAACCAGCCCTTTGGATAAAGCAGTAGTATAGTGGGCCGTATGCAAGACCCGGGCGTCGTCGCTATTATAAACCAGGTAGTTTAAGTTATTGGAGCCAATATCGAATACGCTCTTCAGCTTGCGATGCTTTTGCGTTTGCGCAAAGTAAGTTCCCACAATGCTTGCTGCGATATTTGCATTTTGGTTTCTATAAGTTTCTGAAGGCTTATATCCCTGTGGTGCAGCAGCAAACAAGGACTTCCAGGCAGCAATAGATGTCATCTTCTGAGGCACCTCCACCGCTGCTTTGTAGTGGGCCAAACCCTTAATTAAAACCTTCTCTTCCGGATAGTTCAATCGGGGCCGATACAGGATGGGTTTGCCAAACTGGCATGCTTCGGCAAAGGTGGAATATCCCGGCTTAGTGAGCAAGACGTCACAGCCAGAGATAATATCCAACCAATCTGACGACCGCGATGCATATCTATGGTTTTCGCTGTCCACACCCGGGTTAGCACTGATCACCACACCTTTAAAGGCTTTGCAGATTTTATCCATTTCCATTTCCATACCCTCTTCGCCACCAAAGCTACAGGCCAGAATACGATCCTTGGCATCTACCTTATACAGCTTCCTGATATCGTTGTAGACATCCTTTCTTTTGGCCAATAAACCCACCTTTTGCGCTCTGGGAAAGGCCCCCATGCTCTTCACTGAGCTGAAGGGAAGCCGGAAGGACGCACCAACGCGCGCATAGAGCCCATAGATGGTATTGACGAGGGGCCGCAGCTCTTTATCCTTATCGAATACATAGTCATAGATAAAGAACCAATCGAAATTTGAAATGGCAAACACGGGCACGGAGGCATAATCACAGGCCTCTATAGCCAGGAAGGGAATATCCACCAAGGCAAAATCAATTTCTTGTTCCTTCAGCCAGGCAACCTCCCTCTCCACAATCTCGTTACGCCTTGTAAACAGTGAGATCAGCTTATCTTTGGTGGCTTTTATATCCGTCTGCAATCCGGTGGTATGCACCACGCCAAAATCACAAGCCACATCTTCTTTGTAGCAAAAGGGACTATCCAGACAATCATAGAGAAAGTCCGGCCGGTCGCTGCGCAGGAAGACGGTGATCTGATACTTGATCAATTCCTCAGCAAGCGCCGCCATACGCGAAGCATGACCAAAGCCGTGGGACGAGATATAGAGAGCAACCTTCAGCATATTCAATAGAGCACGTGCGGTGCTTCTCCCTGCTGGCTCTTGATTTGGATGACTAATTTATTGGGCAGACAGACGATGGGCAGTTTGCTGCTGCTGCCTTGCTTTACGCAGCGTTTATCAGGGCAATCTGCATGGATCATGCTCACCTTGCCCGCTTTGATCTGGAAAGTATTATGCTCATCCACTTTGATAACTCTATCTTCATCAAGGGGATACTCGCCCCAGAGCCTATCGCCTTTATAAACGCTTACCACAGCATTTTCTTTGGTTTTAAACACACTGATAGCGGAAATGGTGCCGACAGCCAAGATCAAGATGATCAAAACAAGGTCGGCCAGCTTAAGCTCTGATGCTACAGCCTTTAGATGCTTCAACATCCCTTAGAACCTTCCCCACACCGACTCATTGCATATCTTGCAGACCGGCTGCTCAGCTTTATCAGTCATCAGCATCTTCACATTGTTTGGTCTTCTATGGATAATGGTTTGGTTGCATTTTTCGCAGATCGTGTCTGTAAAAGAGCCCCAGCCGATATTGCCGGAATAGACCCAGCGCAGATGCTGTTTGGCAAGCTTGACCGCGTCCATTACATCCTGGGAGGTGGTGCGGGGTATATCGCATTTAAAATCCGGATGATAGGCAGAAATATGCAGAGGCATTTCGGGATTGATCTCAGCCATGGTTTTGGCCAATTTCGTGATCTCAGGCTCGCTGTCATTGAGCCCTGGAATCAGGAGATTGGTCACTTCCACGTGCACGCCCTGTTCATTTGCCTTTTTGATAGTGTTTAATACAGGCTGCACTCTGCCACCGCAATGTTTTTTATAAAACTCGTCATTTATGGACTTTATATCGATATTCATCGCATCGATCTTAGGCAAAATCTCGCTCAGCGGCTCATCCATGATGAATCCATTGGTGATGAGCACTATCTTCAGATCTGGAATTTCTGCCGCCAGATCATGGATAAATTCATACCAGGTAAAGGGTTCAGTGTAGGTAAGCGCAATGCGATGTGGCAGATTTTTATACTCTGCAAAGATGGATTTGATGATCTCAAAGGAAAAGTTCATGGTGGGCTGATCCTCTTGGCTGATGGGATGATTCTGGCAGAAAAAGCAGCTCAAGTTGCAGCTATTCGGCCCTGCGGAAAGGATTTGTGAGCCCGGATGGTAGTGATAGAGTGGCTTCTTTTCTATGGGGTCCACAGAGATAGAGATGCTCTTTTGATAGTTGACGGCAAAAAGCTTGCCAGCGGAGTTGAGCCGAGATCTACACAAGCCCCTCTTCCCCACCTTGATCAGGCATCTGTGCGGACACAATTCACAGCGTATCGCATCGCCTTCTTTAGACCAATACATAGCCTCCCTGATCATTTTATCCATTCTAATACTCCATTTAAATGATTGTCCAAGCTTACTCTTAGCGAGACAAGCAGCTCCCTGGCATTTTGTCCCATTTGTAAGCGCCTATCATCAATCTCTAATAAAGGCCTCATCGTGTCAAGGATATTATTTGCATCCGAGATCTGAATAGCCTCAGCAGCCAGCAATTGTTCCACCGATTCCGCACAGGAACTATGATATGGCCCCATGATGATTGCCTTGCCATAATACGCTGGTTCCATGGGATTATGTCCACCAAAATCGTAAAATGAGCCTCCCACCAACGCCAGATCGCAGATGGAATAAGCCTGATTGAGATAGCCCAAGCCATCTATGATCAGGATTTGCGCTTGCCGGGAATCAAAATCATTATCCGACATCAGCTTACTCTGATAATCTGCGCACAGCTTCTGCACCTCAGCCACTCTATTGGGATGCCTGGGAGCCAGGATGAGCTTCAGATTTGGCTTTATCTCAAGCAGTTGCGGCATGATATCCAAGATCAGTGCCTCTTCTTTGGGACGGCTGCTGCCGAAGCATACAATGAAGTCATCAAGCTGGAAGCCCCATTTTCGCCTTGTCTCTTCAAAATGATATTCTTGAGGTGAAAGCGCATATTTGAGGTTACCTGCCACCTGGATTTCCACATCGAAGAGCTGCTTAAAGCGCTGAGCATCCAGCTCACTTTTGGCCATAATCAGCTTGATACTCGCTCCCAGATAGGATAGCAATGGCTTCAATGGCTTCAGGCGCCGGATGGTTTTTTCTGAAATGCGCGCATTCAAAAACAGCACCGGTACATCAGCTCTTTTGGCTTGCAAGAGGAAGTTTGGCCAGATCTCGGTTTCCACAATGCAGATCAGCCGGGGCGCAATCTGCTCAAATTGTTTAGCCCTCAAAGAGGGTACATCCACCACGCTAAGATAAGCCTTGATCTCAGGATGGAGCTTCTGTGCTGCTTTAAGTCCATTTACCGTAGTGGTGGTGATGATAATTTCGTTGGCAGGGACGTGATCGCAAAGCGCCAGCACAAAGCTGCGCACTGCATTGATTTCCCCCAATGAGGCAGCATGAATCCATACGCCCCCTTTTTCCACCTCATAAGCCGAATCCAGTGCGGAATCATAATCTATCCTTTTCAGAAAAAAGCGCAGAACCGGATAGAATATCCTATACACACCTTCGATTAGTACATTGAAAATGCAGAGGATAGAGTATTGGATGATGCGAATCATGAAAACCTGTATAAAACAAAAAAGGGACACCGGACGGCGTCCCAAACTATGGCGGGAGTGACGAGACTCGAACTCGCGGCCTTCTGCGTGACAGGCAGACGTTCTAACCAAACTGAACTACACCCCCACCGTAATACGTCAATATCAGAGTGTTGGATCAGTGTTTTATAATAGCGCTTTTTTGTCAAGAGAAATCTGTAAATATATCGCATCTATCGCAAGAAAAGGCTGAGGTTTGCAAGAAACTATCGCGGTATCTGGATTATATATCATGAGCTTAGCTTGCTTAGCGGGCTTTGATGGTGCCTTCGCCAAATTTAAGCGCTGCGGCCTCAAACTCCCGGATCAAAGGATGCGGCCTTTGAGGGCGGGACTTAAATTCGGGCTGGAATTGCACTCCCACAAAGAAATCATTGGGCGTGTATTCCATAATCTCGATCAGAGAGCCATCCGGCGATCTTCCCGTGACCACCATGCCATTTTCAGCCAGGATATCTTCATATGCATCGTTGATCTCATAGCGATGACGGTGGCGTTCCTGGATCAGATCACAGCCATAGGCCTGATGAGCAAGGCTATCCTCGGTGAGCACACAATCATGTGCGCCCAAGCGAATCTTATTGTTAACCAGTGCTTTGTACTTTGCATCAGTCTTGAGGTGTACCACCGGCTCGGGGCTATCCGGATCAAACTCTGCACTATTGGCGTTGCTCAACCCACACACATTGCGTGCGATATCGATCACCGCTCCATGCAGTCCCAGGCAAATGCCAAGGTACGGGATATTGTGGATGCGTGCATACTTGGAAATGGCCAGCTTCCCGGCTATTTCTTTGATGCCAAAGCCGCCCGGCACCAGGATACCGTGCACTCCCTTCAGGCTCTGATCCAGCTCACTGTCACTGATCTGCCGCTCGGAGTCTATCCACTTCAGCTTCAACCTGCAGCCCAGATGTGAAGCTGCGTGCTGCAGCGCCTCTTCCACGCTTTTATATGCATCCTGATGGCGCACATATTTGCCACAGATGGCGATACAGAGGTCTTTATCCGCCTTTTCCGTGGCTTCGATAAAGCTCTTCAAACCCTCCAAACGTGGCTCTTTGTAAGGAAGATTGAAGTGCTCACAGATAATCTCAGCCAAGCCGGATTCCTGGTATACCAGCGGCACTTTATAGACAAAATCCACGTCTACGGCATTGATCACGTTTTTACGCGGTACGTTTGTGAAAAGCGCTATCTTTCTGAACACATCTTCGGCAAACTTCTTCTCGCTACGACAAAACAGAATATCGGGCTGAATACCAATCTCACGCAGCTTATACACACTGTGCTGCGTGGGTTTGGTTTTGAGCTCGCCTGCTGCCTTGAGGTAGGGTACGTAAGTGAGCAATACGCAAAGACAGTTTGCCGCCCCTTTTTCCAGACGTATTTGTCGTACTGCTTCCATGAAGGGATGGCTTTCGATATCGCCCACTGTGCCGCCGATCTCCGTGATGATCACGTCAAACTCTTCATCCCGCAATGTCATGCGCCGAATGATCTCATTGGTCACGTGCGGGATAACCTGCACCGTGTTTCCCTTATAGACACCTTCACGCTCATTTTTGAGCACGGTTTCATAGATTAATCCTGCTGAGCAGCTGGATTCCTTGGTGAGGGATTCATCCACAAAGCGTTCATAGTGGCCCAGATCCAGGTCTGTCTCTGCCCCATCGTCTGTTACAAACACTTCTCCATGTTGGAAGGGGCTCATGGTACCGGGGTCTACATTGAGATAGGGGTCAAACTTCTGCAGCGTGACCTTATGCCCTATCTCTTTGAGCAGCATCCCTATTGTAGCAGTGGCGATGCCCTTTCCAAGAGAGGAAAGGACACCGCCCATTACGAAGATATATTTTGCCATCGGCTTTATTTATCTTAGCATAGAGGTTTGAGTTCTGCCAAGGATTCCTTGATGGCGTTCACCGTGTAGGCAAGATCTTCATCGGTATGACGATAGCAGATATAGCCGTGGTGATATGGCTGCAGGAATACTTTGCGACGAATCAGCTGAGTATAGAACTCAGTTCTCAGCTTCTTGTATAGACCTTGATCGTCTCTGGGGAATGTGATGTAGGGCATCCAGGGGCCGCCGCTGAACTCGGCAGGGATGGTGGATTCTTCCACGACCTTGTTCACTTCGTTGGCAAACTTCTCACCCTTCTGAGCTACCACTTCCAGCATATTGTCACGCTGCAAGAGCTCAATGGTCTTCAGGGCTGCAACCTGTCCATCACTATTGGGGAAGAAGGTGGATGAGAGGAACACGTTATCAGCGATTACGCTCATGATGTCGCGTTTTCCCACCAAAGCTGCGATAGCATAGCCGTTGGCCATGGCTTTTCCGAAAGTTGCCAGATCTGGAGTCACACCGTAGAGTGCCTGTGCTCCACCGATGTGACAACGGAATCCACTGCGGATTTCGTCGAAGATCAGCACGCATTCATATTTGTCAGCTATCTTGCGCAGGCCTTCCAGGTAACCGGGTTTGGGCATCTGCACAGGATCGGCACCGATATGACCGACGGGCGTCACGATGATGGCAGCCATATTGTCAGCATTGGCTTTACAAATGTCTTCCACCATATCCAGGTCGTTATAGTGGAATTCGATGGTGTCTTCATAGAGCTTTTTGGGGATACCGCCTCTCACTTCCACGCACCAGTCGTGCCAGCCATGGTAGCCGCAGCGTGCCACTTTCAGCTTTTTGGTATAAGCTCTGGCCACCCTGATAGCGATGGTAGTGGCATCGGAGCCGGTTTTGACGATGGAAGCCATCTCGCAGCAGGGAATCAGCTCTTGCAGCTTCTTCACCAGAGTGTTTTGGATGCTCTGGGTGAGAGAGAAGCAAAAGCCCTTGCTCCTGATCTGCTCATAAACGGCTTCATCGAGCTCTTCTTCACGGTAGCCGATAATGATGGGGCCATAGCCGCAGAGGTAGTCGATATATTCGTTGCCATCAACGTCTGTGATGCGTCCGCCTTTTCCACTTTCGAAAAAGATGGGATACTCACCTTCCACAAAGTTATAGGGTCTTCTGATGCCAGCCACGCCACCGGGAACCAGTGTCTTGACTTCGGCATACATTTCCATGCTCTTGTCTAATTTCAGTTTTTCTGCCATTTTAATTCATTTCTCCTTACATTTTCCATAGGGTGGCTATTCCCATGCCGCCACCAATGCATAATGAAGCCAAGCCTCTCTGCAGATTGCGCTTTTTCATCTCGTGCAGGAGGGTTACAACAATACGGGCGCCACTGGCACCGATAGGATGTCCGAGGGCAATTGCGCCCCCATTGACGTTTACGATGTCGGGATCAATCTTGCCAACGCCTTCAAGCTCCAAACCTTTCAGCACGGAAAGACTTTGCGCTGCAAATGCTTCGTTAAGTTCGGCAAGCTGTACGTCTTCCAGTTCCCACTTGGCCTTTTCCAATACCTTCTTGATAGCGGGAACGGGGCCATAACCCATAACGGAGGGGTCCACGCCTGCGGAAGCAAAGTCTACCAAGGTTGCCATGATCGGCAAGCCCAGTTCTTTGGCCTTTTCTTCGCTCATCAAAAGCAGCAGGGCAGCACTGTCGTTGATACCGGATGCGTTAGCCGCTGTCACGGTTCCGGTTCCATCAGTGATGAAGGCCGGACGCAGCTTGGCCAGGCCTTCGGCTGTTACGCCGGCGCGAGGCATTTCGTCTTTGTCCACAATGAGCGGATCGCCTTTTCTCTGAGGCACTTCCACCGGAACGATCTCTTCTTTGAAACGTCCGCTATTCATTGCAGCTTCAGTTTTGTTTTGGCTTGCTGCCGCAAAAGCATCCTGCTCTTCTCTGGTGATATTGTATTTCTTGGCCAGGTTTTCCGCTGTGATGCCCATGTGATAATCGTTGAATATATCACTCAGACCATCACGGATCATCAGGTCAACCATGTTCTTGTTGCCCATTCTGCCACCCCAGCGCATCTCCATGGATGCATAAGGGATTTGGCTCATATTCTCGGCGCCACCGGCCAGGATGATGTCCGCCTCACCACAGGCAATGCTCATCGCTGCCAATGTGAGGGCTTTCATTCCGGAACCACATACCTTATTGACAGTAAAGGACGGGATGTAGTCTGGAATTCCACAATGAATAGACGTTTGGCGGGCAAGGTTTTGACCCTGTCCGGCGCCACATACGTTGCCCAAAATCACTTCATCGACCATCTCCGGCTTCACACCGGTATCGGCGAAAATGGCTTTGGCAACTGTTACAGCTAACTTTACAGCGGAGATGTCTTTAAACACTCCACCGAAATTTCCAATCGCGGTTCGTTTGGCACTCACCACCACTGTTTTTCTCATGTTTCCTCCATGATATTTTATTTTGTTTTATTGTATCTCTTGGAAGGATATGCAGTTACCTAAGATGGGTCACCGCAAAAACTCATTAAATGCCATAATAATAAAAGGCATTTTTTGGTCAACAACTTTGATGGCCTTTTGTGAAGATACAGCCTGAGGAGAACATTTTTCCACGAATAGGCACGAATGGAGATGTACGGGCGCTCGCTGTAGCGCCGCAAGTATGGTCGCTTGCCAAAGCGACCAGGTAGCCGGCGCTTGCCTACAGCGCCGCAATCAAGCGCAGCTTGATGTAATCCTTCCACGAATTACACGAATTAAGGGCCAGCTACCGCTGGCTTTACTCTTCCACGGATGAACACGGATGGGGCCAGCAAGCTGGCAAGAGGGAGAGAGGGAGGGGCGACTTCGTCGCAGTTGTGAGTTGTGAGCGGCTGCGCAAGTTATTGGGATACGGATAGTTACTGGGTTTAGAACAGCAAACTTCGTTTGCTTGCGGCGCTTTGGGCAAGCTCCGGCTACCGGGCTTCGCCGGCTTTGAGGATGCGGATAGTTGCGGTGGGAATGCGCACGACTCCGGGGTTTTCTTTTCTTCCCACGAATTACACCAATTACACGAATTATGGGATGCAGGGTCGGTCGCTGGACCGACCATACATGAGCGACCCTACCTCAACAGCGTCACCTTCTTGCTGCTCACATTCCTGCCATTCACGGTCAGATTGAGCAGGTAAATGCCGCTGGAGCAGAGCCTGTTATCGCCATCCCGGCCATCCCAGTAAGTGAGCTGCTCGCCTGCCTTGGAGGGATCAAGAGCGATGGTCTTTACCTTCTGGCCTTTGATGTTGTAGATGTTGATGCTGGCATTCTCTGCCTTGCCGAGCCCGCCCTGTGGCATACTCACCTTGATATTGGTAAAGACCTTGAAGGGATTGGGCCAGACATCCAAACTCACCGTAGGGGTGACCGGAATGGTGGGATCATCCACACTCACCCAGGGTTCTGAACCATACTCATAGCAGCCCATATCTATCCTGCCATCCCAGATACGCCAGTTTCCTGCCAGATCATAAGATGGCAGATTGAGGCCGGTGGTATCCGGAGTGCCGGAGTTGATGCAAGGAGAGTTGGGACGAAGCCGCAGAAACATCGAGTCGCTTGGATTTGTGCTTGCAAACATAGGGTCAGCATTAATGTTGGTTTCTCTATACGTCACCATATTACCAGGATATGAATTCAAAACTCTCGAGTTGCCACCATAGATTAGGTTGTAGTCTATGTCTATGTAGGATAAAAAGCCGGCATTGAAAGTATTGGGAATTAACATCTCATAGGGAGCATCGGGATTGTAGAAGATATTGTTTTTATAAGTAACCCTCCCACTGGTAGTTATGGCTGCAGTAGCACCATAGTTGTTTACAAAGGTGCAATTGTTTATCTTGAGTTGATCAGTATTCGTAGCTTGAAAGAAAATAGTTCCCTCAACCCAGTTACAGCGGAGGTCTTCAAAAATACAATTGGTAATCTCTATGTTTATTTGCGAGCCTATATTGTTTGTTAGAACACCTAATATGGGCTGCAGGTTCTGAACCCGGATGTCACGGAAAATACAGTTTTCCATCTTTAACCATTCTCTCACCCAAATACCTATAACCGCAGGCTCGCCCCAAGGATCGTCGCCAGGGTATAACGATTCAATATTTTCAAATACACAATCTCTCATAATACCAGATTGAATATAGCTGCCATCTTCGAACGCAAATAGTTCGGTGATGCAATTTCTTAGTGTAAAGTTTTGCAGTGTGCAATTACGTGTGTCGGCATATATAATGCCAGTAGTCCAAAGAAAGAAATTCTCAATCACGATATCTTTAATAATCGAGTCGTGCAACTCATAGATGCTTAGTGGACAGACAGCTAAAGTATCTTCTATATTTCCTCTTATGGTAAGTCCGGAGAGCATCAAGTCGTGCTGTTTTGAACTGAATACTACGTCGGATGCCGGAATCCCATTATTAGCTTCATATTGAATTATTACATCATTGAGTCCCACGCCCATGAGGTTGACATGAGACTTCAAAGGTATGGGGAAAATCTGATCATTTATAGTATAGTTCCCGGGTAGAATCCTCACGGTATTTCTATTATTTTCGTTTGGCTTGATCCTGTGCATTGCAACAGTAATAGACCTTAGTGCCTGGGCGGGGCTTAGGCCACTGTTTTCGTCATTGCCTTCTGGACCCACGTAAAGATCATGATCCACTTCGCTCCTGTATGCCCTCTGGTAGTCGATGGTATCATGAAAATCAGATGTTGCAATAAAATTGCTGTTTCTTTGGATATAAAATTCAGAGGGAGCGTCCACAGAAACCATATCGAGGTTGATCTGCAGGTTTTGACGCAGATCCAAAACTCTGATGTCGGTGGGGTTGCCCCCATAGTTCTCATAGATGGAACATCGGTTGTGAGGATCAAAACTAATGCCGGGATTGGGCAAGTAACTATGATGCCCCCAAATGAGTATGCCTCCAGCAGTGGTGCTTGCATAGTTATGATGGATTTTCACTCCCCTAAGTGCAGCGGTGCTCTCATAAAGCGTCATGCCAGCCCCCATCCCCGCATAGTTACCCCAAATATTGCAATTGGTAATTATTGCCCTGCAGTGGTCCTTGATCAGAATACCACCTCCGACCCTTATCTCCATCATAAACCTCACTGCTCCCAAACCATTGGTAAGCGTGAAGCCTCTCAGGTGGGCGTTCTGCAGTCCGTTTTCGATGGTAACACAGGGTGCTGTCCTGCCTCCATCTATGATGGTAGTGCTAATATAAGTACTGTCGCCCGTAGTGGCTTCCAGGCTGAAAAGCTCGATCCTCTTATCCAGAAAGTTCACATTTTCATAGTAGGTACCGGGATAGACCAAAACAATATCTCCATTGCTGGAAGCGTTGATGGCAGACTGGATTGAGGTAAACTCAGCATTGCCATCAAGGCTGACCGTCAAAGTCCGCCCAGATAGTGCCATGCCGCAAAGCATCATCATTATACATATTATGTTCTTTAGTTTCATGACAAACTCCTTTTAAAGTGCGGGGAGGCAGCCCCCCCCCCGCACCGTTTTGCAATTATTTGATCATCAGCATCTTCTGAGTATGGGTTACCCCATGACTTTTAAGACGATAGTAGTAGACACCGGATGAGCAGCTTCTGCCCTGTTCATCTTTACCGTCCCAGACCACCCTGTGCTGACCTACCGCCTTGTGGGTGTTCACCAGGTGTTTGACTAATTGACCACGAACATTATAGATATTTAGTTCCACTTGACCGTCATCTGGAATCTCATAGGATATCGTGGTGCTGGGGTTGAAGGGATTGGGATAGTTTTGCATTAGGACGGGAAAGCCGGAGACCGGAGCCGCACTTTCCAGATCAGATATCTTGATTGCATAGTATTCCGCACCGTTCTTGGATTGAGTTAGTGACTCTTCCTTGATATGGTAGATGCTTCTTTGGGTAGCAGCTGCTTTGGTTGGGTAGAAGAAAACAAGCTGCGAATTGTCCGCTGTTATGATTTCATCAGCATCTAGATAAGCACAAATATCAATCTCGGGGCCATCGACAACCGCAGCTCCTTTGCATACTCCATTTACATACAATCCAATTTCTGAGGGAAGGTTGGGGTTGTTGCCCCCGCCTACGCTGATATATACGGGAGTATAGCTCATCTTTTCTGTATAAGTAAACTCCTGGGGAAGCGCCTTGCTTCTGGGGACTACCGGTTGACTGTTGTTCCAGCTAAAGGAACAGTCGTCAATGCACTTCACGATCACCATATCCCCATAGTTTAGCACCCTGCCTGAAGCATTGCCCAGCCAGAATCCGGGAGCGATCTGGGAAACACTCCAATACTGAGTGCTGATCGATACGATATTATCTATGATGGGAGAGAAGGCATCCATAATACTTGAGCTTTCCACACAAAAATATCCGATCCAGTTTTCTTCTCTATTGCCCTTGAGCGGTATCACGGTATGTGGTGCTTGCCTGTATCCCGATACAGCTAATGTGAGTTGCTCTGTGACATTTTGCTTTACCTTTACCTTGTAACCTTGGATGCTGCTCATTATATGGGCGCCACCGATTAAATCGCCAGTATTTGAGTAAAGCATTCTGCCTGGTAGAGGAACTCCATATGGTTTCCATTCCACCCAGTCTAGAATATCAGGATGGACAATGGGGCCAAAGAAATTCTGAGCCAGGTTGTAGCCACTGGTAATGTGGTTAATTACAGGGAATGACATCCACTTGATGCCATTACTAACCGAACCGACAGGCATATCATAGACTTCATACTGGTGCTCAGCTGCAGGGATTGCGCCAATGTCTGCAGGAGTGCCATCCTCATCAGTACCAACGCCGGAGTCGATGCAGGGCGACATAGTGGAAGCATTCCATATCGGTTGATAACAGGAGTCGAGCAGAGGATCCGGAGCTACAACCGGGCTGGATATTGAGAACTCCTGATATGCATTGCCCTGAGTATCAACATGATTGGCAAGATCGTTAAAGAAGCAGTTGTTGATGGTTAGGCTTTCGGTGGCGTGGTCGGGTATGCCGTCATGATCTCCCCATCTCACACCATACGGTGAACAGTTGTGGAACACGTTGTTTTCAATGGTGTAGTATGCCCCTTTGAAGAGGATTAATCCCGAACTCGTTAAGTTCAACAATGTGTTGTTGTTAAATTGGAAGTAATCAGGATTATGAGGAAATCCACCATAGTAACGAAGCTTTAAGCCATAGGTATCCCCCTCTATACCGTTAACAACATTATTGTTAAACTTCATTCTGCAGCATCCGGCATAATCATGGAAGAATACAGCGCCTCTACCTGAAAGGTTAAACTTGTTCCTTGTGAACACAAAATCTGTAGTTGAGTCCTCAAAATAAGGCATATTATCATAAAAGATGCGGATTACGGGCTCGTAAAAAGAGGTGGGAGGGGTACGTGGATTAAACGTGCAGTGATCAATCGTGAGATTATTAATGCCTCTGCTTCCTGCCACCCATATGTCATTGGCATAATTTTGGCCATAGTTGCCGGTAAAGGTACAATTATGAATCAGGATGTCACCATTGTAATCATCACCATATATCAAGATAGCACCGGCGGCGAAATAAGCGGGAGGGCCAAAGCCCACGGCCGTCTCTGTCCAGTTATTTGTAAAGGTGCAGGATAGAAATGTTGCAGGCCCAAACAATGCAACTGCACCACCACCATTAGCATTAAACGCTGCGTTGTCGGTAAAAGTGCAATTCTCAAACCTGGGTGAGTCTGACTGATTTGAACCACCTTGGATGAACACAGCGCCGCCATATCCATAAGGATTATTTAAAGTCATATCGTAAGGACCCTCCACCATATTCTCTTGGAAAGTACAATTTGAAACCAGAGGTGAAGCGCCTTCAAGTAATATAATAGCGGGGCCAAATCCACCGCGACAGTCCTGGAATGTGAATCCTTGAATTCGATCTGTATTGTTTATACCGCTCCAATCCAACTTGATAGCGTGTGTATTAAAACTCTTGAGTACCGGATTGCCAGATCCAAGTAGGCGGATATGCTTGTTCGCCCAAGATAACTCATGCACAATATAAGTACCACTTGCGACTATCACTGTTCCCCCGTCAGCAACCAGATCTATTGCTTCCTGAATGGTAGGAACTTGAGTAGGCACTTGAACCAGAGATGGAACGGCTATCAGAAAAGTGGCAAGTGTGACAGTAACGATTAGCAATAATAGCTTTTTCATCCTTAACTCCTATTAAGGTTTAGTAGTGATTTGTTCGTGGCATATCGTATGCCGGTTTATCTGATGGTGTTTTGCCAAGTGGCTCCAATCTGTCAATTGATTTGTAGGCAGACCGAACGTTAATATTGCAGTTGTAGTTTGAGGTTCTGCCCATCTTGCAGTTGGGAGATGAGCGCTTGAACAAGCTAAAACATTGGTTGATGCTTGGGTTGGTTTACTACACAGGGACAATAACGGGTGCACCCGGAGAAAGGCATGGTTTTGCCTTTCCCGGGCAGCAGAACTGAGCGGAACGCCGGGTTGGCGCTCAATCGGCTCTGCCTCAGGGTGCGCTGTTATTGCGTTAGAAATAAAAAACATAAAGTACACCTTCGTATTCAACGTACACGTATAGGCCATTTGTGTCTTCGTAGACGTAGTTTACCTGCGGATCATCCAATGATCCGGTAAAGGTGGGCAGCGACTGCGGCGGTATCATCGAATAGTCAGGTACCGCACAGACGAGGTTCAGGCTGAATACAGCCAGTACCAGAAATAGAATTACTTTTTTCATGCTTGTGCTCCTTTTAAAATGTTCTTATATATAAAGTGTCAAAACTGCCGATTTTGTGATTCTGAAACGGCAACTTTTTTTGATTTTGGGGAAAAAGTTTTGGGGATTAAGCCCCAAAACTACAGCCATCTCTATTGGTTTCTATGCTTTAGGAGGGCATAAAAAGACCTGAAAAAAGTTTATGTTTTTTGAGAGGTTGGCCGGCCGTGCCGGCAAGAGGGAGAGGGGCGACTTCGTCGCAGTTGTGAGTAGTAAGTTGTGAGCGGCTGCGCAACTTATTGGGATGCGTATAGTTGCGGTGAGGATGCGCATGGTTTTGGGATTGTTTTTCTTTCCCCGGATTACACAGATGCGCACAAATGAAAAAGTCGATCCGTAAATGATTCGGCTATAATCTATCGGCAATGGACAGTTATTGCGTCAATTCCCTTTCAGGCGCGACATTATTTGTTCATAAGTCAAACCGGACTTCCCTTTATCTTTGGGAATAAACACTGTATCAGGAACAGGGTGCTTACCGGCAAATTGATTGACTGTGACATCCAGTATGGAGATGCTGTTTCTCTTGCTAAGCTCAATAATGAAGGTGAGCATAAATGGCTTCCCATCCTCAAATATAGTAAATAACCGCAGCCGGAATCTGAGATTGCCAATTGCCGAGATCCCCCATTTGGCTATGAATTTGATGTTTTTCACCGCTTCAGCATATTCTCGGCTTAGCGATTTCATCCACTTTACATCCTTATCACCGCTGCACACTCTTAGCACCTCGCGGATAAACTTTTGAATTGCAAAGTATTGATTGAAATTCAATATCTTGGGACTACTTTGCCAGCCCATGCCGCGCAGAGCTTTCGCTTTTAGATTGCGCCGGGCTCTTTCCTTTCTCTTTCGTGCTGTTGCCACACTGATTTTGTTAGCAGCCGCATAGTCCTTGATATTATTATAAGAATCTATCTCTGTCTCTTATACACATCT
>DGFM01000050.1:49273-50098 GCA_002391675.1 Cloacimonetes bacterium UBA3900 | reverse complement strand
AGATGTGTATAAGAGACAGGGCTTTGACGGTGGCAACGTCGCCATCTCAACCAACAATGGAAACACCTGGACAATCCTGACTCCCCAAGGAGGTTATACGCACAACAGCCTGGTGGGCTTGGAAGGCCAATCCGGCTTCTCCGGCTTCCTCAGCATCTGGCAACAGGTGGTCTGCGATCTCAGCAGCTATGCAAACCAGATGGTGATGTTCAGATTCCGCATCGGCGCAGACTCAAGCAATGAATCCATAGGCTGGTTTATAGACAACTTTGAGCTCAGTGGCGTGGATCAAAAGACCGGTTACATCAAGGGAACCGTGTATCCCACATCCAATGCAGATGTCACCAAGACAAACGTGAGAGCCAATACCTTCTATTCAACCAACCCGGATGAGACCGGCTTCTACACGCTGTATCTGCCCAATGGAACGCACAGCATCACTGCTTCCCTGGCCTATCACCAGTCATCCACTGTAAACAATATCAACATCTCGCCTGCGGCACCCTCCTATGAGCAGGACTTCACGCTCATCAACCTGCCTCCTCCGGAAGGGCTGCAGTTTGAGGTATTCAACGATACCGGAACTGTGCTCCTTACATGGGGGGAGCCCAATGATCCGGTGCACCAGGTTTTGGGTTACAATGTCTACAAACGCTTCGACACCGGCCCCTTTGTGAAATATCAGGAAGTCACCGCCAGTGGACCCACTCTCACATTCGTGGATGAGATTCCTCTGCATATGTTCGGTGAATATAAATACTATGTCACCGCCAAGTATCTGAATACCGAAGGTGAGCCCACAAACATCGTGGAATTCTACTTCCC
>DGFM01000050.1:15704-48999 GCA_002391675.1 Cloacimonetes bacterium UBA3900 | reverse complement strand
GCCGGAAAGGTGAAGCTGAACGTCTACAATATCAAAGGACAGCTGGTGCGCAGCCTGGTGAATGACGCTCTCAATGCAGGCAGCCATAGGGTGATCTGGAATGGAACCGATAGTCGCAACCGCAGAGTTGCCTCCGGTATCTACTACTACCGCTTGGAAACCAAGGGTTACACTAAAACCAACAAGATGGTCTTGATGAAATAGACTTGTCTATTTGACAAAGACTTATAGATATGAGGGGATCAAGCTGGATCCCCTCTTTTTAGGTTCCGTTTTGTCTGTTACAGATTCGCTATCTGCTTGGCCCTTTTTAGTCTGCAGGGTGATGAGGCAATTGTGGCATTATTCCTTCAGATCCCATGGCAAGTTTTGGTTTTGTGCGGCTTCAAGATAGCGTTACAGTGCAGCCTTTGCTTAACCTCAAAGGTAAATTGAAAATCTATTTGCCCTGCGATCATATTTGATTATTCTATAAATAGACATAACAAACAAGGAGAACAAAATGGAAAACATACAGAAACCAACGATGCCCCTCTTGGGCGACAAATTCCCCAGCATGAAAGTTGTCACCACCCGTGGTGAGATGAACCTACCAGAAGATATGGCAGGCAAATGGTTTGTGCTCTTTAGCCACCCGGCTGATTTCACACCTGTCTGCACCACAGAATTTGTGGCATTTCAAAAGCTTTATCCCAAGTTTAGAGCCCTGAATACCGAGCTTGTCGGCTTGAGTATTGACCAGGTCTTTTCCCACATCAAATGGGAAGAGTGGATCAAAGAAAACATCAATGTGGAAATCGAATTCCCCATCATTGCAGATACCGGCGCAGTAGCCGCAAGGCTCGGCCTGGTGCATCCCGGCAAGGGAAGCAACACCGTGCGTGCGGTCTTCATCGTAGACGATAAAGGCTACATCCGCATCATCCTTTACTACCCGCAAGAGCTGGGTCGCAATATGGAAGAGATTCTCAGAGCTGTGGAAGGTATGCAGTTCTCAGATAAGAACAATGTCGCCATGCCGGCCAACTGGCCCAAGAATGACATCATTGACGATCATGTGATCATTCACCCCGTCAAGACAGTCGACGCTGCAAACGAGCGTAAAGAAAAGGCTGCCAAGGGTGAGATTCAATGCTTTGACTGGTGGTTCTGCCACAAGAAAGTCTAATCCCCTACAGTTTCTCACAACTAAAAAAGGTTCAAGGCTATATGCTTTGACCCTTTTTTTATCTGGACTGAAAATCGTTATATGAGGCTATTTTGGAATTTTGTGCCTTTTCACTTGACAGAAACTGCCAACTTTGTGGACTGAGACACAATCAAAGAAAATATCTAAATGGAGGAATCATGAACCCAAGGATTCTAATTGCACTTACAATAGCGATGCTGTTGTTTGCATGTACAACAACAGTCGTTCAAACCACTACAGAGCCTATTCCAGAGTTTCATGGCACACCTACAAAAGTGGCTTTTTTGCCCATTAAAGCCAACGACTCATCAAGCCGTAACATCGTGAAGTTGATGACGGTGAGAGACTTGGATTTGGTATTTCAAACCCATCCCAAATATGAACTTATGGATATGGAAGAAGTAGCCAGACTATTTAAGGAAGCTGGACACAGAAATGTGGATGACCTGGATAAAGAAGACATGAAAGAACTAGCCGAGACCATCGGTGCAGACCTGCTTATCAAAACCACTATGAATTCAGGCAGCCAAGGGGTCTTCAACGTCAATAGCCAGTTTTATAGCATCCGCTCCGACGAGCTCAAACAACATTCCTACGATGTGGTCACCCACAAAGACCACCGCTACAAGATGCTGCAAGAGAACTTGATGCCCGAAATTGACTCCTTTGTATCTTCTGAAGTGGACAAGCTTTTGAACAGTGCCATCCAAAACTATGTGATGGAAAAGCATGAAGATGCAGTGGAAGGCTTTAAATATGTGATCAGCCTTGATCCTGACAAGCTGGACGCTTACTACTACCTGGGCTGCACTTATCAGAAAATGGAAGACTATGCCCAGGCAGAAGAATATCTTAGCCAAGCCGTTGAGCTCAAGCCGGACGATGAACGTTGCTTGCTCGCTTTGAATGATATCTATGAAGCAACAGATCAGAAGGTGAAGCGTGTGGCCCTGATGGAAAAGATCGCCGCCAAGAGAGAAGATGAAGAAATCTGGCTGGTGGTGGGTAACATCTATGATGAACTGGGAGACAAAGTCAAAGCCAAAGAAGCTTTTGAACAATCCTTGAGCATTGATCCAAACTTCACTCAGACCATCATCAGATACGGCTTCTGGCTCTATGAAGAAGAGGAATATGCAGACGCTATTCCCATGCTGGAACATGCTGCTGAACTCTTCCCCGATAACGAGCTTGTTTCCGACCGTCTGGGTGTATCATACTTCAAGGCAAACCGCATCGCGGAAGCCATCGAGCGCTATGAAAACATCATCGCCAACGATGCCAACAACGTGCAGGCCCTCCTCACTGTGGCCGGTCTCTATCGCACGCAAGCAAACGAAAGCAATGATTCCAAGGTCGTGGCTGACAACAATAGCAAGGCTATCGCATCCCTCAACAAAGCCAAAGCTGTTGACCCTGATAATGCGATGGTCTATCTGAACCTGGCGGCTATCTACTTCTCACAAAAGAAGAACAACGATGCTGAGAGCAACGCCAATCTTGCCCTGGCCAAGAATCCCTCTCTCTATCAGCCTTACCTGATCCTTTCCGGTGTCAACCAAACCAAAGGTGCAGACCAATATTCACGCTTTGTAGATCTGGAAAAGCAGGCAGCGAAAGCAGTGGGTAGGAAAGCGGATCAACTGAAGAAAGATCGTGAAGCAGCCAAAGCTTCAGCTCTAAACTTCCTGCGTACTGCCAGAACAAATCTGGAATCAGCAAGAAGCAGAACTACCGATGCCCAAGCACTGCGTGATATCAACAACCGCATCAACGGCATCAACAACATGATCAACCAAGTGCAATAAGCTCTAAAAGCCTCACAATAGAAAAAACCGGTCAAGTGTGCTTGGCCGGTTTCATTTTGCCTGTTATTATCAAGCAAGAGGACTGCTGGCTTGCTCGGTAACAGGCCTAATTCAAATCACTTACTTGAAAGCTTCCACGCCGCTGAAGTCACGGTAAGGATCAAAGCTCTTCAGGATCTGGTGGTCTTTCTCGCTCAAGTTGGAGGTGCAAATGCGGCTCACCAGTTCACCCGTTGCCGGGCCCATCATAAGGCCTTGTCCACACATTCCCACCACGTGCAACAAGTTGCTGCATTCTTCCTTGAAGCCTATGATGGGGAAGCCGTCCGGAGTCATGGGATATTGGCCTCTCCAGGTGCGTCTGACTTTGAGAAACTTGAGGCGCGGATACACTTCCAGAAGGCGTTTTGAGCAATGAGGCAGAAACTGGCTGGTACTGAGGTTGTTCACCCCCAAAATAGCCGGCTCGGGAGTGTAGCAGAACACAACTTGCCCTTCATGGTTTTGGTAGAAGTAAAAGTTTGATGAGCCGGGCCTGGAGCGCATATCCACAATCATGGGCCCAAAGAATCTGGCTACAGGCTCTGTGATGCCCGCCTCGTGATTGTCTGGGAAAACCTGAATATCGCTGTGTACCATGGCGCCGATCTCACGGGCATGGTTGCCGGCAGCGTTTACATATATATTGGCTGTGTATTGGCCTATATTGGTCTTACAGCTCACTATCCTGTCATCTTGCAGTTTCAGCTCGACTACCTTTTCGCCAAAGCGGAAATCTACACCCGCTTTGAGAGCGTGAAAGTATATAGATGAACCGAGGAGCAGGGAAGAGCAGGAGCCATCTTCAGGTGAGTAGGTGGAACCCAGCAAGCCATCTGTATTGATGCCGGGAACCAGCTCTTCATATTCCTTGCTGTCCACCCAGCGGATGTTGAGTCCAAAGCTGTGCTGAACCTCCATTAAGTCCAGCAGGAAGTCTTTATCCTTCTGTTCCCAGGCGGGATAGCTGTAGCCGTTGGCAAGCCAGCCAATCTCGTCTCCGCGCTCTTCTTTCCAGTTTTTGAGCAGTTCAATAGAGCGCTGGCAGAGCTGAATCTTGCCATAATCGCTATGCGTGGCTCTGATGCCGCCTATGGCTTTCTTGTTGTTTTGCTGTCCGGGAGCGTGCTCTGAATCTATCACCAAGACTTTTTGGCCTGCTTCGGCCAGGAACAAAGCTGAGGGCAACCCGATAGAGCCGGCTCCAATAATAATCACATCATAAGTCTTGTTCATTTCGAATCTCCATCAGGGAATATGTCTAAAGTGGCTTCCACAAAGATGGGGCGCCTGGTGTTGGCAACCACTTCCTCTGCGGATACACCTTCTTCGCGCATCAAGTTACGGATGAGTGTGTCACAAGTCTTTGCACCGCAAGGGCCCATACCGGCTCTGGTGATTGCTTTGATCTGGTTGAGGTCTGTGATGCCTTGTTTGATGAGGTCTCTCACCTCTTTGACGCTCACCCGCTCACAGAGGCAGATCATGGCATCATCTGCCAAACTTGTGGTGATGATGGGTTTTTCCAAGGGCTCTGATACGGATTTATCCTGCGCTCTGAAACCTGCTATCTTCTTGGCAATGGCGACGGGAACTTTCACAACCACCAATTGAGTGCGGCGGTCCTTAAAATCCAGCACCCTAAAAACGGGGTACTCGCCCAGTTCGTTGGCATCTATATCCATGAGTTGGACAATGTCTCCTTTATTCACCGGTATGCTGCCAATCTCATAGGGGATAACGACGTTGGGCATCTCTTTGTCCTTCCTCATGTCTACCAATGTCACGGCCAATCCGGGGCAGACAAGGAGGCATCTGAAGCAACCTACGCATTGCCCGCCGTATTTGGGCAGTCCCATCAGGGTGCCATCTTCGGTGTGAATGGAGTTGTTTGGACATACCGTAGTGCAGGGGTTGCAGGGGATTTCCTGGAGGCAATGAAAGACGGGGAACAGGTCTCTGCCGGGATGAGGGTCTTGGTAACCCTTTATTTGGCCGGGATGGGACTTGAGCAATTGCGCTTTGGCATACCATTCATCCGGGATATTGCCTTCTGAACCCTCTCCGTAGAGGATGTCGTTGGCGATCTTGAGACCGGCAATTTTACCATTGAACATGGCAGAGGATGCTTCTGCGATCTCCAGAGCATCTCCTGCAGCGTACACGGGAATGCCGGCAGCATGAGCTTCCAGGGTGAATTCGCTCAAAGAATCGAGACCCACGGCTACGAGGATGGTATCGCAGGCAAAGCTCTTCTCCGTGCCTTCTATCGCTTGGAATTTGGAGTCCACTTCGGTGATGGTGACAGACTCAACCAAATGCTCTCCATTGGCACTTTTGATGCTGTGTGAGGTGTAAATGGGCACGCCTAAACGCTTGATCTTGTCGGCATGAACCTTATAGCCACCGCATTGCGGCATGGCTTCTGCCAGACCCACCACTTCGATGCCTGCTTGCAATGCATGATAAGCGGCGATCAGGCCCACGTTTCCACCGCCAATGATAAACAATCTGTTGGTGGGACGGATGAGGTCTCTGTTTACCAGGGTTTGGAAGGCTCCAGCACCGTAGATGCGCGCCAAGTTGTTGCCCGGAAAGCGCAAGAACTTCTCTCTGGCTCCCGCAGCATTGAGGATGCGCTTGGGTATCACCAGCTTGTAGACGCCTTCTTTGATCACGCCAACTTTCTTGTCGCTAAACACATAAAGCACAGTGCTGTTGGTCCACACTTCCACGCTTTCCTGGGCTCTAACCTCCAGAGAAAGCAGTTTGGCGATATCGTGTCCTCTGGTACCGGCGCGGCTATCCTGCTCTGAGCCAAAGAACTTATGAGTCTGCAGCACCAGCTTGCCGCCCATGATATGCTTATCGTCTACCAAGAGGGTATCGATACCCTTTTTACCCAGCTCTATAGCAGCAGAAAGCCCTGAAGGCCCGCCGCCGATAATCAACACTTCTGTGTGTATCTCTTCGATCTTGGCTCGTTGGGAGGGACCCTTTTCCATGGGAACTTCTGGCAAGCCTTCAGCACTCTTTACGATCATGCCGGCTTTCACTTCCGTCATGCAGGATTTGACCGGCACACCGTCGGCAATCACGGTGCATTTGGCGCATTGGCCATTGGCGCAAAAGATGCCTTGGGCGCTGCCATCTTTGTGATGATGACCAAAAACATATATCCCATTGGCAATGAGGGCTGAAGCTATCATCTCACCTTCGTAAGCCAACATGGGCTGGGAATTGAATTCAAACATTATTTCTTTCTTCCGAGGAACAGGAAGAATGGGGTGTTGTTTTATCCTGTGATTTCCCATTGATGTGGAAACTCCTTGTATACTTTCATGATCCCAATTGTTTGCAAAAGGGTTCTCTGTCAAGCAAAACTCAAAACTCTCTTTTATCTGTTGCCTAAATCATATTGGAGATAGGCATTTAGCATATATAGGACTTTATCAAAGTTTTTATCTCCAAAGATGATCACATCAGCGTTTTTCTTGCTCGTCTCGATAAAAGCCTGATGTGAAGGCCTCACCGTCTGCGTGTACTGCGTCAAAACCGTGTCCACGTCAAAGCCCCGCTCCACCGTGTCTCTTTGGATGCGTCTTGCCAACCGGATATCGGCATCTGTATCCACATAAATCTTCAGGTCTGAAAGCCTGATCAGCTCCGGATAGTAGAGCGCAAAGATGCCTTCCAAAATCACCACTTCCGCATTGGCGATGCAAAGCTTGCCTTCGCTACGGCTATGGGTGACAAAGTCGTATTCCGGCACATTTACCGCCTCTCCCGCCATCATTTTGTGCAGGTCTTCCATCAGATAGCCCAGGTCTATGGCATCAGGATGATCAAAATTGACCTTCATCGCTTCATCATGCGGCAGGTGAGAGAGGTCTTTGTAATAGTTATCATGAGAAATGATCACATATTTGAGGCCGATGATACGCTTGCCGATAGCTTTGGCGATGGTGGTTTTGCCGGAGCAGGTTCCGCCGCCGATCAGGATCAAGCGTGTCTTATAGTCTTTCTTTGTATCCATAAAAGTCTCGCTAATAGGCAAAGACGATGCCCGAAATGGGGAAGATCCACTGGTCGGGCGCTGTTTGAACAGTTACGCAGCCCGGACTGTGCTCGACCCCGGGGAACCTGTTTTGTCCCGAAAAGATGGGCACGATCTCCATGTTTCGGATCTCGTCCGGGTAGCTGAGCTTCACTTTCACACCGTGGGTGAGCTCGTTGATATACACGGAAAACTGGTGCGTAGCCTTGGGATAGAAGGATTGCACCTCAATGCTAAAGGCCACCTCTTTACCCACCAGGTTCTTGAGCTGCGGGTGTTCACAGCGGATCTCTATGCAGGAATCTGTCAGTTTGAGGCTGGTATCAAGGAGGAGATCATTCACATACACTTGCGTGAGATGGAAGTATTCTTCGCTCAAGGTGATACTGTTATCCAGCAGCCAACGGTACTCCACATCCCGCTTGATAAAATAGCGGTTCAGAGCCTGGGCGTTGTTTGCGCAAGCCACTATAAAGTAATCATTTTGCAACACTTTCTTAAAGTTAAGCTTCATCGTGGCTTGCCAGTGGTTTTCCTGCTTGCAGGTTTTCAAGCGGATGTCGTAAAAGAAATCCTTTCTATAGTGTATATCCTGATCTTTATTGAAGAAGAAGTACTTGAGTATCTCCCTGGAGATAAGCTCGCCCATCTCCTCATTTTGCAGTCTTTGAGAGATGGCAGACTGGATAATCTGGCTCAGCTTGAGGTCGCTGAAGTCGCTGGAAACAAAGTCTCTCCTGGCCAATGGTGTACTGTGCGAAACGGCATCATTTTCCAGGTAGTAACGCTTTGCCCTGCGTCCCACCTGGCAGAGCAGCTCATAAGAAGAGCCCTGATAAAGCTTGCTAAGCTGCTCCGGATGCAGCTGTTCCGCTGCTCCCATCAAGACCACTTCGTCCATCAGTTTGGCATCCGGGAGCTGGCTGATATCCACACAGATCATGTCCATGCTCACTTTGCCTATCACGTCGCAGAGCTGGGAGCGGATGCTCACTTTGGCTTTGTTGGACAGCATAAAGTCGTATCCATCTGCATATCCCACCGGCACGACGGCATAACGGCTGTCTTTGGGCGCAATCCAGCTGAGGTTATAACCCAAGCCTTCGCCCGCCTTGATGTGCTTGATCTGTGCGATGCGTGATTTGAAGCTCATCACCGTCTTCAGTTCTATGACTTCCTTTTGGGATTCGTTTGTATAAACGCCAAAGCTGAGTATACCCAGCCGGGCCATATTGGACGCTCCCAAGAGCCGGTTGACTACTGCGCTGGAATTTGCGATGTGGATAATTTCCGGTTGCGGCTCCATTTTCCGCAGCATGGATTCAAAGTGCCGGATCTGCTCATTGGAGAACTCCGGATCCTCTTCAGATGAGGCAAAATGTGAGCACACGCCTTCTATCCTGATCTGGGACAGTTTTTTCACTTCGTGGTACAGCTCTTCAAATTGCTCCGGTTCCACGCCGCTGCGATGCATACCGCTATCCAGCTTGAGGTGTATATTGATGCACTTGTCATGTTTGAGTGCCTCTTTTTGTAAGGCCAGTGCAAAGCTCAATTGAGAAACGCAGGGTTGGAGATCGTAGTTGATGATCTGCTCGATCTCATTCTCCAGAGATGGGGAAAGGATCAGGATAGGTGCTTTGCAGCCCTGGATGCGCAAGAGCTTGCCCTCTTCCAAATTGGCCACTCCGAGGAATTTTGCTCCCTCGTCGATTGCTATGCGCCCGATCTCCAAAGCACCATGTCCATAGGCGTCTGCTTTCACGATTTGCATAAAGCTCACGCCGGCAGGCAGGAGGCTCTTCAGTTGTCTCAGGTTGTGCCTGAAAGCGGCTAAATCTATCTCCACCCAGGAGCGATCAAAGATCATGGTATCCATTGTTTAAAAGAGTTTGGCAGCCAGGTCTGCCAGTTTTGAGCGTTCGCCCTTATCCAGGGTCATGTGGCCCACAATATCCTCAGCCTTAAGCTTTTCCACCGTCACACTCAGGCCATTGCTGAGGGAATCCAGGTAGGGGATATCTATCTGATAAGGATCGCCTGTGAGCACCAATTTGGTGTTTTCGCCCGCACGCGTAATGATGGTTTTCATCTCGTGAGGAGTGAGGTTTTGTGCTTCGTCGATGATGATAAACTGGTCTGGAAGGCTGCGCCCGCGGATGTAGGTGAGCGGCTCCAGCTCCAATAAGCCGTAGTCGATAAAGTCCAGGATGGAAGGCCGCTTTTTGCCTTTACCAAAGGATTCCGAATCGTCTTTGAGCGAGAGCAGGATATCCATATTGTCGTAGATGGGCTGCATCCAAGGGTTAAACTTCTCGGTCTTTGTTCCCGGCAGATAGCCTAAGTCCTTCCCCAAAGGTGAGATAGGGCGTGAGATCACCAGGCGGGAATACTTGTTTTCTTCCACCACTTTTTGCAAGCCGGAAGCCATAGCCAGCAGCGTCTTGCCTGTACCGGCCTTACCGGAAAGGCTTACCAGACGGATGCTGTCGTCCATCAGCAGATCCAGCGCCATTTCCTGCTCAAAGTTGCGGGCGGTGATGCCAAAAATGGACTGTCCTGAATAGTATTGCAGCTCGTAAAAACTGTTGGCAGAAGCCATATACTTCATGAGGCGCGTCTTTTGCTCATCATCTTTGTGGATAAAGCGCACAAACTGGTGAGGGTAAAACTCGCCAAAGGTATTGGGCAGATACTTTTTGGTCATCATCTCGCTAAAAGCTTCGTCGTCCAATTCTATAGGTGTCCAGCCGGTGTAAAACTCGTCAAACTTGATGGTGTCGGTCTCAAAGTTTTCCGCATTGATGCCCACGCAATCTGCTTTGATCCTCACGTTTACATCCTTGGAGACCAGCGTAACTTCGCTATCCGGGTATTTGTTTTTAAAGTGCAAAGCTGTACCGATGATCAGGTTATCGTTTTTATCCAAAAAGAGTAAGTTGTCCGCGGCTTTGGAAACATCTTTGTTTACACTCACTTGGATGATGCCTCCGGTCTCAGTCTTCACTCCCTCCTGCAGTGAGCCTTGGGAGCGCAGGGAATCAAGGTAACGGCCAATCTGCCGTGCATTGCGACTCTTCTCGTCCACTCCCTTTTTGAAGAGGTCTATCTCTTCTAACACCACGATGGGGATCACAACACGGTGTTCGTCAAAAGAAAACAAGGCCTGAGGGTTGTGGATCAACACGTTGGTGTCTAAGATAAATATTTTATTCATTATCTCTACTTCCTTTCCTGGCATTTGTGGCACCAAACAAGGCTGTATGCAACAAGCCACAATACAGCTTGGGCAGGTCCAACCATATTTGGCTCTGGATAAAGTATGTTGAATTCATCCATTGGACAAAGTTTTGTCACTACGCTCCATTCGTCAAGCTATTATTTTGCAAAAGTGTGGCATTTCAGCCCAGGAGCACCAAATACGTGGGCAAAAAAAAAATGGTGCTGAAGGGGGGACTCGAACCCCCATGAGCGTACTGCTCACTAGTCCCTGAAACTAGCGTGTATACCAATTTCACCACTTCAGCACTGGGTGATGTAACCAATCTTCTGAGAGGCTGGATTTGTCAAGCGGATTTTTAAGCTGCTTTATTTAGAACCTCTCACCAGGCGGGATCTGGCATGATTCCCGTCTCTTTGAAGATGAAATCTATATGTGCATCAAAGGCTATGGGTGGAAGCTGATCGAGAGGCACAAAGGCAGCTTCCGCAGCATCATCTCCAGCCTGGAGTATGCCACCCTTGCGGTCGATGCGGAATCCCAGGCTCAACACCCTTTCATAGATGGGGTTGAAGCCAAAGTACCAGCCGATGAAATGCCGGATTTCGCCCTGCAGGCCGGTTTCTTCTTGCAGCTCTTCCAGTGCGTTTTCTTCGGGCGTGATATTGATTTCCATATAACCGCTGGGAAGAGCCCATTTATGAGCTTGAGGTTCAAAGCGGCGTTTCACCAAAAGCAGTTCGCTTTCATCATTGAGCATCACGATTGAGACTGCGGGGATGGGGTTTTTGTAATAGACCCAGCCACATTCGGTGCACTGAGGCCGTATTTTGCCTTCACGGTCTGCCTTAAGTTGCATTGGCTTGGCGCAACGCAGGCAGTAGTTTACATCTTTATATCTTTCTCTTGTTTCCATATGTACAATATATAGGTGAGCCGCTTTGATGTCAATAAAAGATTGGTATCAGAGCCACAGCTGACACTTTTATTCTATCTTAAAAGGCGAATCCGGCCTGAGGAAAAGTGCATATTTTGGGCCTTAATTTATTTGCAAAATCCAGATATTTGCGAAACAATTGACTTTTCACCTGTCCTCGCCCGCCCTCGGGTTTCCTTGGCTCTCGTTTGCGTAACTCTTGGGTTTTCTATGGGTTACTTGTGGATCCCAAAGGAGACCCACAGGAGCCCCTAAGGGAGGCCGCATCAAATCGACGTTTTAGAGGGCGGATTTGTTTTCGCAAAACCTGAGCTAAGGTCAAATATTTCAAAACGGCTTGCGCTTTCGGGTGCCGGACTTCAGAAACTATCTCCTACTAATATAGTGGGAGATTATCCTGTATGCAATTCTCGATTTGCAGTTTTGATGAAACACTTGCTTGGGAAAATTCCCGGATATCCTCTAATTATCGACCGCTTTTCTCTTTTTTCCCTTGACAGAAATAGCTATTTCTATGTTTGCTGATTGTAGTTGGGATTTATTTTCAATAAACGAAGCCCAATTTGCTTAACTGATAAAAAATAAAAGAATATAGAGGTTTACAAAATGAATCAGGCCAAAGTGTTTGAAGTGAAATTACCGGATGAATTACCGCCGGATCCAGTGTTTGAACCAGGTATTCGCCGTGCACCCGATAGAGGGCTCGATCTTAGCGAGGCGGAGATTGCCTTGGCGCTCAAGAATGCGCTCAGATATGTTCCCAAGCATCTGCATGAGAAGCTGGCTCCGGAATTTTTGCATGAGTTGAAAACCATGGGGCGCATCTATGGTTACAGATACCGCCCTCAGGGACGTATCACGGGCAAACCTATCGATGAATACAAGGGTATCACCCCGGCGCGGGCTATGCAGGTGATGATAGACAACAACCTGGATTTTGACATTGCCTTATACCCTTATGAGCTGGTCACTTATGGTGAGACTGGTCAGGTGTGTCAAAACTGGATGCAATACAGATTGATCATGAAGTATTTGGAAGTCATGCGTGAGGACCAGACTTTAGTGGTGCAGAGTGGGCATCCTCTGGGATTGTTTCCCTCTTCGCCAAATGCACCCAGAGTTATATCCACCAATGGTTTGGTGATAGGCAAGTGGGACAACCCGGAAGAGTTTAAACGCCTCACCGCCCTGGGTGTGGCAAACTATGGTCAGATGACAGCCGGAGGCTGGATGTACATTGGGCCTCAGGGCATTGTGCACGGCACCTTCATCACGCTGCTCAATGCGGGGCGTAAATACCTTGGTATCGCACCGGACAAGGATCTTGCGGGCGTGCTGTTTGTTTCCAGCGGTTTGGGCGGAATGAGTGGAGCGCAGGCCAAGGCAGTGGAAATTGCAGGTGGCATCGGCGTGATTGCAGAAGTGGATGAAAGCCGGATACAGACGCGTCACAGTCAGGGCTGGGTGAGCAAAGTTTCTCAAGACCCGAAGCAGATCTTTGACTGGGTGGAGGAATACAGACAGCTCAAGAAGCCCATCTCCATCGCCTATCATGGAAATATCGTAGACCTTTTGGAATATATAGATGAGCACGATATCAAAGCGGAGCTCCTCTCCGATCAAACCAGCTGCCATGCGGTTTATGAGGGCGGTTACACTCCGGTTGGGCTCAGTCACGAAGAGGCGCGTCAAATGTTGGGCAGCGATCTTGAGACCTTCAAGAAGAAGGTGGATGAATCGCTGGTCCGTCACTTCCATGTGCTTCAGAGGCTCACAGCCAAGGGCTCCTACTTCTGGGATTATGGCAACAGCTTTATGGCCAGTATCTTTGATGCGGGCGAACATTCCATCGCCAAAAACGGTAAAGACACCAATGACGGCTTTATCTGGCCCAGCTACGTGGAAGACATCATGGGGCCCATGTGCTTTGATTATGGCTATGGTCCTTTCAGATGGGTATGTCTGAGCCGCAAGGATGAAGACCTGCACAAGACAGATCAGGCAGCCAGGGAATTGATCGACCCCAAGCGCAATTCCATGGATAGAGACAACCACCACTGGATCTCCAATGCAGAGGAGAATAAACTGGTGGTGGGCACCAAAGCCCGCATCCTCTATGCAGACGAGGAAGGCAGGGTGCGCATCGCACTCAAGTTTAACCAGATGGTGCGTGATGGCATTATCGGGCCCGTGATGTTGGGACGTGATCATCACGATGTCTCCGGCACAGATTCTCCCTTCAGGGAAACAGCCAACATCCGTGATGGCAGCAATGTGATGGCAGATATGGCTACTCACTGCTTTGCCGGAAACGCAGCGCGAGGCATGAGCTTGGTGGTGCTTTCCAACGGTGGAGGCGTGGGGATTGGCCGCAGCATCAACGGCGGCAACGGCATAGTTTTAGACGGCAGTGAAAGTATGGATGAAGTGGTAAAATCCGGTCTTTCCTGGGACGTGATGGGTGGAGTAGCGCGCAGAAACTGGGCGAGAAACTCTCCGGCCATCGAAACTGCAACTGCCTGGAATGAAAAGCATAAGGACGAGGGAGCTATCACTATTCCCTCTGAAATAGACGAAGCGGCAATTGACGCTTTGGTGGCAAAAAGCATAAAGGAATAGGAGTTATGAAGCAAGATCACAGTCGTCTGTTTGAAAAGCAAATGAAGGGTGCCAATCTGGACCCCAATGTGATTCGCACCTTCAATGCTTATTACGAGCAGTTGCTGAGGGGTGAAAAGGGCATGATTGCGGATAAAGATATCAGCCCGCCTTCAGCCAACAATTTGATCAAATATGAGGATATATCCGAGTTTCGCAGCCAGGCGATGCTGAAGAAGACAGTGGTGATCAAGCTCAACGGCGGCTTGGGTACCTCCATGGGGCTCAGCAAGGCAAAGAGCTTGCTGCCGGTGAAAGGAAATCTGAACTTTCTGGATATCATTACGAGGCAGGTCTTGGCTTTGAGAGGGGAATCCGGCTACGACGTGCAGCTGCTCTTTATGAACAGCTACAATACCGATGCGGACACACTGGAATATCTGAGTAAATATACCGATCTGGCCAAGCAAAACCTGCCGCTCAGCTTTGTGCAAAACAAGTTTCCCAGGATACGTCAGGACAACCTGGCGCCCTTTGAGAGCAATGATGATGCTCAAAACTGGAATCCGCCCGGACATGGAGACCTCTATACCGCTTTGGCGGCGGATGGCCTGCTGGATGAGCTGATCGAGCGTGGCTATCGCTACGCCTTTGTCTCCAATGCGGATAACCTTGCCGCCACGGTAGATACTGCCATTCCTGCCTATATGGAGGCCAACAACATCAACTTTGTGATGGAAGTTTGCACGCGCAGTCCTGCAGACAGGAAGGGCGGTCACCTCTGTGAAGATAAGCATAAACAGCTGCTGCTCAGAGAAGTGGCGCAAACGCCCGAAGCAGATCTGGAAAGATTTCAGGACATTGAGTTTTATCGGTATTTCAATACCAACAACCTCTGGCTGGACCTCCAGGCTCTGCAATGGAGCTTGATTTCCAACGACGGGATCATGCTTTTGCCCTTGATTATCAATCCCAAGGTGGTGGAAAATACGCCCGTGTACCAGCTTGAAACAGCTATGGGTTCTGCGATCAGCGTTTTTACGAATACCAGAGCCATGGTGGTGCCGCGCAGTCGCTTTGCGCCGGTGAAGAAGAATAGCGACCTTCTGGCGGTTTGGTCTGATGCTTACGAGCTCAACGACCGCTATCAACTGGTGCTGAAGCGCGGTTTGGAGCACCCACCCCTGATTGAGCTGGATGACAGATACTATGGCAATATAGATCAGCTTGTGAAACGGTTTTCAGAAGCAGTGCCCTCCTTGGCAGCTTGCAGTTCGCTTGCCCTCAAAGGCGATATCAGCTTTGGCGAAGAGGTGGTCTGCGAAGGCGAGGTAAGCATCGAAGCGCAAGAGCCGGTCTTCCTGCAACATCGCAGGTTGATGGGGGAGATCAAACTTTGAGACAAACTTTACAACAACAGTGAGTAAATCATGTTATCCAAGGCACAAAAGGTTCGTTTAGGTGTGTTTGTCACGGTAGGTTCCATCCTGCTTTTGGGCTTTTTGATAGCTGTAGCAGGGAACCAATTGGTAGAACGCAAAGACACATACTACATCAGTTTTGAAAATTACTCCGTGCAAGGCTTGCAAGTGGGTGGCGCGGTAAACTTCCGCGGCATCAAGGTGGGCCGGGTGGAAGCCATCAAGATAGACCCCAAAGATGTGAACAAGGTGATCCTTACCATCAAAATAGATAAGGGCACACCTATCAAGGAAGATGCTACGGCAACCCTGATCTTTGTGGGCATCACGGGAGTGAAGGCAGTGGAGATTTCACCCGGAACAAACGAATCGGCCCTGCTCAAACCGAAAAGCTTCATCAAGACTGGCTCCTCAATGATCGATGATATCAGCGACAGAGCGCTATCCATCACGGAAAAAATAGACCAGATTGCCGCTAATATCAATAAAATGACGGACGAGGAAAACAGGCGCAACATTGCTGAAATCCTCAGACAAACTTCCATGCTGCTGAGCGATACGAGGGAGAATCTGGGCACTACTATGGTCTCGCTCAATAAGGTGGCAAATAGCGTGGCAGTGCTCGCTGATGACTTGAACGTAACCTTGACGCGCATCACGGATACCTTTGTGGAAAATGTGAATATGATCGCCGAAACCAGCGATAGCAGCATCAGGCAGCTTGCGGATAGTGCAACCACCAATATCAGCAGCGTGAGCGACAACGCCAACAGGATGATGAACCGCCTCAGTGACGATGTGGCTGAGAAACTTGATATTCTCACCGGCTCAACCACCACCGTCCTGGACAGCATAAGCGTGGCGACCACTGAAGGACTGAACGATCTGCTGACCAATCTGAATGCGGAATTGGATAGATTGGCCACGACCTTGGATGGCAGCCTCAACGAGATCAACACAAATACCAATGCGCTGCTGGTGGACGCACGCAGGCAGTTGAACCAGGTTGGAGACAATTCCAATGAGATGATCTTGCTGGCCACCAGAGAGATAGCGCAACTTAGCCTTGAGGTAAATAAAAGTATCAGCAGAGTGAACCAACTCCTGGAATCCGACGATTTTGAGGGGATTGTGAGCAATCTGAACAGCATATCGGCCAAGCTCACAGAGGTGAATATGAAAGACTTGGTGAGCGAGCTGGTGGTGACGCTGAATAAGACCTCAACGGCGATCGGCAACATCGATAGAATGATCCTGAGGAACAGGGCCAATATCAACGAAACCATGGAATCCCTCAGGGAAGCAACGGCAAACCTGAACGAGTTTTCGAGGCAGATTGCCGAACAACCCTCGATCATCATCAGAGGAAACTAAAAAGAGCATATTATGAAAACAAAACATTTACCCCTTCTCGTCCTGCCACTTCTGGCCTTGCTTTTGAGCGGCTGTTTTACCAAAGTGGACAGGATCACTACCAAGTATTACATCTTGGATTATAAGAAAGCTTCTGAAAACCCATCGCTAAAGATGACTGAGCCTTTTGGAAAGACCTGTGAGGTGTTTGATACAGATGTAGTCCGCACCTATAGTCGCAGCCAACTGGTGGTGAAGGAAGGCTTTTCCAGGATTTCATATATGCCCTGGGATTTGTGGGCCAACCGCCTCACAGATGCCGTCCCAAACCTGATAGTGCAGAGGCTCAAAGCCTACAATATGTTCAAGCAAGTGGATAGAAACACTGGTGATATGTCGCCCGATTACTACTTGGAAACTTCGCTTGTGAACATAGAAAGGGTGGAGACTGAGCAGCCGAAGGCGTATATCAGGATGGAGTTTAAGCTGAGAGAGGCTTCCACAAACCGCATCTTGGTAAATTATCTATACGATACGCACAAGCCGGTGCCGCCCAACGATGTGGTGCAACTGGTGGAGACTTATAATGAGATGATCATGGAGGCGACGGATATCTTTGCTGCCAGATGCAGATTGTTTTTGGAAGATAAGCCCATCCCTACCGAATATCCCAAATACTCTGATGATCCCATCCAGAGGTTTTTGGGCGTACAGACTCAGATCGTGGATTCTCAAACCTGGGATGGAGAGATGCTGCTGGAGCTGGGATTTGATACCGAAGCGGAAGTGCATTATACCTACTTTGATTTGGAAGATGAGGAGGCACCCCGGAAAGAAGGTATCTTCGGCGTTCCTGAAACCTTGAAAGCCGGCAGATATAAGCTGCTCCTGGGCGACAATCAAGAGTATCCCGTCTATGTGGAGGTCAAACCCAAGATGCGCACCACAGTCAAAGGTGAGTGGGCAGAGCTGATCGTGCTGATCCAGGATCAGAGCAAAAACAAGGTGAGATTGGGCTATAACCTCTGGAGAAAATTCCTGGATGAATATGACTACTACTATTACGGTTCCGATACCAGCTTGGGCGATGAAGACTTTGGCCAGAAAGAGAAAGTGTGGATCCTGCCTCCGGGAACCTATATGATGAAATTGGGCGGCGGGCATTGGAACGAGCTGAGAGACTTCACCACAGTGGCCCTCAATAAGGGAGACAGCCGCCTCTTGACAGTGGTTGTGGATCCTTCCGGAGAACGTAACTATATGATGGGTGCAGGGCTTCTGGGGAATAAAGAATTGGCTCTGGGTAGAAAAGACAAGCATAAAGGTGCAATCTATCTGGACTTTAATGTGATGGCAAGCAACGATGTAAATAAAGACGAGCCTGTCTATGATATTTCGCTGGTGGGACGTACGGAAAACATTTTCGACCATAAACACAAGTCGCTCCACTATACGGGGCGGAGCGTCTATAGCGTGGGCCTGAAGCTGGATTCAAATTCCGATCTCAAAGTAAATCCGGATACCTATTCGCTCAAGAACGTCCTGCTCTACACACCGCTGAGAAAGAACAAGTTTTTTAGAAACTTCTCCTTCTATGGACGTGCGGATGTGACCACGCATTTCTTTGACGAGACACAACATTTTGCCGAAAATCATAATGTGATCCTGCGGGATGCACAGGGCGATACGCTCTTTTTGGGCACAGATCAAAGCCGGGTGCGCACCAAGGTTGCGCTCTATCCACTCAGGCTGAAAGAAGGAGTGGGCATCACCTATAGATGGGTGCCAAATCCCAAAATCACGGCCAGCATCCGGGGCGGATATGGCTGGCAACAAGATATCAACACACGCTCTTTCACCTTGCTGGGCAGTAACTTAGCCAGCCAGATACCGGGAGATACCTTGCGCTATGAAATCTATATGGAAGATGGCTCGACCAACGATTATGGTATCGAGAGCACGCTGGTCTTATCTGCGGTCAATCTGCTGAAGTTTCTTACCATCAACTCCAGTATAGACGTACTTTTCCCCATGACGAAGATAGACAGGGCGCCGAGACTGCAGAGCGAGACGCGCTTCAATATCAAGCTTTATCGGAATATCTCCATGGATATCAACTTTAATGTGGAATATGATAAAGTGCGTAGGGATTGGCTGGTCTATAACTATGGATCATACCTGAGGCTGTCGCTCTTTTACTAAAGATGGATAATATCAAGCTTGAATCCTCCAAACTGATCGTTGCGGGCGTGGTAGACCGGAATACGGTTCCAGAGCTGAAGAAAGAGGTGCAGCATCTCATGCGCCGGGGTGAGGTGCAGAGCCTGGATTTGAGCGGAATCGAGAGCTTGGATAGTGCCGGTGTGGCCTTTTTGGAGTGTTTGAGGCAGGATTTGGAAGAGGAGAATCCGCAGCTGACGGTGGTCGCAGCGCCATTGCCCATGCTGAAGATCATGCAGACCTTTGCGGATCGGGCTGACGAGGTGGAAAAGCCTGCCAAAGTGTCTATCTTTGAGAGCATTGGTGAGAAGGTGGAAGGTGCCTGGCTGCAGCTTAAAGATGCCGTCTTTCTCAGTAGCGAGATTTGCTGGTGGGCAGTTGTAGGTGTTTTCGATAGAAAAGGCCAGAAAAAGGGCAGTTTCACCAGTGCAGGAGTGCAGCTCGGATATGATGCCTTGCCTGTGATAGCGCTGCTTTCCTTCATAATAGGCTTCATCCTTTCCCTGCAAGCCGCAGCTCAGCTGAAGATCTACGGCGGTAACGTCTTTCTGCCAGACCTGTTGGCCATCACTATGGTGCGGGAGATGGGGCCTTTGATCACGGCCATCATCGTGGCAGGGAGGAGCGGTTCTGCGATAGCTTCTGAGATAGCAACCATGCAGGTTTCTGAAGAGATCGACGCCCTGAGGATGATGGCTCTCAATCCGATACGCTATGTGGTGGTGCCCAAATTTCATGCTATCACAGTGGTGATGCCGCTCTTGGTGATCTTTTCCATCATCGTGGCTGAGCTTGGAGGCATCTTTATCGGCTTGCAGATGCTTGATTTGAGCGTGACCACCTTTATCACAAGAAGTATCAATATCATCACCCTCAAAGATATTGTGATCTCGATGAGCAAGAGCATTGTATTTGCCTGGTTGATAGTGATCATCGGTGCCCACTATGGCTTCAGAGTCAAAGGCGGTGCCGAGGGAGTGGGCAAAGCCACTACGGCGAGCGTGGTTGCGTCTATCTTTGCCGTGGTTATTACTGATGCGCTGTTTAGCCTCTTCTATCTGGGATAATGGCTATGCAAGAAGTCAAACCTATCATCACGATCCGAAATCTGAAGGCGCAATATGGCGAGAAAGCGGTCCTGCATGACATCAATGCGGATATCTATGAGGGACAGGTGACTGTGATCCTGGGAGCCAGCGGCTGTGGAAAAACAACGCTGCTGAAGAATATGCTGAGGCTGCATGAACCGGTTGAGGGAAGTGTAAAGTTTTGGGATACCGAGATACTTGAACTCGATGAAATAGAGTTTAACAATATGCTCAAGAAGGTGGGAATGCTCTTTCAAAACGGGGCTCTGCTGAATTCTATCTCGGTGATGGATAATATCGCCATTCCCCTGGAGCAGCACACTAAGTTGAGCCGCAGGATAATCGAGAAGATGATCCGGGTAAAGCTGAATCTGGTGGGCCTCTCACACGCTATACATCTTCTGCCCTCTGAGCTGTCTGGCGGCATGAAGAAGAGAGCAGGACTGGCCCGGGCCATGATCATGGATCCTCTTATCCTCTTTTGTGATGAGCCTTCAGCAGGTCTGGACCCCCTCACTTCCGCTTCTTTGGATGAGCTGATCTTAGACCTCAAATCCCAGCTGAATATGACCATCGTGATGGTGACGCACGAGCTGGCGTCCATCCATAGAGTGGCGGACAGGGTCTTGTTTTTGGATGCAGGGAGACTGCTGTTCCAGGGCACACTGGATGAGGCGCGGGTGGCTCGCATCCCAGAGATAGATACCTTCTTTGAAGTAGGGAAGTTTGAATAAGATGATCATTGCCATCATTGCGGCAATGGATCCAGAGGGTATCATCGGCAAGGATGGAGTGCTGCCCTGGAGTATCCCCGAAGAGATGGAGTTTTTTACCCAAAGCACCATGGGACACGTCTTGCTGATGGGCCGCAAAACCTATCAATCACTGAGAATCAAGCCGCTTCCGGGCAGGACTTCCTTGGTGGTGAGCAGTGACAAGAGCTTTCAAGTAGCAGATGGTGTCTTGCTGTTTGATGATCTCGACGAAGCAGAAGAGAAAGCAAGAGAGCTTACACAAGGCAATGAGAAGCTGTTGTTTGTGATCGGCGGCAGAGCGTTGTTTGAAGCGTATCTTCCCAAAGCGGATCTCTTGTATCTTACCAGGGTAGAGGCAAGCTTTGAAGGCGATACGAGGTTTCCGGATTATGATCCTGAGCAGTGGAGCGAGATCACATCACAAAGACACAGTTCAAGCGTGGGGATAGAATTCAGCACCAGCATCTCCATCAGAAAGAATGCCGGGGAAGAGTTGCTTGCTATGTGTAGCAGGCTGATTAAATCCAAATAAGAGAGATTATCCGGTCGCCGGCAAAGACCCAAAAGACGGTGGTTACGGCGATAAAGGTGCCAAAGGCAAACTCGAGATCCCGGTCACGGATAAAGATCACAAACCACAAGATGCCCAATAAAGCTGATAAGATAAAGATGAAGGGCATATTCAGGGCGCCCAGGAAGGTAGCTATGCCTGTGAGCAGCCAGATGTCACCTCCGCCCAAACCGGCTTGCTTGCGGATCAACATATAGAGCAGCGCTATTATATAGAGAAAGGCAAATACCACCAAAGCAGTGATCGCAGCGTTTTTGAAGTCGAGGTCTGAAAAAGGATGGAGGCTGAACAGGAGCCCGATGGGAATCAAGGGGATGGAAAGCACGTGCGGGATAATCTTATGTAAGGCATCCGTAAAGAAGATGGGGATCATCACCAGGCAGAGTATGGCATACTTGAAGAAGAGCACATGATGAAGGTTATATCTGGCGCCATACCTAAAGAATACGGCGATCAAGATCAAGGGTGTGATGATTTCCACCACCAGGTGATGCCAATGGATGCTGGCGCCGCAGTTCTTGCATTTCCCCTTCAGGACGATATAGCTGATGATAGGGATATTGAGGTAAAAGGGGATCTTGTATCCACAAGAAGCACAGGATGACAGGGGCTTGATAATGGACTTATTCTGGGGCAATCTGTGGATAAGCACATTAAAAAAGCTACCTAAGGCTGCACCGAAGATAGCTAAAAGGATTATGATGATGGCGGTCAAGAGAGCCTGCCTACTTGTCCCACCAAGAGCGGTATGGGTCTTGATGGTACCAGGAACCAGAGCCTAAGGGCATACCTTGGCGATACTCCACCTTGATATTGAAGGAGTCGCTGGGATGGTAGTCCAAGGTAAAGCCAGGCACAAATTGGCTGCGATTATCGTCATTGAGTTTAAACTTTGCGTTTGAGGAACCGTAATTGATCACACTGAGGTCGAGCTTGAGATCAAGCTTGGGGTTGAAGCTATATTTAAGGTGGTTTGTATAACGGGAGAGATAGAAGCCTCCCATATTTGAGGCACCTGCTTCAAAGCCTACGCTGTGAGACATCTTCAGCTTGGAGACGTCAAAGAGTGGGCTTCTGGGTGCGTTCATCAGGCTGAAATTGGGTTTGGGCAGATCAATCTGGGCCATGAGTGGCAAGCTCAGTAAGATCAGCGCACATACGATCAAAGCGTGTTTCTTCATTTGTTAGCTCCTTTGGCAAGTTTATCTAAGGGATAATATAATCGCAGCCAATGCCTGTGTCAAGTTATAGTCCTTTTAAGAGCTCACCTAAGCGTTTGATACCTTCTTCAATCTGTTCCAGAGAAGAATAGCTGAAGTTGAGCCTTAGGGTGTTGAACTTCTCTTGTCCTTCTGGGTAGAACTTGCTACCGGGGATAAAGGATACCTTCTTTTCAGCGGCTTGGTGGAACA
Source organism: Cloacimonetes bacterium UBA3900 (assembly GCA_002391675.1). Taxonomy (GTDB): domain Bacteria; phylum Cloacimonadota; class Cloacimonadia; order Cloacimonadales; family Cloacimonadaceae; genus UBA3900. The sequence continues at coordinate 26,331 of DGFM01000050.1, read as the reverse complement.
CCTCGTCTGCGTTCATGCGCTCAGGAAGCTCCATCCAGAGGAAGATGCCGCCTTGTGGTTTGGTCCATTTGACTTCTGCGGGCATATGTGTCTCGAGGCTCTTGAGCATCTGATCCAGGAAGGGTTTGTAATATGCCGAGATCATCTTGAGGTGCCCTTCCATATGGCCATCCGCAAGGAATCTGGCAGTGACGCGCTGGGATACGCAATCCGGCGTGACGTTTATCTTCTGCTGCCAGGATTCAATCTTTGAGATCATCTCCTTGTCTGATTTGATGAAAGCCATACGCATACCTGCTCCCAGGATCTTGGAGAAGGTTACGGTTTCGCTCACGACGTTCACTCCGGGGAATTCCTCTTTCATGACTCTGTAGAGAGTGGGCAGATGCTCGCCTTCAAAGCGCAGGCGTCCGTAGGGGTTATCTTCCAGGATAGCCAGGTTTTCCTTGTTTGCATAGGCGATAAGTTCTCTACGGCGCTCCAGGCTCATGCACACACCGCCGGGGTTGTGAAAATCTGGGATGGTGTAAAGGAATTTTATGTTTTTACCGGCAGCACGCAGCTTTTTGACGGTGCTTTCCAGTTGATTGAGATCAATGCCATCGTCATCGATGGGTACGCTCTGGATTTCTGCTTCCAAGGCGTCAAAGACCACCAAAGAGCCCAAGAAAGTGGGCGCTTCTACCAGGATCACATCGCCAGGATTGATGAGGCTGCGGGTGTAGTTGTAGATAGCATTGGTGGAACCGACGGTTACCAAAACTTCGCTGGGTTCGATGTCAAATCCTTCCCACTTGATCAGTTCCTTGATCAGTTGACTGTCGCCGCTGCTGGCTCCATACTGCAAGACTTCGCTGCCCTGCGTGCTCACCACTTCCTGGTAGAGCTTGGCCAGTAGTTCCTTGGGGAAGGTTGCCGGGGCAGGGAATCCGCCTGCAAATGAGATGAGACCGGGGATGTTTTTGGTGGAAGCCACCAGTTCACGGATGAGTGATGACTTCATCACGTTCGTGACCTTAGAAAAGCTTTGTCCGTAATTCATAATTACCTCTTTATCTTGTTATTATAATTCCAAAGTTTAGGGGTAGATCCTGTAGATCATTCTGGGGAAGGGGATGGTTTCGCGGATGTGGTGAACGCCACTGATCCAGGCGATCAGCCTCTCCAAGCCAATACCAAAGCCGCTATGAGGAACGCTGCCATATTTGCGCAGGTCCAGGAACCATTGATAATCCTCGATGGGCATCTTCTCGTCCTGCATTCTCTGCAGCAGCAGGTCGTGATCATCTTCACGCTGGCTGCCGCCGATGATCTCACCAAAGCCTTCCGGGGCGATGAGGTCGCTGCCCAGTACGAGGTCCGGGTTTTCGGGATCACGCTTCATATAGAAAGCCTTGATGTCTTTGGGCCATCTTTCGATGAAGACAGGCACAGGAGAGCCTTCGGTGAGCATTACTTCATCTGCAGCACCAAAGTCTGATTGATATGTGATGTCAACTCCCTTGGATTTGAGCAGGTCGATGGCTTCCCGGTGAGTCATACGGGGGAAGGGAGCGTCAGCTGCTTTGAGGGCTTCCGTATCCCGTTCGAGGATATCCAGCTCCTTGCCGCATTTCTCCAGGCAGGTACGGATCACATAGCGGATCAAACCCTCTTGAATGTCCATGCTTTCTTCATGTTCCACCCAGGCGGCTTCAGCATCCATCATCCAAAACTCGGTGAGGTGCTTGCGTGTCTTTGATTTCTCTGCTCTGAACACGGGGCCAAAGTCATAGACGCGGCCCAAGCTCATGATTCCAGCTTCCAGGTAGAGCTGCCCACTCTGAGAGAGATATGCTTTGCCCTCATCAAAATAGTCCAGTTCAAAGAGCGTGGTAGTTTCCTCGCATGAGCTGGGTGTGAGGATGGGGGAGTCAAAGCGGATGTAGTCGTTATCGTTCAGGTATTCACAGATGGCAAAGTAGATAGTATGACGCAGGCGCATCAAGGCCCATTGCTTTGGCACTCTCAGCCAGAGGTGTCTGTTGGAGAGCAAAAAGTCTGGCCCGTGCTCTTTCTTGCTGATGGGATAGTCCTCAGCGATTTGCCAAGGAAGCACGTCTGTGATAGAAAGCTCATATTCGCCTTCCATCTTGGGATGTGCTTTGGGGATACCCGTGACGATCACGGAGGATTCCATGCTGAGTCTGCGCGCAACCTCAAACTTCTCATCGCCGAGATCGGGTCTGAAAGCCACAGATTGCAGCTCGCCGCTTCCATCCCTCAGGATGATGAAGAGGAGCTTGCCGCTGTGGCGGATGTTGCGCACCCAGGCTCTGATGCTGACTTCCTGTCCCAGATAGGACTCTACATCTTTTATGGCAATATATTTCATGTTTGTATACCTCTTTAGATATGTGTTTTAGGTTGGGTTTTGATGATTTCCAGGATTTTGAAGGCCACTTCCAAGGCTCTGGTGCCGGCTTCTCCATCCACGACGGGCTGTTTGTTATGAATAATGGCATCCACAAAGCTTTCCAGCTCCATGCTGAGGGCGTCTTTCGTGGGATTTGAGAGGTCCAGCTCCCGGATGTCCACCAGCTGCTCAGGCTGAAGGGAAGGGTCTTTGGCTATGATTCGGGGTATGTATTTGAAAGCGTTTTTGGCACGCTTGATAACCGTGGCTCTTTGCTCCACAAAGTCCAGTGAGAAGTAGGCATTACGCTGGAAGAACCTGATCTTGCGTTCCTGCTTCATACTCACTCTGGAGGAGGTGACGTTGGCGATGGCGCCGTTGTCAAACTCTATGCGTGCGTTGGCAATATCTATACTGGGCGTAATGATGCCAATACCGCTGGCATGGATATGTTTCACGGGGCTTTTGATGAAGTCCAGGATGAGGTCTATATCGTGGATCATCAGGTCCAGCACCACGGGAACGTCTGTACCGCGGGGTTGATAGGTGGAAAGGCGGTGTGACTCAATAAACATGGGGTCACGTATGTCTTCTTCCACAGCCAGGATCACAGGGTTAAAGCGCTCGATATGCCCCACCTGCACTTTCAGCTTTCTTTCTTTGGCGATGGCCAGAAGTTCGTGAGCTTGAGACAGTTCCGAGGTGATGGGCTTTTCGATGAATACGTGCTTCCCTGCGAGCAATGCCTGCTTGGCCAGAAGGTAGTGGCTGCTCGTGGTGGTGACGATATCCACGGCATCGCAGGCGCCAAGCAGCTCTTCAAAGCTGCCAAAGGCGTGCACCTTCAGCTCTGATGCCACGCTTGCCAAGCGTTTTGGATCTGCGTCGTAGATGCCGCTCAGGTTCACATTTTCCATCTGCGAAAATTTGCGCACATGGTGAAAACCCAAGTGTCCGACACCAACGACTGCTACTTTCAACATACCTATTTAATATCCAATTTCAGGCGCAATTTGGCCAGCATATCCCTGGTCATGCTATCCAGATTATATTCCGGTTTCCAGTTCCACTCAGCTCTGGCGCAGCTGTCATCCATGGAGTTTGGCCAGCTGTCTGCTATGCTTTGCTTGATGGGGTCGATCTCATATTTGAGCTCAAAGTGAGGCAGTTCCTTTTTGATGGATGCGGCAATCATCTCGGGATCAAAACTCATTGCACTCACGTTGAAGCTGTTGCGATGAATCAGTTTGGAGGGATCGGCTTCCATTAGCTCCACCGCTGCCCTGAGCGCATCCGGCATATACATCATATCCAGGAAGCTTCCAGCCTTCAGGTTGCAGGTATAGCTGCCTTCTTGCAGTGCTTTATAGTAGATTTCCACGGCGTAATCTGTGGTTCCGCCACCGGGCAGCGTCACATAGGAGATAATGCCGGGGTAGCGTAGCCCGCGTGCATCCACGCCAAATTTGGCATGATAGTAATCGCCCAGAAGTTCTGCCGCCACCTTGGATACTCCATAGATGGTGCTGGGGCGCATGATAGTGTCTTGTGGTGTATTATCTTTAGGTGTGGTGGGCCCAAAAGCTCCAATGGAAGAAGGTGTAAACACCGCGCCTTTGGTCTGCCGAGATATTTCCAGAGCATTGATAAGGCTTTCCATATTGACTTTCCAGGCAAAGGTGGGGTCTTGCTCACCTCTGGCAGAAAGCACGGCCACCAGGTTGAAGATGGTATCGATATTGTATTTTTTGACCGTTGCCAGCATATCCGCACCATTGAGTGCGTCCAATACCACAAACGGCCCGGCGTCTTTTAAGGAAGCTGGAACTTTATTATTGATATCTGTAGCAACAACAGAATCTGCAGAATAGATGTTTCTTAGGTAAGGGACAAGCTCGGAGCCGATCTGTCCCGCAGCTCCCAATACGAGGATATTTCTCATCTAAAATTACTCCCTGAGTAAACTATTATTTTAATACATAGTTTTAGAGAGGCTGCTTTTGTCAATGCTTTTATAGCTTGGCATCAGCTTGCCTTCACAATCTGAGTATCTTTGGGGCAGAAAAGCTCTATTTTATCCCAAATAAACGCTTGAACCAGGAACGTTTGGGGGCCTCGATACGGTAGGGGTAATCCACGGGAACGATCTGAAGCAAAGCGCCATCTCCAGCGGCCAAAACAACTTCAAACACCAAGTTGTCGGATACATAGAGATTGTTGAGGTAGGGGTCATAGAGACCGTAAGCCTGATTGTCAACTGGATTGATGGTTATTCTAACGCTTTGATCCGGTGCGTTTTCAAATTCTTTTTCCAGTTTCCAATCAGCCAATCCGGGCTTTCCTTTCTTAAAAACAGCGCGGCGGTTTACCAGCATGATGGTGGGTAATCCCTCATCATTTGTGTATTCTCCGCATTGCACATAGCCATGATACGGTGAATTGTCTGTTTTGCGCACGCTGATGCTTTTAATGATCTCAGAATGTGGTTTTTTATTTTTGCCCCTGCCACTCACGCAATAGGCATCTTCCCAAGAGAGCTCTTTGATCAGAGGGCCATAAACCTTGATCTTATCGTTTGTCTCAGTGATAGTTTTGATGAAGCTTTCATCCTCCATCGTGCGGGGATTGAGGTAGTTTTCGTCGTGATGAATGGGAGTGAGGCGATTGTAGCGGTCATCTTGATAAGGGAATTCATGTTCACGGTTGGATGCCAGGGCAAAGTCCAGCACTCCATCCACAGCATAACACAACGGCAATAGCTTCAGACACTTCATCATATTTAAGGGAGGCATAAAGTAGAGCCATTCACGACTTTCACGGGGTATCACCTTTTCGCCGAAGGTTTGCACAGCATAAAGCAGCGTGGTGTCTTTGTGTTCGGGTGAACGCTTTACCGCGTTGGTCAGCTCCCAGTAGTGATCCAATACCATACTGTCCAATTTGTTTTGGATAAATAGACGGTGTTTAAAATTCTTGTTCCATCTGATGAACGTACCCGGCCCTGCACCGAATTCCAACAGGGCAAAGGGGTCTAACATCACGGTATTTGGCTTCGCTTTCTCGAGAAACAAGTCGTAGTGCAAATAAGGTGGAAGTCCGCCTGCTTTTTGCAGATTTGCATTTACCACATTGGTAGCGGTGATCAAGTGATGCGACTTTTCTGCGATATACTTTTCCAGCATATTAAAGGCGGAGAAGTTGCCTTGTGGCGGCTCATCTTTGCCATAAAAGTGGCTGATAGTCTCGCTGTTGGGAATCTGATCAATATCGTGCAAGCGTTTATCCAGAGCCAGTTTCATGGGATGATTATCCGTATGGAGCGCTTTATGAAGCTCGTCTTCCAGCTCGACATAATCCACTGCCAGCCGTCCATCTCCAAACCAGTGCAAGGTGGGCGAGATGTGGTCGAAGAAATTGCCATCATAAGCGACGGTATAAATCTTTGAGCCTAAATTGAATAGTGGAGTGTAAAATTCAAAGATATAAGCACCGGTATCGGGGTCTTTGTTCACGCCGGCGTAGTCTTTATTTGTAATGACGGTATCATAGAACTCCGGATGAGCTGAGATGAGCGGAAGCTCCACATACGGGTCTTTGTCCTTCCCTGCTTCAAATGCTTTGTTCAAAACCTTAAGCCCAACCTGGGCGATTTTGGCATCCTCCGGCATATCATCCCACATCAGGGCCAATCTGATGTAGAGCCGGTTTTCTCTGTCTGCATTGGGATAAAACTTCAATTCCGGCCCCAGGAAGTTGGGTCTCGCTGCGCCTGCGGCTTTCCATCTATGGATAGGCTCTCCCAATACCAGGCCGGCTTTGTCTCCGGAGGCTGCATCGCAGACCCAAGCGTAGGCATTGGAATAGTTATCCGGCAGATATTCCGATCTGCGGCCTGTATCATGCCTGAACACCATATTATGGCTGTTTTGCTCAGCATTATCGTGGGCAAACTTTTCTTCTTTGTAGACTTTTGCCCGTGCGTCGTAGTGATACTCGGCTTCCAGTTTGAGGTAGTTGCCATAAGCCATGGCGGTGACGCCGATGGAGGAATTTGCCCTATAACCCCAATCGTCGATGATGGATTTGAGATTGTATTTCTTCAAAGCACGGAGAGCTGCCTCCAACCTGCCATCCAAGACAGAGGCGTGTGGCATGGAATAACAAACCGTGTTGTAGCCTGCGTCACTCAGCAATTTGCCCAAATCCGTAAAGACCTTTTCGGTCTCATGCGCATACTCAAGCATATATTGGCTATAGGCTCCGATGATAAACTCGTCTTCTGAGGCTGCTGCGAGAAAGGTGAGCAGGCTCAAAAGAATCGCTATTAAAACTCGTCTTTTCATTTGTCTGTCCTCTTATATGGGTCGTTATCGAAAAAACAGGAGTGAGCGCTCAAGCTAACTTAAGTCTCACTCCCAGTACTGCTCTAAGGCGTCATTATTTGATCAACAGCATTTTGCGGCTGATGGATTGATTTTGGGTTTGCAAGCGGTAGAGATACAAGCCTGAAGCCAAGGGGTTGCCTTTGGAATCTGTACCGTCGAAGACAATGCTATGTGTGCCTTGCTCGAGGTTTTCATCCAACAAGGTGTTCACCAGCTGTCCCTTCAGGTTAAAGATGTCCAAGCGTGCTTTTTGGCCTCTATCGAGGTTGAATCTGATCGTGGTGCTTGGGTTGAAGGGATTGGGATAGTTTTGCTCCAGCGCAACTGATGGCGTCAGCAGATAATCGTCGTTGCCAACGTAGCTATCGGGAGGCGTGGTGGTAAACTTGATGGCCAAGCCCGCTTGCAGAGGCGTGGCAGTGGGTGGATAGTGGTTTGCATGAGTGTAGGTGAGGCCCACTGTACTGGTGTGGTCTTCAATTCCCACGGTGCAATAGTTTGTCGTGATGCCGGGGTTGTCCACAGTGTGATATTGGAATACGATGTCTCCATCATCTCCATCTTTGGGGTAGAGGAAGATTTGGAACTTCTCCAGCGAGGTGAGGTTATATTGGTTGTAGGCGTCGTTCCACTGGATTATATAGCGGTTGTTTGCCTCATCGTGCCAATACAGCATACGCATATCCTGGAAGATGGGCACTCCGTCATCATCTTCGCCAATCCTTATCCCTTTCAGGTCGTCCCAATAAGGCGCAATCAGAGGAGCGGGCCCCAGCGCTGCAGGGATGTAAACGTTGTAAAAGTCAACATCATCCACATCTCCCAAGCTGATCCAGCCATTGGTGCAAACTGTGAATTGGTCATAATCCTTGCCATAAAATCTGAAGGTAAACGGCAGGTCAATCGTAGTGGAAGCATCGTCCGGATTCAGGAAGACTTCGGCATGACCGCCCAGATTGGGATCGATCTCCACCCATTCGTAGACGGGCGTTTCGGCGAATCCCACATCAAAACTATCGTAGGCATAATATCCGTAAGGACATGGGCCCGTGGGAGATGTGTTGCTTGCCACTCCTGCAGTGAGTGAGTAATAGCAGAAGGTGGTGTAATCATTGTCACTGAAGAACAGTGTGATGGGCAACGATCTGCCACCCCAGGCTTCAGCACCTACCTGCACCGGAATATTGAAGCTGGCGGTTTCTCCCGCGGCTATCGCTCCCAAATGAATAGGTTCATCTGAAATAACGGCCGCATCGGTGCGAGAAACCACTTTAACTGACACATCAGAAAGGCTTGTGTTACTGATGTTTAGCACAGTGATTTCTGTGGTGCTGCTTTGGCCGATTTCCAAAATACCTTCATCGGAAACGACGGTAAACTCTGCACCACCGCCCCAGAGCCTGAAGGTCATGGGCTCAAGATCGTTGATCAAAAGGTCTACCGTAAGTGCTTCACGGGGCTGCACTGCTGCGGATGCCTCAACGTGGAAGGTTATCGAACCCGTTGCACCGGCTGCAATAGACTCCACGGCGTTCACATTGGAAATAGTGAGCTTCTCTATGTGTTCAAATTCCACCGAGCTGAGTGCAACTGTCTCCGTTCCATAGTTTTTGAGTGTGATAGTGGCATCCATGCTTTGGTTTGGATCGATAAAGGCATCACAAACACTGTTGGCAATAATGCCCAGACCGCCATCTTCTTCAGCGTTAAGTGTCTTGACCAGAGGCACATAGTTTGGCTTGGAAATGGTGATTTTCAGGTTTCCGCTTTCTTCCGGATCAATAGGCAAGACAGCTACACCGTCCTTGATTCTGGCATAGCTGTAGGTTTCGTTGTTCTTTGTGCCGGATACCATTGCGTTTTCCAGGTGTTCAGCCGTGATCGTGATGTGGCTGGCAGATGCAGCGTAGGTATCGGGCAGGATAGAGGATGAAATTGTATTGGGAACCAGCACCCACATATTCAAAGATGGGTCTGCCAGGAGGTTGTAAACATGGAAGTAGAAAGGCACGTATTGGTCGGGAGCGATGTCGTTTGGGAAGTTTTTATAGAGCTCTATCTTGCCCATCAACACGCTGGTGCCAAAACCTCTGACGCCAAAATCCAGGATGCTGCGGAAGGCTCCCGAGGAGATGGAGTTGTTGAGCCTTGTCTTGGTATGCAGGTCAGAAGGCCCCACAAAGGCCACGCAGCCATTGGGACGCTCCACGGATCCGATGCGCATCCACTTCTCGCCAAAGCAGGGGTTTACATTGTTGGCAAAGTCTCCCGTATTACACACGATGGAATACACGATGGGCATTCTTTGGTAGCTTGTCACATTGTCCAGATCAGGATTGTGGAAGCTGGGGAAGTGCCAGCCGTTGGCATCGCCCCAACCGCGGTAGCTGATCAATTGCACTCCACGGTTGATAGCGCTGGCGATAGCGCTGGTTCCGGGGTAGGTGGGAGGGTAAAACACGCTGTCCACCTGGGCATAGCCGATGTCCAACATCTTGTTTCTCAACCAGCGGGACATATGTACGGGCGTGGTGGGTCTGAGGTTGCCCTCTGCATAGTTTCCGGCCACCACCAAAGAGCGCTTCATCCAGTCGGTTTCTCCCATAAAGGGCTGTCTTTCATAGATGATGGTCTTATTTGCCATATTGCGGAATTCGTTGATTTCGTTGAAGGAAAAGCGGCCTACCAACAGCTCCGGAAAGTAGTCGTCACCTTCAAGCAGCGAGTACTGATAGTCGTCCGCATCGTTTTCCTGATATTCCGGTGAGGGGAAGAAAGCAGTGGGGATGCTGAAGTTACCCGTCACATCACCCAGCAAAAGCAGGTAGTCCGGCCGGTGTTGTTGATAATAATCTATCAGATAGTTCTTGATCTCGTTTACGGAGTTGCCGATGTCGTCTTTGATAACCACATCCACATCCATGCCCAGCGATCTCTTCCAATTGATAAACTGTCTCTGGTAGTTTGCCAGGTTTGGATGGCTGATGATCAGCATCTTGGGCCGTGCAGTGGGCAGGCCTTTCAGATAAGAGGTGTCATAGTTGTCTGCCAAAAGCTTGTAGGCTTCCACAAAAGCGGGTGAAACGCTTTGAGGCAAAATGATGTTGCCGCTGCCGCTCAGGGAATAATCGAGCTGCGAGAGGCGATACTCCAGGCCCGACTCGCTATAGCGGGTGGGAGCCTTGACTGTGAAACCACGCATCTCCCTGAATTGGAAGCTGTTGGCCACCACGACGTCCTGGGATTTACGATCCGATATCTGATGCAAAAAGTTGCCGGAAGCATCGAAAACATCCCATACAATACTGTTTACCCTGATGCCCACACTCTCAAAAGGCAGGGCATAGGTGGTAGTGAAGCTGCTCACATTATCGAAGCCTTCTTCATCTACGATTTGTTCTTCTATAGAGGGGACGATCCTTTCAAAGCTCATCCTCGCTCTAAGCCCGGAGGCATTTTCTTCATATTGGGGTTGGTTTACCGCTGTTAGCAAAGAGGCGCACAGCAATAAGATAAGTAGTATCTGGTATCGCATTTAGTACTCCAATTTTCATGATATTTATATGAGAATGCAATTTCCGTTCCCAAACAGGTAAGAATATTGTGGAAAAACCTCATTATCCCGAGATTGATGCCAAAATCTGGGACGCTGCGCACGTTTTATGCCGTATTTACATGATAATGATCCACCTCTTTTTTTCTGAAATCAAATCCCGCTTAAGCCCCGTTTTATATTTGCACAAAACCGATGCTTGACTCAACATTTGACTTTTGACCTGGCTCACCCCACCCTCGGATCTCCTCGGCGTTCAAATGCGTAACTCATGGGTTTTCCATGGGTTACTTG
>DGFM01000050.1:0-15576 GCA_002391675.1 Cloacimonetes bacterium UBA3900 | reverse complement strand
CGGAATTGCTTTCGCAAAACCGGGTCCCGGGTCAAATATTTCAAAACGCCCTGCCTGTTCAGGCTCCAAATTGTGGTGGTAATACCTACTATTTTGATAGGCGATTCACCGTCAGGCCGGGATGCCATTATTATTATGCCGGTCGCCGCCAATGGCAAATATCTTGCTAATTTGCGATGATTGTAGTGAGAAAATCAAAGAGAATTCAAGTTTTGGCTGGATTCTTGCAAGCTAAATTGGGCTCAAATATAGGTAACAGACAAATATGAAAAACTATCTGAATATATTCGCTGTAATATTGGTGGTCATCTTTGGTAGCTCCTGTGGCAGTAATACCAAGCTGGTTGACCCAATCGAAGTATCGCCAATTGAATTTGGCATGGACAACACCTTTGAAGTGCTGACGTGGAACTTGAGGGATTTCCCTCTCAAAAACGTTCAAACTCTGCAGGAATTAGCCGCTATCATCCCACAACTCAAGGTGGATGTCCTCGCTTTTCAGGAGATACAGGATACCAACGCATTCTATGAGCTGGCTCGGATGCTGCCGGATTATGAGGCATATGTGTCCACGGCAACTTCGCTCTACAGGCTGGCTTACCTCTATAATACCCGATATGTGAGCGTTAACGATGTCTACCCAATTTACACCGGGCAAACCAATCCCTTCCCGCGCCCGCCCTACGTCTTGGACATCAACTGGCGCGATCAAAACATCATCCTGGTAAACAACCACCTCAAAGCATATGGAGACAACTATATTGATGAAGATGACCCTTGGGATGAAGAGCGCAGGCGTCGCCTGGCCTGTGAGAAATTGGATTACTATATCAGCACTAATTGGGATGATAAAGCGGTGGTCGTCTTGGGCGATATGAACGACCAAATTGCTGAGCCGGAAGAATATAACGTGTTTATGGTCTTTATTTCTCAGCCGGATAAATATCAGTTTACCGATATGCACATTGCCCAAAACCCAAGCTATACCAATGTTTCCTATCCAACCATGCTATCGCATATAGATCATATCCTGATTACGGATGAGCTCTTTGAAAGCTACTCCCTGCCAAATAGCAAGTGCGAGACTATCAGGGTGGAAGATGTGATGGGAACGTGGCAAAATTACTACAATCTGATCTCAGATCATAGGCCTGTTGCCCTCAGGCTGCAATTTACCCCTTAGGGAAGGATGTTGCCTTTGACCAGGCGATAGAGGATTTCCTGTATCGCTCTCAGGGAAACGGTCTCGGTTGCTGCTTCGGCCTTTGCTCTGCTTAGTCCGGTTGCCTTGATGTCTTTGATGGTTTCGGAGCTCAATACTTCCAGGGTGCGGGCGTTTCTCAAAGTGAGAAAAGCGTCTCCAAAAGCTGAAAAGATGCCCAAATACGGTATATAGGTACCGGGCCTGCTCTTGATCTCCACCTTCAAAGTGTAGTCTGCCGCTTGCCCGTCATCTACTACTTCCAGGGCCAGCCCCCGCAGCCTGTCATCCAATAGCCGCCGGTTTTCGCTCCCGCTGTCATTGAAGCTATAATCCAGCCAAATCCTGGGGTTGCGCACATTCAGAGGCAGGTCTATAGTGCTGAGGTTGAGGCTGGAGATCATTTTCTTTACCAGAGGGTTGTCGCTTTGCTCCAAAAGCTGCGACTTATCTATCCCGATGGAAATGAGCTGATTTTTATCTGCCGAGCTGATGCTCTGAATCTCGAGCTGCGCCTCGCCCAGGGGGTTGCTGATCAGGTCTGTTATCAGCGTTCCCACTCCTCTGCTGAAAGCTGCATTCAGCTTCATGCCAATGATGTCCAGGTTGGTATCGCCCTCATAATAGCATTTGATGGTGGATCTCAAGTCCAGATTTGAGCCGGTGATCGCGTCGATCTGCCCTTGCTTGGAGCGCAGCTTGGTGTTGGCGGCCAGCGTGGCCAGCCTCTGCAGCGCTTCGCTATAGAGATTTACCTGCTTTCCATAGAGGTTGGCGCTGAGGTCCATATCCACCAGATCGCTGAGCTCGTCCAATGCTTTGATGAGATAAAAGCTGCTTTTATTAAACACAAAGCGTTTTCCCCTCAGCGAGTGGTCGTATTTTTCAAGCAAGTCCAAGGCCAGCTTCTTGCCGAGCTCTGCCTGCTGTAAACGTTGTTGTCTATACTCCAGTTTGTTGAGGCGATAGTGGGCCCAATAACCCAGCCTATTATCCTCGCTTCTATAGAGTTCCACGTCTTTGAGGCGTGTGCGGCTGCTGGTCTGGATATTGGAGCTGAAATCTGAGTAACTCAAACCAAAAGCCTCGGTCTCTTTGGTAGAAACCGAGGCGTCAACGTTTACTTGAATCTGCATGGATATGTTCTTCACAGCCTGCTCAAAGGCCTGTTCCTTGTAGCGGGAATCATATTTGGGCACGCTTACCACAGCGTGGTAATAAGCGTCATCCGTCTCCGTATTGTTCACCCAGGCAGGCACCTTCGCATTGCTGCTGCAGCCGGCCAGGAGCACAGCTATGATGACGAGCAGGCCAAAAAGAAACCTATTGGACATATCCTTTGATTTTATTGATGAATTGCTGAGAGAGCTGTTCCAGTGCGTCACTTACCATCTGCTTCTCGCTGGGCGGGAAGGGCTCTTCTTTGGCGATCAGGGCCTTGGTGGCGGGTGTCAGAGCTCTGTCATCCCCACTCTTTTTACGAGCCCAGGTATCCATAAATTCATAGGTGCCAACGCAGGTGTCCTGCACTTTCACGGTTCCACTGCTCACGTCTGTAATGGTGAAAGAGGCCATAATCCTGGCAGAAGCGACCTTGGTATACTTATCATAAAGGCATTGTACACTCTGGGTGCTCTTCTTTCTGGGAGTAGCTTCATCGTCTTCCAGCTCGGGTTCATAATCCGCCTCACCCTGCTGTATCTCTATGTTTGCACTTTCCTTCTGCTCCACAGATGTGATGCGGGATGGTACCACGTCAACCTGTAAGATTTTGCCTGTGAGGATCTCATGAGCACCCAAAAGCTGGCCCAATCTTACGCTGCTGGCTTCGTCCACCAGACCGGAAACGGCAAGCTGCTGTTCCTGGATCACGGCTTCCACATTGGCTCTATTGATAATATCAACATATTCGGCGGTGGATTTGTCCTGGATCAGGGTGCGGATGACGTTGTCCACCAGGATGTCCGCAATGCCGCCAAAGCGAGCTCTGTCACCGGTTTTGTCTTCAAAAGGAACTATAGCAATGCGCTTTACGGCCTTTTTGCGGGTTTGCGCATAGCGCTCGGCAGCGTCCTTGTAGTTTTCCACAAAATCGAGGGCAAGCTTAAACTCTTTTGAGGCTTCCCTTTGCACATCCGGATCATCGGATTGGAGAGCCTTTTGAATGCCAAGCTGATAGTGATATTCCGCTGCGCCCATCTTGCTTTCTTGCAATTGGGGTTTGTAGTCTGCGGTTTCATAGGTAAAGGGGATTTTGGTCTTGGGGTGCACGAGGCGGGGCAGCTCGCCCATGGTCTTGTAAATGTTTACCAGAGCTTGATATTCGGGCACCAGGAGGTCCCATTTGTTGGCTGCGTTTGCCTGCTTGATTCTGGCGATATTGTCCAGTCTCGTCTTCACGGCAATGGGGTAGATCTGAGGCAACAGCTCTTGGGCTTTCTGATAGTTGGGTTTCAGTTTTAGGGATTCGGCGTTGTAGCGCAGAGCGGTTTCGTAGTTGCCATATTGAAACTGCTTTTTGGCTTCGTTATACAATCTCACGTTTTTGCTGCATCCCGTAAGGATCACAAGCAATAGGGTCAGGATAACTGCAAATCTTGCGTTGCGCATCGTTCCTCCATATCATTTGTATTTACTTATATTACTGATAACCAGTAAGAAACCTGCTGCAAAAATGTCAAGCAGTTTTGGGAAACCGGGTCACTTGAAGCGAGTAATCCAGCTTCCTTCAATCAGATACGTGGTGGAGGTGTTGAGGTGGGGGAGGGCTGGCAGGCAAGCTTGGGCTGCTCCGGCGGCCGGGATGTAAGCCGTCGCCATTCAGAGATATTTACCCAGAATCGCAATTATATTCTTGTTTGGGAACGCTTCTTGCATATCATATAAAAAGGGACTTCCCCTTTTGAAATGTACAAATTAAACAACATATTAGGAGAATGAATGTCACAAAAGCGTTTACTAATCTTAGCCGTAGTCGTTTTGGCGCTGTTTACTGCTTGCGCCAAACGCAGCACGGGGCCGACTGATAACAGAGTCCTGACTCTATTTAAAGAAATCCCTATTGTGGGGAATGCACTTGAGATTGATGGCTCTGATACAGAGCTTTATGTTGCTGGAGATCAGGGTGCCCTCACGGTTATCAACACCAGCACCTGGCAAAGCCGTTGGTGGCCATCACTCCCTCCTGATACTACTTCTCTTGTTTACATCCGTCGCGTCTCTGTGGTTCCCGAACACAACTTCCTCTTTTTGGGGGAGTATGTAGGTGGCGACAACGTTTACATAGTAGATATAAGTGATCCAGATTACTTGGAACTGGTCAATAACATCCAGGGGGGTACGGACCTCTTGCAGAAGATTCTCTTTATACCCATTGAAAATCCAACAGGATCTGATATTATCCACGGTTACTTGGTTAACGAAAACAGAAAATTCAAATACTACCGTTTTGATGGAATAGCACCACCGCTTTACCGTTGGGAAATTGAGGCAACATATACGATCCACGGGTTTGATGTAACTGACAACCTGGTAGTCTTGACTCAACAACAACGAGGCCTGTCTATCTACGAGAGAAGGACGCAAAATAAACTTTCCGAAATCCCGCTAACAGGACAGGCTTTAGCCGTGAAAGTTTCTGGCAATTACGCCTACGTAGCTAGCCGTCAGGAAGGTTTACAGATTGTGGATATCAGTGATCCTTCCGAGCCAAAGTTTGTGTCTCGCTTCGATACCAAAGGCTACGCCACCTCCATAGACATAAAAGACAATCTTGTTCTGGTTAGCTCTGGTTCCGGCGGTGTCTATCTGTTTGATGTGAGCAATCCTGCCAAACCTTTGCTCAAAGAGAACATCACCTCCGCGGGCTATACCAACAACGCCATCTTCTACAAAGATAAGGTGGTGGTGGCTGCCCGTGATAAAGGGGTGATGGTTTACAAATTCAATTAAAACCGTTTAGATAAGACAATAAAGGCTGGTTCATTATGATGAGCCAGCCTTTTCTTATAGAGTCTTTTATATCTATGCCAGCTTGATCTGCCTGATGGCTTCGTAGAGGATGATTGCCACAGAGTTTGATAGATTAAAGCTGCGGATATCGGGGTGCATGGGGATGGTGATGCAGCTTTGGGGGTGTTCATTCAGGATGGTTTGTGGAAGCCCGGAGCTTTCAGGGCCAAAGACAAACATATCTCCCACTCGGTATTCCATGTCTGTATAATTCTTGGAACACTTAGTGGTGCAATAGAATCTGCGGCTTTCCGGATGCTGGGTATATAGCTCTTCAAGGCTGTCATGCATTTGCAGCTTCAGCTTGGGCCAGTAGTCCAAGCCCGCTCTCTTGATCTCTTTATCGGTGAGCAGGAACCTGCAGGGCTTGATGATGTGTAAGGTACTGCCGCTTCCCACACAAAGCCTGCCGATGTTTCCTGTGTTGCCCGGGATTTCCGGCTGGTATAAAACGATGTGCAGGCCGCTGTCTGAGAGCTGTATCATCGCGCAATAACGCTGTAATCAAAGGTCTGCATCCAAAACTCGTGCCATAGAGGCAGGTTTTCCGTTACTGTCTCTGCTTTCAGCCTTTTGTTTACCGTGAAAGAGCTTAAGGGGATGCGGACGAAGCTCATTGGTAATTGCGCCTTGGAGATGGTGGGGAAAAGGCCCAGCTTGTAGGGGATGAGGTTTTGGCTCTTGCTGTCCAATAGATGGGAGATAAACTTGGTCGCCAGCGCTGGATTGGCTGCATCTATGCAGATGGCGGCGGATTCGCTGTATTGCCAGGAGCCTTCTTTAAAGAGGTTAAACTTGAAGTTCTTGTCTGTCTTGTTTGTTTCCTGAAGCCAGGCAGTGGTGCTGTTGTAGCCGATCAGCAGGTTTATCTTTCCATCGATCAGGGCCTTCAATGCGGTCTCATAGTCTGGGTAGAAGGTCTTGATGTTCTTTTTGATGCTTTGCCAGAGAATGGTATAACCGGGATCGCCGAAAAGCGCCAGTGTCCAGTAGAGGCTGCCTCTTCCTTCGCCTGTTTGAAAAGGATCACAGATTCCCACTTGTCTGAAGTAGGCCGCATCCTGCAGCTCGCCGAAGGTGCTGGGCCCTTCTTTGTAAACCCTGCTGTTGTAGATTACGCCCAGGTTTGCCTGTGCATAAGGCACCAGCCTCTTCTCGGGATCGAGATACACCTCCCGTGAAAACTGGCTGTAATTCAAGCTGTGCTGCACGGCTAACATATCCCTCACCCGCTCGTCCAAGCTGTAGGCATTGTCCAGGCCCATTACGACATCCGGCTTTTGGATCAGCTTCTCGCTGAAGAGGCTGTCCCAAAGCGCAGCTGAGTTTTCAAATAGTACGAGGTCTATCTTACAGTTGTGTGATTTGGAGAAGTCCTTGATGACGGTTTGCTCGAGGCCCAAGGTTCGCAGGCGCATCGGGCCCCAGATACAGAGCTCGGTTTGAGGGCCTTTTTGTTTGGTTGCGGCTTTGGATTTGGCTCCTTCCTTCTGCCTTCCACAAGACATCAAGATAAAGAGCAGAACGAGACAAAGGTGGGTAGCGCGCCGCATCACAAGTTGCCGAAGAGAATCCACGCTACGATGAAGTCCATAATCAGGATCGAGACCGAGCTGTAAACCACGGTGAGGGTGGTGGAGAGTCCCACGCCTTCTGCGCCGCCTTTGGACCTGTCACCAAAGTAGCAGCTGAGGCTGGTAATCAAGAAGCCAAAGACTGCGGATTTGATCAGGCCACTAAAGAGATCGAAGGGCTGGAAGTAGCTCTTCATGTTGTTGAAAAAGGTGTACCAATGGAGACCGTAACGCAGGGCTGAGAAGTACCAGGCGCAGAGGATGCTCACCAGGTTGGCATAGATAGTGAGCATGGGAAAGCAAATCACACCTGCCAGAATCCTGGGCATATACAAAAACTCTGCTGGCGAGATGTTCATGCTCTGGAGGGCGTCAAGCTGCTCGCTAACTCTCATGGTGCCGATCTCTGCCGCAATGGAAGCTCCCACCTTGCCGGTCATCACCAGAGCGGTAAGCACAGGCGCCAGCTCCACCATGGTGGACTTTCCGATCAGTACGCTGAGCAGGTGGATGGGGATATAGCCTCTGGATTGATATACGGCTTGCAGCGCGGTCACCATGCCGGTGAAAGCTGCGGTAAGCGTGATCAAAAAAAGCGAATCATAGCCGATTCGCTTAAATTGCATGACTATCTCCTGGCGGCGTCTGGGGAGATGCCTCAGGCTGAGTAAAGCCTGCGAGGTAAACATAACGTAATCTCCCAAGCCAGAGAGGAATTTGAGCTTCATTTATTCTTTTCTATGGTGTGAAACTTGGTGTATTCGCGCTCGAAGAAGAGCTCCACCTTATCTGTGGGACCGTGACGGTTTTTGCCGATGATGATCTCAGCAATGCCCGGCTTCTCGCTCTTTTCCTTGTAGTAATAGTCATCTCTATAGATAAACATCACCAAGTCTGCGTCTTGTTCGATGGCGCCGGATTCCCTCAGGTCAGCAAGGACGGGGCGCTTGTCTTCTCGGGATTCCAGCTGGCGGTTGAGCTGTGAGAGAGCCACCACGGGTATCTTCATATCCTTGGCCAATATCTTGAGCGACCTCGAGATTTCAGAGATCTCTTGCTGGCGGTTTTCCCTGTCTTTGGGCAATGTCATCAGCTGCAGGTAGTCGATCAGGATCAGATCAAGTCCCCCGATTTCTGCAGCCAGGCGCCGTGTCTTGGCCCGGATATCTATGGGCGAGTTGGTTCCTGATTCGTCGATATAGATATGCTTGCTGGAAAGCACGTCTGAGGCTTGCATGATGTTGATAAGCTTCTCTTCATCCATGCCAAAGCCTTTGAGCATATTGTCCATCTTCACCTTCACCAGGGAGGCAAACATCCTCATCACCACTTCATCGGCACCCATTTCCATGGTGAAAATAGCCACTTTTTTATTCAATTCTATCGCAGCATGCGTAGCGATATTGAGGGCAAAGGCAGTCTTTCCCATAGCAGGACGCGCCGCTACAATGATGAATTGGCCAGGCCTGAAGCCACCGGTGATGTTATCCAGCTCTGAAAAGCCACTGGCAACTCCCACCACAGGTTTACGGGTGGAAGCGATCAGGTCGATATTGCTTGCCACCTGCCTGCTGATTTCCGCCATATTGACGAAACCTTGGTGGGAGGGCAGCTCTGCGATGTTAAATATGGTCTGTTCTGCTTCGTCTACGATGTCTTTTACGGGCTTGGTGGAGGTGTAACAGCTTTCGATAATGCCGTTGCATGCTACGATCAGATGCCTGAGCAGTGCCCTTTCTATCACTATATTGAGGTGATATTCAAAGTTGGCGCTGGATACCACAAAGTCTACCAATTCACTGATGTAGGGGAGACCGCCCACCTTCTCCAATTGATTGTTGCGCTGCAGGCGATCAATGAGTGTGAGACTGTCGATCTCTATGCTTTCATTGAAGAGCTCCCTGATTGTGCGCAGGATAGTCTTATGAGCAGGTTTGGCGAGATACTCTTCTTTGATCATCTCGATGCCTTTGCTCACCACGTTTGAATCTATCAACATGGCGGAGAGGATGGCCGCTTCAGCGTTATAGTCCACCGGGAGGCCACGCTCAGATATCTTGGGCGTTTGTGTGGTATCCTTTTTCTTGCTTTGCATCTTTTACTCTTTATGAGAGGCCGTTCTTCCGGTAGTATTCCAATACGGGCTGGGGTACAAAGTCATCCAAAGGTGCCTTGAGGTCTGCAAGCTGCCTCACCATGGTGGAGGAGAGGTACATATATTTGAGGCTGGGCACCAGGAACACTGTCTCGATCTCTGGTTTCAGCTTTCTATTGGTGATGGCCAGGGATAGCTCATATTCAAAGTCTGAAACCGCTCTCAGGCCGCGGATCATGGTGTTACACTGCATCTTCTTGGCAAAATCCACTGCCAGGCCGGTAAAGCTCACCACCTTCAGATTGGGGATGTCCAAGGTAGACTCTCTGCAGAGCCGCAGCCTCTGCTCCAGATTCAGATGGGGGTCTTTGCCGGTATAATCTGCTACAGCGAGGATCACTTCATCAAAGAACTCCACCGCTTTTTGCACGATGTTGATGTGCCCCAGAGTGATGGGATCGAAAGTACCGGGATATAGCGCTCTATGCATATCAGCTCAAAGCCTTGCGACGGATCTCTTCGATCTCGCTGATTTCCTTGGGAATGTTGTGGGAAAGCACGTGGTTTCCGGATTCGGTGACCAGGACGTCATCTTCGATGCGTACGCCCAGGTTTTCTTCCGGGATGTAGATGCCGGGTTCAACTGTTATCACATTTCCCGCTTCCAAGATGGCGTTGCGTCCACCCAGATCGTGCGTATCCAGGCCCAGGAAGTGGCTCACGCCGTGCATATAGTATCTGGTGATCTCATCCAGATCTTTGATGAGGCCGATTGCCAGGGCAGACTCAGCCAAAAGCTCCCGCGTCCTCACCTGCAAGTCCATCAAACTGACGCCGGGTTTGATCATCTCGATGATCTCTTTCTGCACATCCAGAACCAGCTGGTAGATTTGCCTTTGCCGGTCGCTGAAGCTCTCGCTCACGGGGAAGCATCTCGTGACGTCGGCGCTATAGTTGTTATAGGCTGCTCCCACGTCCATCAGCACCAGCTGTCCTTCTTCGATGCGACAGTTGTTTTGGCCATAGTGCAGCGTTGCCGCATTGATGCCGGAAGCGATGATGGGCGCAAAGCCCCAATGATGCGCACCGCTTCTCTGCATACGGTAGAAGAGCATAGCTTCCAGCTCATATTCATACATGGAAGCACGTGCCTGCCTGATGATATCCAGGATGCCTTCGCCGGTGATGTCGATTGCCTTTTGCATTTGCTCGATCTCCCAGGCATCCTTGATCTTCCTCAGCGGTGTGATGAGGGGCGTGATATCTGCGATTTGGATCTGCGGGAAGCGGATACGCAGCGGCTCCAGCCTGTACAGCGCATAATTCAGGGGCTGATCCAAAGCGACGAAGCCGATATTGGCGTGGATCTTATTCAGCATAGGACACCACATGGACATAGTGGCGTCATATTCATCAAGATATAAGACTCTCCTGATCTCACTGATCTGTTGAGCCTCATCTTTGGTCATTTTCTTGCCATCCCACACTTCGCGCTCAGGAATCCCACGCTCGATAAATAGCATCTCTTGCACGGCATCAGCGCTCTTAATCAACACCAGGATGGCATTGGGTATATTGAGCCCCGTGAAGTACAAGAAGTTGTTGTCTTGGGAAAACTTACGCAGGTTTTCGGCTTGATTTGCAAAGATGATGCAAGCCTCGCCATTTGCCATGGAAGCTCCCAAGCGTTCTCTGCGAGCTTTTGTATTGTTCATTTTATCCTTGAATATAGTTTGTTTAGCGGGCGATCAGCTCGGATGACTTACTGCCGCCGGGTGCTTTATCTTTCTTGGTATGTGTGGCAAATTGGCTGATCAACAGCTCCAGCGTCTCATTATCGGTGATGGTTTGGTTCATGCTATACAAGGAGGTTCCAGCTTCGTTCACCACTTTGAAGTCCCAAGCTCCTGCCTTGATGCTCCAGGTGAGGGCAGAGCCTGCCAACATATTGCTGGCGATCAAGTTTTCGCCCCAATCCGTGGCGTCATGCCGTGAAATATAGATTTCGGTAATTGCGGGTGCGCCATCATTGTTGAGTCTGACGGCACCACAATCCGGATAAATGTTTACGGTTGTAGGTATTCCCTGGGTAACTGCACGGGTCACAAAACCGGGATACACATACAGGCCCTCATAGTTTACGGTAACGTTTGTATCTTGAGTATAGACGCGGCTCCAGCCACTCCAGGCTTCGATTGTGAATTCCTCACCTTCATCAACCTTTGCTGTGACAGAGGCGTTGGTGCGGTTGCGGATGCGCAGCTCGGCATCATCATCACAAGCCACAAGCATAAGTCCCATAAGGACTAACAGAATAATGACAAGGTATCTTCTCATGATATACTCCCTTTATTTTGATGCGGTTTTTGATTTATTGTCGGTTTTACAGATAGGCGGCTTGGTCTGCAATACCGCCTCTTTGGTGATGGTGCAGCTATTCCACTGGGGGTTATCCGGCAGATCGTACATGATCTGGAGCATAAATTTCTCCATAATGCTCCGGAGTCCGCGTGCACCTGTCTTTTGGCTGATGGCGATCTTGGCGATTTCTGCCAGAGCTTCCTCTTCCCAGTTCAGCTCCACTCCATCCAGCTCAAAATACTTCTCATATTGTTTACAGATGGCATTTTTGGGCTTGGTGAGAATATCCATCAAAGCGTCTTCCGAAAGCTCGTGCAGAGTGCAGATTACGGGAAGTCTGCCGATGAGCTCTGGGATGAGGCCATATTTGAGCAGGTCTGAACCATTGGTATGCTCGAAGATATTGCTGTCATCCAGCTTTTCAGAGAGCTTCACGTCAAAACCGATAACTTTCTTATCCATACGTTCTTTGATGATTTTCTCCAAGCCAAAGAAGGCACCACCGGCGATAAAGAGGATGTTGGTGGTATCCATCTCGATAAAGTCTTGTTGAGGATGCTTTCTGCCGCCCTTGGGTGGCACGTTGACCTTGGTTCCCTCCAAGATCTTGAGCAGTGCCTGCTGCACGCCTTCGCCGGATACGTCTCTGGTGATGGATGGCGTCTCAGACTTTCTGCTGATCTTGTCCATTTCATCGATATAGACGATACCGTGCTCGGCTTTTTTGACGTCATAATCCGCAGCTTGCAAGAGGCGCACCAGGATGTTTTCCACGTCCTCACCCACATATCCTGCTTCGGTGAGTGTGGTAGCATCAGAGATGGCAAAGGGCACTTTCAGAAAGTTTGCCAAAGTCTGAGCGATCAGGGTCTTTCCACAACCGGTAGGCCCGATCATCAGTATATTGCTTTTCTCCAGTGTGACATCATCCATCTTGTTTTGTCTGAAAATACGCTTGTAATGATTGTACACAGCCACAGAGATGATCATCTTGGCGTTTTCCTGGCCGATCACATACTGATCCAGATAGCTCTTGATCTTGCTGGGGATCGGAAGGTCAATCTCTTCCTGCTCCACAGGCACTTCATTGGTATTCAAGACATTGTGGCACATATCGATGCATTCATCGCAGATATTGCCGGCAATGCCCCGAATCAAGGTTCGCACTTCGGCTTCTGATCTGCCGCAGAACGAACAGCTTTCATTTTTGAATTTATCCAAAGTCTCTCCTGAGAATATTGTTTTTAGATTGTGAGTCTTGTTTATGACAGATGCTGATTTCCGTCAAGCTATTTCCTCATGGTGATCACTTCGTCGATCAATCCGTATTCTTTAGCCTCGGCAGCACTCATGAAATAGTTTCGGTCTGTATCGTCGATGATCTGTTCCAAGGGCCGTCCGGTATGTTTGTGCAACAGTTCATTCATCACTTCTCTGAGGTAGAGGATTTCTTTGGCTTGAATCTCTATGTCGCTCGCCTGTCCCTGAGCGCCGCCCAGAGGTTGGTGGATCATGATTCTGCTATAGGGGAGAGCCGTGCGCTTTCCCTTGGCTCCAGAGGCCAAAAGCATGGCAGCCATACTCGCAGCCTGACCGATGCAGATGGTGCTCACTTTGGGCTTGATGTATTGCATGGTGTCGTAGATGGCCAATCCAGAGGAGATAATCCCTCCCGGGGAGTTGATATACATATAGATATCGGCATTAGCATCTTCACCTTCCAAGTGCAGCAGCTGCGCCACGATTGAGTTTGCCAGGTTGTCTTCTATCACGCCGCCCACAAAGACGATTCTATCCTTGAGCAATCTGGAATAGATGTCATATGCGCGCTCGACGCGGCCTACTTGTTCGATAACCATGGGGATGTAATTCATTAGTCCTCCTTCTCTTCTGTGCTTTCTTCAGCATCAGCGGGTGGTTCTTCAGGTTCAGGCGGGTCCACAAAGGTGGCTTTGGCTGCCAAATCACGCAGCATAAACCAGTTAGTGGCCTGATCTACAAAGTCGTCGTCCTGGATTCTATCTTTATTTTGCTCTTCCCAAGCGTCCACCGTCATGTCGCTCATGATGGCGTTGTGTTCGATGTATTCATCCATCTTGCTCTCATCAAGCGTAAACCCGGTGAGCTTGCGCAAGGCTTTGTTTACATAAAGGCTGATCATCTGGTTGCTAAATTCCATCCGATATTGCATTTCCAGATATTTGCGATACATTTCCTGCTGTTGATCCAGCTGTGACAGCTCGTTTTCAACCACATAGTTCAAAGTGCGCTCGGGCAGCTGGAAAGGATTGTCTGCATAAAGCTTATGGATGATGGCCCTATTTTCGCCTTCATAATTGCCATGCTCGATTCTGAGGCGAAGGTCGTCGCTCAGCTGTTGTTTCAAGGCAGCCAGGTCATCAAAACCCAGATCCTTGGCAAATTCATCATCTATCTCGGGCACCTTGAGGCGCATAATCTCGTTTACCATCACACTGCAGCTGTAGTTCATCTCGTTGTCAAGATCGGGAAACTTGTTTTGAGTCACGAGTTTGAGCCCATTGCCGCTGAGAGTGATATTCACGGTGTCGCCCACCATTCTATCCAAGAGGTCATTGCTGCTGCGCATGGGCGGATTTTCGCCGGCATAGAGTATCACGTTCACGGGTTCATCGTCGTTTTGGCCGGGAATCGTGAGGCTGCAACTCAGGGCGTCTCCTTCCAGAGCGGCCTCTACCTGTTCGTAGGTGCGGTTTTTGTTTGCCGTGTCACTGAGGATATAATCCACCTGGCTTTCCACGGTGAGGTGTTTGTAAGGAACCTCAAAGGGTTCCGGAATGGTAAGTTCCACCTCAGGCTCCTGTTCGATTTCCACCACGATCACCAGATCCTGCTCGTCTTCCCATTTGAGGTCTTTCACCATGGGCATCGCCAGATAGCCAATCTGATGTTCGGTGACCGCCTGGCCAAAATACTTATCCGTAGCATCTTCCAAAAAGCTGGCTACGATGGAATCCTTGTATTCCCTTTCCACTCTGGCCAAAGGTGCTTTGCCCTTGCGAAATCCCGGGATCTGTATGCGTCTCGCAGCCTTTTCCAGATATTTACGATACTCATCCTGTGCCTGGCTTGCTTCCACCGTGATGGTAAGTTCCTTGGTAACAGGATCAACTTGTTTGATGTCTACTTGCACAATTTATCTCCTTAAGAACTATAAAAATACAATTTGGTGCGAAAGAGGGGACTTGAACCCCTATAGGTATTACCTACTGGATCCTAAGTCCAGCGCGTCTGCCAGTTCCGCCACTTTCGCACATGATAATGGTATAAGTCTTCGTGAATGCCAAGTTTTACGAGAGGCCCCAAAAGTCAAGCTTTTAATGCCATATTGTCGATTAGGCGCGTTTTGCCAAAATATACGGCCAGCATCATGCGTGTGTCATCTTTGGCCTCTGAAATGCTTTGCAGCGTGAGAGGATCCACACATTCTATATAATCTATCCGTCCGCCGGATTCTTGAATAATTGATTTGATTGTCTCGATAATCTGTCCACAATCACGCTCGCCCTGCTCATAGAGCTCTCTTGCCTTGAGCAAGCCATGATAGAGGCTCAAAGCCCGCTTGCGTTCATCAGGATTGAGGTAGCTATTGCGGGAACTCATCGCCAACCCATCCGCTTCACGCACGATGGGACAGGCCACGATGTCGCAATCCAGATGCAGATCGCTTGCCATCTGCTTGAGGATGCGCAATTGCTGGTAATCCTTGATACCCATATACATATGATCCGGATTGGTGATATTGAGCAGCTTCAAAACAACCGTAGCCACGCCTCTGAAATGACCCGGACGGCTCTTGCCGCAGAGAACACTTGCGAGTTTCTCGGGCACCACCCAGGTGTCAAATCCGCTGGGATAAATGGTTTGAGCGTTGGGATTGAAAACATACTCCACGCCGCATTCCTTCAGAAGAGCCACATCCCTTTCCAGATCACGCGGATAGGTATCCAAATCCTCATCTTGCCCAAACTGACTGGGGTTTACAAAGATAGAGACTATGGTGTTGGGGTTTTCTTTCACACTCTGTTTCACCAAAGAAAGGTGACCTTCATGCAAATAACCCATGGTGGGCACAAAACCCAAAGTGCCTTCCTGCTTTAGAGAACGGCAAAGTGACTTGGTGGAAGAGATGTCTTGAATGATCTGCATTTATTTGACGGGACAGTTGTTTGCATCCAAAACAACGATGGTGGGCTGATGCGCATCAGCCTCTTTATCATCCATCAAACCATAATCTGTCTCTTATACACATCTGACGCTGCCGGCGAAGAGGATAAGGGAGATCTCGGGGGGCG
>DGFM01000014.1:5390-6001 GCA_002391675.1 Cloacimonetes bacterium UBA3900 | reverse complement strand
TTTAACAGATTAGTTATCGGGCTTACGCTCGTATTGTCGTTTGCCATGCTTTCGGGTCATGTGATTCCGGGCAAGGCTTTCAGATCGGATTATCCAGTCTGCATCAATGAAATAATGGCTTCCAACTCCAGCACCATTGCTGATGAAGATGGAGATTATGAAGATTGGGTGGAGATTCTCAATCTCGGTGATCAGAGCATTGACCTCGAAGGTTGGGGGCTCAGCGACGATGAGAGCAACCTCTTCCGCTTTGTTTTCCCCTCCACCGTGCTTGGCCCCGGAGATTATCTCCTGGTTTGGTGTTCCAAAAAGGATAGAGCCGTTTCGGGGCAGCCTTTGCACACATCTTTTGGCATCAGTGCCAGTGGAGAAGAAATCCGGCTTACTCATGCCAACGGTGATTTGGTGGATTTGGTTCCGGCCACACCTTTGGTTTCGGATATATCCTGGGGCAGATATCCCAATGGCACGGGGCCCTGGTTTTTCTTTGATAAGCCCACGCCGCTGGAGCCCAACGCCTCAGTTTATTATACTGACATCCTGGGTCCACCGAGCTTTTCCGCAGCGGGCGGGTTTTATACCAATGCTTTCGATCTCAGCCTTTCGCACTC
>DGFM01000014.1:4805-5139 GCA_002391675.1 Cloacimonetes bacterium UBA3900 | reverse complement strand
CGGAAAATGCTCCCGGAGAAATGCTTGAAAACGCTTATTATACACTGGTTTATGATCAGCCGATCAGTATCTGCAATCGCTCCACAGATGAGGACTACTTTTCACACATCTCTTCCACCTGGGATTTTGAACCCGAATACTTTCCCCAAAACCCCATCTCAAAAGCCACTGTAGTGCGGGCCAAGGTGATCAAACCCGGTGCCTTGGACAGCCCTACCTTGACGCACAGTTACTTTGTCTATCCCGAAGGCAGGTCGAGATATACGCTGCCCGTGGTTTCGGTGCAGATCCAGGAAAACTACCTGTTTGATTATTATAACGGCACTTACACGGC
>DGFM01000014.1:1422-4596 GCA_002391675.1 Cloacimonetes bacterium UBA3900 | reverse complement strand
ACCTTTGACTACAGCTTCTTCCCCGATAAGCCCTACCCCAGCTACAAAAGGCTGATCTTGCGCAATTCAGGTCAGGATTACGACCGCACCTTCGTAAATGACGCCAGCCTGCAGGAAGCTGTGCGAGACCTCAATTTTGATACCCAGGCCTATTCCCCCGCAGTCACATTCCTAAACGGTGAGTATTGGGGTATGCTCAACATCCGGGAACGCTTTGACAAACACTATCTGGCCAGGGTTTACGGTGTGGATGGCGACAATCTGGACCTGATAGAAAATGGCGTGGTGGCGGATGAAGGCGATCTTCACACCTATAACGCCATGGTAAATTTTGCCACAAACAACGATCTTAACATTGCGGCAAACTATGAGCAGCTCAGCACCATGATGGATATAGACAATTTCCTGGATTACTATATCGCTGAAATCTATATCAATAATACAGACAGGCCCCAAAACAATATGAAGTGCTGGAGATTGAGGACAGACGACTATCAGGCAGACGCTCCCGTGGGACAGGATGGACGCTTCAGATGGCTGTTTTTCGACACAGACATCGCTTTTTGTCCTGAAGACAATGCCACGCACAACACCCTGCAACGCGCCATAGAACACAGCTGCAACGCCTCACAGATCCTCGCCGCTCTTTTGGAAAACGAAGGCGTGAAAAACAGATTTGTCACCAGGTTTGCAGACCTCATCAACACTACCTTTGTACCCTCAAGGATAATTGGCATCATAAACAAGAATATCCAAAAAATCACCCCGGAAATGCCGGAACATATCGCACGCTGGAAGATGCCGCCCAGCTTGGATTATTGGAATTATCGCATCAACATCCTGCACTCTTTTGCAAAGATGAGGCCGGAATATCAAAGAAACCATCTCAGGGAGTTTTTTGACCTGGGTGAAGACCTGCAAGTAACCGTGGAGATACCAAATATCTATCAAGGCTGCTTCAAGATTAATACCGTGAATATAGACCCTGAAATGGAGGATGATGTCTTCTCACACACCTGGACCGGCACCTACTTTAGCGGTATGCCGCTGCGGATTGAAGCCAAACCCAAGCAGGGATATAAGTTCAGCCATTGGGAAGGCGATATCGAGAGCGATGAACCCGTCTTATCCCTCACCCCCAGCGGTGATCTGAACCTGACAGCACACTTTGAGCTCGATCCCGATGCCTGGGTGCGCATCATCCACTATTGGCACTTCAACGATCTGCCCGGCGATGAGCTGGAAAGCGTGGAAGCGGACTATTCGGTGGATGTCGCCGGAGTAATCACCTATCCGGGCACCGGAGCCGGATATATGGACAGACGCAAGCATAGAGACGCTGATCCCGTATCAAACCTCAACCTGCAAATGGGACAAGAGCCGGATCAAGGCGCGGTCTTAAGAGTACGTAACCCCTCGGATACCCGCGAATTGATCATCACCGCACCCAGTACCGGTTTCACTGACGTCTTTGGCGCCTACGCCACCTGCCGTACCTCCAACGGAGCCACCCTGCAAGAGCTCTATTATTCCACCGATGGCGGCGAAAACTGGACGCTGCTCACACAAGAGTATGAGGTATTTGAGCTGCCGGATTGGAGACTGCAAAGCTTTGACCTAACCGGTGTTACCGAGACGGACGACAACCCCGATCTGATGTTTAAAATCCTGTTTTTGGGCGAGCAGGCGGCCAACGACTCCGGCAATGATCGCTTTGACAACCTCAGTATCCATGGCACGCTCATCCGCAATGAAGCCCCGGAAGTGGTATACAACCCCGAATATGTGTATCTGATCGAAAATGGCGAGTCGCTGAGCCTGGATTGCTCGGAATTCTTCAGCGATCCGGATGGCGACGAGCTGAGGTATGGAATACGAAGCTCCAGACAAGACTTCGTTGAGCTTACGCTTGAGGGCAATCTCCTGGAGATCAGCGGCCTCCGAAGAGGCGATACCCGCATCAGCATCAGCGCAGCTGACGGCCAGAATCCGCCAGCAAGCTTGAGCTTCCAATGCCTGATCTATCCCGAAGCCTACCCGCTTGCGCAGGATGATTTCAGTTTTGGCGAGTGGGACGCAGCTACACCCGAGCTGCAGTATCCGCCGCATATGCTGTTCCTGCAATCCGATACAGATGACCCTGATGCAGATTACCCGCTCAACTATGCCTACTATATCGCTCCGGACGACTATCATGCAGATGATGCAGAAAGTATCGGCTTCCCCTATCAGCTCACCGGACGCTCGAGACTGAACGGCCTGGGGCAGGACGGCATTTCCTTCATCAATACAGGCAGAGGCCGTGATCTGGGCGGTGCTTTGGTAGCCTTGAACACGGTGGGAGTGGACGCAGCCTCCCTGAGCTGGCTGGCCGGCACCTTACTGAAAAACAAGCGTGAATATGGCTTGCAGGTGCAATATCGGGTGGGTATCGAGGACGAATTCCAGCTCCTCAACTCCCCGCAAGCGTATCAAGTGGGCGTCGATGGCGAAGTGCAGCACTTCTTGCCCTTTGCCTTGCCGGATGAGCTGCTCAACCAAGAGTATCTGCAGCTGCTTTTCAGATATCATCATATCGATGGCGGCAGCGGTAAGCGGGCTATGCTGCGCCTGGATGACATCCTGATCAGCACTGAAGTTGATGATTTCCCCATCAAACTGGCCTATATCTCTCTGAAGAATAACGAAGACAACCAGATCGTGCTCAGCTGGGAAAGCTGGCTGGAGAACGGTTTGCAGAGCTTCCTGGTGTATAGAAACGATAGTGAAGACTTCAGCTCGGCAGACAGAATCAGTCCTCATATCGCTGCGGTGGTGGCAGACAGGGGTGCCAGCTATCAGTTTGTCGATGATCAGCTCCTGCACGATGGCCTGTATTATTATTGGGTGGAAGCAATCTTAAGCTCCGATGAGAGAAAAGCTTATGGCCCTTATTGTTATTTCTGGGATTCCTCTTTGGGCGAGCCTGCTCCCGCACCCAATGCCACCAGTTTGGGCAATATCTACCCCAATCCCTTCAAAAATCAGCTCTACATCCCTTATTCCCTGGCTAAGGATGAAATAGTGAAGATCGAGGTCTACAACCTGCGCGGCCAAAAAGTTAACACCCTGAACCTGGGCCCCAAAGCCAGCGGTACACACTGTGCCACCCTGAAGGCTC
Source organism: Cloacimonetes bacterium UBA3900 (assembly GCA_002391675.1). Classification (GTDB taxonomy): domain Bacteria; phylum Cloacimonadota; class Cloacimonadia; order Cloacimonadales; family Cloacimonadaceae; genus UBA3900. Next base: position 1,436 of record DGFM01000014.1, on the reverse strand, counting down.
AAGATTCTGATGGG
>DGFM01000014.1:686-1144 GCA_002391675.1 Cloacimonetes bacterium UBA3900 | reverse complement strand
ATTCGGATTCCTTAAAGGAGAAACATGCAACGCATTATCATAGACGGAAATAGCCTCACTTTGGAGGATGTGGAAAGGGTAGCACTGCAAGGTGCTGAGATTGAAATTAGCGAAGCAGCACTGCAAAAAGTAGCTGCCTGCAGAGCCTATGTGGATAAAGTTATTGCCGAAAAACGTGTGGTTTATGGGCTCACCACCGGTTTTGGAAAATTCAGTACTGTCACCATCGAAGCGAAAAACATCGCCGAGCTGCAGCTGAATCTGATCCGCAGCCATGCCGTGAGCGTGGGCGATCCATATAGCGAAGCCCAGGTTAGAGCCATTATGCTACTGCGTATCAACGTGCTGGCCAAAGGGCATTCCGGCATCAGGGTGGAAACTCTGCTCACTTTGGTGGAAATGCTCAATAAGAAAGTGCATCCCGTGATTCCCAAGCGCGGCTCTGTGGGCGCCAGCGG
>DGFM01000014.1:0-525 GCA_002391675.1 Cloacimonetes bacterium UBA3900 | reverse complement strand
TTGCAGGCAGAAAGGCTTTGCCAACAGGCAGATGTGATCGCCGCAGCCAGCGTGGATGCCCTCTTGGGAACACCCACCGCATTCGATCCCTTGGTGCATATTTTGAGAGCACATCCGGGACAAAACAAAAGCGCCAACAACCTTTTTAACCTCCTGCAAAACAGCCCCTTGAGAGAATCTCACCGCAATTGTGACAACGTGCAGGACGCCTATTCCCTGCGCTGCACACCCCAAGTGCATGGAGCGGTGCGAGATGCGCTTGCCTATGCCAGAGGCGTGTTGGAGATCGAGATCAACAGCGCCACAGACAACCCACTCATCTTCCCCGATGAAGACAGGGTGATCTCCGGGGGAAACTTCCACGGCGAGCCTTTGGCAATCGCTCTGGATACCATCGCCATCGCCATCTCTGAGCTGGCTTCCATCTCAGAACGCAGGATGGAACAGATGCTCAATCCAGCGCTGAACCGTGGACTGAACGCCTTTTTGGCCAAGCGCCCCGGCCTGGATTCCGGCTTTATGATC
>DGFM01000047.1:2156-2843 GCA_002391675.1 Cloacimonetes bacterium UBA3900 | reverse complement strand
CTGCATCAATTTAACAAAGTGGAGATGGTGCGCTTTGTGGAGCCGGAAGATTCCGAGCAGGCTTTGGAAGAAATGTTGGCCGATGCAGAGAGCATCTTGCAGCATTTTGGCCTTCACTACAGGGTGATAGAGCTCTGCACGGGCGACTTGAGCTTTGCCTCTGCACGCACCTATGATATCGAGGTGTGGTCGGCTGCCACGCAGAAATATCTGGAAGTGTCTTCCGTGAGCAATTTCAGGGATTTCCAGGCTCGCAGGGCCAATATCCGCTATCGCAACAAAGAGGGCAGACCCGCCTTTGTGCACACGCTCAATGGCTCGGGAGTAGCCACGCCCAGGCTGATGATTGCCCTCATCGAACACTTCCAGGCTGCAGACCTCAAACTGAGATGGGATGAGGTTTTCAAGCTGCTGGCCAAGATAGAGTAAGGGGCTTGTGGCTGGGATAAATCTCAGAAAAAACATCGTCATCAGCTCTTTCTACAGAGTTGTGGCGGTTTTCCTGTCCTTTATGACCGGGTGGATTTCCACCCGTTTTTTGGGTGTGGAACTCAAAGGACAGTATGGCTATCTGATTACCATTAGCAGCTTTGCCTGGCTGATCATAGACCTGGGCATCCACCAAACCTATCCCTATCTCCTGCGCAAGGAACCGGAGAAGGGAAATATCCTCTTCACCTGGTCGCT
>DGFM01000047.1:0-1857 GCA_002391675.1 Cloacimonetes bacterium UBA3900 | reverse complement strand
ATATCTGCCAGACTCTTAACAGCCTGATGATGCTGGTTGTGGTGGTGTTGGGCTATCTGTTTTTCACCTCTGTGGACAGGCTTGTCTACGTGCTGGTGGCCTACAATCTGGCGATGCTGACCAGTATAGTGGGCCTCGTCTTTCCCAAGCTGTTCACCCGCTTCTGGCAGGGATTTGATCTCTCCTACATCTTCAAAAGCTACAATCTGGGCTGGCGCGTGTTTCTCTCCTCGCTCTTTATCAACCTGCTCATCCGTTTTGACATGATGCTGATCCGCAGGTTTTTACACTTTGATGCTTTGGGTATCTATGCCCTGGCTTCCAACATCGTGGAAATGCTGCAAATGGCATCAAATATGGTGGGCTCGCTGCTGTTGGTCAAGCTTTCGGATTTGGACGATCAAGTGCAGAGCTGGAACACGCTCAAGAAGGTGTTTATCTTCTTTTTCGGGTTTCTCAGCGTGGCGAATCTGGGCTTTATCCTGGTGGGGAAACCGCTGCTAAACATCATGTATGGCAAAGACTTCGCACCCGTTTACAACGTGTATCTGTGGCTGATCCCGGCGAGCTATGGCCTCTCCTTCGGCTCGCTCTTCAATACCTACCTCTGGAGCAAGGGTTTCCCCTGGATCAGCGTGCTTTTGCCCGCCATTGCACTGAGTCTGAACATCGTGCTCGATCTCATTCTCATCCCCATCATGGGTATCAATGGGGCCGCATTGGCCACCAGTATCGGCTACCTGAGCTGGTTTATCGCAATCCTGCTCTATGAAAACCATCAATCCGGAGGCCAATTTATAAAACATATCAAACCCGGGCGAGCTGACCTTGCGGATATGAGCGCCAGCGTGAAAGACTGGGTGAGCAAACTCAAAAATATGAAACAGGGAGATATATAATGTTTGCATTTATCAAAGGTTTAGCTCCGTTGCAGGGGCTGGAGGAAAGGCAGCTGAAGCTGTCCGGCATGGAGGCTGCAGATTGCCATCTCATCACAAACCGGGCTTCACACAGCGGCAACGACTCCTATCTGTATCATTCCCAGGATGTTCTGGCCTGTTTTGATGGCATTTTGGCCAATGCCGACAGGTTGATAGATTCCTACGCCACTCAGGGGATCAAAGACTTATTGGATAAGGTTTTGGTAGATCAGGATACCAGCCTCGTACCGCATTTTTACGGCCAATTTACCTGCACGAGCTATCACAGCAGCGGAAAAGGGATATTCTTTGGCAATCAGATCGGCAGCGGCAAGCTGTATTACTGGCATCAGGAGCAGAAGCTGGTGGTTTCCAGCTCTCTGGCGATGGTGGTGGCAATTTTGAGGTACAACGGCATCAAATGCAGTTTGGATGAGGTGGGCGTGAGAATGATGATGGCGCATGGCTTTACCTCTGTGGATTATACCACCATAGCCGGGATCAAACACCTGCAGGCGGGCAAGATGCTGTTTTGGGATAATGGCGAGCTCAGCGTGAGGGAGTATTACAACAGCTTTCCCGAGCAGAGCCCGGACGGCCTCCACAAAGCCGTCTACACCATGAATCAGCTCTTCAGGGAAGCTGCTGAGCATATCCATCGATGCGATCTGCGTCATGGGAAGCGGCATTTTGCCTTTCTTAGCGGTGGCATGGATTCCAGGATGAGCGTGTATACCGCGCTGGATGTGGGTTTTGAAGACCTCAGCGTGCTCAACTACTCGCAGAGCGGCTATAGAGACCACAAAATAGCCCGCAAGATCGCCAAAATGAATGGCCTGAACTTTTATTTTTACCCTTTGGATGGAGGCAGGTATCTGCTTGATGCTCACGAGGCTATCTACTACAACGATGGTCAGATAGCCTACCACGGTGCCGC
>DGFM01000036.1:35646-39685 GCA_002391675.1 Cloacimonetes bacterium UBA3900 | reverse complement strand
GATGTTGTTGGCTATCGTACCGCCGGAGGTGAATGTGATCTCCCGAGGCTCTGCATGGAGCGCCTCGGCAATCACCTTCCTGAAGCCCTCAAAGGCGGCGTTGCTGGCTTCACCCGTGCTCACAAAAGAGCCGGGATACCAAAACTGCTCGCCAAAATAGGGTTTCATCGCCTCCAATACTTCTGGAGCCATGGCACTGGTTACACAGTTGTCCATGTAGATGCGTTCATTCACTGCGCACTCCTTCTTGGTTTGCGTGTGGTGGCGATTTTCTTGAGTGTATAGGAGTCAAAAAGCTTTTGTTGCCTGGCGGAAAGCTCGTCCAGGAAATGAGTTAGCCTGCAATCCGAGCCCAGGCAATGCTCGCCCTTGTTTGCCGTGCAGGAAGGGTCAAGGCTGTTGTCATCTACGGCCAGCATCACGTCCAAAAAGGTGATTTCATCCGCCGGACGGGCCAAGCTGTAGCCTCCCCTTGCACCGGGAGTGCTCTGCAGGATGTCTGCATTTCTGAGCGAAGTCAAAAGCTGCTCAACAAACTTCTTGGGAAGCTTTTGCTGATCGCAAAGTTGCTGAGCTGAGATGAGCCCACTCTTGGATGAATATATCTCAATTAGGGCCCTGAGTGCGTATTCTGTACTTGCGTTAACTGCCATGTTACACCTCGTTTTACTTGTTCTGAATACATAGTAATTTACTATGCGTTTTTGGCAAGTCTTTTTTAAAGAATCCCACACAATTGCATAGCGGAGGCAGGCATGACCAACAGGCTCCATAATGCCTCCCTGCAGGGCCTGAAGCCCAATCCCTACATCAAAATACTATCTGTGCACCAAAGTAAACTGCGCGTCCCGGTTGCGGAATGTAAGGATACACTTCGTAGCGTTTATTGAGCACATTCTGGAGTTTCAGGTGCAGGTTCAGCGTTGTTTTCCAGACCTTGAAGCTCGTCTCCCAGCCCAGATCCAGCAGGTCATATCCCTCAATGGGAGCAGCGATATTGTCCGGCGTGATAAACTGCTCACCCCTGTAGATATACTTGGCCCAAATGTTTTGATTCCAGTGTGATACGCTTGCCTTGAGGCCATACTTCAGCCTGGGAGTATACATGAGCTTGGGCGCCTCTTTGAAAGGGAGGTTGCTGATGTCACGCGCATCGGTAATGAGGGCATCCGCCTTGAGGTTTAGCCACTCCCTGGCATCCCAGGAACCTTCCAGCTCCAGGTTTCTGAGCTGCACTTTGCCGATATTGAATGGCTTCCAAGCGTTGCCAAACATCTGCACCTGGCGCCACTGGATCATATCTTTCACCGTATTTATATGTGCGCCAACGCGTAAGTGATAGCTCAAACCGGATAGATCCAGCCAGACTTGCCCGCCCTGCGAGGTTTCGCTCCTTAAGTTGGGATTGCCGATGGCTTGGGAATCGCCCTTCCAATGCAGATCGAAGTAGGATGGGAAAGCAAAGGATGTGCCCCAGGTGCCCCCAAACGAGGTTTGCAAGAGGCCAAAGTGCTTGATCTCCAGCTCCACCCTGCCGCTGCTGAGGTCGTCTTTCTCCGTAAAGTCTCTCCTGCCCGCCAGATATGAAGCTATATTCCAATCCCCCAATTCTTTGTCCACACCGCCTTTGAGGCTGATGCTACCCTGATTTTCTGTGACATATATGCTATCCTTGGGCCGGATATGATTGTGGTTGTCATACTCACTATAGGTATAAGCCGCTGTGGTATTGAATCTTAGCAGCCCCTGGGACTTGTCCAAACTCAGCTGCACACCTGCCTTATCCAGCTGTTGCTCATACTTGCTCTTATAGACAGCCATAGGTGCTGTGGTGTTGTCATACAAGGATTTAGAGCGGTTTGCCCACAGCTGCCCCCTGATATTCAGCCAATTCCAGTTGCTCTCGATGTTGAGGCGGTTACGGTTGTCGTGACCCTGAAGATATGCATTGCGGTACACTTCCAGAAAGTTAATGGTACCGGGCAATTGCCTGTGATAGTATTCCAGCTCGCTCTGCAGCGTGAGCAGCAGATTTTTGAAGGAAGCGCCCAAGCCCAGCGAAAAGGAGTTTTGCTGCTTGGCGTTGTTGTCTCTGACGCCATCCTTCTCTTGATTCCACCAAGGTCTGGGCTTGAAGGAGAAATCGTTGTCTGCATTGAACATACCCAGAGCCAGGCGATAGAAAAACCAATCCCAACCACCCTTCAATGACAGCCTCAGGTCTGCATAGCCGAAGCTGCCCAGTTCCAAGCTGGTTTTATATTCATCTGCCTCTTTGGATGGCTGTTTGGAGGTGATCATCACCACGCCGCCAATGGCAGCCGCTCCACCATAGACGGAGGCGTTATTCTTAATGATTTGAATGCTTTGTATGTTTTGGGGATCGAGCAATGAGAAGTCAAAGCTCTCTCCATCCGCGTTCAAGGGAACGCCGTCCAAAAGCACTAAGGTGTGCCGGGGCAGGTTCCCCAGCAGCTCCACGTTTTGGTGTTCACCTTTGAGCGGGGTATCCTGGCTGAGGGTGCCCGAAGCTTCCCCCAACATATCCATGGTACTGTAGTAGTGCCGATCCGGGTCTATGGGCACGCTGAGCATATCTGCTGCCCGGAAATAAGGCTCGTAGCTCTGGCTCACACGCACGGTGGGAAGCACGATGGGTTGCGACTTCAGCACCACGTCCAGCCTGCCCGCTTTGGCTTTCACGCTCTTCTTTGCGTAGCCCAGGCGGCTCACCTGCAGGGAATCCCCTCTGGCTTCGATCTTGTAAGAACCATCCCTCAAGCTGCGTGTAGCGCGGGATCCCAATCTGATATATGCACCTTCGATGCCTTTGCCATCTTCATCCAAAATATAGCCATTCACCCTGATGCCTACCAGCAGGATGGCGCAGGAAAGCATCATAAGCACAAGGACGCATCTCTTCAAGATCGTATGGTTTATCTTGCAAAGCATTATTCTCTCCTTATCTCGTTGTTTATACTGTGGGCGCCGGATAAATCAGGTTGGGCGTGCCGCTTTGGGGATGCGGATGCGTGCTTAGTTCCAGGCCAAACAGCTCCTTGAGCATACCCGGATTCATCATCTCTTCCGGCTTGCCACATCCCAGGAGCTTGCCGTCTTTCAAAAACACCAGCTCATCCGCATAGTTGGCTGCCAGATTGAGGTTGTGCGAGACCAGCAGAATGCCTATCCCCTGCTCTCTATTGATGTTACGCAGCAGCTGTATGATCTCCACCTGGTGGTTGATATCCAGCTCTGAAAGGCTTTCGTCCAGGAAGATATAGCGCGTCTGCTGCGCCAAAGCCCTGGCGATCAGCACCCTCTGCTTTTCGCCTCCGCTCAGAGAGGAATAGAGCCTGTCTTTCATGTCACGTAAAGACAGGTTATCCAATAGCTTAGTCACTATTTCTTTATCTTCCGGGCTCCAGGATTGCATGAAACCCAGATAGGGATAGCGCCCCATCATCACGATATCAAAGACGCTGTAGTCAAACTGGAAAAAGCTCTCTTGAGGCACGAAGGCGATAAGCTTGGCCAGTTCCGGACGCGTGTATCTGGCCAATGGCTTGCCAAAGAGATTTATCTCGCCCTTTTGAGGACGCAAGAAGCCCAGCAGAGCAAAAAGCAAGGTGGATTTGCCCGCACCGTTGGGCCCTGCTAAAACACTTAAATTCTCAGGCATGAGCTGCAAATCCAAGCCCTTGAGGATGAGCTTGTTCTCATAACCTGCATAGAGGTCTTTGGTCGTGATCATGGGATCACAATAATAGACAAGGAGTTTTTGTCAATGCCTATTAGGGTTCTCAATAAGGAGCCCAATCTGGCCTTGTTCGGCTCATTTTCAATTAGAGTGGATAGGTGTGACAAGACGAGATCGCAGTTGCCGGTTATTGATGGAAAATACCTTCCCTTAAGGGCCAAAAATTGTTTTCAAAAAACCAACCCTTGCCTCAACCTTTGACTTTTGACTTGGCTCGCCCCACCTTCGGGTTTCCTTGGCGCTCAAATGCGTAACTTATGGGTTTTCCATGGGTTACTT
>DGFM01000036.1:34572-35510 GCA_002391675.1 Cloacimonetes bacterium UBA3900 | reverse complement strand
CGACGTTTTAGAGGCCGGAATTGCTTTCGCAAAACCGGCCCTGAAGTCAAATATTTCAGAAAGCCCTGCCGTTTCAGATGACGGAGTGAGCCAGGGATTGCCTACTAAAACAGTAGGCGTTATTTGGGTATTCATCAGCCTTTTAAGCCCTCGAAATCTGGAGGAAATTCTGCCCTGCTCCTTTTGTAGAACTTTTCACCCACTCAAATTGAACTTGAGCCCTTTGTTCATGCCGGGAAGCGGCTGCTTACATCAGGCTCATGAAGATGTCCGCAATCTGCTCCTCACTCACCTCCAGGGGATTGTTGAACATATTGCGGCTGCTCATCACCTCGGGAACTCTTTGATTGATAAACTCTTCCGTGATCTGCACGTCCGCTTTGAGGCCCAGGTCATCCAGCCAATCAAAGAAGCTTTCCATACTGAAGTGGAAAGAGCCGAAGGCCTCATCCAAAAGCCCATGCACTGCGGGTTTATACAGCTTCATGATCTGCTTCATCACGATGCCATTTGCCAGGCCATACGGTACGTTAAACTCGGTGGTGAGTGGATAGCCGATGGAGTGTTGCAGGCTGGTGCTGGTTTGGCTGATGGTCATGCCGCCGTAGATGGACGCCTGTGAGAGTGCGCATCTTGCCTCAAGATTTGAGGGATCCTTCAGCGCCAGCGGCAGGTTTTTGATGATCAGGCTTATCCCTTTGTGGATGATGGGGAAGCAGAGCGGCTCACGCTTGGCGCTGTAGAGGCCTTCCAAAAGGTGGCTGAGCGCATCAATTGCGGTGTTCAGAGTCACTTCCTTGCTCAGGCTCAAGGTATAGCGCGAGTCCACCACAGCCAATACGGGGAAAGCCAGAGGATGGCCCCAGCCCGCCTTTTTACCGCTCCTGTCATCGTTCAAAACGCTATACTGAGTCACTTCCGAGCCTGTGCCCGAGGTG
>DGFM01000036.1:27531-34287 GCA_002391675.1 Cloacimonetes bacterium UBA3900 | reverse complement strand
CCCCGCATGATGGAGCCCAGCTCGGGGTTTTCCTTTATCTGGTCATAAACTTGATAGTCCGTAAACAAAGCCGTCACATCCTGCTGGGCTCCGGAGGCGATGGCGCTCCTGGCTCCAGTCACGATAAGCGGTTTTTTACCAAAGCTTTGCATCTGTTCAGCGGCAGCCTTCACTGCCTCTGTCTGAAACACGATTTTGGTGGGCAGATAAAACATTTATTCTCCTCTGGTAAACCACTGCCAGAAAAGCAGCAGTCCTTGCTTAAAATCAAAAGATGGCCTGTAATTTAGCAACTGATGAGCCTTTGTGACGCAGGCTCGGGTGTGTCTCACGTCTCCCGCCTGGTCTTCATGATGCATGAGCTTAGCCTTGATGCCGCTCACCTCTTCCAGCGCCGAGATCAGCTCAGAGAGCGTGACGCTGCGGTCGTTTCCCAAGTTGATCACCTCATAGACACAGCCTTTTTTCACATATTCCAGCGCCCTCAAAACGCCTTGCACGGTATCCTGGATGTAGGTATAATCACGGCTGCTGGCCTCATCCCCAAAGACGGGCAGCTCCCTGCCTTCCCTCATCAAAGCGGCAAACTTGTGGATGGCCAAGTCCGGCCTCTGCCTGGGCCCATAGACGGTGAAGAAACGCAGCGCCACCACCGAAATCTGATAGAGGTGATGGTAGGTGTAGCAGAGCAATTCTCCTGCCTTTTTGGTGGCGGCATAGACGCTGATTGGCTCATTCACGGGGTCCTCTTCGGCAAAAGGCAGCTTGGCATTATTGCCATAAACGCTGGAAGAAGAAGCAAAGACAAAGTGCTTGATATTGTGTTGCTTACACAGTTCCAGCAGGTTGAGGGTTCCCATTACGTTGACCTGGGTATACAGCTCGGGATACAGCAGCGAGGGACGCACGCCCGCCATGGCCGCCAGATGGATGACGGCAGAGATATTATAGCGCTCAAAGATGCGCTCCAGAGCTTCCTTATCACGTATATCCGCCCTCTCGAGGACAAACTCCGGATGCTGCAGGCAGCTTGCTATATTCTGCTCTTTGACGGATGGCTCATAGAAATCGCAAAAGTTATCCACACACAGGACGCGCCGCCCTTGCTGCAAGAGCGCTTCACAGAGATGCGAGCCGATGAAGCCGGCCCCGCCGGTCACCAAAACCAGATCAGGCGTTTTCTCTGATGATTTTGGCACCCAAACCGCCCAGCTTTTCTTCTATCCTGTCATAACCTCTATCGATGTGATAAATGCGGGATACGGTGGTCTTTCCTTTGGCCACCAAGCCCGCCAAAACCAGGGCAGCACTGGCGCGCAGGTCTGTAGCCATCACTTCAGCTCCACCCAGCTCTTTCACGCCATTCACAACCGCCACGTTGCCTTCCATGCGGATATCTGCTTGCAAGCGGTTGAGTTCTGCCACGTGCATAAAGCGTTCCGGGAAGATGGTGTCTTCAATGCGGCTGACTCCATCCGCAAGGGCCATCAATACGGTAAATTGCGCTTGCAGGTCGGTTGGGAAACCGGGATGCGGCACTGCGACGATGTCCACGGGTTTGATCGTCTTGGGCGGCACTACAGTCACGGAACTGCCTTCCACGATCAGCTCGCAGCCAGCTTCGCGCAGCTTTTGCATCAAAGCTTCCAGATGAGCGGGCTCACAGTTGGTCACGGTGATGGGTGAGGTGCTCAAAGCGCCTGCAATCATGAAGGTTCCCGCTTCGATGCGATCTGGAATCATCTCCATTTTCACGGGATAGAGGCCTTCCACTCCTTCGATGGTGAGTGTCTTGGTGCCTCTTCCGGTGATCTTGGCGCCCATTTTGTTGAGCATATCCACGGTGGAATCCACTTCCGGCTCTTTGGCAACATTGAACATCCTGGTGGTTCCCTTGGCCAAAACAGCTGCCATGAGGGCATTGATAGTGGCGCCCACGCTGGATTTGTCAAAATGGATGTCGGCGCCTTTGAGTTCATCCGCCTTGGCGTGGATGTACCCCTGATCGATGTTTATCGTTGCACCCAGGGCTTCCATGGCTTTCAGATGCAGGTCTACCGGTCTGGTTCCGATGGCACATCCGCCCGGAAAGGAGACCCGCGCCTCTTTGAGCCTGGCCAAAAGCGGCCCCAGCACATAAACGCTGGCTCTCATCTTGCTCACCAATTCATAGGGCGCTTCGTTGAAGCAGAGGTCACTGCTGTCGATGCTCATGCTATCGACGTCGTAATCCACTCTGGCACCCAACACTCTCAAAAGATGTGCCATACTCTTGAGATCAATGAGGTTAGGCACATTTGTCAGCAGCGATTTCCCCGGAGCAAGCAGCGCCACCGCCATGGCTGGAAGGATGGCATTTTTCGCTCCGCTTACCTCGATGTTGCCGCTCAAGTTGCGGCTTTCTTCGATGATGAATCTATCCATATCATTACCTCTCGTGATGATGATTGTATTTTAACACCAAAAAGCGATCCCTATGGGCCAGGTCTTGCCCTGCAAACTCGAGTTCCCATCCCTTGGATGTGGCTTCTTGGATGATCTTATCCTGTTGCAGCTCCCCGTGTTCCAAACACAGGATTCCCTCCTCGGCCAAATGAGCGGGAGCCAGCTCCAAAATGCGCCGGATGTGATCCAGACCTTCAGCCCCGGAAAGCAGGGCCGATGCGGGTTCATTGTCCTTGACCACCGCTTCCAACACCTCATACTCAGCCTGGCTCACATAGGGCGGATTGCTGACGATGAGATCGTATTTGACCGCATTGTCTGGAAACAGATCACACAGGTGAAACTCCAGCTCGAGCTGCAGATCGGCGGCGTTTGCCCTGGCTACTTCCAAAGCAGCGGCACTGATATCCGAGGCGTGCACGATAGCATCAGGCCTCTGGATTTTGAGCGCCAAAGCGATGGCTCCGCTGCCCGTGCAGCAATCCAAGACCGTATCTTCTTCGGCACAATAGCGCAGAGCCAGCTCCAGGAGCTGCTCCGTCTCCGGCCTGGGAATCAAGACATCCGGGCTCACCTGCAGCGTCAATCCCCAAAACCAGGCTTTGCCGAGGATGTATTGCACCGGTTCACCTTGAATCAGGCGCTTAAAAAGCTCTTCAAATTCCCTCACCCACTCACGGCTCAGCTGCTTGTCCCTCATCAACATAGCCAGTTCTGCCAAGCCACAACCCAGCTTTTCACAAAAGAGCAGCCTCAAGGCAGATTCCGGTATGCCTGCTTCCCAGGTGCGCACTCTGCAGCTTCGGTAATAACTTTTAAGAGAATATTCCATCATTGCAAGGCCTTGCTGATGCTTACTTTGCTGCCGTTTTTCTCAAAGCTGAGGCTATCGCTGAAGTGCCTGATCATGTTGATCCCGCGCCCATGGCACTCCAGGTTCACTCCCTGATCGTTTTCCAAGTGGTGCAGCCACGCCTTGAAATCGAAGCCCTCGCCCTTGTCTTCAACGCTGATCACGATCCGTTCTTGCTCCTGATCAACCTCCATGGTAAGCAGCACGCGGTTGCGATGGGCATCTTGATCTTCAATTATCCTTTGCAAAGCCAAAGCGCGGATTTGCTCGCTGTCGAGCTGACGCTCAGCGTCGGAAAGCTGCAACACCCCATGGATGATGGCATTGAATACCATCTCTTCCATGCAGATGAGCAGCTCGTTTGCGACACAGTGGGTAAAGCCCAGATTGTTTTCAAAAAAGAAAGAGAAAGCCTTGTCCAGACTGGACTTGATAAAGCGTGCCGGATCAATATAAAACTCCATGGTGAAGCCGTGCAGGTTTTTAAAAAACAGGCTTTGGCTCATCACTCTGTCGCGTTTCTCCCCGATCCGCCCCAACATAGCCTGCAACTCCTGACATTCTATTGGTTTACTGATAAAATCCGCAGCACCCAAACGAATAGCCTGGATATAGTAATCCTGCTCCAAGTATCCAGTCATCAAGACCACGTCCATGGCATAATCCGACTGCTGCTTGATCTTTTGCAAAAAATCCAGACCGCTCATCCCCGGCATCTCAATATCACTGATTGCCAGGTCATAGTTGTTGTTTGCCACCTTGCGCAGCGCCTCATAGGCTCCATAAGCTGTATCTACTTGATGCCCAAGATATTCCAATATCTTCTGCAGGCTCTTGACGATGCTGATGCTATCATCAATCACCAGAATCCTGAAAGATTTGCCCGGTTCACTCATCCCAAATTGACTGTAAATAGCTGGTTGATCTTGAGCATGGAAAACAGCTCATAGACGGTGTTCGAGCACCGAGAGACCTCGATCTCGCCCCCTCTGCCGATGAAATCCTTGTAAAAAAGCAAAATCTTGCCGATGCCGGTGCTGCTAATCCCTCTACAATCAAAGAAGTCCAGCTCCAGTATCTCGGCACCAGAAGCCAAGACCTCGTTGAGCTTCTCCTGCAGGAGATCGGCATTATCGCTATTGAGAATGCCGTCAACCTTAATGCTGGCAATACCTTCGTTGATCGTCAGATCAACCGTCACCTTATGCCTCTTGGCATCGTTTTTTCCGTTCATAGTCTTTCTCCGTATATTATTCTACATAACCCCGAATGCGTCTCAGAATTTCCTTTTGAATGCTGTTTGGAGTCACCTCGTAGGAATTGAACTCCAGTGTGTAGACAGCGCGTCCCTGGCTCAGGGAGCGCACCCGCGTCGCATAGCCAAAGAGCTCGCTCAGCGGCACTTGCGCAATGATCTCTTGCTGATATTCGTTTGGTTGCCTCAAAATCTCAATGCGTCCGCGCTTGGCATTGATATCCGCAATTATATCCCCCACAAAGTCTTCCGGACTCAAGACCGTGAGCATCATCACCGGTTCCATGATCAGCGGATTCGCTTCTCGCAAAGCTGCCCCCACCGCCAAGCTGGTGGCGATCTTGAAGGCTAACTCACTGGAATCCACGGGGTTGAATCCACCATCAATTAGCTCCACATGCACGCGCTCCATATGGCCACTGATCAGAGGCCCGTCGTTGAGCGCATTGAGAGCCGCTTCCCGGATGCCGGCATGAAATTCGGCCGGTATCTTATCCACCGAAACACTATTGGTAAAGCGGTTTTTCTCGTCCTCGCCCAAGTCTTCATCGCTGATGGGGCTCACCCTGAAAACCACGTGAGCGTAACTGCCTTTGCCGCCCATCTCGCGCTGAAACACCTCTTCCATGGTCACTGTTTTGGAGATGGTCTCTTTGTAGGAAACCTGCGGTGTGCCGACGTTTGCAGACACCCCAAATTCGCGTCTCAATCTATCCACGATGATGTCCAGATGCAGCTCTCCCATGCCGGAAATGAGCGTCTGTCCGCTATCTTTATCCACATACGCCTTGAAGGTGGGGTCTTCTTCTTCCAGCCTCTCCAAGGCATTGCCGAGGTTTTCCTGATCCGCCTTGGTTTTGGGCTCGATGGCGATGGAGATCACGGAATCCGGGAAGTTCATCTTGCTGAGGCTGATATCGATATCGCCATCCGTAATCGTGTCCCCGGTGCTGAGAAAGCGCGTACCCACCAATGCGGCAATATCTCCGCAATGCAGCTCATCGAGGTCATTCTTGCGGTTGCTCATCATCTGCAGGACGCGTGCCACACGCTCCTTTTTGCCATTGGTCTGATTCACGATGCGCGAACCCTTTTTCAGCGTGCCGGAATACACCCGGATGTAGACCAGTTTGCCCACATATTTATCTATCTGAACCTTGAAAGCCATAGCCACGAAAGCGGCTTTGGGATCGGGCGGAATCTGAATCTCCGTCTTGTCCTGAGGCGAATAACCGATGCAAGCGCCCACATCCAACGGTGAGGGCAGAAAGTCTAAAATAGCGTCCATCAGCAACTGCACGCCCTTATTTTTCAGCGAAGAACCACAGAGCACGGGGATGAAGCCGTGATGAATGGTAGCGGTGCGAATCGCTTTGCGGATCAAATCCTCAGGGATGGGCTTGCCTTCCAGATACAGCATCATCAGCTCGTCATCATATTCTGCCACCGCTTCAAGCAGCACCTCACGTGCCATTTTGGCCTGAGGCAGGAAATCATCGGGAATCGGCTCCAGGTGCGTCACATCACCCATGGTAAGCGGATCGAAAGTCCAAAGCTTCATGCTGATCAGATCCACCACACCCTCAAAATTATCCTCCGAACCCAAGGGTATATTCACGGGGTAGGCTTTGGCCGTGAGACGCTCATGGATCATGTAGATCACGCGCTGATAATCCGCCCCAACTCTATCTATTTTATTGATATAGGCTATGCGGGGCACTTGATAGCGATCCGCCTGATGCCAAACAGTCTCACTCTGAGGCTCAACGCCACCAACCGCACAAAACACTCCCACCGCACCATCCAAAATCCGCAAACTGCGCTCCACCTCCGCTGTGAAATCGACGTGACCGGGAGTATCTATGATATTGATGCGCTTATCTTTCCACAAACAGGTAACAGTGGCTGAAGTGATTGTGATACCCCGCTCGCGCTCCTGTTCCATCCAATCCGTGAAAGTGCTACCATCATGCACCTCGCCCATCTTGTGCAAAAACCCAGAGTAAAAGAGCATACGCTCCGTCGTCGTGGTCTTGCCAGCATCGATGTGAGCCATGATGCCAATATTGCGTATATTGCTAAGTCGACTGTCTGTATCGCTATTCATTGTCCTTATCCATCGTTTTTTACCGTTTTTACACGATTAGAACCATTTTATTAAATGCGCTTTTGCTGTCTACAAAAATCTTAACATTATTGAGCG
>DGFM01000036.1:26728-27350 GCA_002391675.1 Cloacimonetes bacterium UBA3900 | reverse complement strand
TGCGGGCTATCTTACCTTTAACAGGAGGTTAAGGTCGTTTTATTTTACTGCTTTTCTCCAAGATTACTTTCCTCTCATCGCTATTATCGATACCGGCAGAGCTTTTCCCTGGCAAATCAACTACCCCGAAGCTTTTGTAAGGGACATCGCCACTGGTGACTCTGAAGAAGCGTTTGGCCAAATTTGCCGGCACGACGAATTGATTGTTGTCGGTTCCAGCTATGGGAGTTGAGCCAAAGTTGTAAGGGTCTTCTGAGGCATAGATATAATAGTAGTTGGCGCCGGGGACCGGATCCCAGCTCAATACAACGTTTGAGCCGGAAATACTCACGCTCACCACGGGTGCGGTCAGGACATGGGTGAGGTAAATGGCAATATCATCCACAGCGATGTAATTCAGGTCAACTTGCGAGTAGGCATGCCAACCAAAGTAATAGACACCCGTGCTGGATGGTGTAAAATACCCTCTGATTTCCATCCAATCACCAAAGCTAACCTGGTCGTTATCATACAAGGGCGGGTTGCTGTTCATGGATTCAACGGTGGGAGCTGTGCCCCAGCGCAGTGCCAAAGCTTCCCCCACTCCTCCCCAGCCCAAGCCTTTTACTTTGAAGGAGATTGT
>DGFM01000036.1:24647-26455 GCA_002391675.1 Cloacimonetes bacterium UBA3900 | reverse complement strand
TCAAAATACTCAACCCAGGGATAGCTGTCAATGACAGAGGGCTCAATCACAAATGAGCATGGCGGCATCACCAGCTTTTCTTCAGCGCCACGGACAGCTTTCACCGTCCAGTAGTACCGCTGCGAATAATTAAGGTTCATACCACCATCGGTGACCGGGTTGAAATAAAGATTGGTAGTTGTCCAGCTGTGTTCGGTGAAGATGCTTGCCTCGCTGCTTGACAGATAGACCACATAGCTGCTTGGCAATGAGCCCTGATACAAGTCCGGCTGCCAGGTGAGCTTAAATCCGGTTTGAGGCACATTCACGGCGTTATCAGCAGGCGCCATGAGGATGGGAGCAGCTATAGGCCCGGGAAGTGGATTAGTGATAAACATGGTTATATTGGGACGTTGGGTGCTGAGGGTCCCCGAGTTGACAGTATCCCAAGCCACATTATCATTTCGGTAATACATGGCCCTACACCTCGGCCCGGTGTTGGTATAGCGGGTGCTGGCGTTGCTCGAGAATGTATCTTGCATATCAAAGCTAACTTCTACCACGATGTTGGATACTCCATCCCAATAGAAGGGTGTGTGGAATTTATGGTAGTTATATCCCACAGAAGGAATATAGCTTGAGGCACAATACACTTCCATGAGACCTGTCAGGAATCTGTTATCCACAAATTCTGCGGCATCGGAATATCCCATCCGGATGGTGAAATTGGGAAGCTCTCCACAGCCATTTATAGCCTCCACCTGGAAGCCAATATGTTCGATCATGGCAGCCGTATGTCCAAGACTGATCATCTCAGCAGCCGGGATTATATACTGCTCGCGGGCGTTTTTGTACCATCCACCATAAACCGCCGGATATGAATGCTGGCTGTTGACTGAGGTGCCGGTGCCTGCCGTACTGCTATGAAGCTCTTGTTTTTGCACCGTGATGTCGTCGATGCTGATATACCACGGTACCCAATTTATTATGCCGCGGATTGCAATAAAATAGACACACGTATAGGGAGCATACATCCTTGCGTGAATACGCTGATAATCGCCATCTACGAGACCGGTTTGGGGAACGAGGGCTAACACTGTACCTTCTTCGATAGTACCGGCATACCCATAGTAAATACCTATACTGGCATCATCTGGATCGTTTCCATCCTGTCGGGCCCAAACATTGATATCATAGTAATTCCCCGCTTCCATATAGAAGGGCTTCATCAGCCATGCGTCACCATTATACCTCAAGGTGGCGTTGAAAGAGCCATTGCGCGGGGTGCGGTTGGCGTTGGTTTGGCTGGAATTGGCCATCCAATACTGCTTCTTATTACCATCCAGCACCTGCCTCCATCCTTTCACCAAGGTATTATCCGCCTGATTTGTCTCAAAACTTTCAACGAAGGGAAAAGTCGGAACGATGTGCGTATGCCACAAAAGCATATTGGAACGTAAACCATTCGGAACCCCAGTGCCCGAGGGCGGAACATCATCGCTGATCCAGTACCGGCAATAGCTATTATCACATTGGGTGTAGAGGAAAGTGGGGTAGCTTGAGGCTCCATCGCCCCCATAGAAGGTTTCCACACCTATGATGAGGTTGCTCTCAAGGATCTGAAATGGCACATCCAAGTCAATAATATTCCAGCCGACGCTGTTGAAGACGTGGCTTCCCTCTTTTAACAACGTTGCTTGAGATGTAAAGTCATCCCATTGCATGGGCGCAACCACATTGTCTGCAGTACGCATTCCATAAATCTTGTAAGGGATGGAAGTGGAGCTGGCCTCGGACACACACCATCCGATGCTGTTGATAATACTGCC
>DGFM01000036.1:23536-24343 GCA_002391675.1 Cloacimonetes bacterium UBA3900 | reverse complement strand
CTCATTGTTCGCTCTCACATAGAAGCTATGCCAGCCCATAGCCAGACCTGTAAGAGGGTAAAAGTCAGTGGGAATATTGTCACCCACCAGAATGTCATCAATGTAGACATCGTAGCCGGTAGCCGGCGCACTTCCTTCAGGCAGGGCCCACATCAAAACTTGATCGTTTGTCACTTTACCATTATTGCCGGGATATACAAGCACGGGAGTCATGGGCTCCGAGAAAACCAACTGTATGCAGTTGTTTTTATTGTCTCTATACCTTGCCAACGGAGGAGAAGCAGGATTCGGGTTGACCGAGTCATGATAATAAGCTATACTTGTATTAGTTTCGCTATAAAAAGAGCCCCACTTCATTCCCGAAGGAGTAAAGTCGGGGGTATACTGATATACCGCGATGACCAGATTGTCCACATTGTTGTAGACGAAGGGGGTGTTCAAGGTGATGTCCATCCAGCCTGCGGATGCGGGAACGGCTCCCACATCACCATCAAATACCTGCGTGAGAGTGGATAAAGCTATCCAGTCCGAATTATTGTTAAAGGACGTTTTACTGGTGTGACCCATAAAAATACGCCAATCTTCACTGTTGGTTATGTCACCTTCAACATAATAAAAACGGATCTTGGTGATTGGCCCTGCGAAGTTGATCCGGGTTTGCGTGTAGATCTGCTGACAGTAACTATAAGAATAAATAGCCCGGATGGGCAATGCTGCGCTGTCGTTATCTAAGCTACCCACTTGCACGGTGCCTGCATGGCTCAGGCTGAAAATACTCAGCAGCAAAGCCAGTAACAGAGTAAACGA
>DGFM01000036.1:23011-23274 GCA_002391675.1 Cloacimonetes bacterium UBA3900 | reverse complement strand
GCCTATTATTCTGCCAACTGCACTCAATAGACATTGTCCGGCTTGATTAAGACGTGAGGAAGGTGGAAAAGCAGCTCCGGGTGAGCAATATGGACACGACGCCCCTTCAGGACGACAGGCCCTGCTCTCCGACTGGATATAAATCCCGAAATTCATCGTGCATCCTTAAGCTGCATGAGCATATGATAAATCCAAAAAATGTTGTAATCCCGCTCAGGTAAAGACCACGGAGACTACGCCATTTACGAAGGATACTTTAATAA
>DGFM01000036.1:20735-22730 GCA_002391675.1 Cloacimonetes bacterium UBA3900 | reverse complement strand
TTCTCACTTTCCAAAAACGTCCCTCTATAATATACCCTGACGACCTCGGCCCCCTGAGGAAAAAACGAAAACTCCATCTTCGTAACTGCCTGATAACGCCAAGCATACGAAATCGGTCAAATGTTGCCTCTTTCTTTGCGGAAGTATAATACCCGGGAATGTAGCCGGCGTTAGCTGCAGCGCCGCAATCAAGCGCAGCTTGATGTTACCTGCTGAAGTGGAGCTGCATGGTCGCTTCAGCAAGCGACCCTACATCCTCATCTCATCCCACACACCCTCAAACATCTGCCACTTGCCGTCTTTCTTCACGAGGGTAAAGACGCGCACGGCATTGCGCTGGTCTTGATTTACGGCATCCTGCCAAGCTTGGCAAAATTGATAGTAACTGGGCGGATCACTCATTTCCTGATAGCCCAGCCAGATGAATTCTTTGTCCAGAGCTTTGACTTTATCCAAGGTGCGCAGTGAATTTTCGTGGTCCAAGCTGCCCAGGATGATGATCTGATCTGTCTCCAAGAGCTCTTCGCCGATGATGGAGGCTACGAAGTCGTCCATCTCCTGCCAGGCGCGTGGATATTGCTGCGGTTTGAGCACGATGTCGAGTTCATCCGTCTCCTCAAAATCTATCTTCTGCATCAGGAAGCCGGTCTGGCTGTCTGAGATGCGATACCCAAATTGCAGATAGTATTTGTTTTGAGGCAGTTCCAACGTATAGCTGCCATCCTCAGCCTGCCGGAAGCTGTGATTGAGAGCATAGAAATTGGCATCTTCCCATTTGGTGACCACCAGTTTGGAGGCATCGATGGAAATGGGCTGTCCTTCTTCATCCTGAACGCTTACTTTCAGGCTTCCCATCACGGCTTCCTCCTGCTCTCCCCCACTCCAGATTTCACCCTTTTCGATGTCGTAATACTGCCATTCGCCCATGATTTTGGCCACAATCAGGTTGGGGATGCGGGCAAAAGCGGCGGGGATGCCATTGGCACGGGCGACATTGACCGCCAAGATGCGCTTTTGCAAGGCGGTGAGATGCTTGCGACCCCAGGCTGTACTGGCAGGAAGCAGCCCGGCGAGCGCCTTCTCCGGTCTCACCTTGTATCGCTTGGCCATAAAGCGGCTGATATTGGCCAGCTTTTCCAGCTCCGTATTTCCACTTTGATAAAACATCTTTGGATACAGCTGCCAGCCTCTCTTCTTATCGTAGATGGGCTGAGGCAGCTCCTCATAATACACTGCGGGACTGATGATTAGGCGCAGCTCGTCCTCTGAATAGTCAAAGAACTTATGCTCAAGGTAAAAGTTGTATAGCGCCTCAAATTGGTTGGCCTTCATCTGCCACAAAAGCTTGGAATCATCGGAAAGCAGATAGCTTAAAAAGCCGGGTTCCAGGTGACCCACCCGATCCGCAAAGAGTTTGAATTCCAAGGCATTACCCCTGCAGGCGGCATAAACCTTCCAGTAGAGAGAATCCGCCGCCACACCCTGAGGCAAGAGCTCATATCTGGCAAATCCCTTATCCCTCTCGGCGATTAACTCCTTGATCCGCTTCACGTTATCCTGATAGCTCTGCGGCGCCTGCTGCCACTCAAATTCATTGGAAGGATAGTGGAGGATTTGGTTTTGGTCTGGCAAATCCAGCTCCGAGATCACCATATCCACATTGAAGGAGCTCTCTTCCGAGGAAGGCACCAGGGTGATAGCGTGCTTATCTTCTTTTTGTGCAGCGAGATAGAAGGCTCCACGCCCCACGCTGATGGTAAATTGCCCCTCTTCATCTGTCCTGAAATAGCTGATGGGTCGCAGCGAGCCCCAATTGTAGACAAAGATGCCAAGCGCCGCTTCAGGAACGGCTTGCCCGGCTTCATCCAATACGCTGATCTGAACCTCACGCGTGCGCTCACCGGCATAATTGGGCGTGGAATTGATGCTTTTGTGGTATCTGCCTGAGGCGATCACCTCGTCATTGCTGGAGGCCAAAGAACCATTGGCCAAGAT
>DGFM01000036.1:20275-20423 GCA_002391675.1 Cloacimonetes bacterium UBA3900 | reverse complement strand
CTGGCCGGACGCGACGGCAATCCCACAGTCCTGGCAGCAGCAATAAAGAGGATCTGCATCTCCTCACAACGCCCCAGATAGGAGGAAGTGGTGATATCCAAAGGGCTGAGGTCGCGCCCGCTGGTGGGTTGGAAAACCAGGCGCTCCA
>DGFM01000036.1:19779-19973 GCA_002391675.1 Cloacimonetes bacterium UBA3900 | reverse complement strand
CCATCATCCATAAAGGCTTTACGGTAAGCCTGAATGCGTTCATCCGCCACGGTTTGCTTGGCCACATAGGAAAGGAAAAACTCCGGCTCGAGATCAAATTCTTTGGTCTCTAAAAGCTGCACGATCTGCTGGTAGTTGCTGTAAACGTCGTGCGGATCGGCGATCTGCAGGATGCCATCTATCTCGTAAGCAAT
>DGFM01000036.1:14154-19574 GCA_002391675.1 Cloacimonetes bacterium UBA3900 | reverse complement strand
GAGGTTATGCCTTGCTTGGAGGCGGATCTGCCGGTAAAGCTCGGGGTTGCCCCGCTTGGTAAAAGCGGATGGCAGTGCTGCCAGGCAGCTAAAAGTAAGCAGGATAGCGATGATAAGGGTAATCTTGTTTTTCATGGTTATTGCCTTTTAATAAAGTACAAAGCTGTTTCCGGAAGCCTTGGCGATGCAACGCTTCAGCTCCAGATTGAGCAGAATGATTGAGAGCTTGCCAAAACTGAGACCCGTGATGAGGAGCAGCTCATCGAAAAACAGCTCTCGCTGCTCTCCTTCAAAGATGTCCAAGACCTTTTGCTCATCGTCTGTTAGCTCTGGCAAAGCTTGCAGTTGTTCATCTTCTTCTATCTCGATTCCCATCTGTTCCAGCAGGTCTTCAGGGCAGGTTATGGGCCGGGCCCCGTTTTTGATTAAGTGGTTGGGCCCTTGGGCGTTGGCATGGTTTATTTGTCCGGGAAGAGCCAGGAGATCGCGGTTTTGCTCTATGGCATATTTAGCCGTGAGCATAGCACCGCTGGTGATGGGGCCTTCCACCACATAAACGCTTGATGAAAGAGCGGATACGATGCGGTTGCGGGCGGGGAAGTTCCATTTCTCCACCTTGGTTCCGGGCTCGTATTCACTCACCAATGCGCCGCTTTGGATCACCCTTTTGGCCAATTCGCGGTTTTGCGGCGGGTAGATGGTCTCCACGCCGCTGGCCAGTACGGCGATGGTCTTGGTTTTCTCTTCCAGAGCGGTGAGATGCGAGATTGTATCTATGCCCATAGCGAGGCCACTGATGATGGTAACGCCCGCTTTACAGACGGGAGCCAGGGTCTTGCCACACATTTGCTGCCCATAGGCACTGGGCTTGCGGGTGCCCACCACGGCTAAACACTTGGCATCCAGGGCGGTAAGCAGATCGCCCCTATAGTAGAGCACAGGTGGAGGGCTGTATATCTCCTTGAGCCCCAGGGGATAAGCAGGGTCTGTGTAGCCCAGGACCTTGATTTCGTAGGTCTCGGCCAATTTGGTGATCTGCAGATGGTTTTCCGGGAGCCGGAAATTGGCCAAATAGTCCAAACCTGCGGCTTTGAAGCTATCGTCGCGGTAGAGATCATGAGCGGGATTGCCCACAAACTCGCACGGGTCTCCCCAGGTTTGCAAGAGCCGGATCATCTCTCTGCCTCTGATCTCCGGAGCGCTTTTGATGCAAAGCCAGGCTTTCAGGATGTCTTGCTCGCTCATTGCTCGTCCAATAGCTCAAAGATGCGATGTGTGAGCTTATCCAAATTGAGATGGGTCACTGCCGAAATGGGCAGCGCGTCCACGTTGAACTGTTCTTTAAACGCTTTTCCTATCGGCGCAAAGGCTTCATCCGGGTCAGCAACGGTATCCATCTTGCTGATAACCACGATGAAGGGCCGTGTATCCAGATATTTATCATAGAGATACAGCTCCGAGCGCAGCGTCTGATAGGCAGCGATTGGGTCGGGCGTATTGATGTCGATGAGAAAGAGGAGGATGGCCGTACGCTGTATGTGTTGCAAAAACTGATGCCCCAAGCCCTTACCCTCATGAGCACCTTCGATGATACCGGGAATATCTGCCATCACGAAGGAGCGGTAGTCCGAGCCTTTCACCACGCCCAGCATGGGTTCCAGCGTGGTAAATTCATAATCTGCAATCTTGGGTCTGGCGCTGGAAAGCACGCTGAGCAGGGTGGATTTGCCCGCATTGGGAAAGCCAACCAAGCCCACGTCTGCCATGAGTTTGAGCACCAGTTCCAGCTCTTGTTCCTGCGTCTTTTTGCCTAGGGTGGCATGGCGCGGCGCTTGATTTGTAGCGGTGGCAAAATTGCTGTTTCCCTTGCCGGCACGGCCTCCACGCGCCAAAACCAGCTCCTCACCGTGTTGCGTGATTTCGCCCAGCTTGATCTTCTTGCCATCTTCTTTGAGCAGAAAGACCTGCGTGCCCAAAGGCATACGCATATATACGTTTTCCCCGGCAGCACCTGTCTTGCGCGAACCAGAGCCATTCTTGCCATTACCGGCGGCGTAAAGCTGTGTGTAGCGGTAAGTTATCAGGGTGTTGACATTTTCGTCGCCCACGGCGATCACATCGCCGCCCCTACCACCATCACCACCATCAGGACCGCCTTTGGCAACAAACTTCTCGCGGCGAAAGCTAACGACGCCGTCACCGCCATTACCGGCTTTTATCCTTGCTTTGGCGTAGTCGATAAACATCTATATCTGTTTTGAAAACTCCTTCAATTGAAAATACTAAACTTTTTGACCAGCTCAGAGGATGCGTTTTTCACCTTCAGGAGATAGACACCCGCAGGAGCCGGCTTACCCTTGATGAGCGCATCCCAAGAGATGCTAAGGTCTTTGGTAGCAGCGTGATGACCGCTCCATGACCACACTTTTTGCCCTCTGATATTGTAGATATGCACTTTGAGCTCCCCAGATGCCAGGTTGCTGAGCTTAATCTCTGAGGATGAACCACTTAAGATGGGGTTTGGAATGCTGCAAACGAGGGCCGCGGAAGGCATCAGATGGTCGTCGTTGGAAACAACCTCATATTCAAAGCTCTGAAAGTCGATGTTGTTGTCACTGACGTGCAGCTTACCGATACGCGTCTCAGCCGAGCAGGTGCCTGCAAAGAACACTCCATTCTCATAATCGTGCGTAAGACTATACAGCTGAGTCACTTCGCCCAGCTGGTTTACAAATTCACAGACCAATGGGTAGTCCCCTTCCGCATCCTGATAAAAGCAGCTCACGAGGTTGTTTTCCACTTTAAACTCCGTGATCACGGGCAAGGTGTTTCCTGCTGCCTCGTAGACCAGCTTTTCAAAGACCACCACCCCCGGCATACTGTAGTCTCCCACGCCCATTTGCGGCTCCAGGCTGCCAAATTCAAATTCCAGCTTCAGCGTGAGTGCCGTCAAAGCCAGCGCATTGCTATAGTTTGGCCAATCGCCGAAAGAGGGATCATTGGTGAGGTCTGACAAGTTGCAGGCCAAAAAGAGCTTGCCGTCGCTCACGGTGGATTGAATGCTGCCGATACGGCTGAAGGTGGGCACAAAGTTTTCCGAGATGCCGATCTTGTACAATCCGGGCGTAATAAAGCCAATGATATTGCTATAAATCATGGCGTAGGCGGTGCTGTCGGCAAGTGCAGCTTCAGGATTGGCAATAACGCAACCGTATGCATTAAAAGAGGTTAAGCCATTCATGACAGGGAAGTTGCCGGTAGAATTTTGCATGGCAAAATAGATCTTATCGTCCGAGCAACCCACCCAGGTATCCCCCAGATCAAGATGAGGGGCATAAACAGTTACGGAATCGCCAAAAGCATCACTTCCGATAAAGGCAAGATCGTCTGTTGCGGGCGGGAAAGTGTCCTCCGAAAGCCAGGCAGGATGCAACATTGCCGCTCCCACACCCCCGTAACCCTGCTCACTTCTGAGGCGCCAGGTCAAAGGCACGTTCCAATCGAAAGGCGGTTGTGCAACAGAACTGACACCGGACAGATGCGTGACGGGATAGCTCTGCCAGTCTCCTGAACCGTTTTTGGCAAAAAACTCCAGGTTAAGATACTCCGCACCGGGGTTGTCCCAGCGGATGTGGATCTTGCCCTCAGCATCTCTGGAGCTGTGACGGAAATTTTGCCAAAGATTGAGCTGCTGCGCATTTAGCAGGCAGATACCCAAGAGCAGAGCCAGTAAAAGCAAATAGCGTCTCATATCAGAACCTCATTACATGAATGCAATTGGGCTTATTTTTTGGTGAGTCTGAAGGAATTGAAGATAGCAGAGATCGCCTCGGCATTTTCTTCCAGATCATCTTTGGCGCCCAAAATGGACATAGAAATCACCTTTCCCTCACTTAGGAAAAGGTAGTTATCCGTGTGCGTGGTAAAGCCCATGACGCCCACACTCATGGTGTAATGATATGTGGGAATGCCGTTTAGGCGCGTCTCCTCGGCAATCTCAATATCAATCTCAGGCTCCATACCCATCGCTTCAAACTCCTCTCCACTCTTTTCCAGCATCCCTTCTGCCAATTCAGTGAGCTCTTTATCGGCATTCTCCTCATCGATATCGGCAATGGTGATGGCTAAGGTGAGAGGAATCATGGAATTGCCTTTGGCAACGGCAACGAAACCGTCGCCTTCGATTTCTTGCGCTTCCCAATCTCCGGGATAGCTCACCTTGTAGTATTTGGTAGACTTGGTGGCCACGTCTTGTGCATGGAGCACCAGCCCCAGCGATAAGATCAAGACCAGCAGCAGAGCGGCTTTTAGATGTTTCATTGGTTCCTCCAATATAGAAATAAAGGTTGTGGTTGCATTAAATGTTTGGGCCAGAATGTGTCAAGCAAAACAGACGGCTCACCCCTTAAAACAGCGAAATGACACCGATTTTGACACCTGATATGGACGCTTGACACTTGGCCACCCCCTCGGTACGGGCGGTCGCCGAACCGCCAATTTCACTCATAAAAACAAATGGACGCTTGACAAACTTGGCACCCCCAATTCTTTTGGCATACAATGAGAAAGAAACGTATCTACACCTGTGAAATCAAGCGCCAGCGGCTGGTGGCCCCAGCCCTCTGTGCCGTGTGTCCTCGCATACACAGATGCCGCTCCTTTAGAGCCTGGTATCAGAGGCACAAGCGCGAATATGTGAATTTCGTGGTAGATATCGTAAATAGATTCCCTGAAAAATACGAGATGGAGGTAATATTCATGGCCGAAAAACAACAATATGTCCAGATCGTGGATACGGCTACCGGTGCGATCGAACGCATCACTACCATGACCGAACTCAATGCTATGAGCGTTGAGGAAAAACTGGCTCTCAGCAAAGACAAAACCCTGTACCTGGTAACACACCGCATCGAGCCTATCGTGAAAGTCACGCTGAAACGCCATATGATTGCCAGCAAAATGGATTTTAACGTACCCAGTGAGGAAAAGCCCGCAGAAACCAAGCCTGCAGCCAAAACCACCAAGAAGAAGAAGTAAACCAAGCAGCTTTTTTATCCCGCCCGGATGCTGCTTTTGATGAGTAGCATCTCTGGCCGGGAGAGTGTCTTATGTGGCATGGTTACTACCTACTTCCGGTGCAGCTATCTGGCTGCTAAACCTCGCGTTAGAGGCCCAAAATCCATTCTGCTGCACGATCCTGAGGCAAAAAGCAGCTACGCCTGCTGTGCGTCCGGCTCGGTGATGGGCGTAAATTGATGGTAAACTGAGCAGCTTATTACCTACCATTTAAGTAGGAGTTCCTCGGCAGGACCGGGAGCCGGGGAAAGTCCGGCGTTCTGAAATATTTGACCTCCGCTCTTGATTTCTGCAAACAAAACTGCCTCCTAAAACGTCGATTTGATGCGGCCTCCCTTAGGGGC
>DGFM01000036.1:0-14033 GCA_002391675.1 Cloacimonetes bacterium UBA3900 | reverse complement strand
GTTACGCATTCGAGCGCCAAGGAGATCCGGGGGTGGGGCAAGCCAGGGCAAAAGTCAACCTTTGATTCAAGCATCGGTTTTTGGCAAACATATTTTGGCCCATAACGAGCCCCGATTTGAGGGCATACTGAGTGGAATCTTGAGCATGGATTTATAGTTTTGTTTGGAGCCAAAAACCGGCAAGGTCGGGAGTCTGATTTGTGGTTTTGCGGTTATTGCCCGAGTTTTGTTTGATGGCAGATTCATCCACCGTCCCTCCATCTCTAACCTGATGCTGAGATAACAGTTAACGGCCTGAATATCAACTTCCTCATCGGTCATAATCGGACGTATTTCAGCCTTCATTAAAAAAAGTGATTGACAAAAAGCGCCCCTTCAGTTTCAAGGGTAGAACCTATGGAGGATTAGTCCTAACTGGTAAGGCAGCGGTCTTGAAAACCGCCGGGTTCTGCCCTTGGGGGTTCGAATCCCTCATCCTCCGCCACAGTTTTTTATCGTACATAGTGTGATCCTTTGTTGATAAAGGAGAGGTGACCGAGCTGGCTGAAGGTGCACGCCTGCTAAGCGTGTGTGGGTCAAAAGCCCACCGTGGGTTCGAATCCCACCCTCTCCGCCAGAAGAATTGATGCTGGGCAGTCGCCAAGCGGTAAGGCAGCGGGTTTTGGTCCCGCCATACGGGGGTTCGAATCCTCCCTGCCCAGCCAATTTCTCCAAAGCTTTTAAGGCGTTCATTTACAGCGTCTAAAGCGGAGATTATTCTTGTCTGGGGTCTATTATTTTTACTTTTGATTTGCTGGGTAGTCGCCAAGCGGTAAGGCAGCAGGTTCTGGCCCTGCCATACGGGGGTTCGAATCCTCCCTACCCAGCCATTTCTTTAGTTGTGAGTTGTCAGTTGCCAGTTGTCAGCAGCTGACGCAGGTTTCAAAGATACAGATATTCCTTGCTGCAATCCATGCAGCTTTGGGCTGTTTAAACCTCCCAAGGATTACACGAGTTTTCACTAATTGAGATAAAGCCAACTCTGGCTTTTTACCCTGTAATCCATGGCCTTACTTTCTTATAACACTGCATCCCGGCTATGTTTTGGTCGCTGCTCACAGCTCACAACTCACAACTGCAGCGAAGCTGCCTCGTATCCTTTCTTCCCCATCAGCATATAGGTAGCGTTTTTGCCTGCTTCCACGCCGGGTTGGTCTAACGGGTTGATATTGAGCAGTTTGCCGGTAAAGACAGTCTGTATCATATACATCATGATAAATTCACCCAGGTGATGCTCGTCTATCTGCGGGAAAGCGATGGTGCAGTTTGGGCGTCCTGCGCTGGTGAGGGCATAGCTGGTGGCAAGTGCTTCTGCATTGAGCAGTTGGCCCAGTCTTTTGCCGCCCAGATAATTCACTTCTTCGCGATCCGGATGCAGGTTTGGGATCACGTAATCGACCGCGAAGTTCTCCACTTTGAGGAAGGTAAACACTTTGTCGTTGGGGCCTTCCACGTAGAGTTGCACCTGCGAATGCTGGTCTGTGCTGCCCAGGGCTTTCACGGGCGTCTGCCCCACAAACACATCCCTGCCTTTGATGTCCTTGCGTTTGCCCAAACTCTCGGCCCACAACTGTCTATACCAATCCGCAAAGTCGTAGAGGGAATTGGAATAAGGCATCATCACGCTGATGTTTTTGCCCTGCTTCATGTAGAGATAGTGCAAAAGTCCGTTCAGATAGGCAGGATTGCTCTCCAGGTCTGCTTCTGCGCACCTCTGCCTCATAGCGGCTGCTCCTTGGAGCAAAGCCTTGATATCTATGCCGGCAAAAGCGCTGGACACCAGACCCACATCGCTGAGCACGGAGAAGCGTCCACCCACGTTGTCCGGCACGATGAAAGAGGCGTAGCCGTGGTCGTTCACCAGCTTTCTGAGGAAGCCCTTTTCCCGGTCTGTGGTCACGATGATGCGCTGGATATAGTCATCCGGGAAGGCCTTTTGCAGCCTGTCTGCAATGATCATGTAGCTGGCCATCGTCTCAGCGGTGGTGCCGCTTTTGGTAATCACGTTGAAGATGGTGCTGTGCAGTGTGATATCATCCAGGATTTCATCCAGGAAAACGGGGTCTACGTTGTCGTATACCAGCACGCGGCGCTTGAGCATGGAAGCCGTTCTGAGAGCGGAATAGAGGGCTTTGTTGCCCAGGGCGGAACCACCGATGCCCAAGACCACCATGGTGTCAAAACGATCACCCAGCGACTTGATATAATCTGTGATGTGGTCCACGTTTTGGTCTGGCAGATCGTAAAAGCCCAGGATGTCTTGCTGGCGGTCTTTTTGGATCTCGTCATGCGCATTTTGGACGGCCTCTTGCATGGAGGCGAGCTTATCCGGCTCGATGCCGGTACGTATCTTGTTGCTGTGAAGTAAGTTCTTGTGATCGTAGGAGATCATGGCAGTGTTCCTCATTTATCTTGATAGTAGTTTTTAAGCTTGTTGTAGATCAGGTCTTCCACCTCGTCCAGGTGGTCGAGATCGCTGCTCTGCACCAGCTCTTCCAGGTGGAGATCACACTTTCTCACGATGGATTTGATGGTGGCGATTTTGGCGGGCTGCACGCTCAAATCTTCCAAACCCAAGCCAACCAGCAGGGGCACATATTGGAGGATGGAAGCCATTTCACCGCAGACTCCCACGGTGATACCGGCTTTGCGAGCGGCTTTGAGCACCATCTGTATCAGTCTTAAGACCGATGGATGGTGCTGCGCATATTTGTAGCTGAGGGTCTCGGAATTGCGGTCTACGGCTAAGGTATATTGGGTGAGGTCGTTGGTACCGATGCTGAAGAAATCCGCTTCGGCAGCCAAAATATCGGCACACAAGGCTGCGGAAGGAATCTCGATCATCACGCCGATAGGGATATTCGCATTGTGTTTGATGCCTTGCGCTTGGAGCTCGGCCGAGCATTCTGAGACCAGCTCCTTGGCCTGGAGCAGGTCTTCCACGTCGTTGACCATGGGAAACATCAGTTGCAGATTGCCTTCCACCGCTGCCCGCATCACCGCTTTGATCTGAATCTTGAAGATATCGGGTCTGAAAAGAGAGAATCTCAAGCCTCGGCAGCCCAGGAAAGGGTTTTCTTCGGGCTCGAAGGGAATGAGGTGCGAAAGCTTGTCACCACCTAAGTCGAAGGTGCGGATGGTGACGGGGAAAGGCGCCATATCCCTGGCTACCGAGGAGTAGATCTGAAACTGCTCCTCCTCGTCTGGTAGGCTGCTGCGATCCAGGTAGAGAAACTCGGTTCGGAAGAGGCCTATTCCTTCGGCACCCAAAGCTTTAAGGGCAGCTGCTTCTTCGGGAAGTTCGATGTTGACGTTGATGCGCACCCTTCTGCCTGTGGAGGTGATGGCGGGTTCCAGAGCCCGCGCCCGGTCCTTGAGGAGGGCGGCTTCCATATCTGCTTTCCGCTTCTGGTAATGCTTGAGCGTTGCTGCATCGGGATTTACGATGAGCTCGCCCTTGGTGGCATCCACGATCACCTGCTGGCCGTCTTTGACCTTGAAGGCCAGCTCGGGAATGGAGGTGATGGCCACGATGTTCAAACCGCGGGAAAGGATGGCTGCGTGCGAGGTGTAGGCCCCTTTTTGGCTCACCCAGGCACCGATGCCCTTGCTGGCCATGCTGCTGATGAGCGTGGGGCTGGGCTCCAGGCAGAAAAGCACTTCGCCCGGCTCAAATACAGATAAGGGCTCGGAATGTACGTCCAGGAGGATGTCCAAAAGCCTGTGCTGCACGTCTTTGTAGTCCACCGCACGTGAGGCAAAGAAGTCGTTTTGCATCCCTTCAAAGTGGGTGATCACCTCGTCGAAGACGATCTTCACTGCGCTGGGCGCACTGTTAAGTTCTTGCAAAACCTGGTTTTCCAGCTTGAGCAGGATGTCCGGATCGGCCAGGATCATCTCCTGCGTCTCAAAGATTTCCTTCTCCTGCCCGTCCTCCGGGAGCGTGGTCAATATCTGGCGCACCTGAGCCAAGGCAACGTCGATGGAGCTGGTCAGATGCTCAAATTCAGAGGCTGCATTGTCTTCTGTCACATGGCTTTGGTGGATGATGGGCGCTTTGGAAACCAAAAACCTCGCCCGGCCGATGTAGATGCCGGGATTGATGCTTTTGGCTTTGAAAACGTTCATCATGCTATGCTCCAAAACCGCCTTCGATGAGGGAAGACACCTCCTCGATCAAGTATTCTGCATCCACTCCCTGGGCGCTGAGCGTCAAGACTGCGCCATTCTCAGCCGCCAGCATCATCACGCCCATGATGCTCTTGCCGTTTACCTTCATGCCATCTCTTTCTATATAAAATTCGCTGCGAAACTTGGTGGCTGCCTTCACGATCAAAGCGGCGGGACGTGCGTGTAATCCATGCTCGCTGTTAACTGTTACTGTCTTTTGGATCATTTTCTGTTGCTTGCACCTTTTTGAATAGAGTCTGCTTGCGTATCTCCTCGTGTATCTTGCGGTTAAAGTCCTCAGCTGCATCATAACCCGCACCTTTGAGGATCTGATTCATCGCCGCGACTTCCACGATCACAGATACATTTTTACCCGGGGAAATCGGTAAGTAAATGATGGGGAGCTTAACGCCCAAATGCTCTACATAATTGCCCTTAAGGCCTATTCGCTCATACTCCGTATTCTCTTGCCAAGGCATCAATTCTATCTGCAGATCAATGTTCTTCTCACGTCTGACCCGCTCTATGCCAAACATCTTCTCCACGTTGACCACGCCCACGCCGCGGATCTCCATAAAGTGGCCAAAATCGCGTCCACTGCGGCCCACGATGATGTCGTTGAGGTTGCGCATATTGATCATGTCATCGCCCACCAGGCTGTGGCCTCTGGAGATGAGGTCGAGTGCGCATTCGCTTTTGCCTATGCCGCTTTTGCCGGTGATCAGGATGCCCAAACCGAAGACGTCTACCAGCGTGGCGTGGATAGTCTTTTCCAAGGCAAAGACGTCCATGAGATAGCGGTTGATCTGAGATATGAGCTGCACGGTGGAAAGCCTGCTGGAGAAGATGGGGATGTGGAGATCATTGGCCAGATATTCGACTGAGGGAGGGAGGCTGAGGCCTTTGGAGATAATCACGCAGGGGATGTCCATCTTAAAGAGCTCCCTGAGCCGCTCCAACATGGTCTTTTCCGGAAGGCTCTGCAGGTAGCGAACTTCTGCCTCTCCAAAGATTTGGATGCGCTCCGGAGTAAAGACCTCCAGCCAGCCCGCAAGCGCCAGGCCCGGACGATTGAAGTAAGGCGTGACTATCTTCTTGTCTATGGTTTGGGGTTCGGTGACCAGCGAAAGGGCGAAGTCCTTGCGCTTGTCCTCAAATAGTTGCTTAACTGTAAGTTCTCGCATATGTCTCCCCCGCTTGGTTTAATCACACCCTCCGGCATGACGTTCCACACCGGAGGGTGCATAGATTATGTTGGGATTTATGGTTCAAACAGCTTGTAGTGTTCGTTGTCCTTTTTGACTAAGACGTTCAGACGGTCGGTCTCAACGTTTTTGAAGATGAGGAATTCCTCAGCGCTTGCGTCAATGGCTTCCATGGCGTCCTGGACGTCCATGATCTCCGGAACTACTCGTTTGGTTTTGACTGTTTTACGAGCCCTATCTTGCTGATTAACCAGGATGTCTGAAGCTCTTGAGAAGGTTTGGAAGTGCTCCTTCAGAGCTCTTTTCTGGTGGGTGGTCACACGGTCTTTGAGCTTTTTGATCTGCGTCTCAATCCTGTCCAGAGCCATATCAATGGACAAGTACATATCCATCGCTTCGGCTTGACTTTGCAGGCTGTACCTGGATGCCTGCATGGATACTTCACAGATGTTACGGTTGTTTTCGAGGGCCAAAGTGACGTGCATGTGGATGATGTGGTCAAAGTATTTGGTTACTTTGAGGCAGGCATTTTCCACATAGTCGCGGATGGCTTTGGTGAGTTCGAAGTGACGAGCAGTAATGGTAATCTGCATGTGTGATACCTCCTTTTAGATTTTGTGTATAGACATTTTTCGGATATCTTCGATTGATTCTTTGAGGGATTCGCTGAGGGTGGGATGTGCAAAGACTATATCTTCCACCGCGTCAGCTTTTGCTCCAAGAGATACGAGTATGGCGCCTTGCCCGATGAGCTCTGCTGCGTTGGGGCCCAGGATGTGCATACCCAGCAGCGTCTGATCATCTGCCCGGGCGATGGTCTTTACAAAGCCGTTGGTATCGCCCATGGCCATCGCTTTACCGCTGGCGGAGAAGGGGAACTTGCCCACGATGATCTCGCCGTACTTTTCCTTGGCTTCCGCTTCGGAAAGGCCCACCGAGGCAAGCTCGGGGGAAGTGAAGGTGCAGCGGGGGATGTTTGCATAATTAAGCGGTTCCATGTGGCTTTCTTTGCCTTCAAATTCGTCCCTGATGATCTCCGCCACCATCAAGCCCTGTTTGGATGCGGTGTGCGCCAAAGCCAGCTTTCCGGTCACATCACCGATGGCAAAGATACCTTTGAGGGAGGTGCGCATCTGGTCATCGATAACCACGGCGCCCTTATCCAGCTCGGGTGCTACTGCCGGGAACTCTATATCCAGGTTTGGAGCTCTGCCCACGGCCATCAGCACCTTTTCCACCACCAGGGTGCTGTCGTTGGAAAGCCCCAGTTCCAAGCCGGCGTCCGTTTTCTTGATGGTCTGCAGGCCCACCTTGGTGTTTACCTTGATGCCTTGCTTCTTGAGAGCGGGAGCCAGCCTTCTGCACATCTCGTCGTCTTCCAGAGCCACGATGCGGGGCAGAAACTCGATGATGTGCACTTCCACGCCAAAGCTGTTCATGATGGAGGCAAATTCGCAACCGATCACGCCTCCACCGATAACGGCGAGGCTCTTGGGCAGCTTATCCATGGCCAATATCCCTGTGGAAGAAAGCACATCCACCTCATCTATGGTGATGTTGGGCAAGCTTTTGGGGACGGAGCCGGTAGCCAGGATCACGCGGTCGCCGCTGATCTCTTCGCCGCTATCCAGCGAGACTTTCCACTTGTCTCCCAGAGGAGTGACGGCAGTGGCTCTCGCTTTGATCACTTCAATGGAGCGCTTCTTAAACAAAAATTCTATCCCGCCCACCAATTGCTCCACTATCTTGTCCTTGCGCTCCAAAACCTGGGCGTAATCCACCGGTGCATCAACCACCGGCAGGCCGTATTGATCGGCCTCTTTCATCTCTCGATACAGTTCTGCGCTCTTCACCAGAGCTTTGGTGGGGATGCAACCGCAATTGAGACACACACCACCCAGGCGCTGCGATTCAACCACGGCGCAAGTGATGCCATATTGAGCGAGGCGGATGGCCGTCTCATAGCCACCGGGGCCGCCACCGATGATCACAACTTGATATTCTTTCATAATAATCTATTAACTCCTTCTCAGACGGCTATTGAGGATGCCAAGCTCTTGCCTGTACTTGGCCACAATGCGTCTTGATACTGTAATTCCTTGTTCTTTGAGCTTATCCATGAGTTCCTGGTCGCTCAAAGGTTCACTCTTGTCCTCGCATTCCACCATGAGTATGATCTGGCTTTTCACGTGTTGGCGCGAAATGCTTTCAAAGTTCTTATCCAGGCCGGCGGTGCTGGTGAAGAAGTCTTTCAGGGCAAAGATCCCGTAGGGCGTCTCGGCATATTTGTGGCTTACCACTCTGGAGATGGTGGATTCATTGACGCCCACATCCTGCGCAATCACTGAGTAGGTGAGCGGTTTCAGGATGCCTGTGCCGGAGTAGAAAAAGTCTTTCTGATGCTTGATGATGGAAAGCGACACCTTCTCCAGGGTGCGCATACGCATATGGATAGATTTGATCAGAAACTTGGCAGAATTGACTCTACTGCGTACGAAGCGCAGTGTATCCCTATCCGAAAACCCTCTATGGATCATCTGTCTGTAGCGGGGACTGATGATGATATTGGGCGTGATTTGATCGTTGAGGATCACCACATATTCACCATCCACGAGCTTCCAGGTGAGGTCTGGATAGACGTAGCTGGCGTTGCATGGTTGGATGCGCAATCCCGGCTTGGGGTCCAGGCGTGCCACCTGCTCTTTGGCCATGAGGATGCTTTCTTCGGAGACGCCAAAGTGTGAGGCCAGCTTTTGGTAGCGACGGTGGATAAGGTTGTCAAACTGATCCGTAACCAAGCCCACCACAATGCGATTTTCCAGCTGTTCTTCCGTGAGCTGCGCCAGCAGGCACTGCGAAATATCGAGGGCGGTGATACCCTGAGGGCTGAGTTTCAGCATGAGCTGGTGCAATTCCTCAGCGCGTTTGGGGCTTAGCTTGAAGATTTTACCTGCCGCAGCGATGTCGTACCCCTGAGGCAGGAAGCCAAAGCTATCGCAGCTATCCAGCAGTTCATTGCAGAAATCCAGCTCCGCCTCGCTAAGGTCATAGAGGTTGAGCTGATCCAGGTAGTTGCTGCGCCCGTCTTCTTCATAGACAATCTGCCGCTCCGGCCGCTCCGCATCATAATCCTGTCTTCTGGAGGAGTATGAATAGTGATATTCGTTCCATTGATCCAGGATTTCCGTGAGCTCTTTCACCTCTTCTATGGTGCTTGATTGGCTGTCCAGGCCATCCTGATCTTCGATGGAGGAGGCGTTTTCGCTGCCATCTTTACTCGCGGTTTCGCCGGAAGTCTCCTCGTCCTTTTCTTCTCTAATCTCCAAAAGCGGGTTGTTTTCAAGCTCTTGTTTGATATAGCTCTCCAGCTCCAAAATGGGCAAAGCCAGCATCTTGAGAGACTGCAGCATCTTGGGCTTGAGCGCAAGCTCCTGCTTTTGACGTAGGCCGAGGTGTTGACTTAATTGCATAGTTATCACTCAAAGGGGTTACTCAGGAAGCGTTCTCCCAGATACACTTGCCGAGCCTGTTCATCGTTGATGAGCTCGCGCGAAGATCCGGAGACGATCACCTTCCCTTCAAAAATAATATAAGCACGATTGACGATTTTCAAAGTCTCGATCACATTATGGTCTGTAATCATCACTCCAATATTCTTATCTCTAAGCTTGGCAATGATATCCTGAATGTCTGCCACAGCGATGGGATCCACACCCGCAAAGGGCTCATCCATGAAGATGAAGGAAGGCGAAGTCACCAAGGCGCGGGTGATCTCCAGCTTACGGCGTTCTCCACCCGAGAGCGTATACGCCTTTTGTTTGGCCAGTTTGGTGAGACCCAGCTCGCTGAGAGCTTCTTCCAGGCGACGCTTTTGCTCTGCTTTGGGAAGCTTGAGCGTCTGCAAAATGGCGAGGATATTATCCTGCACGCTCAGCTTTGCAAAGATGGAAGGCGCCTGAGCCAGGTAGCCCAGCCCCAGCCTCGCCCGCTTGTACATGGGAAGGCGGGTGATGTCTTTATCATCCAGCATCACTCTGCCGCGATTGGGTTTAGCCAGCCCGATGATCATATAAAAAGTGGTAGTCTTGCCGGCTCCGTTTGGCCCCAAAATAGCCACAACTTCACCCTGATTGATCTCGAGGGAGAGATCATTGACCACGGTGCGACGCCCGTAGACCTTCACCAGGTTGTGAGCTCTTAACGTTTGTGTCTTCATACCCTAAAATTTAGCCGGATTTTGGCAGTTGTCAAGGCTTGTTATGAAATTTGTAGCTGCCTTGGATGCCCTGACTCATCCTCATCAGCTCTAACTTGTTATCACTCGTAAACTTCGCCTCCAAATACTCTCCCTTGGCCACATTGTAAAACTCGTCCTCTTTTTCGCCTTCCGGCTGGTGGAAGGAATAGCTCACTTTGTTTAAAGCGCTGAAAGATTCTATGCCATCATCCTGGAAGGTGATGCTCACAAAGCCTGCCTCCACCATGTTTTCCTTCACTCCGCCGCGCTCCTGTGAAAAGATCACCCTGCAGCTGTCCTGCAGCTCGGCACGCTCCAATTTCCGCTCATCCAGGTAGAGGTAAAACTCTTCGGCAGTGGCGATTGCGTAGTCCGACAAAAAGGACGGCTTCCCCGTAAAGACCACCTTTTCCTCATTGAGCAGATAGATGAGGAAGTCGCTATTTACCTGATAATCCACGCTACTTACGAAGGCATTGAAGGTGGCGATGATCTTGCGGTCTTCGTGATGGTATTCGATCTTATCCGCCCGGATATAGAGGCTGTCAGGCGCATTGGACCTGATCTGAGGCTCCTCGATCATATAAGCATAACCGGCCTTTCTATCCCAAAAAGCATAGCCGCAACTGGCGAGCGCATCCTCGTCTTTATCCCAGGCGCGCACATCCTTCCACACGGTGAGCTGATCCAAATCCCGTTTATACACGCCATAATCGCTCTCAAACCATCTGAAGGAGCCATCCTTGCGCTCCTCGGTGACCCTCACCTTGCCGCCCAGATTCAGCTCCTCATTGTAGCGATAATAGGCCACGCTATCCGCTTTGATGGCCAGGGAATCGTTGCCCACCCACACATTGCCATCCAGCCGCGCCACCTTGGAGGTATCAAAGAGATAGGCCCTGTCGCTCTTAAACTCCGTATCTCCATAGAAGAAATGCACTTTACCGCTGAGCTCCAGCACCTGCTCGTTGTGCATACGGTTTAGAAAAAGTTTGTCAGAATGGACGAGCTTGAAGCTTTCCTGTTTGGAAGCCGGTTTGGCCCAAACACAGATGGCCAGCAGCAAAAGCAGGCTACCAATTAAAATCCGCTTCATCAAATTTCCCGTCCGCACTCACCACATCCATATAGGCAAAATCTACCGCCGGATTGGTGCGTAAGCTCTCGCCCCTCAGGATGTTGCCATCTTTCTCCAGCGTCACTTTCCCGGGCACCAATATCTCGTCTGTATTTCTGTCCCAAACCATGGAATCGCCGTAAACCTTTCCCGAAGGCGAGCTTAAGACCACTTTTCCATAGGCAAAGATCATGTTTCGGGTGTCGTCCACGATAGTGGAATCGGCGCTCAAGTAAGTAGGCATCATCGTCTTGGGGTCTACCGACTTTATCCTCACATCAATCGCCTTGAGCAGCCTTTTTTCATACCAGCGGTCTACCTTACTGGCGTAAAGCTCGTATTCTATGTGGTCTCCGGTGTATTCCAGGATGGAGACTTCCTTGCTGGTTTCATCAGGCGAAGTGATATCCGACCTTTGGGTGGGGGGCGTCAAATCCCCTCCCTCGCAGGAAGTTAGGGCCAAAGCCCCAATCAGCAACAGGAGGCTAAGAAATCCTCGCCAGATAGGCCTGAATCGCCTGTTCATAAATGCCTTTATTTTTGAGCACCATCTCGATGCATTCTCTCACTGCACCCTGGCCGCCCTTGGCGTGCGTAACGTAGTCCACCAAATGCGGGATACCATCCGCAGCATCGGCAGGACAGACGGACACCGCCACGGCCATCATGAGGGGAAAATCGTTCCAGTCATCGCCCATAAACAGCATATTTTCAAAGCCTAAGCCCAGCTTTTGCAAAAGCTCTTCCGCCAGCTTGAGCTTATAGGGGATCTTCTGGTAAACATGATCTATCTTGAGGTCTGCACAGCGGCGCGCAACCGCTTCAGAAGTGCGTCCCGTGATCACGGCAGTCTGTATATCCGTAGACCGCAGCATCATAAATCCCAGCCCATCGCGGGCATCAAAATCCTTAAGTTCTTGCCCTTCATTGCCATAGATGATCCCACCGCGGGTGAGCACACCATCACAATCAAAGGCCAAAAGTTTTATCTTATCCCAGTCCACAGCTGCTTTTTGGGGCTTTAAAATCTGTCTTAACACTTTCAATTCACCTCCACTAAGTAATAGTCTCTTTTATCCTTTTAGCGCGGATTAGCAAGGCCTCAAGCTCGTTCAGGGGCAACATACTGGCTGCATCGCTGAGTGCCTGGGCAGGGTTGGGGTGGGTCTCGATGAACAAGCCCTGCACGTATCCCGTTGCAATAGCAGCAGATGCCATCATGGACGCATACTCCGGCGCTCCACCGGACACTCTGCCGATGGAGGGTCTTTGCAGCGAATGCGTCACGTCATAGACGATAGGGAAGCCGCTTTCCGCCATGATGGGGAAGCTGCGAAAGTCCACCACCAGGTTGTGATAGCCAAAACTCGCTCCGCGCTCGGTGAGCAAAACCTGATCATTCCCCGCGCTAACTGCTTTCTTGGCTGCGGAATGCATATCTTCCGGCGCCATGAATTGGCCTTTTTTGATGTTGATGATGCGTGA
Source organism: Cloacimonetes bacterium UBA3900 (assembly GCA_002391675.1). Classification (GTDB taxonomy): domain Bacteria; phylum Cloacimonadota; class Cloacimonadia; order Cloacimonadales; family Cloacimonadaceae; genus UBA3900. The sequence continues at coordinate 1,780 of DGFM01000036.1, read as the reverse complement.
AGTCTGCGCCGCCGCCCGGATCAGGAAGGTTTGCCTGGACAGGAAGGCAGGTATCTGCAGAATATCACATACCTTAGCGGCTTTTTCCACCTCGTCGCTTTCGTGTACGTCCGTGAGGATGGCAAAGCCAAATTCACTTTTCAACCTCTGCAAGACCTCCAAGCCGTCATCTATGCCCGGCCCGGAAGCGGAGGTCACCGAGCTGCGATTTGCCTTGCTGTAAGAGGCTTTAAACACCAGCGGGATGCTCAGCTTATCGCTCAGCTCACACAGCGTTTCTGCCACCTCTTTCATGATGGCATACTCTTCCACCACGCAGGGTCCGGCGATCAAAAAGAAGGTCGGAGCCTGCTGTAACTCTTGATATAGATTCATATTGCTTGCCTTAAGTAAGCTTGTGTATTCTTTCCCAGCTAAAGTCCTGATCCTCTCTGCCGAAATGACCATAGGACGCCGTGGGCAAGTATATCGCTTTCTTAAGGTCAAGATATTCTATGATTCCCTTTACTGTCAAGTCAAAATTGCTTCTTATCAGCTTTTCTATCTCCACATCCGGCATGACACCGGTGCCGAAGGTATCCACCATCAATGAGATAGGCTCATGATCACCGATCACGAAAGAGACCTGGATCAGGCATTCTTCCGCCAGGGATGAACCAACCACGCTTTTGGCGATATGACGTGCCATATAGGAGGCGCTGCGGTCTACCTTGCTGGCATCTTTGCCCGAAAAAGCACCGCCACCATGTGGAGCCCAACCACCATAGGTATCCACGATGATCTTGCGACCCGTAACACCGCAATCTGCAGCCGGGCCACCATCTTCCCACATACCCAGGGGATTGATTTTGATCTCATAATTGTTGGCCTTAAACGTCGTGTGCTCATCGTCTTCCATCTCTTGGATGGTGGGATTGATCACCAGCTCGGTGATGGCTTCTTTGAGCCGGGCAAAACCTTGGGCATCCAGAGGCTGATGGTGTGTGGAAATCACCACCGTCTCCAAGGATGTGGCTTTGTGGCCGCAATAGCGCATACTGACCTGAGACTTGGCATCCGGGAGCAGCTGCGGCAAGGTGCCATCTTTACGAAGCCTTTTGAGCTTCAGCAGCAGCTCGTGGGCCATGGTGATGGGAATAGGCATCATCTGCCTGGTCTGATTGCAGGCATACCCAAACATCAAGCCCTGGTCTCCCGCACCTGTATTTCTGGCCAGATCGGCCTCCTGATTGTGCATATAGTTTTGGATCTCGCAATTGAAGTCAAAACCCTTATCCGGATAGATATAGCCTATGTCTTTGATGACCTTGCGGGCTATGGATTCGAGGTCCAAATCCACTTTTTTGCTGCTGGAAGTCTCACCAGCCATGATGAATAGATTCTTGGTGCAGAGGGTCTCGCAGGCTACACGGCTATTGGGATCCTGAGCCAAATATGCATCCAAAACTGCATCCGCAACCTGGTCACAAACCTTGTCCGGATGGCCTTCGCTCACGGATTCACTGGTGAAAACGTAAGCATTCTTGTTACAAGGGAGATTGGCATTCTTAGCGCTCATCTCTTTTCTCCTCTTTGGTTTATTGTTTTTCTAAAATGATATGCCCAATAGCAAATGACCGGCGCTAAAGCCGGTCATTCTTTAGAGAAGAAGCCGCACTTTAGCACATTTATCACACGGAGCAAAGGGCAAATCACCGTGATATAAAAAAGATGGTACATCTCCGGGGATTCGAACCCCGGACCCACTGATTAAGAGTCAGTCTGTCTCTTATACACATCT
>DGFM01000031.1:9239-9943 GCA_002391675.1 Cloacimonetes bacterium UBA3900 | reverse complement strand
TCTTCCGTGTAAGAGAAGGTGATCATGGGCAGTATATCCAAAGCCATGCCATTTTCAGGGTTCATGGGGTCCAATTCCCTGCCCCAGCCAAACATATAATGCGCACGCAAGCCATTCACCCTCTGACACTTAAACTTCTCGTTTGAAGTGTAGTCTATATCCAGGGGACGATACCACATCATCACCAGATTGCCCGGAACGTGTTCATAGGGTGTTTGGAGGTGGATAGTGATGGTGTTTTCTCCGCTGGGATAATCCACATTGCCGTCATAGACCAGGGTCAGCTCGGTGGCGGGGATAAAGCCCGTGCTCAGCTCCTGCTCGCCCGTGCTTCCCAGGTAGATTTTGGTGGTTCCATCGGGTCTGTCGGTGGCAAAGTTGTTATAGACCGCCAGAGAGGTGATGGTTCCGCTGGTAAATCCCAGCTCATCCTGCATATAGATGGCCTGATAGAGCGAGCCGCGGAAGTAGAAATCCACGGGATAGCGGGCCAGGGTATCGCCGCTACCGATGGTGACGGTTTGCGTATCACCGGGCTGGACGTGGATTTCCAAGGGGCGGGTCTCGTCGTTTTGCGCCACTTCGTCGCCACTCAACACCACTTTCCCGTAGATCAGCGTATGTCCTTCAGTGGTGGGCGTCCAGGGCACCACCACATCCAAGACCTGCATACTGTTGATGGGAGGGCCTGCAATACTGGCCAG
>DGFM01000031.1:6772-8927 GCA_002391675.1 Cloacimonetes bacterium UBA3900 | reverse complement strand
ACCGCCTGTGCGCTGTAGAAGAAGGTGGCTTGAGGGAAATAGGCAGAGACCGCTCCCTCAGGCGGATCGAAGGGGTCTATAGCATCCCGGTTGGTGGAATAATAACGGGCGCGGTTAACACTACCCAGCTGACTCCTGAAATAGTTTGAAGAAGAGTAGACCCTTGTATCCATGGGACGGTGGAACATCACCACCAGGTTTCCACCCGTGTGCACATAAGGAATTTGGAAATTGATGTTGACGGCATTCTCACCCGCGGGAAACTCCATCTCTCCGTCATAGACCAGGACCATATCCGAGGCGTCAAACCAGCCTCCATCAAGGTTTTCCAGATCGGTGCTGGCCAGGTAGACCTGGGTGGGAGTATCGAATACAAGGCTGTAAAACCGGTTGTAAAGAGTCATGGATGTGATGATTCCTGCTCCAAAACCCAGCTCATCTGCAAAGTAAAGACTTTGATGGAGCGAATTGTAATAGGTGAAGTTCATGGGGTAATTGCTGACCCGATCACCCGTACCGATGGTAATGGCGTGGACGCCTTCAGGCTGGATGAGCAGCTGCATGGGCTCCGTCTGATCGTTGGCGGCAAATTCATCCCCGGCTCTCTCCACTTTGCCGTAGATGCTGATGGCTCCGGCAGCGGTCGGCGTCCAGGGGATGGACACCTCCAGTGTCTCGAGGCTGCCGATGGAAGGCCCGGCCACGCTGGCCAACACCACATCGTTTGGCCCCATCAGCTTCACAAAGTAGTTGTCCTGCACCTGCGCATCGTTGTTTTTGATAGTCACCGTGTAGGTTGCCACTTCTCCCACGGTGGGCGTGAGGTTGCCTCTGATGCTCACCGCTTCCATATCTCCCGCCAGATGCGAGTGCAGATGCAGCATGAGGTTTGGCATCCTGTTGTTCAATTGTCCGGTTCCGGTAGGCGGCGAGTTAATGTTAAACCAATACTGATGCACTTGTGCGTCGGCTTCCGTGTATCTATACCGTTGACTGGACAAGGTGCCGGATCCATAGTTGGCTTCCACGGCTACGATTAGGTTCCCGCCCGTGTAGGTGAAGGGCAGATCCAGCTGGAAGCTGTTCCAGCCCAAGGTATTGGGAACGTAGTTACCCTCGTGCACCATGGTCATTTCCGCGGTCAGATACTGCCATCTGGTGATCTCCATCTGATCGGCGTCGGTATTTCTCACCCAAATCTTGTAAGGAATGGTGTTATCTGAAGTTGCGGCACAATCCCAAGCCAGCATATCAATAAAGCCGGCAGCGCCTATCTGATCTGCCGTGTAGAGCGTGGCAGAACGCATATAGTCGTAACCGGTCGAAAAGGGAACATCTTGCGTCAGGGTGCCGTCGCCAATGATGACGGTACCGGGTGGCAATATCTCCGCAATCAGCTCCACATCATGGTTTTGGCCATTATAGACGATGCGCAGCGTGGCAGTGCGTTCGCCAACCACGACGCTGTTCACATTCACGGGCAGACGTAAGACCTGTCCCGGGCCCAAAGACGTGGGCAGAAGTGAGCTGTCAAAGGAGAAGTCGGCGGCATCGGCGCCGATGATGGTGACGTCGCCCGCTGCGAGGTCTATCGTCCCTCCACCCAGGTTTGAGACCAGCAAGTTCAGGGGAGCGGAGGCCACGCCATGGTAAACAAAACCAAAATTGAGGGTATCGGGCGTAACGCTCAAAACGGGGACGGTGGGCAGCTCGCCAAACTGCAGGCAGAGGTTTGGGAACGCTTCAAACAAGTTTCCGATCGGCGGGGAGTTTGGGTCTGGGTTTTCTTCATAGTCGCCAAAGCAGCCGAGGCTGCGCTTTTGCTCGGGCGTAGCGGTGCCAAGGAAGTGTTTTCTCCCGTGGTTGGGGAAGTCAAAATCACGCCAGGGCGTGTTTTCATCCACGGCGATCACCAGGTTGTCTATGTTGTTGTAAACAAATGGCGTATCCAGCTCAACCTCGATCCAGCCGGGCACGCCGGGGATGGTCAAATGTCCGGCAAAGACCTGCTCCATTGCTTGCGTGGGAACCCAATCCATGGTGCCGGCAAATTCACTTCTATCCGTGTGACCCATATAGACCACCCAGTCGTTGCTGCAAAACAGCGAATCTGCCCCATTGAAGTAGTAGGAAAGGCTTTCGATCAGCATGGGCG
>DGFM01000031.1:0-6549 GCA_002391675.1 Cloacimonetes bacterium UBA3900 | reverse complement strand
GGCCAGAGGGGCAGCCTGGATTGCAGGTCGCCATTGCCCACCACGACGCCGGGCCCCACCTCAAAACTGCGCGTCTCTGAAGGCGGAGACATCCCCAAAGAGTTTCTGCCCACCACATACCAGGTGTGAGTGCCATCTGCCAGACCGCGGATGATGTATTCTGCAGCGGTTTGTTCGCCGCTCGCCAAAACTCCGTCCACATAGACGTCATAGCTCGTCGCAGCGTGGCTGCCGGGAGGTTGAGCCCACTTCAAAGCATTGCCGTTCATCACGCTGGCGTTGTTTTCCGGCATTGTCAATGTGGGTGCCAGGGGTGGCTGGTCGGCATTAAAAACGAGCTGTGCAGCGGCTAAAATGTCGGTCATCGCGTGCGCATAGGGAAGGTTGCCGAGGTCGGGATCGCCACCATTGTGATAATAATACAGCCCCGTATTGCTGCCACTGGTAAAGCTGCCCCAATAGCTGGTAGTGCCCCAGCTGGGAGTGTTTTCATGGACAGCTACCAACAGGTTGTTTGCGTTATCGTAGTTGAAAGGGGTATCCAGGGTGATCTCCAGCCACTCACCCGCTGGCGGGAGGCTGCTGAGCACACTGCCGGAAAACACCTGGGTGAGGTTGGAGACAGGCTCCCAATCCAACCTGGAAGTAAAGGAATCGCGGGCCACGTGCCCCATGTAAATCACCCAGTCATGCGCTGTTTCCAAGTTTCCATCATGATCATGGTAAAATCTGATCTTCGTGATCTCTCCCGATAGATTGATCTGCGATTGCGTGTAGATCTGCTGGGTGTAGTTGTAGCTATATCCCGTGTGAATCGGGAGATACCTGTTGGACCCCGTGACCGTGCCCACATCGACCGTCGTAGTTGTAGCACTCAGGCCAAAGATGAGCGTAAGCAGCAGGATCAATGTTACTGAGCGTTTCATGTCTTTCTCCTATATTTTGCAAGTTAATAGCTTGTGATGCAAAGCGGTAAGCGGCTTCGCAGTCGATCTATATTTACCCGAAAGAACCGGGGAGTTAAGTTACAAAAAAGGGGGTTAAGAACATACGACCACGGCTACAGGTTTGCTCTGAACCTGAAAGTCTGATCACGAAGTAGACGCCTCAATAAGTGTGCAATTATCGTTCCAAATCCCTGTTAAACTTGGCTAAAGGTCAACTTTGGTGGAAAAAAGTGCCAAAAGAGAAGCAGGACAGATTTTCTCCCCGGATTTCAGCGAGCTAAAAACGGCGGATGCAGACAGGGAGAATACCTACTGATTTAATAGGCATTTCCCACCCCACTCCGGTACCTTGAACTATAGGGGCTTCTGAAATATTTGACCTGAGAGCCGGTTTTGCGAAAACAAATCCGCCCTCTAAAACGTCGATTTGATGCGGCCTCCCTTAGGGGCTCCTGTGGGTCTCCTTTGGGATCCACAAGTAACCCATGGAAAACCCAAAGGTTACGCATTCGAGCGCCAGGGAAATCCCAAGGAGGGAACCCCGGGGCAAAAGTCAAAGGTTGAGGAGGGCGCGGGTTTTTGGCAAACATTTTTCCATGATGTTTTTCCACGGATGGAGCCGGCTGCGCCGGCGAGAGGGCGAGAGGGAGAGAGGGGAGGGCGACTTCGTCGCAGTTGTCAGTTGCCAGTTGTCAGTGCTTCGCAAGTGGTTGAGATTCGGGTGGGTTAGTCATGAAGCATCATCCGTGGACTTTCTTATTAATCATTCGTGCAATTCGTGTAATTCGTGGACAAAAAAGAAAGCACCAAAATCGTGCGGGTCTCCATCACAATCGCCTGTTTCTCAATCACTTGCGAAGCGCTCACAACTCACTACTCACTACTCACTACTGCGACACAGTCGCCATGTACGGGCGCTCGCCTGGAGCGCCGAATTTGTAGCAGGAATTCGCCTGTACACCGAAGGTACCGGCATAAGCCGCCTCCTGTACGGGCGCTCGCCTGGAGCGCCGAACTTGTAGCCGGAACTCGCCTGTACACCGAAGGTACCGGCGTGAGCCGCTTTCCCACAAAAAAGCCGACCCGGTAATCCGAGCCGGCTTTAAGACAATAGTCATTTGATTCTATTTCATCAGCATCATCTTGCGGGTTTCGCTGTGTTTACCGGTGTCCAGGCGGTAGAAGTAGATGCCGCTGGACATGGTGTTGCCGCGCTCGTCCTTGCCGTCCCACACCACTCTGTGGTCGCCGGCGGATTTGGCTTCGTTTACCAAAGTGCGCACCAGCTGGCCTCTGAGGTTGTAAACGCCCAGTTTAACATTTCCTGAGGCGGGGAGGCTGTAGCTGATGGTGGTGGTGGGGTTGAAGGGGTTGGGGTAGTTTCCCTTGAGCAGGTTGAGGGCGGGTGCGGCCGCCGTCTGATCGTCGTTTCCCACCAGGTCTGTAAAGTCGATCACCAGTTCCATAAACATGGTTTGTCCACCATCGTTAATGCTGTGGTAAGGCGGTTGGTTTGCATGAGAGCCCCAAGTGTAGTCATCAAACAACATGAAGCCTATTTTACCCAGCAATCTGCCGTCTTGCTCGCCCAAACTGATGACTTCATCTGCGGGATATACCCACATGGGGATGATGTTGGCCAGTTCGGGGTTTATCTGGTTGTTGAGGCAGATGGGTTCACTCCAGTTGACACCGTTGTCACGGCTGGCAGCGATCATGATTTCGGGTGTGTTGGCATAATCCGCATAGTCAGGATCGTTAAACTCGTTGTGCATACGGGCTTTATTGCTGTCCTGCCAGACCAGCACGGCCAAGCCATCGCTGTTTGGCTTGCTCATCTTGATGTGATTGTAGTGGAACATCATGAGGCCTTCGTGGGCAGACTGATCCCAGTGTGGGAAAGGCCATATGGAATGGATGTCCAGATAGTATTCGCCTTCACTTTCGATGTATTCCGGCACTCCCCAGGGTGCCTCGTTGTCCCAGGGATGGTAGCAGCCATAATCGGCGTCGTTTTGGGCGTCTTTCTTGGGGAATACTTCCCGGATTTCAAATTCTGCAGATTCCGGCTTGAATATCAGCTGTTTCACGTATTGCATGGCCGGGTAGTAGGTGTTTTCGTTTGTGGTGAGTCCCCAGATGGCGGGGAAGTGCAGGTGGCCCCAGCCATCCACGACTGCATTTACGTGGCCGGAGTTGATGATGCTCCAGCGCAGGTCTCCCGGCTCATACGGCACGCCGTCGTCATTTTTGAAGTAGGGAGTGTCATCAGTGGGAGAGGAAGGCGGATTCCAGGTGGGGATATGGCTGGAGAAGGTGTGCGTGGTCCAGGTTCCTTCGCCATAGGCGCCACATCTGAGCACGTGTACATCCGGTTCATCAAGATCGTTGCTATCCGCATCAAGGGTGACGTTGTAGCCAATGTAGTAGAGGTAGCCCGCATGGTCTGCACAGATGGTGGTATATGGTCTGCGCAGGTATTCCGTATCCACGTTCCACTGGTCATATAGCGGCACGGTGGTGTGGTGCCAGGTGGGGAGCGTGCCGCTTTCTATCATCTCTCTATCGATGTCTGCCCAGGCAATCAGCGGGTTTTCGCTGGGGCTGCCGTTCAGGGCGTGACTGACGGAGTTGCGCATGGATACATAGACGCGGCGCTTTCCGGGGAAGGGTGAGGGGCCGATCACAGCGGTGGGCCAGATGAATTCGTTGTCTTCTGTGGTGATACCGTTGGGCGCTGTAATCGTGGTGGGGTTGTCTGCAATAATCTGTTCTTGATTGAACAGCCCGGGGTAGCCGGCCATATAGGCGTCCGAAGTGAACATCACCTTCATGCCGGAGCCGTCTTCCAGGTCTACGTGCCAGGCGTAGAGGGGTTTGCCACTTTCGCGATCCAGAACCATGGTGGGGAAACCCTCGTGTTTTTGTACGTTGGAAATCTCGTTGTTGTTGATCACATCTCCGGCCTCGCTCAAAAGCGTGTAATACACTCTTCTGGTGCCACCGGATTCACGGCGACCTTGATAGGTCATAAAGTATCCGCCGCCGAACTCTGCAGGGATCACTCTGAGAGGAATACTGCTATAACTTCCAATCATGTAGTCATAATAGTTTGTCATGATTGGCAATGGGGCGCGGGAGAAGTAATAATTTGGCGCCGCCCGCGAGGTCTCTACGACCTTGCCCCGGGGTGTGTCGATGGGTCTTTTAGCCGGCCCGGATGCTTCGATCTCCGCATAAACAAAGCTTAGCACCATGAGCAGGGCTAACACGATCAGAGCAAATCTTTTCATCTTTACCTCCTAAGTAAACTGCTTTAGAATTTGCTATGGTTGTCTATTTGGTTGGGTTCGGAACGCATGAAAGCCTTTTGTGATCAGGCTTTCTGCAGGGCTAAGAAATAATCTGAATACTCGGGATTATATTCTTGCACAAATCGGGCCAAAGCGTAAACTTATTTGGTTTTGCGTATGCTTTTGTAAAAGTCCTTCTTCAAAATGTAGGTCTGAAATAGGGATTTGGCGCTGCCCAGGATCATGCCCGGTTCTATGGATTTGGTTTTTAGCGCCTTGATGAAGAGCGAGGGCAATTCACGCCACTTGGTAAGATATATCTTCATATAGGCTTTGGGCAGATAGGATTCCATCTCTTTGTAGGTCATGCCCAGGGGATTGTAGACGCAGTGAGTGATGTCGTAATCCTCCCAATTGTAGTGGCGGATGCGGTTTTCCCGTTTCAGCTTTTCATACACGGCTGTGCCCGGGAAGGGCGTGAGGATGGAGGCGAGGACGAGGCCGGGGAGCTTGCTGAAGAATTTGATGTTCTTATCGAAGATCTCAGGCGTGTCAAACTCATCACCGCTGCCCAGGAGCATGAAGAAGGTGTAGCTGATGCCCTGTTTCTTCAGGATGTTCACCGCTTTCAAGATCTGGGGGATGCTGAGCTTTTTGTTGATGCTTTCCAGCACTTCCGGCACGCCGCTCTCGATGCCGATGCTCATCATGGTACAACCGCATTTGCCCAGTCTCTCCACCAGCTCGGGTGATCGCTCGATGAAGTTTATCCGGCTCATGCAGCTGAAGGTAAACTTGAGGTTTTCCTCTTCCACCAGGTCGCAGAAGCGCGTGAGCCAGGCGGCGTCCGTGGTGAAGTTGTCGTCATGGATCCAAAACTGCGTGTAGCCCCAGGAGATGTAATCCTTGATGTCTTCGATCACGTCTTCCACTCGGCGCTGACGGTATACGCCACCGTAAAAGGCGGATATGGAGCAGTAGGAACACTTGAAGGGGCAGCCCCTACTGGAGACTATCTTGGGCGTGAAGGTGGATTCCGGTGCCACCAGGTCCATGGTGATCCTGGGGATTTTGTTGATGTCTTCCAGCAGCACTATCCGCTCATCGTTGTAAAACTTGCCGTCCTTCATGTAGACCATGCCGGTGATGTCCGGATAGCGGTTTTTGGCTTCTAAGGCTTTGAGGAGGGCGGCGAAGGTTTCTTCACCCTCGCCGCGACAAACAAAGTCCACACCCGTCTCTTGCAGGGTTTCTTTATACATGAAGGTCACATGATGGCCACCGACTACGGTGACGATCTCGGGGTGCTTTTCCTTCACGTAGAGGATCATCTCGCGCACCATGGGATACACCGCCGTCACAGCGGTAAAGCCGATGACCTCGGGTTTGTATCTGCGGATGTAGCGGTGCAGGTTGTTCACATCTGCCTGAACCACTACGGCTCTATGGCCCGCATCCCTCGCTGCGGCAGCGATATACAGAATGCCCTGAAACACTTGATGCCCTTTGCGCATCATTTCCAGGCCACCGGTAGTGGCCGTGGGTGAGACGAGTAAGACTGTCATAATAATATCCTATTCAAATGGCAGGAAGTGAAGCAGCCCATGCCAATGGACGCTGGAAAGGAAGGTGCCGACGATGATCAGGAAGATCATCACGACCTTGAAGTAGTCCTGCGCCTTGAGCATACTCACCAGCTCGATATTGCGGGAGAGATAGGCACTGGCGGCGTAGAACTCTTCGCCTATCAAAGTGTAGTCGCAGGTAGTGATGAAGAAGGGCACCTGCGTGATGGCGTCTGTGCCGGCAATCTGGATGCAGCCCATCTGGTTGCCCGTCTCGGTCATGAGCAAGGCTTCCGCATTGAAGTAGCCCATATAGAGCACCGTGGCTGCACGCTCGCGGATGATGATGCCGTTTACGCCCGCGGCAAAGGCAAACTGCGAATCTGAGACGTAGAAGATGTCTTCACGGTTGAAGGAATCCGGTCTGCCGGCCTCGTTGTAGGCGGTCTGAACCATCTCTTGCGCCAGAGGCATCACAAAGTAGTCGCAATGAGGCGAGATGAGGCGCACGTCAAACTCTGCCGTCTTCTTCGCTGTTTGGCCCAGGATCATGAGCGCGCTGATGGTGCAGGGATCGCCCAGGGAGCCCCAGCCGGGCACAAACATCACGGGCCTGCCCATTTCGGTGGCGCGGCCCACGGCGTTATCCAGCTCTTCCAAGCCTGCAATGGGACGGATGTAGAGGTCTCTGCGACGAGCTTGCACCAAGGCGACGACTATCATGATGCCAAAGGTGATAGTGCC
>DGFM01000038.1:64119-67405 GCA_002391675.1 Cloacimonetes bacterium UBA3900 | reverse complement strand
CGCGTCAGATGTGTATAAGAGACAGGTTTTAGCCGCTGTCACGACGCCGCTGGAAGATATAGCATCGTGTGGGATGGCAGCGACAGCTCTGGCAATGCGCTACCCTCAGGCGTATATCTGTACAAGATGAGCAGCGGTGGCTATAATGCGATCAAGAAGCTGGTGCTGCAGAAGTAGACCCTTGTAGCGCTTCGATTTAGAAAAGAATAAAAAAGGGATGCCTTTGAAATGAGCTCAAAGGCATCCCTTTTTGGGGTTTTTGTAGTGAGGTGAAAAGATGAATCCAGTCAGTTGGCGGTGAACTTACTCCATCCGATCTAAGCTGAGCCGGGGCTCCTCAGTGATACTTTGCAGGATCAGCAGCAACCGTCCTTTTCGATTCTAACCGCTTTACAAAATATCATTCAAAGTAAGCACTACTTGAATCACCTCCGGTATTTTGTCAATCAAGAGGCAGTGTTCTTCCCAAATCGAGTTTCCTTGTTGCCCCTTCTGCAAGCTTATTCTCATGTGCTCTTTAGGATGATTGTCATTGTATGATTTCAAGGCGAAGAGGCCGATCAGGTTGAGCATCAAGCTACTGTCGTTTATGCAGCGTCTTATCAGCTTGGCTTCCAGCGCGTTTGCGATGGGCACAACTACCGCCATCCTGGCAATATCGTCCTCTATCGCAGGGGTGATAAAATTGCGAAAGACAAAAGCATTCTTCCGCTTCAGGGAGCGGAAAGCAACTTTGGTCTCGAAGTTGTGATAATCCAAAAGCCTGTCTCTCACCAACTTGACATACTCATCTTGGTTGGCTCGGCAATGTTCTATCTGGATGGGATTACAGAACATCTCTTTGCTTGCATCATGCAAGGTGAGCTCTACTGCAAGACGGACGTTGGCTTCGGAAGTGACTTGGTCAAAAAGAGTCGGCATTATTAAGCCTCATTTTCGTGAAACCGTATGGTATAAGGAATACGGTATGGAGGGTCGTTCTCTTTGATCATATATTGTAAATGTTACCTTGCATTCAGGATAATTGCTACATCCCCAGAAATACCTCCCTGGGTCTACTCCTCTTTTTGAAAGCCTGATCACCATCGGTGAACCACATTTTGGACAATCTCGCTTCAGAATGTGCTTGCACTCAGGATACATCGTGCACCCCATGAAGGCTTCCCCTTTATGTGGGCCTTTCTTGGCGATTTTCAGAAACATCTTTGAACCACACTTTGGGCATATTTGATGGGACATAATTCCTCCTGTTGTTTATGGCTTATGTTCAATTAGAGTGGGTAGAATAGAAAAAAGATAGAGAGGAACAAGGCATTTTTAAACACGACACTACTAACAATAACAAAGGGAGTGCCATATGCAAGATCCTCTCGAAGAACAAGTATCTGAAGTGTTTATGGAGCCGCAAGGATTTTCTGTTGAAATTTTCCGAAGCTCGATTATTGGTGTAAACCCAACAGCATTGCCCATATAGTTGGTTTTCATCATCGCCACCTTACTTCCCAACTGCCGCCTTTTGTGCCCCCGATCCTGGAACCGCACCGCTTGCCTTTAACTCCTGGACGTGTCTCTTCACTGTGGAGGTGCTTCTGTTGATGGAGGCTGCCAATTCTTTGTAGGTGATGGTTGGGTTTTGGGTCATTAGGGTCAGAATAATGGTTTTAGGGTCATGTTTAGGATCATTGAGGTCGGCATTAAGGTCATATTCGTGACTTTTAGGGTCATTTATAGGGTCATTCGCCGTTGCTCAACGTTCCTAATCTATATTCTCAGCCATCTGGCAGTTGTCCGGCTTTCATTCTCTGGCTTGTCCAACCCATCAAGATAGGCTTGGGTGCTTTCTTCCACGGTTAGCCTCTCGTTTTGGGCTTTCAGACGGCCGGAATCAGTGTAGTAATATTTACCTCCAACGAAGCCAAGCTCGCTGACCATTTCAATCAGTTCTTTGAAAGTTCGCTGGAAGACGTCACTGCCATCAGAACGACGTCTGCGGTTTTGGCTGATCGTGGAATGGTGAGGCACCTTATCCGTCAAATTAAGGTGCAGAAACCACCGATAGGCGACGTTGACCTTGATTTCCTGGACCAATTTGCGCTCGGAAGGGATATCGAACATATAACCGATGAGCAGCATCTTGAAGATCACCACAGGGTCAATCGCCGGGCGGCCCATGTTTTTGCTGTAAAAGGGCCTCATGCGCTCACGGATAAAGCTGAAGTCAATCGCCTCCTCAACCTTCCGTAAAGGATGATCTTGAGGATCCAAATCCTCAATATAAACCCACATATATTCATCTCTCTTGTTATGCTCATCCTTTGTCATCGGGTACCGCCTTGATTTGTGTATTTAATTGCGCCGCATTATGATGGCTGCGTCTCATCAGGGATGTAAGCCGTGTGCTGGCTGCTGATCCTGGGGCTTTGTGGAGGCAGCAGCCTGTTCTCCAAAATCGATTTCGATGATTTCTTTCTTGCGCGGCCTTGCGCGCTGCTTCACTATGGCCGCATCCGTCGAAGTTCCCTTTCTGATCTTAACGTTACGCTTGACCAGCTGCTTATCAACCTCAGCCAAGAGCTTGGGCAGAATACCCCGCTTGGTAAACCGAGCTCGCCAGCGGCAGATCGTCGAGCGATCCGGAACAGGGTTATCAAGACTCAAGCGACTGAACCACAAAAAGATAAAGTTGTAATAAAGCTGATCTTCCATCTTGTAATCAGACAGCCCATACCAGGATTGGATCAACATGATCCTGAACATCACTTCCGCAGAGAACGCATCCCTGCCAGCTGTGGAAGCTTTCCCGATCTCTACCTTGCTGAGAATCCTGCGGATTGGCTTCCAGTTTATCAGGGAATCCACTTCCTTGAGAAAGTGTTTACGACCGGCCAAGCGTTTGGCGATCTCGTGATCGGCGAAAGTGATCAGCTGTCTTTCCATGATGGGCTCCTGTGTATTGATAGATGGAGCCACCATAATAAATGTATCTAACCTGTCAATATCTATTTACGGGTATTTGGAGTCCGCTTTTGTGGGCAGTGAGCTTTCCGTGCACAATCCACCTCTCTTGGTCATCCGGCTGCTGGCTCGAATCAGTATAGCCCCTACCCTTGAACGATCCCTGCCCATAACATACTTGGCACCATTATACCACAATAGTGGACTCACTGAGCCCACTATTGATGGCTGATGCCCTAAAATTGAGCATGAAATGGGGGAAATAAATCGCCAAGGGCTCATACCCCCACCCTATCACTCATACTTTGACAGCACTGTCTCCCGTATCATC
>DGFM01000038.1:0-63863 GCA_002391675.1 Cloacimonetes bacterium UBA3900 | reverse complement strand
ACTCCTTCCTCTAACATGACTTCAAGCCTGGTTTGCATAAAATTGATGTGCAGGCGAAGCTTTTCCAATTCTTCCTTCAGTTCCCGGTTACGTTTTTCTAAAGCGTCCACTTTGTCTTTCATATCTATCTCCTATCAGAGAGGAAGGCCTCCTCGTCACAATAACGCCACCACTCGCTCAGCGGTCTTGCCGTCCCAGTATTTGGGAATAGAACCTTGTTTGATGTCACCGTCCAGTATCCTCATGGTATATTCAATGATGCTTTTGGAGTCAAGAGGTACCAGTTGGTTTGTGCCTTCGGTGATGGTGATGGGTCTTTCGGTGTTTTCTCTGAGGGTGAGGCAGGGGATGCCGAAGTAGGTGGATTCTTCCTGGATGCCGCCGGAGTCCGTGAGGATGAGTTTGGCATTCATCTGCAGTTTCATGAAGTCCAGGTATCCGATCGGTTCGGTGATGTATAGATTGGGGATGGCTTCCAGTTTATCCTGCAAGCCCAGGCGTTCGATGTTCTTTTTGGTGCGTGGATGCATGGGAAAGACCAGCTTGATCTGCTTGCCGATGTAGTTGAAGGCGTCCAGCAGCATATTCAGTCCGGAGGCCACATCCACGTTTGAGGGTCTGTGCAGAGTCACGAGTGCGTAATCTGTGCCCTCTTCTATGCCCAGTTCCTGATGGATGTTTGAGACCATGGCTTTCTGGCGGTGGTTGATGAGGGAGTCGATCATGATATTGCCCACCAAGTGGATTTTGGCGGGATCGATTCCTTCTTTGATCAGGTTTTCATTGCCGTCCATGGAGGGTGTGAGCAGCAGGTCTGAGATGCGATCCGTCAGCACGCGGTTGATTTCCTCCGGCATACGCTCGTCAAAACTGCGTAAACCCGCTTCCAAATGAGCCACCGGGATATGCAGCTTCTTGGCCACCAGGGCGCAGGCGATGGTGGAATTGACATCTCCCGCCACGATCACCAGATCCGGCCTGTTGCCATCCAGGATATACTCTTCATATCTCTCGATGATGCGTGCAGTCTGCTGTCCGTGCGTGCCCGAGCCCACCTTCAGATATGCATGAGGTGCGGGCATACCCAAGTCCTCAAAAAAGAGCTTGGACATTTTCCTGTCATAATGCTGTCCGGTGTGGACGATCTGCGGATTGAACCTGTCCTTATGCAGGGACAGCTCGTCATATAGAGGCGCCATCTTCATGAAGTTGGGACGTGCACCCACGATTAGATGTATGTTTTTCATATTAGTTCCTTGTTTTATCCTGATAGTTCATATGCAGCTAAAGAGGAGGCTCATCCGCTCCTCGCCCTTTTCACCACGATGTTCCACACTCCTTTCCAGAAGTATTTCCAGTCGGTTCTGAAGGGTTTTTCCAGCTTTTGCAAGAGGTATCTTCTTTCGGATTCCACGATCTCGTCAAAAGTCTTGGGCATATCCGCATAGAAAGGTGGCAGCAGGCCGGGCTTTGTCTTGAGACGCAGCTCCTGCACGTCGGGCGGATACAGCGAGAAGTAGTGTTCACTGAGCGCCCGCACGCCCACCAATCCCAGCTCTCCTTTGAAAAAGTTTAAAAACTGTGGCAACTCATCTATCCACAGCTTGCGCAACACCCTCCCCCAGGAAGTCACTCTGAAGTCATTCTTGAACTTGCCGCCTTCCTCCAGATTGCCCGTGGCATACACGTAGCTCTGCAGGTATTCGCTGTAGGGATGCATGGTGCGCAGCTTTTTCACATAGATAACCTTGCCGTCTTTTCCAAGGCGTTTGAGGCGGATAAAGGGCCCGTAGGTGGGATTCGTATCCGTGCGCGGTGCCCCGGTTTTCTTGAGGATAAAGTGCATCTTGCCATTGATCTCACGCTTGTGGATCAGTTCAAAACCGCAGAAGTAGAAGCGTCCCAGCATTTCCGTTTCGGATAGCGCCCTTCCTTTGCCTTTGGTGATGGCAAAATACCAGCCCTGCAGAACGGGCAGCTTGGGAAACACCCTCTTGAGGATAAATTCAAAGCCGTAAACGAAGATGCCCAAGTAGGGAGTATAGCGCTTCAGGACGTCGTTACGACGCTGCAGGATGGTCTGGCCGTGACAGATATATACTCCTCCATCCACTAACATTTCATTGACGCGGATGATGTAGCGGTTGAGGCGACGGTGGTCATTGATCTTATGGAGATTGATAAAGAGCTGACGTGAGCCTTTCTCCTCGTTTTGGATGTTGTAGATTTGAGCACTGTTCAGGACGAGTGTTTCATCTTTGCCAAAACGGGTAAGATCCAGGTATTCGTTGATGAAGTCAAACAGCTCTCGGTCTCCCGCCAGATATTTCTCACGAAGCGGCATCATGATGCTGTTCTCTGAGCTCACCTCATCATAAGGCGGCATATAGGTAGTATCCGAGATTGCGGGTACGGCATTGGCGCTGTCAATGAAGAATTTCGGGCTTTGCGACTCCTCCAGTTCTGTGGAATGAGTCACCAGTTTTGTGCTGGCATAAGTCTCGTTTTCTGTGCGGAACCTCAGTGCATAATACATTCCCACATAGAGAAATAGTTCGATAACCACCGAACCTAACATGGTACCCAGCACCATAGCCCTGGAATAGTGGAAAAGATTGAAGACAAACATGAGGCCAAAAATGATGGCAGCCGCCACCACGTCGCACTTGAGCACACGTCGGGCCATCTCGGCACCACTGTTTACCGTCTTCAGCGAATACTTGAGCCCCCAGACGCCGGTGCCAATCCAGATAACCATAAATGGAATCATGGGCCTCCAGTAGTTGATTACAGCCAAACGGCTTCTCGTCTTCAAAAACTTGGCTGCCAACAAGAAGGCAACTACCACGATGGCGATGTTGAGAATAAAAAGCGAGACTTTGGTGATTTTGTGTTTCATAACACTTCCTTCAGGAATAAAGATCAGCCGGCCAAGCCGGACTGTTCGTCGTGATGCTAAAGACCACGCTTTCTTCCAAGCATATATTTCCTTGAATGCCTACCTGCCCTAATTCTCCTTACCAATTGCCATACCCGATCACACTCGGCCACTATTTCACAGACGGAACTGTCCTTTCCAGTCCCTCCTCAAAGCTCACTCTCACTTTGTAGCCCAAGATATCTTTCGCCTTCTCGATGCCTGCCTGAGAGTGCTTCACATCCCCTGCTCTATCGGGTGCGAACTTAGGCTCGATGTTTTTACCCAGGATTTTGTTGATCATCTGCACCAGCTCGATCAGGGTATAGCGCTCTCCACAGGCAACGTTGATCACCTCGCCCGGCGCCTTTTCTGCGGTGCAGGCCTGGATGTTTGCCCAGACGTTGTTTTCCACGTAGGTGAAGTCACGGCTTTGGGTTCCGTCTCCGTAGATCACGGGCTCTTTGTCATTCTTGATCAGCCTGATAAACTTAGGTATCACGGCGCTGTATTGCGAGGTGGGATCCTGATTGGGGCCAAAAACGTTAAAGTAGCGCAAGGCAACCGTCTCCAAGCCATAGAGCTTGTAAAACACCTGGCAATAACGCTCTTGCGCATATTTGGTGAGAGCGTAGGGAGACATGGGATTCACGCGCATATCTTCTACCTTGGGCAAGGTTTCGCTATCCCCGTAGATAGAAGAAGAGGATGCCAAAACCACGCGCTTGACTCCAAACTCCTTGGCTGCTTCCAGGATGTTCAGCATACCGAGGACGTTCACGTCATTGGTTGTAATGGGATCGTTGATGGAACGCGGCACGGACGGCAAGGCACCCTGATGCAGGATATAATCCACTCCCTTCACGGCAGAACGCACGATGTGAAAGCTGCGTATATCGCCCTCAATCATGGTAAATAGCGGGTTCTTCACATACGGCAGGATGTTCTCCCGCTTGCCTGTGGCAAAGTTGTCCAAGACCACCACTTCCTGGCCTTGCTTCAAAAGTTCGGCTACGATGTTGGAGCCAATGAAACCGGCTCCACCAGTGACTAAGTATTTCATGTTTATATCAATCCTCCATTTAGGTTGATCTGAGATCCGATAGATTGGTTTGCAGAAATTGTAAAGTTGAGCTCAACATAGATGTCCCCTGACTACGGTCAAGAACTTTTGTGACGAAGCTGCGCCAAAACTCTCTTTGCCACATTCTTCACGTTTTGCAGCACCAGCTCCCGCAGCCAGGGCAACATATTGTTATCCCAGCGCTGCGGATGTGTATTGATCATCATCTTGTCCGGCAGTTTATTCTCTTTGAGCAGTTGGATAAAGTGAAATGTGCTGTCAATCCTGATATCAAAACCACTTTCCACCTTATCTCTGATGCTGGCATCGGCGTTGTTCCACTTGCGGCCCGTGTCCGTCACATAGAAAACCTCATTGTAGTCCAGATCAAAGTAGGGCTCACCGATAATGCCGTAATCCCGATAATTATAGTCTTTCCAAAGGTCTTTGTTATCATATTTGGAAAGCGGACTGCCATGCATACAGATAGTCTCAATGGGAGCCAACTTCCTTAAGAGAGCAAGGTTTTGCTTGAAGCTCTCTATCGCTACCGATGAATCCCCTTTAGCAGGGTCCATGTCTTCGTAGTGATAGCCGATCTCGTGACCGAGACTTCGAATGGAGAGCAGTTTATCCGCCTCCAGGCTTTCCTTCACAATCCGGAAGTAATAGGATGCAGACAACTGCTTTTCAGCCTCTACTTTGGCAAAAGAGAGTGAGTTGCCCGGCATTTTATCCACGTCATGCCTGAGGATCACGACCCTCTGCTTGGGATTGAGCATATAGTCCCTGAAAGTCTGAAAGTCGTATCCTGCTTTGATGAGCGCATCCAACAAGAGAGAGTAAGTTTGCAAAGTAAAGTCACGCATATTGTTATCCTTAAACTGATCATTCCTCTGGGCATTCCCCTGTCAATAGCGTGCTCAGAGCTATCACAACGATGCTGCACACAGCCCCGATCACGTTATACGCCATATCCACCCAATTAAAAGTCCGCCAGGTTGTGAGCCGTTGCAAGAGCTCAAACCCAATCGCTGCCAGAAACACTATCGAAGAAAACTTCAACGCCTCATTACGTTCAAACCAACGTACTCCCAGCCTCTTCCCCAAAAGCCAGATACCAGCAAATGGCAAAAAGGTGAGCGAGTGCAACAGATAATCCAAACGAAGGGCAAACACCTTCTGCCCACTCAACTGCTGCCCATCGCTCCCAAAGCCCAAGTTTATTGGAAGTACATTGAGAAACAGGAGCAAGATCAACCAAATCCAGAAGAGATGTTTGATGATGTTTCTATTATTCATTAATACCGCTCATTTGCCACTGCCAGAGATGCCGCCTCCATAATTCGTGTCCATTCGGGTGCATTCGTGAAAAAAGAAAAGCATTCGTGGACCTTCTTATCTCATAATTCGTGTAATTTCTATAGCTACCAATGGCCTTTATCCATCCCACAGAGCTCCCCCGTCTCTGCAACTACAGCCCACCGTAACCCCTTATTATATCATTCGTGTAATTCGTGTGCATTCGTGGAAAAGGAAAGAACTCCAGAGAAGTGCGTATCCCCGCCACAACCATCCGCATCTTCAAAGCCCACGCAGCAACTCACAACTGGCAACTCACTCACTGACAACTGCGAGCGCAGCTCGCCCCCTCCCTCTCTCACTCTTCGAAAGCCCTTCTATAATATACCCTGACGACCTCACCTAAAAGGCAGAAACGCCGCTCACCAAAACGCCATATCTCCTTATCTGGCAACCAAGTACCCATCTACATCAAATATTGCCAAATTAAGTTAGCCAGGCAAGTATCCCGCACGTCGGCACCATCCATAATTTCGATGAGAAAATGTGAGCAACCCGAAAGTAAGCCCCTCACCCCTCTCGCCTATCATTCAACAGCTTCGCTCTGAACGCCACCACGCCGGGACTAAAACCAACTTCAAGATGGCGTAGAGTGCTCAGGATTTCCATTATCTGTTCATTATCCTGCAGGGACTTAATCTTGTAAAAGTCCAAGACCAGCTTTCCATCTCGGGCAGACATGAATTCCAGTTTCTCGAGGCGGGGTATGATAACTTTTTTGACCAGCTTGGGGCAAGCCCAATTGAAGACGAGCACTGCTGTATTATCACCAGCCCTGAAGCCACCATACTCCAGTTTGATATCTATCTTGAAGGAATATTTGCGGCTGAGCCCAAGATAGACCCTGGCTTGCAGGTATTTGTGCATACTCGCAATATCAATTGCCGCAACCCCGGGTATATTCAGCTTCTTTGCCACCATCTCGTTGAAAATGGCATCTGAGACGCTAAATCTAAACTCTCCTCTATAGGAGTGTTTCAGGATCGCCGTGATTATATTGTGAAACAAACTTCAGCACCTTAATAGAGTCCGCTCCACTGCTTATGCAGTCTTGCAGTTCCCATCACCAGCTTCAGCACCCTCATGGATGTATTTGCAACTTCATACTCTGGACAGATCTTTTCATACTCGGCATTTTCATCTACCACCAACTTGATGGAATCCAATACAGTCTGGGGATTGAAGCCCGTCAGGATAATGGTTCCGGCATCAATAGCTTCCGGGCGCTCCATGGAATTGCGGATAGTAATTGCAGGAAACTTGAGAATTGAGCTTTCTTCGCTAATTGTGCCACTATCGGAAATCACACACTTAGCATTCATTTGCAGATAGTTATAGTCCAGGAAGCCGAAGGGCTTAAGAAACCTGATCAGTGGATCGAAGACGAAGCCATCCAGCATCTCTATTCTTTTCCTAGTCCTGGGATGAGTGCTGACGACAATTGGATACTGATAGGTTTCAGCCAAGGTGTTCAGCACCTTGCCAATAGCCTTGAGGTTTTCCGGATAATCCACATTCTCTTCCCTATGCACGGAGACCAGAAAATACTTTCTTGCCTCCAAATCCAGTTCCTCAAGAGCCTTAGACTCTTTTATTCTGGGCAGATATTGATTTAAAACCTCAAACATTGGTGAGCCCGTCAAATACACCCTGCGGTGCGACAACCCTTCTGCCAGCAGGTGACGTCTGGAATTCTCAGTATAAACCAGATTAAAATCAGCAATATGATCGATCATTTTCCGGTTGATCTCTTCCGGCACATTGGCATCAAAGCTGCGGTTTCCTGCTTCCATATGATAGATGGGGATGCGCATGCGTTTTGCCATGATGGCCGCAATGCTGGCATTGGTATCGCCCAGGATCAGCATGGCATCCGGCTTTTCCTTGCGCATTACTTCCTCGATCCCGATCAGCGTTTCTCCCAAAACACGTCCCAGCGAGGAGGTATCCACATTGAGGAAGTAGTCCGGTTTTCTAAGCTGCAAGTCTTCAAAAAATATCTCATTCAGCTCATAATCGTAGTTCTGGCCCGTATGCACCAGGATGTGACTTGTATATTTATCAAAGAGTTGGATCACACACGCCAGCCGGATGATCTCCGGCCGGGTACCAACCACTGTTATTACTTTCAGCATTTTCTCCTCCTTTTCACACTTCCTCATAGTATGTGTCCGGGTCTTCGGGATCGTAAAACTCGTTGATCCAGAACATGGTTAACAGCTCGGTATCGCCGATATTGGTGATGTTATGTGTATACCAGACCGGCATATCCACATAAGCAGGTTCTGAGCCGTCCAAGACGTATTCTATCACTTCATCGGTTCTGTATTTGCGCAGCTTGATAGATGCTTTGCCCTTAATAACGGCAAATCTTTCCACCTTGCGGATGTGAAAGTGGTTCCCTCTGGTAATGCCGGGGACGGTGGTAGAAAATGAGACCTGTCCGCCTGAACAAAACTTCATTACTTCCACAAACACTCCTCTGGGATCAGAGTGTTGGGTGTATTTCGCAGGGAAGTGTCCTGAGGGAATGTAGCAACGGAAGGTATTGAACAGACAGCATTCAAACCAGTCAGAAAGGTCTGGGAAAATGCCCTTGTCCATGTATAACTCTTTGTAGCCCCTGAGCTTGGCCAGGAGCTCGCTTACCTTATGTTGTGCGGTATGCTCCACTTCAATGCATCTTTGCCTTGAACTGCTCTCATCTACCAACCCCATGATTTTCTTCACCAGATCACCCACATAGATCAGCTTCAGTTCTGCATCCACTTCAATCTTGGGTTCCAGCCCTGTAGCAACCTGATGAGAAAAGGTGGAAACCACGGAATTGTAAAAAGGCACGCCAAAGGGCCCAAACACATTCGGGATGATCAGGCCTGTAAAAGTAGCATCATTTCTATCTGCCCACTGATTGAAGAGCTCTCTCCCCTCACGTTTTGAACGGCCGTAGAGGTTGTCTCTTTCTTCTTGCAGAGATGAGCTCATAATCACATATGGCTTGCTCCGGGTTCTTTCCATCGCATTGATCAGCTTCTGCACCAATTCGATGTTGGTCTTATACAGGATGTTGGCATCACTATGCCTGTTCATGGCCGCCAAATGAATGATTACATCGCATTGCTGCACAAAATCATCTAAAGTAGCTTCAGCCTCAAAGAAACTATCCTCAAAGGGCACCGTAACATATTTATCCTTATGCAAGCTCAAAGTATTAAACAGATGTGTACCAATAAAACCGGCTTGACCGGTAATACCTATTGTTATCACTTTCCTATCCTCCTATTAATTGATCGCAAAGAGCTTTGGCCTCGCTCAATTGAATCCCGCGCTCAGCCACGAGCCGCTAATTCATCTCTCACATATTGCAATGAAAGCAATTTCTCTTTGATCTCCGGAATGCTCAGCCTGTAAGTATTCTCAGAAGTATAGTCCTCTGCTTCCGCAAGCTTTGCCTGCCCATCGCTGAAGTACTTGTCATAGTTCAGGTCTCTGGTATCTGCAGGGATGCGGAAGTATCCCGGAAGATCGATTGCCTTTACCATTTCTTCTCTATTGACCAATGTTTCATGCTTCTTTTCGCCGTGCCTGGTACCAATTATCTTGATCTCAGTTTTGGCTTCAAAGAGCTCTATCAGAGCCTGGGCGAGGTCGATTATCGTAGAGGCGGGCGATTTTTGCACAAAGATATCGCCCGGTACTCCATTTTGATAGGCAAAGACCACCAGTTCCACCGCTTCTTCCAGAGACATCAGATATCTGGTCATCTCGGGATCGGTAACAGTGATAGGTTTCCCTGCCTTAATCTGCTCGATAAACAAAGGAATCACGGAACCACGTGACGCCATCACGTTCCCATAGCGCGTGCCGCATAAAACCGTTCCATTTTGGGGTTGCTGACGTGAATAGGCCACCATCACCTTCTCCATCAATGCCTTGCTCATTCCCATGGCATTGACAGGGTAAACTGCCTTGTCCGTGGAAAGCACGATTGCCTTTTTCACCTTGTTGGCAATAGCGGCACGGAGCACGTTTTCAGCACCCAGGATATTGGTCTTTACCGCCTGCACCGGGAAAAACTCACAGGACGGCACTTGCTTGAGAGCCGCAGCGTGAAACACATAGTCTGCGCCCGCCATGGCGTTGAAAATGCTATCATAGTCACGCACGTCCCCGATATAAAACTTGATTTTGTCGTTTTTATACAGCTTGCGCATATCATCCTGCTTCTTTTCGTCGCGACTGAATATGCGGATCTCTTTGATGTCGGAATCCAGGAATCGGTTTAAAGTCGCATTGCCAAACGAACCGGTTCCACCCGTAATAATGATTGTTTTGTCCTTGAACATAGTGTTCCTCTATTGATTTGTTTTTTATCTTATATTTAGTTAGTCACAGCGAAAACGGTACACCGTTTGAAATCCATGCGGTTGGTTATGGTATCATTTTGTTGAAACTGTGTAAAGCATAACTTTATCTCTGCCTTCAGAAAGACGAGGGAATAGATACGGCGACAGCAGAATGCAGCTCCATCACCCACTACCTAAAAGCACCAAAATCAAAACCTCGTTTTCGCATCTGGTCTCTCGATCTGGGATAGTTTTCCACAAACCAGAGCATAAACGCAGTTACATCCATCTTGCACGCCAACATTTTCCTTTGCTTTTCCACCAAACTCATTTTATATGCAGCGTCAGCCCCTATTTCCACAGCTCTATTGATCATAGCTTCCTGATCTTCTGGGGAGCTTGAAAACTGCTCCAGCAGGCCAAATTTGATCTGATCATCCGTGGAACCGAACCTAACGCTGTTCATATATAGAGCGGGCGTTCCGAAGACGGCACATTCCGAAGCCATGGTAGCGCTTTCTCCCACAAAGAGATGAGCATAGTATAAAGCGTCGTGCATTCTTTCCGCAGGAATTTTTATCTTGTATTGAGCCAATTCAGGAGGCAGCTCGCCTTCGGAAGAGATAAATACCTTCAGATGCTTGCTTAGCAGATTCACAAGCTTGATCTTGTTTTCCAAATTCATACCAGTCAAGCCCACATCGTGATGTGCAGTCCAAGCCACAAATCTCACAATTGCATATCTTTCCCCCTCTTGGATTCCAAGCAGGGACAGTACCGATGGATCGGGCGTAAATCTATTGGGATGCAGATATGCCAATTCATGATAGCCCGGATAACGGAGCTGCTTCTTGCCATGCTCTCTTTGATAGACATCAGATGTCAGCACCACATCGGCGAAAGGCTCTGAAATCAAGTCCATTTTCTTCACATTTTCTGTATCTGTAAAAGTGATATGAGGTTTCATCAGGAGCCGGCTCGACCAGCCAGATAGAGGCGAAACTCTGCTGATGAAGATGTCTGGCTTAAACTCTCTGGCAATCGTAAACATTTTATAAGCAAAGCCTGGCAGCGACAATAGCTTGGCGGCAATACCCTGCTTGGTGGTACCCAAGACGGCGTAAGGCAGGTTGTAAGCCTTCAGAAGATCAACAGCACACTCCTTGTCTTTGGTCACGAAAAGCCCTTGCCACCCTCTTTTCTCCAACTCCCAATACAGGTTTTTAAAATGATGGACATGAGCAGGGTGCCCGATCTCGATTAAAATCTTTTTCAATTCAAACCTCTTTCTTCCGATAATATGATTTAACCTATCGCTGACTTTTGTAGCTGCTGCACCGGGCAGACTCACCACCCTATCATGCAGCCTATGATAGTTTTCCGCCTCGCCATCAAAAAGCTTCTCCTGATAGTAAACCTTGTGTTTATGCTCCAAGTGCATGGCTTCTACCCCATTATTATTTAACGTCTCGATAAACCGCGGAGAATCTTGTCCAAGTGCCAAGAACAGCTTTGTATATGAAGGCTCAGTGCGGGGATTATGCTGCCGGATAGCTCCCTCAAGCTTGAGGGCTGAAAGCGTCTCTTTGGCGGTCTCTTTATTGATCTTAACCAGCTTTTGAATCTTATCCCACCTGGCTGCACAGCTCTTGAGATAAAGACGTGGAACCTGCTTGAGCTCCTTATTCAGGACATCTTCTCGCACCTCGCCCGCTTTACTTTTAGAACTTGTAGAGGCATTTTTCAAGAATTGATATAGCTTTTCAACCACGCTTAAATGCCTGTAACTGGAAAGCAGGGTGATCAGGACCCGGAAAACCAGCCTCAACCAAGACACCTTCGGGAAACTCTCCTGGTGCTCTTTTGCCGCTTGGAACCACTGCCTGTTGTCAGTAGCCAGCACTCCCCCACCCAAGCTGTATAGATTTTTGGTCAGGGTAAAGCAGGCTATATCTCCCAGAACACCTGTTGGCACTCCATCAATACTCGCCCCGAACCCCTGCGCACAGTCTTCGATCAAAACCAGATTATTTTCATCTGCAATGGCTCTCAAGGCGGGCATATCGCAGGGGAAACCACCCAAATGAATGGCCTGGATGGCAATACTATCACGCGTGATTGCCTTTTTGACCTCTTCGGGATCGAGCGTCCAGTCGTCAGCCTTCACGTCCTGAAAAGAGGTTTCATTCCCTGAGGCCCAAATGGGCAAAATCGCCACCTGGCAGGTAAGCGGACTGGTATGCACAAGACCTGTTTTCCCGATGGCTTTATAGGCAAGATAGAGAGCACTTCTACAAGAAGCGGTAAAGAGGATGTATTTCTTTCCCGTAAGCTGCCTGAACTTCTCTTCCAGCTCAGCCTCAGCATTAACGCATAAGAAGGTTTTGAGCAGGTCTGTCAGGCCAAAATAGGGATTGTAATAGGGAATCATCTATTCCTCAAGAAACGTCCTGTTGACAGGGCATATTTAAAAAACGGGATGGGATCGCTCAGTCTCCAAGTGGCTTCATGAAACTTCCTATACGTTTTACACACGTCCTTGATCCTGTATTTACCCTTGATGATCCCTATCAGTGAATAAACGAGATCCGTGAAGATATTCAGCCAGACCACATCCTTTTTGTAATCAATATGTTGGGGCAGTTTATCCTTGTAAACATAGTCATAGATCATATTGGGATAGTCCACCCCGGATTTTGCAGCCAGCTCCACCCAAAGCCAGGTTCTGGCATTTATCTCGATCAGCTTGGCCAAGCCATCGCGGCTATCTCTCAGCCACTCAATCTCACACACGCCGGTATAATTCAGCTCTTTGATAAGCCTTTTGCTCTGCAAAAGCATATCTTCTTCATAGACACTTTTGCAGCAGGTCGCGGTACCAAAGGTGATGGGATGCTCTCTCAGTTTTACCCCCATCCAAAAAGCGTGCACTTCTCCATTAACCGCAAAAACTGTCACCGAGACAGTCTTATGATCATAGGGTATCACTTCCTGGATGAAATACTCAGTTGGCTCAATACCCGCCAAGGTATCATCCCAAACCTCCTTCAGTTCGCTTGCGTCCTTTAGCATCAATGCCTTATGTTTAAAGCGTTTATAAAAGCTCAAGCCCTGATTTCCTTTGATTAGAATAGGATAGCGCAGGTCCACTTCGCTGGGATTCTCTGTTTCTGGCATGATGGTAGCCGGGATGGGCAGTTCCGCCTGGGCTGCGATCTTGAGCAGCTTCCTTTTGTTATAGATGTTTTCGATTACAGGCAGATCTTCTGTGATGATCTTATAACACTTGCTCAGCCTCTCCTTGTTTCTGGAAATGGTGTGCACGGCGTGATCATTGGAAGGTAAAAGCAACCAATACTGAAGATTGAAAGCCCTATGCAAACGGATCAAATAGTCTGCAAAATCATCCCCAAGAAAGTCAGGACATTTATAAAATGCCTTGCAATAGCGCGAATGCCTTGCCACGCAGTCATCCTTATCGACTACGATCACGTCAATGCCCTTGCTCCCCAGAAGGCGGGTGTTGGCGAGACCCTGGACGTGACCCTCGATGACTATGACACCCGGTGTCGTAGTCAGTTGTGAGTTGTGAGTTGTGAGTTGTGAGTATCCCGCTTTTGAGCTGGAAAACTTGCGCTGCGAACCATCAGTGCCATTCTGCAAGTTGTCAGATGTCGGTTGTGAGTTGTGAGTTGTGAGTTGTGAGTACCCCGCTTTTGGGCTGGGAGATTTTAGCTCTGGGTTATAGGTAGCATTCTCAGGACTATCAGTGATCACGGTTAAAATTCTCCGGTTTGTTTATCATAGATATGAGTATTTTCCTTACTTCATCATAGTTTTCTAACAGGGTTGTATATGTGGCGTTATCAATGTATTTATGCCTTACACAGAAATCCAACCAGACTTCTGTTTCCAGTTGTTCAGCCAAAGCGTCACTTAGCCTATTCACAAATGCCTTAGGGTACGACTTTCTAGCCCATGCTTCTGCAAGATTAGCACACACAGATCTTGATGATCTTCTGATCTGGTCTGTCAGTGAGTACTTTTCTTCTTTAGGAAATGAACTTGTGATCCCATATATCTTACACGCCATTTCAAATGCTTTTCTGTATACGATTAAATCTCTAAAACTCTTTATTACTGCCATGTTTCCTAATATCAATCTTATGATTTACTTTGAGTTTAAAGGCTTCACTGTACCGGATAATGACTCCGCTGTTGGACATAATTTCCATGGTGTTCTCCTTAGCATTTTTAGTCCGGTTTTTTGGCACGGGTCACGGGTCACTCACAACTCATCACTCACAACTCACAACTGCCTGCGTAGCTGGCTCCACTCTCTCCCTCTCTGGTAACCGCCCGCGGTTGCCAGCACTTCGAGAATACCAATCCATTCATCAAAATGCTTGCATCTACTCCTGATTCTATTGAGCCCTATCGCTTTTGCCACCCTGCTGCCTGCAAAGCGTTTATTGTAGCTGCGGATGGCTTTCTTTATTCTCCTCGAGGGGCAAGTTTCTGGATCATTGTTGATGAGCTCGGGACTAACTTCTTGGCTCAAAGCCACCAACTCATCTATTTGTTTATCATTGTTAAAGTAAACGCACCCCAACTTGCCTGGATCGCTAAAGATCAAGGCCTCAAACTCATGCAGCGACAAATAAGGGATAAACCTGCTGTCCCCTATATCTTCTGCAAAGGCAGCTTCCAAGATCTCCACCCTTTTGTAGGGGTCTTCTTCTCGATAAGCCTGATAATAGGAAGGAAAATCCGCAGGCAATCCATAAAAGTCTATCATGGTACTAACCCTTAGGTTATCCCTTCTATCGGAGGATAGCCGCCTCACAATGTCACTCTTCACCTTTTGATAGTTGCTGATACCACCTTTGTACAGCCTCCCGGTATCCTCATCAAACTTGGTAACAAATATGCTCGCCACTACCTTAATCCCATAATTGGCAAGATGACCAATGAGCAGCTCTTTGACAAACGCTTCCTCCGTGTAGCCTTCTCCTAAAATGTGCAGCTCAATCACTCATATTCTCTTTCACAACTGCCTGATATTGAATGCATACTGTCAACTTTCAATACTTAAACCTAATACCTTCATAAATGCCCAACAGCCTCTCTGCTACCAGCTTAGCATCCAAGCAGAGCTCCTGAAGTCTTGCCCTACCTTTGGTTTTAGAGTCATATTGGAGTGCATGTTTTAGTTTCAGCGCAATATCTTCAGGCGTATTGTTAGTGATAAAGCACCCGTCCAGGCCGCTCAAAAGCCATCTCACATCACCCACATCGGTGCAGACGATTGGAGTTCCACAAGCCATGGCTTCTTTGATGATATTGGGCGAACCCTCCCATTTAGAGGTCAGCAGCAGCACATCACAGGCGTTCAGATATATCGGAATGGAATCGTGAGGCGCGGACTTCAGAGACTTAAGCTGGCAATTTGCTTCTTGGAGATGTAGGTTGTTTTTCAGCAGAAGATCAAACGCTCTCTTTGCCAGAGGGTAGTTCTTCACGTCTCTATTGGGATTAGAGCCAAATAGGATGTGGGGCACGTCCTGCTCCCAAGCCAGTTTCTTTCTGCATGCCCCTTTATCGCGCTGATCAAAGAGCTCCAAATCCACTCCATTGGGGATCACTTGGAGGCTTTTGATCCCCAAACTCCTTTTCATATCTTCGGATTTTACGATGGTGACAGACCAAAAGTGCTTGACAAAAAAAGCAATAATCCCGCGCCATAAGCAACTACTTTTTACATCACTCCCCATCAGGGATACAACCATGGGTAGCCTTTTTTTGCCACTCAGCCTGTATAAAAATGTAGCAAAATAACCCACGAAGCCACACAAAGAATAGTGGGCATGGATCAAGTCTATCTCATTTTTCTGTAAATACTTATACAGAGGATAAACGTTTTTCAAATAACCTAACAAGCCTTTACCAACGATAGCGTAGGTATCAATATCAAGCCCAGTTTGTTGCAAAGACCTATTCTGGGCTTTAACGATGGGCGATATATCTCCGTCAAGGCGGTTTCCGCTGCTAATAGAAAGAACTATCATGTTGGACGTTATTTAAATTTCCAGCGATCTTAGAGCTATTGATACTATATGGTATAGTCTAATACTCGTTTACCAATACTTCTTCAGCCCGTGAGAGTTTAAATCGTTGTCTACAGTACATCTTTATTCAGATTTTCAAGTTTGCATAGCCATTCATCAAAATGCTTGCATTTGTTTCTGATTTTATTTAACCCAATCGCTCCGGCAACACTGCTTCCAGCAAAGCATTTATCATAACTACTTATAGCCGCCATGATTCGCTTCGATGGGCTCGTTTGCGGACCATCGTTTATCAGCTCGGGATTCACTTTTTCACTCAATGCCACCAGATCACCTATTTGTCTGTCATTGTCAAAGTATAAGTGCTTCAGTTTGTTTGGGTCACTAAATAGTAAAGCTTCAAACTCGTGTAACTGAACATAAGGTATAAACCGACTACACTCTATGTCTGCTGCAAGCGCATTTTCCAAGGCATCCACCTTCTCATAGGCGTCTTTTTTCAAGAAAGCTTCACGATGCCCCGGGAAATCTGTAGGGATTCCATAAAGATCGATCATAGTAGTAACTCTAAAGCATTCTCTGGTATTTTCCCTAAGCAGATTGTTTATCTCCCGTCTTACTTTTTCGTAGTTGCCAATCCCTCCCTTATGTTTCTTACCTTTTTGTTTATCAAATTTAGTGGTAAAAGTGCTCACCTGTACATAAACCTCAAACACAAAAAGATGGTTTACTAGCAGCTCTTCAACAAACCGTTTTTCAGTTTGGCCCTCAGCGAAAATATGGAGACGAGTCACGGCCTCCCTCCCAGTATGTTTTTCTCCCACAACTCAGCCAAGGAATAATCTTCGATCCACTGGGCAAGCTCTTCTGTGTTTAATCTTTTATAAGTTGAGGAATCATGTTCTACATCCACCACAATGATATCATCCACATCAAAAAAATCCAGCAAGAATGAGGATTGGGTGCTGAGGATTACTTGGCTGTTTTCAGATGCTATTTTTATCATTCCCACCAGATCCATCAATGCCTTGGGATGCAAGCCAAGCTCTGGCTCATCAATCACGATCACATTGGGCAGAGTTTCAGGAGACTGTAAAAGTAAGGCTGCCAATGCCATAAAGCGTAGTGAACCATCTGATAACTGATGCGCCCCAAAGATGTAATCTTCCTTTTTCGAACGCCAATTAAGCTTGACA
The DNA here is from genome assembly GCA_002391675.1 of Cloacimonetes bacterium UBA3900. Taxonomy (GTDB): domain Bacteria; phylum Cloacimonadota; class Cloacimonadia; order Cloacimonadales; family Cloacimonadaceae; genus UBA3900. The sequence continues at coordinate 46,911 of DGFM01000038.1, read as the reverse complement.
AAATTAGGGTTTTCTACTGCAGGTTCCAAGAAAAAAGATTCAAACTGGGGCAATATCCTGTGAATCACGAATTCAATGCGCTCAAAATATCTTCTTCCCTGCTTGGATTCACGCATGGCATAGAGAAAAGCAGCCAGATTCCCCGCATCGGAACGCAGGTAACGATTGTCGTTGATGTTGGCGGGCTGTCTGATAGATGAGTTATTTGAAGTATCGTGGAATTGAAACACCCCGCAACCTCTGAGTAGTGAGAGGAGGGGTAGAGCACTTGGTGCCCGCAACTTTTTTTCTTTTAACAGACTCTCTCTATGACCCGCACCTAAAAACTGTAAGGGCTTACCTGTAGTCTTAAATGACTCTATAATAAAGGTCATTTGCCCTTGATATGAATAACCCAAGAAAAACTCATACTCTATAGACATATCTTGCTTTTCAAATCTGACTTTTGCCCTAAATGCTTCCGTTTTCTGAGGGCCATAATAGAGAACAGATTCAGCATAGCCATTTCTGCCAATGAACAACTGTAGTCTACCTATAGCAATGTGATTCAACATCTGAAAAAAAGAAACCAAGTTGCTCTTGCCTGCTCCATTGGCTCCAATCAGCACATTGACGTCACCAAAGCTCAAGGTTTGTGGTTTGCCTATAGACTTGTAGCCATATATACTGATTTCTGCAAGCTTAAATCTTTCTTGTTTCTTCATTGCTTCTCCTAATGGTGATGTTGTGATGTTATGAGGCTAACCCCGGCAGTAACTAAATGGGATTTGGGGATTATCATTCGGAATTAAGGCGTGGACGCAGGCTACTTTACCTTTCACGGGAGCTCAGCAACAATTGTTTCATTTCACTTACGTCACGATATGACACGTTGGTCAAACATTAGAACCATCTAATACATATTTAGTTATACACGCTGAGGATCTGGTGCTTAAATGGTATAAAACAAGCTCAGCTCAAGGGGAAATAAGAGCAAAAGTGAGGTCGTCAGTGTACATTGTAGAAGGTACTTGTTTGCCACCTTAATTCCTCCTTAATTTAATAAGGGTGGATGTAAAGGTGGAGGATGGGAAAGAGGCTGGCGATATGGGCTCGTGAGCCTCGCACCCGCCACAATAAGCCCTGGATACTAAAAACTACAATAAAGGAGACAAAAATGAAAGTAACGATGAAGAATTGTGCCCCTTGTTTGAGTGGGACCATGGACGGGCTGGTATACTATGGTAACAAATCCACAAACAACGTCTACGCAAGACGTTATGTAAAACCAAGGTATACCGAAGTAAACAAGAAGCTTGGCTTAGCAACCAAGCATTTGTGTTCGATAAACGTACCAGATGAGTTTGTGAATGAATTGAAACGGTATGTTGTGCTTCATAATGCAAACATAACAGAAGACGAGAAGCCTATTCGAAGCAGCCACAACCTCTTTATCAAACTGATGTATGCTCAAGCCAAGGCGTTGGGCATTGATATTCTGGACCTGAACTGGGAAATGGTAGAAAGTCAAGATTTGCCCTGCAGGAGCGTACAGAGTGCCATTGAAGCAGGGCTTTTAACGGAGGTAACAGGAATGTGAACTATAATACTAAACGATTTGCTACCCACCATCACTTAGCCAAGCCATTGATGGCAAGCCAGTAACATAAAGACAAAGCATCATCATAGGCATTTGTTCCCTTGAACCTGCCTATGTCAAAGCTACATTTTATGTTTTCCTGGGCCAGCATGTTTTGGAAGAGAGCAACAGTATCTTTGGTTGAAAAAGCATCCTTGTGGGCATTTTTCTCTCTCTGCAGCCTGGCCAGCAAAATACGGAAACTGCCAAAGAAAGAGAGGGTATCTGCCATGGTATATCCTCTCGCTGTTGGATAGTAAATCAAGGGCTTATAGTTCCGTTTCACCAAGGTTGCGTAGAGGGTACCACTATTTCTTTGCATGGCTTTGGTAGCCGGCTGGAAAGGGTATAGCTGCCCCGCATAAAAGGTAATAAGCCAGGTTTTCACAAAATCATAATCTGTAAAAGGAGAGTAGCACAAGGCATAGTCGTTATAGCTGCTGGCTTCGTTACCAAAGTATCTACGCAGGTTTATCTCAAAACGGAAAGCGATATATCTTTCAGGTGCAGAGGCATAGATAGAGAATTGATCTTTTAGCGAAGCCATCCTGTTTAACAGTTCGGACAGCAGCTCTTTGCTATCATGCTCGGGCAAAAACGCTTTCAAAAAGGACTGTAAGTCCGTGTTCAGGTAATCCAGATCAAAGTTAGATTCCAGAGGGTTCAATATTGCGCTGCTCAAAACCACATTGCCTTTAGGTCTGCCAGCTTTAAACACCTGATCCCCAAAAATGCCACTGATAAGATGTTGAGAGTATTCACCCATCTCCCGGAGAGCATAAAGATAGTGGGTCCTCTTGTAGTTCCTGGTACCTGAAGAAAGTCTGATCGTATCTTGAGCTGCAGCGATAAAGTCATTATCAAGATAGGTTTGGTCCAAGCTGAAAGGACGATAGCGAAAGGACTCTTTGCTGCTGATTAGCTGAGGAATAGTGACGTCGGGCGCATCGCCGGCACCGAAAGAATAGCAATTCAGGCGCTTTCTTGCCTGAGGCAGCAGATAGGAAAGCACCACACGGCTATCCCAGCCTCCGGTGATAGAGCACAACAGTGCTTCGTCCACCTGAGCTATGCGGGAAATAGCCGCCCTTAAGCCTTGGTCAACAGCTTCAATACTCTGCTTTTTATTAAGCGGATTCCTGCCATATTCTGATGCCATTTTCCAATACTTATCTATGGCAACTTGGCAGTCTTCGACCTTGATTACACTGGCATTGGGTAAAGTGCAAACACCCCGGATGTAACTGTGCTCAGAGATTACATAGCCAAAGTATAGATGCTCCACTATGCTGGCAAGATCTGCTTGGGGCGATTGGATGAGACCGGAATCAATTATGGAACTGAGCTTGGAAGAAAAGATCAAGTATTCTGCACTTTGAGCATAGTACATTGGATAGAAACCAAACCTGTCGTTCGCCAAAATGGTTCTCCGTTTTTCGGCATCATAGATGAGTAGGTTAAAGCTACCTCGGAGATGCCTGAACACTTCCTCACCCAGCTTCCGATACAGGTGAACTATCTTAGCTAAAGTGCTCGCATCTTTGGGAACACTTTCATCCCGAGCGAACCCGGCAGCCGCCTGTTCGTCAATAAAGCAAAATCCATCCAAGGCACAGATGATACCATACTCTTGGTCGTGGTAAAAGTTGGCTTTCGGACTTGATCTTGTTTGAGAAACAATAGAAACAAAAACATTTTCATCGTAGAAGCTACTATGCTCTTGGGTTACTTCCGCCTTAATGCCGACTATCATCCGCTCAAAGATTGATGTATCCCTGACCAAGCCATCGGGCTTTAGAGCTATGATTCCCGTTATTCCAGCCATTACTCACCACCATTGATGTGGTTGGCGATATCACCCATAGTTCCAATCCAGAGCTTTCCCGCTTCTCTTAAATCTGAGGCATACCTAAGCACTTCTGGCATCACCTCAGCGATGGTCCATTTATCCACTGAGGGATGCAACCAAATATGAGCCACTGTGTTTGTTTTAACCGCCTTGTCTAACATGGTCTTAAACCTATAGATATAGTAGTCCGCGCTCCAATCATGAATTCTACCAAAGGCAGAAGTGCTTGGAGTGATTAGCATACCATACTCATCTGGATAAGGATAGGCAAGATCGTGGTCAACGTTCTTTCTATATATTTGGAAGCCATGTTTATTAAGGATTGGGTAATTCCCCGCAGTTCCCCCAGGAAAAACGAAGGATTTAAGCTCTATATCCCAAGCCTTGGCGGCATTTTTACAGGCAACTATTTCGTCATCCAAAACCTGAGGTGGACAATTACGATCCAGACAATCTATATGAGAAAAGGTATGACAGCCAATCTCGTGTTTGACCGGGGATTGTAAAATGAGCTCCAACATATCGGGGGCGTACCAAGCGTTATCGGCTTTGTAATCCGTATATGGGTCTGCATCAAACCAATCTCCAGATGTATACTTCCAATGGTCATCCACATAGGGCAACCGCTGCATCCAATCATGGTCACCTTTCTTGCAGCTCTCAAGCATCAGATGCCCAACTGTAGCCCAGGTAATGGGGATATTGTATCTTTCGAATAGCTTGAGCAGCTCGGGGATGTTTTCTCTCTCCAGTTGCGCCATGGCTAGTGGATCCACCTTACGTTTGGAGTAGCGAAAAGCCCAGGCCATTTCAAAATCTGCAGAGATAATAAAACCACCTCGCTGCTGCTGCGGAAAGCCCTTGTAGATCGCCTGGTTTTGAGCATAGACGAAGGGCTTGCCACTGATGGAAAAGACAAGTTTAGATAAGGCTGACCTTTGCTTGGTGTTCAGCTTAGCCCGAAGTGATTTGTATAGTTTTCTTACTGGCATCTCGCTACCTATTTATCTCAGCCATCTTCCTTGTTATGTGAAAACAGCTTTGTAGCTGCCTCTAACTTAAGATCACATGCTTCGTTTACTGTAAAGTCGCCTTTTTCAAAAGCCCAAGCGCCATCCTTCTGAATAAATCTACCAACATCATCTCCAACCTTTGCCAGATACTTGTAAGGGATGCCAAACACACACTGGATCTCATTCACAAGATAGCCACGTTCGGACTCGAATAAATCCACACAGACACAATGGAAATCATGTTCGTTGCATAAAGATTTTACATAGTCCAAAACTGACTCGGGTGGAAAGCCAAATTCTTTTACTTTGCCCCCGCTTGCCTTATCCTTCACCACAATTTTTTTATGAACAAAATATGAGTCTCCAATTTTCACCACTCTCCATTCAAAAGTGTGAGGGATATATTCCTGAAAGATCACATATCCAAACTGGGTATTACCAACAATTTCGAGATAGTACTTAAGTCTTTTGATGAAGTAACTGGGGCTTTTGATGGTTTTAGCTGCCCACTTTTGGGGGGAGCCCGTATTCCTATTAGGGCCAAACCTTCTCTTAATTCCCTTTCCCTTGAAAGCAAGATGAATATAAGCCATCGCTTCTTTAGGAAATTTAATGATTTTGACACCTGAACCAGAAGCACCGATAGAAGTCTTGGCTACAAAGGGATATTCGGCCTTCTGGACGAAGCTTTCCGCTTCTTGATAGCTATAAAAAACCCAAGTTTGGGGATGCAAAATATTCTTGGCCTTAAAATAATATGAGCTCATCTTCTTGTTTTCATAGATCAAGCTTTCAGTAAAGCTGGGGAACACTTTCATGCCCAGCTCTTGAGTGATAATGTAAATACGCTCGTCAAACATGGTTTTAAAGCGTTCATATATCCCAGGGGGCTGGGTAACAAAGAAATCTGCCTGACTGCTCAGAACCTGTTCTAACCAGTTATCTGCACTAATGTCTATTACTGTGTAGTCCAGCTTCCTGTTCTTGCAAGCCTGAATCCAATCTTTGGCGGACTCAGGATCCTCGTTGCGAATAATACCGATTTTCATAGTAACCATCCTTATTTACCTGCTAGTATTTCGGTTATGATGGAGTTATAGTTAGCCAGCATACTTTTCACACTGAACCTGCTGCTGGCAATTCTATAAGATTCAGCAGCCATATCCTTTCTCAGGTTCTCATCCTGCAACAGCTTCTTGATAGCTTCATAAAGCTGCCGGATATTTTTGTATTCGAAAAGAATTGCATTTGAGACCACGATTTCCGAGGTGCCACCCGTATCCGAAGCAATCACAGGGAGAGCCATATACATCGCTTCCAAAATAGCATTGGAGCATCCTTCCCCTTTGGAGGAGTGGATGAAGATATCTGCCCGTGCCAGATGGGTCTCAGGGTCATTGACTCGACCCAGAAGCTGGACCATTTTAGACAGCTCCAATTCCCTTATCCTTGTTTCTATCTCACTTCTCAGTGGCCCTTCACCAATAATGCAGTAATGAAAGCTAAAGCCATCATCTTTGATCTTTTTAAGAGCCTCCAGCACAGTAAAGTAATCCTTAACCGGCACCAAATTGGCGATGGATAGTAAATTGAGCACTTTACCTGATTCTCCTTGAGACCCTTTTGGCCAATTTGCTTTATCAAACTTAGGATCAATGCCATTGTAGAGCACAAAACCCTTCTTGATCCCATTTGCTTGTAAGCCCGCATAGGAATTTGCCACCACATAGCGGGAGCTCTGCAAAAGCCATTTTCTAAAGTAGCCATTAGGCGTTCTTTTAAAAATACCATGGCGGATGCTTCCATTGATTATCTTGGAGCCTCGCCCAAATGCGGCAAGGGATGCCAAAACATAAGGTAGCGGTGCCCAAGCATAGATGAGATCCGGCTTTTGCTCGCGCAGAATAGACCTGAGCTCAAAAAGCCTACTGATAAGCCCCTTGCTTTTAAACGCCTTTATCTTGGCCGGATCATCCAAATAGCCTGTAGCTCTATCATGGAAAGAAAAGATGATATTGTTCGTTTCATCTGCATGGTTTGCGATGGTAGCCAATTGACGTTCTGCACCCCCTCGGCCTAAAGAGGTGACAAGGTGGAGGATGGTAGGTTTCTTCATATCAAATTACAATCTGTTCAAGAACCGCAGCTTGCCTAAGCCCAAGTTATCAAAGGATGAGCATCTGCTTCCCATGCAAAGGAGGTTGATCAAAACCCATTTGCTCTTGGTTGATGTAGAATAGCTAAAGTATACCACATTATAGACAAGCACTGTCAAGGCTGCCTGGTCTCATCAAACACAAACTTTAGCTTTCCGGCAGATGTCACGGGTATGCTGTCTACGAGAACAAAGTCGACCTTGAGCCCTGCGCCGGATTTCTTCTTTATCTCCGATACAAAGTACTCCTTCGCAGCATCTGAAAGCATGTTCCTGGCGACATACTTAATAGTAAGCCTATCCTTGGCTACCAAATGAACCGAAAACTGATCTATCCCTGGTTTGCTCTTAAAAAGAAAGGTCCAAAAAGTGCCCATTACAGAATTACCATTGGGGAAGGTAATCATATCAAAAGAGCGTCCCAACACTTCTTCAATCAAAGGCAGTTTCCTTCCACAAGAACATTTACGCTGGGATATTCTCACCCTATCCCCAATGCGATAGCGGATAAAGGGCGTAACCCAGTTGTGCAGGTGGGTAACAATCAGGTCCCCCTCTCCCTCAGTAACAAAATTGCCATTGTCGTCTTGCACTTCTACAATTACATTTTCACTCATAATGTGAAGTCCGTGATGCTCCTTACACTCCATAGCAATAGAGGTGATGTCGCGGCTGCCATAAAAGTCAAAAACCGGGGCACCGAAAACCTTCATGGCCAACTCCCTCTGATGGGGATACAGCTTTTCGCCACCTATGCGAATCACATCCACCCTGATTTCGATCTTTCTGGGAATACAATAATTGCCAATATGCTCCAAAATACTGGGATAGGTGATGAATAACTTCGGCTTTCTTTTACGGAACACCTCTATAATCTCTTCCATATCTGCATCCGACAGATCATATCCCGAAATTACTTTATTATTATTCAGAAAGAGCTTAAGTCGCTTTACAAAGCCCTCTTTCTCTCCGAAACCATGTCCCCATATTTGCAGCGTTCTATCATCCAACCCGACACCCATCCATTGTGAACAGCGCATCATGATAGCTCTCATCATGGTTACGTTTGTGGGTGAGTAGAATTTTAAAGCAACGCCTGTTGAGCCACTGGTTGAATTAGTTTTGCTATTCTTTGGATTCCTTTTACGTGAGGTCATACTCTCCAGGTTTTGTGTAATGTCATTCTTGGTGAGAATCGGAAGCTGGCGAAGGTCCTCGATTTTTCTTATGTCCCGCGGATTAATCCCCAAGCCATCAAATAATTCTTTGTAGTATAGCGTATCATCATAAGCGTCCACTAACAGCTTGCGGAGTAATCCAAACTGGTACGCTTGCATTTTATCCTCATCCCAATACTGGGATTCTAACAACATTCGATAGTTAGCAAAGAGATCATCTTTTTTGATATGATCATGTATGATACGGAATAGACAGCTTCTAATTCCCACCCAAAACTCCTTTAACAAGATAAAACGCCTTCACGGCTCTGAGGGCCCATTTGTTAATGGCGCTCCCACTTTTTGCTCTGTAGGACATAGCCATAAAGTGATTTTTCAGGGGATAGTGCCCTTTATCTCCTATTTTCAAGCTGTGGCTTAGCGTAATTCTTTTTACTCTTTTTCGTGCATCTTTGTTATCAATAATGCTGTGATTGTCCCAAGAGGCAATAGTGGAAGCCTTGTAGCCTGCATCCCAGGATAATGCTACACTAAGATCATTGTATCCCCCTCCCGGCCAGCATAGAAATCTTACTTCCTTATTCAGCTTCTGTTCCAAAATATCTTTTGAATCCTTGAGCTCGCTCCAATATCTCTGTTTTTGCATCTCTTCAGACTCGTACTCTCCAAAGCCATTTTTCTCTCCAAAATCGGTTAACTTGGCCACAATACCCTCAAATTTGGCACCAGTATCCGCCTGAGACTCGGCGGTTTCAGCATACAGAGAAATGGCATAGTCAATAAAATCTGTATTGGGTATGAATTGTCGTACTGCCAAGGCTCTGCCATTTTCAAAAACAGGAAACCCAAGTGGAGTTTTATGGGCAAACTGAGGATTGGAGATATACTGATATTTCTGCTCGGGATGAAGCAACCATGCCAGCCAGTCATATTTTTCCTGCCTTGCATAGATGTCGACGAGCTTATCAGAGGAAAAAAGCCAATTGTGGCTCATCGAGTGTGACTGGATATCCACCCAACCTGATTTTTGCATCTCAATAATCTCAGACCAATTTAGAAAGCCCAAAGCCTGCAGGTCGTGCTCTTCACATCTGTTTTCCCACACATCGGTCAAATTACATCTCTTCTCTGGCACAGGATCCACAAAGCCCGGATTAACAAAGATTGTAGCTTTAATCTGATACTTCTGCAACAGGGGAAATAGATATACCCAGTTGTCCAAATAACCGTCATCAAAGGTTAAAACCAGACCTTGAAGATGGCTCTTACCCGATGCTTGAGCCTCATACCACTCATCAAGAAAGTGAGCCTTAATCATGTTTTTGTGGATAAACCGACAAAATGCTTCAAATTGCTGCAGAGGAACAGAGAGAAAACTCCGCTTCCAGGCAGTATTATCACAGCCGACGCTGTGAAACATAATAACCTTCATAATGTCACCATACCTCATCATTTAGTGATCGATGAAAAACAAGATCCATCAATACACCTCCGCTTTTTCATCCCATCTGTTATCGAGCGTATCATGTACGATCTCTCTGTAAGCTTGGATCATGGCATCTATACTAAAACGCTTCAATGCCATTTCTCTTGATTTCAATCCCATTGTGGAGATAATATCCGGGTCTTCAAAGAACCTCATGATAATACTGAGTAGTTGCTCCTCGTTTTTATAGCTATATAGGAAGGAACCCTCTTCAGCTACAGTTTCCGAAACACCGCCCACATTGGATGAAACAATTGGCAGCCCGGCTCCCATAGCCTCAATTATTGCATTTGAGCAGCCCTCTGCTGCGCTTGAATGCAAAAACACATCAGCTTTTGCAAGCATTTCCTGTACGTTCTGCACCCTCCCCATGAGACGCACCTCTTTCTCCAAACCATTTTGTACAATGGATTCTTCTACGACCTTCCGCATGGGACCGTCTCCCAGCACAGTATAAGAAAACATATATCCCTGCCCCTTGAGCTTGCCTAACACATTCATGATGGGAGTATAGTCCTTATAGGGCATGAAATTTGCCACAGATATGAAAGATAGCTGTGCGAAATCCGTATTATGCACAATACTTTCCGGAAATTCGATACCATTATACAGGATTCTGGTGGCAAGCCCATAAAGCGAAGCGCCTGCTTTGGAATTTGCCACCCTACGTTTAGACAGCTTCAACAGCAACATCCTGTAATTGAAATTCTTCTTTACCCCGTACCGGATGGAGCCATTGATGAACTTAAAGCGGGTAAACAATGATGCGAGAATGCACAGCTGGGCATCATAATCTCCCCAAGCCCACACTATATCGGGCTTATCCTTCTTGATACAGGTAACAAGTTTACACAATGCATAAAAAAACAAAAAGGGCCTTAAAATCTTCTTCCCACGTTTCAAGCGAATTAGGATTCTTACCTTGTCGCCTATGCCATATTCCTGGCTATAACTTTTTGTGCTTGGGATAATGGCGATAGCAGTACTCTGAATATCTCGCGGACTATGCTTGATGATATTGGCCACCTGACGCTCTTTACCGCCACGTCCAAGGGAAGCTACAATGTGCATAACTTTTACGGCCATACGTCTTTACCTTGAATTACCCATCCTCGTGTTACAGCCTTCTGAAAGGTCTATTAAGCTGCTCACAAAAATCCTGGCTAACCTGAACCTTGTTGTGCCTTGTCACAGCCAGGGAGTGTGACGTTTCCCCCAATGATTGTCTTAGGCTTTCATTTTTATACAAATCGGCAATCGCCTTTTTGAGCTTTTCGCTGTCTCTTTCTGTAACCACAAAGCCCCAGTTATATTCCTGCGCATAGAGGGTGAGCGCACTGTCAGCGTGTGCGTAAACAAGGATGGGTGTGCCCGAATACATATATTCGCTCGTTTTAGTCGGCATAGAAAACATCGCTATTCGAGCCTGATTTTCGTCAAGTGAAAGATTCAGCAAAAGCAGATCGGCTTCAACCAACATTGCTGCAATTTGGTCATTTGGTATGTGAGCAAAAACCTTGACTCCCTGGAACTCCTCGAGTCTTCTTGCTTCAGTAGAGTCATGATCCATCGTGTATAAATGAAAAGAAATGCGATAGTCGCGCTTCCGGCGCAAATCATCAATTGCTTTACATACCTCAGCATAGTCCTGCAGCTTGTTTTTCAAACTACCGGCAAAAAGGATAGTGAAACTTTCGTTCTTGATTGACCAATCGCTTTTGACCAAGTGCTTTCGGCTCTCCACGTCCACAGGGTTATGAAAAGCAAGAAATTCCCTGCCAAACCTCTTTTTGAATTCAGTAGCCATACCATCACAAATGGCCATAAGGACGGAAGCTTTCTGAATCTGATTGCACACCATCGGATACATAGGCCCATCCTGTTTGCACTCGGGATGAAACTGAAACCAATCGTCCATAATATGAACAGCATAGGGCTTTTTGTAAGCAAGTCTTATTTGTTCAAAAAGGAGAGTGTGAGATATCTCGCCTAAGTGAGTATAAATGAGGTCAGGGTCAAATGATTCTATCCAGCTTGATAAAGCAGTTGATATGTAAAAGAAACGAAAGCAACGTATACGAAAGATTTTCTTAAATATCCTGCAAATACTGCCCAAAATGTAGGAGTTAATAAAGCCAAGCAAGCGGTCTTTCCAAGCCAACAAAACACTGTTATGCGATCTGGGTAAATACTTGGAAACCACCCTCTCATAATCCCGCCTCGACTTGGGACTACGCAACAGATACTTTGTGTCCCTTGCAGTTAAACGATACACCCTTTTGCAAAACCCAAGATCTGAGTTTCTATATGCCGTTACCACTGCAATCCTGTCTCTTGGATAAGAAGAGAACAGGTTGGACAAGGTTATCCCACTACCAGTTTGGTGATTAAAGTTCTTGCCTACGATTAGGATTTTCGCACAGTTTTGTTGTGGCATTTGATTATTCCTTTGATCGATTGTTCGCTATTAATGGACATAATGTCGGGTGAATTTGCCTGCACTTTTGATAGAAGGCAGAAACATACTGTTGCTAAGAGTGATTAGCCTTAATCTTGTTATCACCTGCATAAATAAAGAAACCCCTATCCCAAGAAGGAGTTATTGAAAGACCTCTACATCTGCAATTTGCCATCATTTAGTTTTCTCCACCCAAGCTTATAGCTTTAACTGCCACGGGGCTACTATAGCCTTTGGCAGTTACTACACTGTTTTTCTTCAGGTATCTCAGATAATACATCCCGGGTACAAGCAAGAGGAGATAATAAAACATATCACCAACGATGTTCTTCATAAAACCGGACACCATAAACAGAAGAAACGACACCAAGAGATAAAAGCGGTAGTAACTATCGCAACGCCTAAGGCAGAGCCTCATATGGCGGAAGAGAATAAGAATGAGCGGGATAGTTCCGATGAGCCCCACCTGCGCCAACCTATTCAGCCAGAAGATATGTGAATTAACCTCATAGCCTGTGCCGAATAGCGGATTTGAGGCAAATGCTTTGAGGTTTTCCGGTATTCTAACGGCTCTTTCTTCAACCGAAGAAAGAGGATTTGATACGTCTATCCCGGTTTCTATCACATAGCCAATATCTCTCATTTTCATGGAAAGGTCCTTCTGAGTAACCATTTCAGAGATTGAGTAGAAGAAGTCACTTTTTATATGCGTAGGAACAGCAGCAATGATGGCCAGCAATATCGTTGAGACCAGTATTGAAGCCTTAAACCTCCTTTGACCAGAAAGAGAAAAAAGCAAACAAAGTGCTGCTATCAAAATAGGGGCAGTGAGCGATGATAAAAACAGGGAAATTAGAATGACCAAAATATAAACGGTGATAACCAACCTTAAGCTTGTTTTCCCGCTACTCTTATGGAAAGCAACAAGCATGGGGATGATAAAGGGAACAGCGGAAACAAACCCATATCTGCCAATACTCGCAAATATTAATGAACCATAGGTATATAGCACGCTACTCTCTCCCGACAACATCCTTGTGGCATCAGGATATCTAATAAGAGTATAGATATTGGAAATTGCAGAAATTCCGACAAAGATGAGGGCAGCCAGAACAACCTTGGCATAGCTATGATAATCTTTTGAATCCACATAGTAATTATGGATCAGAATTGCAGAAAAAACAGGGTAATGATAAGCCATAAACCACTGATTATCAATATCATAGTGGCCACTGATGCGCATCAAATAAAAGATAGCGTAATAAAGATATATTAGCTTCATTGTGTCGCTAAAATAGACTTGGGGAGACCTGATAAATATGAGCAAGTAAAAGAGAAAGAATATCAGATCTCTTCTCAACAAATTAAACCCCAAGAAGGATTTTGTGGTAAAGAAGTAAGCAAACAGTCCTGAAAAGAGAAATCCCATCACCATGATGGCTAAAATGTCGATTAATTTACTCAGTTTCATAGTACAGGCCTGCTGCTATTGTTCTTCCATGCCTTTTTACACAAGAACTGACTTGGAAAGAGGCACGTTTTATGATCGATAGCTTGTTGTTCATGGAAGCTCCCATCCCCTCGGTTATCTTACAAAACATATCCGAATCTACAACCCTTATCCAATATTTTTTCCATTTAGCCTGAAGCCTTTTCATTACTCCAGTACCTTCGTTTGTTTTAAAAACTCATTCCAGTTTCCCATATCTGTCCAGCTGTTTTCACTCACGGGAAAGATACCCACACGGCGCTCTTGGCCAATCAGCTTAAGAATGATATCTGTGATCTGACACACTTCACCCTGGGGAATATCAACAAAGATGGAGGGCTCCAAGATATAAAGCCCGGTATTGATCTTGTAAAAGAACTCTGGCTTTTCCTCTAACCTGATAAGCATCCCATTATTGTCCGTATGCATAACACCATAGGGCAGCTTCTGGCTCATCATGGCTCCCACGATGGTAATTTCATTACGGTTAGCTTTATGAAATTCCAGAATATCGGCATAGTCTTGGTCCACCAGGATGTCGCAATTGCTCACAAAAAAAGTGGAATCCACATAGGGCTCAAGCAAGCGTATACTGCCCGCGGTACCCCAAAAATCATCCTCCTCCAAATAGCTTATCCTTATTCCTTTAGCCGCTCCATCCTTGAGATAAAACTTGATCATCTCTGCCTTATGATTTACCGACACATAGTAATCTCTACAATCATACTCAATAAAGGAGTCAATTATCTGTTCAATAATAGACTTTTCCCCGATGGGAATCAAAGCCTTAGGGAAAACATTGGTTAAAGGCCTGAGCCTGGAACCAATCCCACCCGCCATGATCAAAACAGGAAGCTGCAGCTTCTTTTTGACCGGTGACGCATGATCAGAAAACAAATCTTCCCAAAAAAGCACTTTTTCTACATTCCCCCATTCATCAACTATGGGCATATACTCGTTTCTTTCCATGAGCATCGTCTGTCTCACAGCTTCCATGTCATCCTTGGGAGACGCTACTCCGACCTCGTCTCTAAGAATATTGATGATGGGACTTTTTAGGTCAACACCCTTGATAATGGCTCGCTGTATGTCGCCTATACTGAGAATACTATAGAAACGCTCTTTATCGGTAACTATGAGCAGCTTTCTTTCAATGGCATCCATTTTTTGGAGGGCAGAGCTAATGGAAGATGAAGCATCAATGCTAAGTTGTTTTATTTTGTCTTTCATTTCAGTTCCTCGCGGTTTTACCCACCCATACTCCAGCAACCGGCGCGCCCTTTGTAATCGCTGAGTCCATACCAACGGTCACTCCAAGAGTAATCTTTATCTGATAACATACCATGACAGTTGCATTTATACCGTTTATTGACGATTGCAAGGCTAACGGGTAGTATATGTTGGACATTGCGCATCTGGTATCTAAAATAATTTTGGGCAAGAACCTGGGCTTGTTTTAGCCGCCATACACTCCTTTGTAGTCTGGATAATCATCCGGGTTAAAGAGCATCTCCTCTGGTATAGGTGTTCCATTTCGCTCATATTCAAGGATTGCTGCAAAGTTGTCCAGCAAACTCTTGGTTGATTTTCTATTATCAAAATCCTTATCGACCAAGCGAGTGGCAGCATTACTTAGCGTTTCCCCAAGTTCAGGATTCTCAAGCAACCTCTTCATATTGTTGGCCAACCCCTTAATATCTCCAATGTTTGATAGCAACACAGCCTCGCCGTCCCTATTGAGATAGGGGGTTCCGCTGGTGATATAGGTAACGATGGGCAAACCAAGGTGAGCTGCCTCAATGATCGTGCTTGATATCACATCCAGCTTTATTGGCAGCAAAGCAAAGCGTGACTTCTTGACCTGCCTGAACATATCAATATGCTCTTTAAAGTACCCCGAAAAGGTTACCTGATCGGATAGGCCGTTATCTTTGACAAACGTTTCCATTTTTCTCTGATACTCAGGAGCAGCTCTTCCCACCAGATTTAGTGAAGCTGTTATTCCCTGCCTTTTCAGATGCGCGAGAGCCTCTAATGCGTCGAGACCGCCCTTTGATTCCCCCATCCTGCCCGCAAAATTTACAAAGTCAAACTCCGGTTCGACTGCTTCCACTAAGGCCGGCTTTTTGTAGGGAAAAAGCATCTTAAAGATTGTAATTTCAGGATTCATTTTCCGGATCAAATCATAGTGCATTTTACCTTCACAGCCAACGTAGTACACTCTACGGTACAGCTCCTTTTCCAATGCCGCTCTATAGGGATCAAGGGAACCCGACAACTGTTTTGCATTATCGTTTGAATAAACGGTTTGCACGGTGAGATAAATAGGAATTCCCTTAATATCGAGAGCTGCACTGGAGTAGTAGGGATTCTCAGCTCCAATAAGGTTTACGATGTCAGGTTTTATCTTCCTGATGATGCGCTTAACGAGATATCTATTGAGCAGATAATGGTTCATTGAGTTGGGGAACGTTTTTGTCATAAATGAATCATAATTTTTTAGATGATCCGGATTGTAAAAATGATAGTGAATGCCATCAAGATTAAACTCCTGACACATCCTCGCCATACCTCTATGGGGAGATACAATGTGGAACTCATGCTCTTTAAAATGCTCAAGCTCAAGGATTAAACTTGAAACCCAGGGTGCAAAATCAGAATAAACAGCTTGGGAGCGTTTTTTAAAGAAGTTTCTTGCCGTCAGCCTGTTTCTTGACAATAGATTTAGGCGACTTCTCACTTTCGGGTTTGAAAAGTGGCATAACATCACCAATCTCATCGTTAATCCTATCTCCTATGTATCCCTACAATTAATTTGGAGCAATCAAAGCATATGGGAAGCTCCACACCCAAAGCTTGGGTACGGATATGAGCAACAACAGTCCATCTACATTGTCTCCCCATATTATTATTAACTGATCCTCATTGAATGTTTTACAGACATACTTAGAGTGTCCATACTCAAGACCTTATCTGGCTCTTAATCTCAGCCACCAATTTTATACTGTTAGATTCAAGATATTCAGCATCTTTTGTAACCAGGGATTCCAGATATTCATTGATCAGATCTATCTCATGCTTCATGTCCACTGCTTGGATTATCTCCTCATAGCTTTCCTTGTAATATCTAAAATCCCTATTGATGATAACCATCTGAGACCCTAACCTGAAATGCTCTGACAAGATAAGCTTTCCTCTGCTCAGTCTGGATACGCCTCCAAAGCCATATTTTATCTTGTGAGCCCCAATCTTGGAACAGATATATTCCACAATCCCGCCAATAAGAGGCTCATACAAAAAATCAAGCCCCATACTGATGGACAGATCATTTAACCCTATGTGAATAGCATCAATTCCTTTGACTGACAATATGTCGTCTATTCTCACCATTGCCTGGGCAGTTTCAAGCAAGAGATACACCTTTGCACGCCCATCAACGATTTCTACAAATTGCGCCACTTCCTCTGCCGTGGTAAACATTGGCAGCATAATGATATCTGCCTTCCTCGCAATCACTTCCTCTATTTCATCCTTGGATCCGGCGTGAATAGGATTGACTCTCACCAGCAAATTGGATTGTGTTAAGACATTTCTGATGGTGCTGATATCATCCATTGAGTGACAAGATATGACCGTATTCAACCCCTTTTGCCTTTCCTGTTTCCCTATTATCTCAAGATCAACCATCACATCATGGATACCGGCAGATTCGAAGAGCCGGGCAACCATTGGGTCATTAGTTATCGAGATATACTCCATTTAAGCCTCCTGTGTCATTTTTATGGGTGTATTCCACCTGGCAAAGTGTTCGCTCTCACTTCTCACTATCTTGAAGTAGTGCTTCAGAATCTCTCTGGTTATTGGCCTCGGCCTAAAATCTTTAACCTGTATTCCATCCACGCTCTCTACAGGCATTATCTCTATAGCAGTACCTACAAAGAATATCTCATCCGCCAAATATAGCTCAGTCCTGTCAATCTCTCTTTCCATCACGGGTACCTTGAGGATACTGCGCGCCACATCAATTACCGCATTTCTGGTAATGCTCTCAAGCACAGAAGCGTAAACGGGTGGCGTTATTAAAGAGCCGTTTCTTACGATAAAGAGACAAGCTCCCGGGCCCTCGGCTACAGTAGACCTGTCATTGAGCAAAATGGGATAATCATATCCGTTTTGCTTAGCCTCCAACAGAGATAATCTGCTGTTCAGATAATTGGGCCCAGCTTTGATTCGAGGCGGGAAAGAGGAATCGTTGATGCGCCGCCAGGATGAAACGCAACACTTGAGCCCCTTCAAATCGGTAAAAGCTCTATCTTTGGGAAAAGTATTGATAATCAGCCCCACAGGATCTTGAGAACTCCAGCCCCAAAAGTTATCCAAGAACAGGCAGACCCTGATGTAAATATCTTCGGTATGGGCATTCAGTTTGATGAGCTCTTTCACTTTTTGTTCTATATAAGCTTGAGTGTGAGCTGGGTCTAACTTGAACTTGAGCATCCTGGCAGAACACAGCAACCTCGAGATGTGCTCAGGCAGTTGAAACACGTTCATGGTGAGAGAATCATGGTTGTAATAACCCCTGAGACCTTCAAATACGTTCATCCCGTATTGAGCCACGGCAGACAGGATGCTGATGTTAGCCTCAGCAGAGGGAACGAAGTCGCCTCTGAAAAACACCATGTCTTTATTCTTGCCTTTCATTTAGTTTTCCTCTTGTACAGTTGAAAAACATACTCAAAATCCTCAGCCTCTTTTATCACATCATAACTACCTTTACTATACGCGATGATGGGAACATTGGGATTGATAAAAGGAGGCTTGAATACGATTGAATATGAGCCAACATTGTCGACTCGGATATAGTCACCGATTTTCAAATTGCCCTGATATGCCCGATAGATATAATCCTCTTCCATGCAGGTATAACCGGAAATATCCGCGGAATCAAGGTGATCCGAAGCTTGATGGCCATCGGAATAGACCTGTATTGGCATATTGAGCTTTGAAGTGCGCGAATGGTAGTTAACTTTGGACCCAGATGTGATGGCAATATTGCTATCCCCGACCTTCTTGATCTCAATCACCTTGCATATATATGACATGGTGTCTGCGACGAGTGCAGTGCCAGGCTCCATTATCAATTGTGGAGCCTGTTCACCAGCCCCAAATCTCTTTTGAAACTGATGAGCCACCACATCAGCATAGTCTTGATAATCCACCTTTTTGATGCCCAATAGCTTGACCAACTCATCGCTCGTCCTGCCACCCAGGCCACTGCCCATATCAATAAACTTCAAATCACAGAATTCTGACACATTGTCGTATACTTCAAACATCCGCTCAACTCTTTCATAAAAGGTGTTCACGTCCCGATAGGGAAAATGCGAATGAATTCCCTCCAGCACGATATTGTTATTTAAACTAAGCTCTCTGGCAATATCGTAAAACTTGGGATTATTGATATCAAAGCCAAACCTGGAATTTGGATAGCCGGATAAGGGGAAATTGCATCTTAAGCCGACTCTCAGAGGTTTACCATGATTTGACTTCGCGATCTGAATTGTATCTTTGTACTCTTGGTAAGAATCCAAGACAACGACGCTCCCGCTCTCAAGATACAACTCTAAGGCACGATAAGGTTTATAGGGACCATTTACAATAATGTTTTCCGGCTGAACACCTATATCGATTGCCAGAAGGTATTCCATCTCTGAAACGACTTCGGCATATCCGCCCAGCTCATTCACAGTCTTCCCCAGTAAAGGAGTATAATTTGTTTTGTAGGAATATGCTATTTGGGTATTTGGGTAATACTTGCGAAACGCCGCCAAGAAATCGTTGTAATTAGCCACAAACCGGTCAAGGTCCAGAATATACCAAGAATCGCCTAATCTGCGCTCCAAGTCTTGCAGTTTGTCATAGGTAAGGTTCATATTTTGTTTTTCCCACGAAATAACACGGATGTTCTTTTTTCCTTTTTCCACGGATGAACACGGATGGACACGGATAAGGGTATCATGGGGAGATCGTTGTAAGCTATGCATCTGTTACACTTCACAATCCGCACAACTCCGGGGTTTATGTTCTTCCCACGAATTACACGAATTACACGAACGATATAATAGGGGGGGGGACAACGGGCTGTCGCTGCAGAGACGGAAGAGCTCTGCGGGATGGATCAAGGCCATTGGTAGCCATAGATATTACACGAATTACAACAATTGTAGGGTATGTAAGATGACAGTATGTATCACTCTTGTTAATTCTCATTTGTAGTTATCATCTGCACGCTAAAATCTCTTAATACCCACTTCCGCCAAGTCTACACATCTTACCAATAATTCGTGTAATTCGTGGGCTTTTGAGCATTCGTGGAAGAATCAAACATTATAAATGCCAGCTTTGTATTTCCTCAAGTTCTCCGGCTGGGTAAACCACTCCACTGTCTTTTCCAGACCCTCTCGGATGCTGTAGCGCGGCTCGAAGCCTGTCAAAGCACGTATCTTGCTGTTATCGCACCAAAGCCTGAACACCTCTGACTTTTCAGGACGGATCCTCTGCTCGTCTCTGATAAACTCCACATCGCTTTGCATGATGTCTTTGATCAATTCCAAAGTATCTTGAACAGATGTCTCATAGTTGGAGCCAACGTTTACCGTTTCACCAATGGCTTGGTCACACTTGGCCAGCTCAAGAAATCCTCTGCAGGTATCCTCTACGTAGTTAAAATCACGGGTAGGCGTGGTGTCACCCAGCTTAATCTGCTTCATCCCGGCGGCGATCTGGGTGATGATGGTGGGAATCACAGCCCGCGCTGACTGACGTGGACCGTAAGTATTGAAAGGACGCACTATGGTGAGCGGGAGTTTCAGCGCATTGTAGAAACTCATGGCGATGACATCGGCCCCAATCTTGCTGGCACTGTAGGGAGACTGCGGTTGCATAGGATGCTTTTCATCGATGGGAACATATTGCGCCGTGCCATATACCTCACTGGTGGAGGTAACCAAAATCCTTTGCACTTTTGCATCCCTGGCCGCCTGGCAGATATTCAACGTTCCCTTTACGTTGGTATCGATGTAGCTATCAGGAGCAATATAGGAGTAAGGAATAGCGATCAGGGCAGCCAGATGGAAGACTACATCTACATCTTCACAAATCACACGACAGTAATTGGGATCCCGGACGTCGCCTGTGACAATCTCCAGTTCGGGTCGCGGTTCTACGTCTTCCAACCAACCCCAGTTATTGAAACTATTGTACTGAGCTAATGCTCTTACATGGTAGCCTGCTTGCAGCAGGTGTTCTGTTAGATGAGAGCCGATAAAACCGTCGGCGCCGGTAACTAATGCTTTCATATTGTCTCTTCTTTACTTTCTTCAGAATTTACAAAGGTGCCGTGTAGCTTTCGGAAAATTTCATTTCTTTCATACAGTTCATCATAGCTGCCAGAATCAATTATTCTGCCGGAGTCCATCAGGTATATCCGATCACTATTACGCACTGTGCTTAGACGGTGAGCAACAATCAAAATAGTTCTTTGCCCCTTCATTCTAACCAAGGCATCTGCAATTTCTTTTTCCGTAATACTATCCAAGGAAGCAGTCGCTTCATCCATAATCAAAACTTCAGGATCGCGGAATATAGCTCTCGCAATTCCAATTCTCTGCCTTTGTCCACCACTAAGCCTCGTCCCTCGCTCGCCAATTATGGTATCATCCCCTTGTTGAAGCTGGTTAACAAGTTCTTCTAATTGGGAACTTACTATTGCTTCCTTGTAGTTTTCCATATTCTCTGCTGTTTCCTTTCTACCCCATAAAATGTTTTCTTTGATGGAAATATCAGCCAAAAAAATGAATTGAGGTATATAGCCTAGATTCTTTTGCCACAGCCTCATCCTGCTTGTTATATCGTTGCCATCTGCCAATATCCTCCCGGAGGTGGGGGTCAAAAGACCGGTAATCAAATCTAACAGAGTGGTTTTGCCCGCTCCGGATCCTCCGACAAAGGCTACCGTTTCCCCTTTTTTGATTTCGAAGCTAACATTGTCAACGGCTGGCCTATCGGTATTTGGATAGAAGTAGGTTAGGTTTTCCACTGATATTGTTTGATTAAACTTAAGAGCATTGTCACCATCATCGTCTTCTGCTTCTTGAGCCGTAGGATCAGAAACAAGAGGTATATCCATGCTGCTTAAGATAGGGTCTATTGACACCAAGGCATACCTCATAGTGGAAAGGACGCTGGTTATTTCCCTTATGGACGGCATCAGACGCACCATTGCCACACTAAAGGTAGCCAACATCGGGATTATTGACCCAATTGGCTTATTTTGCATGAACATAACCGCTGTAATTGACAGCAGTGCCGCAACCAATAGAATCTCAAAGATAGGACGGATGGCACTTGAGATAAGACCCCTGATTTTTTCCGATCTTGAAAAAACCCTGAAGGCACGATTGTATGCATTAATAAACATACTCTCTGCTTGCATCACCCTTGTTTCTTTAATTCCACTCAAACCATCTTCAACTGCCTGTATAATGTCTAAGAAAGCTTCCTGGGCTCTTTGGCCCAAGCTGACAAGTTTGTTGCGAGTAACCCTTAAAAAGATGAAAGATACGGAACCGATAACGACAACAGTTAATAGGGATGATATGGGCTCCATCACAAAAAGAACCACTATAAGATTAATAGCTAAAACAATGTTCATAAACAGGGTGAGAAAACTTTGAACAACATTCAAAACAACCCTTGATACATCACTCATGCAACTTCGCAGCAGCTCTGCGGTGTTGTGGCTTAGAAGATAGGTGTACTCTGCATACATATACCTATAAAATAGCTCTCTGCTAATACGAATCTGGAGATTGCGCAGATAGTTCACCTTTATATATTCAACGATAATGAAGAAGATGTTTTTGAGAACAAACACGATGATCATGGCAAGTCCGCCCCAAATCAACAAATTCTTAGAATCAGTGACACCCAATTGACTCAGGATGGGGCCAGCAGTTTTGTGCTCCAATATCTTGGCAGGATTGGACAATGCAAGTATAAATGCAGGAATTGCCCCAAGACCGATCACTTCAGAAATTGATGCTAATATTTGAAGGAACAGTATCCCTAAAAACTGAACCCGCTCTTTTCTATTCAGAAGCCGGTATATCTTTCTCCAATATCTCTGCTCCGCCATACTTTCATTAACTTTTTTGGTTTCTTTCATACTTATTTCTAACGTCCTATGACAAGTTTAATGTGTTTATCGTGGAAGCAATCCACCATCTACTGACATGAGCGACAAAGATTGTAGCCTGACATACCCATGCGCCCAAGAAGTAGTTCATCCTACAAAACTCAATTGCGCTCCATCGATAACCTTAACACCATATTCGAGATTACCGCAAAAAGCTTTCAACGCAGGCAGACTTATATTTAGCAGATAAAAAGATATGGTTGAAACACTACTTTGAGAAGTCGAATCTGAATTTCCAATACCGCCTTCCCTGCACATATCCAGTATTTGACTGCATATTTCAACAGGGCAAATTGGGCACTTTTGCCTACCATATTGGGAAAGGTAAGGTTATGGATTAGCTACAACCCCCGCACCTGCTATTGGTTGCGATTTTTTGGGGAGGTAGATAATCTCACAATCCAACTCGGGATCGTCATTTGCATCATGGATTATTGTATTTATGTCAGAAGATGCCCAATAGTTATTTTTTGCATCAATATCCCCTTGCGGGTTATCAGCTCTAATCCAGAAAGCATAGCTTGTGGTTTGATAGAAATTGTTGTTGGCAAACCGGGGGTTAGAAAGATACTCATGGTATTCATGGACAAAACGTACACTGTATCGATTATCATAGAAATCGTTATACTCTATACAGATTGTGGAACTGGTAATACATATCGCATATACATTTCTATCAAAGGTATTGTTTCTGATGATGTGATAGCCATCATAGGAAAAAAGACCATTATCGCAGTCTATAAAGTAGTTATTAGAGATCCTGACAGCTTGACCTCGCGTGCGCAGCCCTTCCCGGCAGGATTTGAATATGCAGTTGGTAACCTGTTGTTTTATAATATCGGAACCTTGCACTTGGTCATAGAATACAGCTCTGGATATTATTCCGTCAAAGATGATATTTTCAATCTTCGAACACTCTGCTTGGATATTGATACCGGTATCTGAATCCCTTATAACACAAGATGTGACAACAGCGTGGTTGCCGTTCATAATAATGCCACCTGAAGAATGTTCAACGCTCCAGTTCTTCACTATTTGATTGTCCTTGTAAGACCTCACGGCACCCCAAAGAGGAGGCAAATCATCATCTGGACCATGATCTAACGAGGTGAAGGTCACATAATGGTTACTTGCATCGTCATAGATAATATCATTAAAGAAGCTGATGCCAACATTTGGAGCAAGACGAACCCTACTGTGCCCCTCAAAGTGAACAGGAGCCAGAAAGCTTGCATTGGCGCCGACCATATATGTGTGTCTGTTTTTAAAGGTAAATTCGTCAGTTACGGTGGCAGGAATGTGAACTATTGGATACATGGTGGTGGTCACCAGCTCTTTGGACCCAAATCCACCCTCTCCATCTTGATCAATGGATTTACCTGTGGCAACATGATGTTCCACAACTGGCCCCCATCCATCTTTCTCAAAAACCAAATGGTATTGCCCCGCAGAAACATCTTTGAATTCGTATCTACCCTCTGCATTTGTAGTGGTAGACTTAACAGGCGATTCTTTACGAGGATCAAATACCATAGATTGATGCATATCAGTTCCCAAGACTGGATAAATGCTTCGAATCCTAACTATGGTGCTGTCAAGTGCAACAGGTTTGTACAGAGTGACTTTTATCCCGGACAGGTCTGCATTATCAAAGGCAGGGTCACCGCTATCATTTTCAAGCACCACCTTGCCCCTAATACTGCCGACTCTTGGCTTGGTTAACGACTTGCAGCCAAACGACAGCAGAGAAAGCGAGATCAAGCCCAAGGCTATGATAAGCCGCAGGGTGCACCTACTCTCTGGCATTGGTTTTTCTTTCCTGATATTCATGTAATCTCCATAGATTGTTCTGGATGAGGAGCACTGAGGTTAGAAATCATACCAAACCCCAGCACTCGTTATCACTATGTTAGATAAGTTGTGTAAACCTATCGTTATTTTTTATATTATCCCCAAAGCCTGCATAAATGGCAGCGCTGACAGTTCTACTCGTAGATACAGCTTCGCCCCGTCGCTTGGGGACTACGACTAAAAACATACTCTACACTGAACATTAAAATGAGCTGCTATATTGCACGTCTTGCTCTGAAAGGGGAACTAAAAAAGGCCCATCCCTAAGCTGAATTACGCTCAGAAACGGGCTATTAGTCTTGCGTCATGGCCATTTTGCTTCCGATGTAAAGCAAGAGCTTGTCATATGTATATAATCTCAAATTAACGTTTTCCATAGTGTAAGCAAGAATTGTGAAGAGGGTGTTATTGTCAAGTAAAAGTTGCTTGTTTTACTTGCCTGAGGCGAGATGGCATTTGGAAACCACGGATGTTCTTTTTTCTTTTCCACTAATGTACACGAATGAACACGAATGGATGAGGGGATTAAGGGGAGGTCATTGTATGCTATGTGCCTCTTACACTTTATCATACGCACCTCTTTGTGGCACTTTCTTTTTCCACGAATTACACGAATTACACGAATGATATAATATGGGAGTTTACAATGGGCTGTCATTGCAGAGACGGAAGAGCTCTGCGGGATGGATCGAGGCCATTGGTAGCTTTAGAAATTACACGAATGATTTTTCTTTCCCACGGATGAACACGGATTTACACGGATATTTTTTACTTTTCCACGAATGCACACGAATGAACACGAATGGATGAGGGGATTAAGGGGAGGTCATTGTATGCTATACCTCTGTTACACTTTATGATACGCACTGTTTTGGAGTTCTTTGTTTTTCCACGAATTACACGAATTACACGAATGATATAATTATGGGTTTACAATGGGCTGCCGTTGCAGGGACGGAAGAGCTCTGCGGAATGGATCGAGGCCATTGGTAGCTATAGAAATTACACGAACCTGTCGGAGAGGGAGAGAGCGAGAGAGGGAGGGAGGGAGGGAGGGAGAGCGGCTGCGTGGGCTTCAGGAAGCGAGGCCAAGACTTTGGACAAGCGAGACCACGGGCGAGACAGCAAGCTGGCGGCTTAGCAGAATGTAACCTGGAAACCACGCTCTGGCCAGAGAACAATAGCGGCTAAAAAGTGGATTATAACAATGGCTAAAAGATAGTCACAGATCACCTACTATTTTAGTAGGAGTTCGTTTTTAATCCCCGGCACTTGAAACGGGCGGGCTTTCTGAAATATTTAACTTGGGAGCTGGTTTTGCGAAAACAAATCCGCCTTGTAAAACGTCGATTTCATGCGGCCTCCCTTAGGGGCTCCTATGGGTCTCCTGTGGGATCCACAAGTAACCCAAAGAAAACCCAAGAGTTACGCAAGTGAGGGCTAGGGAGTTCCGCAGGGAGGGCAAGCCCGGTGAAAAGTCAAATGTTTCGCAAGCATCTGTTTTGGGCAAATAAATTAAGCCCCAAAATGAGCACTTTTTCGAGGGGGATAAACCGGGGAATTTCCGGGGGTTGAAGTTCGGTTTTTTGGAGGCGCAGGTTTCAGATACTCGCAACAGCTGAGTAGATAGCGGTTTCACGGGTTTAAACATCAAGCTGGGTAGTGTCTCAAAGGTTGGTGTAAAATAGGTAACCGTTTTGAACAAAAAGGTTGAGCCGATTCCCACTTTTTATTTTATGGTTCTCACCAAAACGAATCATTAAAGGAGAATCAAATGACTCAACCAAGGACAAAGAAAACTGAAGTGGCAGATTTAGTCAAGTACTTTAGTGAAATTATGCCGAACGATTTTGCGCAGGTGCTTGCATTCGGCATCCGTGAACTTATTGAAGCGGAATTAAGTTACAGATTGGGCGCCGATCGTTATGAGCGATCAGATGAGCGGACTAACAGCCGCAACGGCTATCGCAGGCGCAAGAAGCCTCTTAAAACCGCATTAGGGGCGATCAACGTTAGTGTCCCCAAGCTTCGGCGTGGCAGTTTCTATCCCTCGATATTAGAGCGGTATTCACGCGTAGACAAGGCCTTGATCAGCATTATCTGCGAAGCCTATTATGCTGGTGTGCCTACTCGCAAGATGAGCCAAGTGTTTGAGGATTTAGGGCTTGGCAATATAGATCGCAGCTTGGTAAGCCGTTGTGCCGCCAAGATTGATGATGAGATAGAGAAGTGGCGGAACAGGCAGTTAGATAGCTGTTATGCCTATATTTGGGTTGACGCGATCTATACCAAGATCAGGATAGATGATGCTGTTCGTTCTACTGCTGTTTTAGTGGCAATTGGTGTAAGCGAAGATGGTTATCGTGATGTGCTGGGTTTTCATCTTGGTAACCGTGAGAGTTATCACAATTGGAAGGACTTCTTTCAGAGCTTAAAAGCACGTGGTCTTGAGAGATCGGAGCTCTGGATCAGTGACGAGCATGATGGATTGATAAAGGCGATAGAGGAATGTTTCCCCGGTCAACTCAGACAGCGTTGTATTGTCCATTGGATGCGCAACGCGATGAGCAAGGTGTCTAAGTCTGATCTACAGTGGCTGTTGCCGCGTATAAAAGATTTGGTTAAGTCCAGTACAAGGGAATCTTTTGCGGCAGCTTGGAGCGAGCTCATCAAGGCAGCCGAAGCCAGGAACAAAGACAAGCTATTAGGCAGGCTCGATAGCACTTACCACGAGATAACAGCTTATCTTAATTTCCCTCCATCGCATTGGAGTAAAATCAAGAGCACGAACCCAATTGAACGAGTGAATAGAGAGCTGAGACGCCGGGAAAGATGCGTCAGGATATTCCCTGACGAGAATAGCTGTGCGAGGATGTTCGGTGCGATTCTGCAGGATCAATCAGAAGACTGGATAAGCGGCAAAAGGTATATTGTATCACCCATGGAGGCAATTAGAGAAAACCAGAAAAGCCCAATGACATTGGCTGTAAAATCCGACGGGATTGAGCTCTGCTCCGTCGGCTATGCCACCTCCGCAGAGCTCAATCCCAAGGTAGCAGGTAGCCAGAAATGAGAAAACTCTTGACGAATATCACCAGTGTTAAGATAATGGCGACAGTCAGTCGACCGAACATAGAAGTGAATAACGAGGAATTTTAAAATGTCCTCAGAGAACCGTATCAATAACAAGTTGGAATTTACACCAACATTAGAGACTCAACATCAAGCTGCGCCTGCTGCGGCGCTGTGGCAAGCTCCGGCTACCTTGACGGCGGTGTGGCAACCGCCGTACAGGTCGCTGTGGCAAGCGACCATACATGATCAACATCTGTGAAAAACAAGAATCCACGCTCCCCGTGACAAAAACACTTGACAATCCCCTCATATATAAAATCAAGGTTTAAATTGAATTGGTGATGGAGAACACAATGATATCCATATATATAGACTACAAATTACAGCGCTTTCAAAGTCAGATTCGCTATGCGTTTGAGTATGCTCTCTCGGCATTGGGATACAATTATCTCTTTGTGGAGAGGCTGGAGCAGGTGAGCGAAAATGACGTATTGATCATGTATGGATACACCGAGCCCACAAGCGAGGAGCTGCAGGCGATTGCGCGCAAATACATCACCATTTTCATTCAAAGCGAGCCGGATCTATTTGACGAAACTGCCTACACAGCGGCGAAATTGAAGAGCAACCTGCGCAAGGTGAATCTGCTCTCCCCCACCTTGGTGATCAGCGCCCGCAGCTTTGATTATCCGGCGGTAAACTACACCGAGGACGGCCTGAAAGCAGGCAGAATCACCTTTGACCTGGTAGCAAACATCTTCTTCAGATTGGCCATGCGAGAAGAAGCCCTCAACAGCGCAGGTAACGAAAACTACGTGCTGGCGGACAGCCAAAGCGTCTTCCGTGACAATATGGAAAGTCCGGCGGTGGACAACCTGCTCTGGCTTTTGGACTCCATGATCGTGGAATATGTCCGTTCTTCAGGCACTTACACCAGCAAGAAGCTGAAATGGCCCAAGGGCGAAAAGGCGGCGGTATGCCTCACTCACAGCGTGGACACCCTGCAAAAATGGAGCCTCTCTTCGCTGCTGCTCGGGATTGCCGATGACGTGGCACTTTTCTTCACCTTCAGGTGGGGCCGCCTCTGGCATGAGATGAAGGGCAAGCTCAAATATCTCTTCACCAACTACGAGCTGTATTGGAACTTTAAGGAGTACCGCAGCTTAGAGCGTGAAGCCAAGGTGAAAAGCAGCTGGTTTTTTGCCTCGGAAGCGTGTGAGGATATAGACTACAGCCTGGATGATGCAGACCTGCTGGAGGAAATCCAAAACCTGGACAAGGAAAAGTGTGAGATAGGGCTCTTGGCCACTGCGGACAAGCTGAATCGCGATGACTTCCTGAGCCGCAAACAAGTGTTGATACACCTGCTGCACAAGACGAATATCGGCATAAGGCAACTGCGATACAAGACCAACGCCAAGATTTTGGAGCTGCATTCCAAGCTCTCGCCCGCCTACGGACAGAGCCATGCGCCGGATGAAACGCCAGGCTTCAAATATGGATTTGGCCTGCCGTGGATGCCCTGGGTAGCCAAGGCGCAGAGCGGTTTTTGGGAAATCCCGATAGTGTTGAGAGACCGCTATCTGATGGTGAACTACCACAAAGAACTGCCTCTGGACGACGCCAAGCGCATGGTGAAAAAGATATTCCAGCAATGCATCAAATCCGGAAGCGTGATGGGCATAGACATGAGCGTGGCTGCCTGGACAGACATCAGCTACATGGAAAAGCTGTATCCCTATATCCTGGAGATGATTGGGACCGCCGATACCTGGATCACCAGCCCGGGAAAGATCGCGGAGTGGTGGCAAAAACGGGCAGCTGTGACGGTGGATGAATCTCTATATGAAGTGAGCGTGAGCTTTGCTGATGACATGGAAAGCTTTACCTTGCAGCTGATTGGAGACGTGAGGATCAAAGAGATATTGGATGGAAACCAGCCTGAGCTGAAATATGAAAAAGCGACGGCCAAAGACAATATCATCTCTTTTGGAGACGTAAAAGCCGGCGATGTGGTGGTGATGAGGATAGACAGAGAAGGCCAGGGAAATGGGAAAGCTTTTGGATGAGGGCAGCTTTGAGAACGCATAGGAAGCCGGCATGAACTATGTAACAGTATTGATCGCAGCGGTTTTGACGCACGTGCTCACCCACCTCCTGGTCCCGTGGAATATCAAGTGGTCAAACAAGCATCAACTGGTTGCCAAGCCGGGTGAGCGCCACATTCACACCAAGGAAACACCGCTGGCGGGCGGGCTCTCCTTCGCCCTGCCCATGTCTATAATCCAGGCAGTTTTGGGGGTGATATACATCTCGGAGCCGGAAGGCATCATGCTGTTGCAGCTCTGCGGGGTGGGGATACTGGTCTTGAGCGTGGGTTTGATCGATGATCGCTATGAGTGCAACGCCTGGTTCAAGACTCTCGCCCAGATAGGCATAGCCTTGGTGATGTATTTGATAGGCTTCAGGGTAAACTATCTCACCAATATCTTCGGAGATGACTTTGTGCTGGCGGGGTTTTCCCTGCCGCTGACCATTCTGTGGTATCTGATGATGATGAACGCCATCAATCTCATAGACGGCCTGGATGGCTTGGCAACGGGGATTGCGGCCATCGTGAGCGCAGTGCTGCTTGTGGTGGGAATCAGACACGAAAATATGCAGGTTATCCTGCTGGCATCCATGCTGTTAGCGGGCACGCTGGCTTTCCTCCGCTACAACTTCCATCCCGCCAAGATCTTTCTGGGCGATACGGGCTCGCTCTATATAGGCTTTATCATCGCTGCCATCAGCACTACCGGCAACCAACAATTTAAAGGCATCACCTCCATCACGTTGATGATCCCGCTCACGGTGATGGCCGTTCCCATTTTGGATGTGGGATTGGCGATCTTCAGGCGCATCAACGGCGGAAATATCTTCAAACCGGACAAAAGCCACATCCACCACCTGATGCTGAAGCTGGGGTTCTCACAGAAGGCTGTGGCCCTGATCGTCTATTTTGTGACGCTGCTCTTTGGCCTGATTGCGATAGGCTTTTCCTTCTCATCGAGGAAGATACTGTTCAGCGTCCTGATGTTTATTTCGGCTTTGGCGATCGTGGCGTGGTATCTGGTGATGGCGCGGCGGAAGTAACCTCAATCCTTGCGGATTAGCATGATCTTGCCGCGGCCCACTTCCTTATCCTCTGTAGCAATCACAAAGAAATAGACACCGGAAGCGCAGTAGTTTCCGGCCCTGTTTTTGCCATCCCATTCAAAGCGGAAGAAGCTGTTTTCCTTGAGCTTGGCCACCAACGAGCCGGAGCTGTCGTAAATCCTGCAGCCTCTGGTTCCCACGGGCATCTCACCTGAAGGTTCGTTGATGATTTGCACGGTGTTGCCCTGACCGGGATAGAAGGGATTGGGGTAGGCCTTGAGGGTGGTGAGCTCGCTTGGGGTTTTGATGGTTTTGCCTATTTCAAAAGTGTTCAGTCCATCGGGAGTGCCGATGAGGAGCAATCCCTGGGTGGGTTCATAGCCCAGAGCGGTGATATGGGCCGAGAGCAGGGGTGAATTTGCCGGTGTGTAGTTTGTAAAGCGTTCCTTGACGGGATCATACATGCTGAAGCCGTTTTCCAGAGTGCCGATCCAGATGCGCTCGAAGGGGTCTTTGAAGATGCAGGTGGGCACGGTGCGCTCGGCGCCAAAAAGCCTCTCTTCATCCACATAATAGAGCAGATTGCGGTCCCACTCACCGGTGAGGGTGTTGTAGCGATAGCGCTTGATGGCGGTATCATATTGATACCAATTGACCTCATCCCACATAAAGAGTCCGGAGCTGGCGGCAATCCAGTGTTGCAAGCCTTCATAAGGGCTTTCAACGGTCACCACACCATGGATTTCGCCGGCGCGGTTGGTGAGTTCGGCGAAGGGGGGAATGACCCAGTGCGCGTCATCTCCGGTGCGCGGGATGGAATCTTGGTTCCAGATGGCTAAACCGCGGTCGTTGCGTGAGCCAAAGAAGTATTGGCGGCCGCTGTGGTACATATAGTTGACCCACTGTCTGTTGAGAGGTGAGACAATCAGGTTTTCGATATGCTGGTCGTTGGGATCGAGGATGGTGAAACCGCTTCCCGAACCGGCTACAAAGATGTTTCCATACAAATCCATGCCGATATAGGGGATGACTGCACCCATCAATCTGGGCAGGCCGGGCACAAAGTCGCCCCAGCTGCCGGTTTCTGCGTTCCAAAAACGTTTTCCGGAGATACTCATATGGGCCCAGCTGTCCTCTTCTTCATCCCAGATGGTGAGGCCGTTGCTCCAGGTGCTGGGACTTTGATCGGCGCTCACATCCCAGGCGCCAAACCATTTGCGGTTGCGGCTATCCACATTGACGGCGAGGATATTATCGGAATGGAGAGGGCTGTTTGAGACGTTGAAAGTATCCCACTTGCCGTTTTGCCAGCGACATACGCCCAAGGAGCTTTTGCGGGTGGGGCCGGCGGCGTAGTTGCCATTGGAAAACCAAACTGCACTATTGGCATCCACGGCGATCTGCGTAACCTTTGGGAAGCCGATGCCGTTGGGTTTAAATGAGTTCCACTCTTCGCCCTCCAAGCGATAGACTCCATCTCCCCAGGAACCCAAATAGACGTTTCCATCTTTGCAGAGAATGCAGGAAATGCAATGGTGGCCCAAGCCATCTTCACCGAAGTCATAATGACGAGTGGTGCCGTCCGCCTCCACTCTGCTGAGTATGGCTTGCAGGCTATCCGGAGCGGTATACAGCATTCTATCTTCATCCCAGGCTCCATAAGCCACCCAGAGGTCATCATTGGCATCCAGGGCAAAGGTGGAGATGATGTCATCCTTGAGCTGTACTCCTGCCATGAGGGTGGTCCAGCCGGTCTGATATGGATCGATGGAATGCAGATATATGGCTTGTCCGGTTCCCAAGGCGATGTGATTGTCGTTCATTTCCAGCTTGGGGGAAACGCCCCAAATTTGGGGTGTGCTCAAAGACTTCCAGGCGCTGTCTATAGCCAGGGAATCCAGGTGTACATAGTTCAAGCCGGCGGAGCTGCACAGCCAGAGGTAGTTGTTTTTGGTCAAAGTCATGCCCGTGAGCTCATCTGAAAGCAAGGCTCCGCCCGTGTTTTGCCTGTTATATCTATGCAACATCAGGGGAAAGCTTACTCCGGGCAGATAGTAGTATTCTGCCAACCCGCTTGAGGTGGCGATCAGGATGCGGTCTCCTGCCTCTATCATCTTTCTCACCCGATTGGATGGCAGGCCCATGCTTTCATCGAGTGCTTGGATGCCTTTTGGCGAGATGATGCTGATGCCGGCCAATTCGCTTCCCAACCAGAGTGCGGAGACGTTCTCCATGCTTTCAAGATGGCGGATATCGTTGTTTGGCAAGCCGTTGCCGGTGTTCCAAGAGTTTGTTTGCTCCCAATGGGTGATGGAAGTGTTGTCATCCGGAGCGGTGATTTCCACCACGCCGCCCCAGGAAGAAAAGAGGAGCTTGTCACCCTGGGTGACGATATCGAAGACGTGGGAGGTGTTTGTGTAAGTTTGCCAGGGGCCGGCTGCAGACAAGCTGATAAAGCAAAACAGGAATAAGGCGCTCAAGATAAAGAGCTTGGCCGGTTGTGAAGTTTTATACATGGGATTGGGCTCCGTTAAATCTTTTGAGGTTGTTGGTTGTGAAGGTCATGTCTCGCCCTCTCTTACAGGTTTATTTCCACCCACACACCCAGTCTGAAGGTGCGCAGGCCGTCGTCTCTCCTCTTATCCGACGTGATCTCATAGGTTCCGGTGAGGCCGCCACGGATGTCTTGATTGAACTGATAGGTGGCACCGGGAGTGAAGGCCAGGCGCGTGGTATCCCTGTCTATTTGGTGGTTGCCTTCGCGGCCCGTGGTGTCGTCCAGATTCTTTTCAAATACGAATGCCAGGCTGGAGGTGAGCTCGTTGTTGATGTGGATTTTCTTCTTGGTGAAGGGCACGGTGAAGCCGCGTCCGCCCTTGAAGGAATAGGAGATATTGCCATTGAGGCTGTAGGAAGAGGTGAGCTTGACGATGTCGTAGGTTTCCATATCCGTGGTGTTGGTGCTGTTCATCATGCTGAAGCTCAGGTTGGTGCTCACTTTTTTAAACAGAGTTCCGGCAAAGCCGATGAGCGGATTGAGGGCATAACTGACGGTCTCTTGCTTGGGTTGATCCCAGTCTATATTACCGCTGGCGCGATAGGACTTTTGGAAGCCGGTATTGATGCGCGAGCCGGAGATGATGTTTCCCAAACCCACCCATTTTTCAGCTTCCAGGATGCTGAGCGTGATATCGGGGAAGGTGACGGCGGTGTTTTGGTTGCTGGCGTTGGAATAGCGCTTATTGATGGCATAGGAATAGTTTATCACGCTATCCAGCTGCCTGGTGAACATGATACCGCTGGAGAGGGTGAAGGTGTTGTCGTTGCCGGTGGCATCGAGGAAGTCAGAGGGCACGGTGTGCGGCAAGCCAATCTGGAAGCCAAATGGCGGCCTGTCTTCCTTGCGCGTGTAGTTCATGGTATAGGTATTTTGATAGGAAGCCGTGATGTTTTTGATCTTGGAAAGATAGCCGATGAGCAATGCGGGCAGGTAGGTCACGCCTTTGGGTGGTACATAAGCCCTGCCGGGGTCTCCTCCCTGATAGGAAGCGCCGGGGCCAAAGCCCATGCCGTCTTTGCCATCCGCTCCGTCGCCGAAGGGGTCTTTATAATCTCCAAAATCGTCGCCGAAGAGATCCTTGTCACCGTAAGGGTCTTTATAGTCCCCACCGAAGGGGTCTTTATAATCTCCACCGAAGGGGTCCTTGTAGTCATCCTTGGGTGGCTCAGACCAGAATTCTTCTTCCTTTTTGCGCATCTCTTCGTCTTCCATGCGCTTCTTGTACTCTTCTTCCAGCTTCATCTTCTCTTCTTCGCTCAGGTCTTCACCCTTATCGAGCATTTCCTTCTCCCAAGCTTCCCGATCGAAGTCTTTGTCTTCAAACTCTTCTTCCTTACCTTCCGGCGCCTCGGAACCCTGCATCTCGGCCTCTCGCTTTTTGGCTTCCTTGATCGCTTTTCTGGCCTGATACTTACGGGTAATGCTCTGAGCCCAAGCGCCCAGCAGCGTGGAGTTTTGCAGGCTCAAGTTTGCGCGCACGCCCCGATTGACGCCTCCATCGCTCTGATACACTTCCACCTGCGTGCCGGTGGTGTTGTCATAATAGCGTCTTTGCGTTTCGTTGTAGCGCGTGTTTGCGCTGGCGGTGAAGGTCATGAATCTGCGCAGGTAGTTGGGGTTGTAGTTCACGCCCAGGTCTTGCACGTATTCGGTGATTTTGCCGATGTTGACGTCTTTCCAGTAGTGTTTTTGGTTGAAGTCGCGCTTGGTATTGAGCCTGCCGGTGAGGCCGATGTCGCTGGTGAGGGCCCAGTTGATATTGGAGTCGGTAGTCAAAAGCTTGGTGGGCAGCACTCCCTGCCGTGGGAACCAGTAGGTCACATATTGGCCATCGATCATGCGCCGCTCCCAGTTTTCGCTTCTGGGGTTGGTGCTGTTGAAGGTGATGCTGTTGTTCCAGGTGGACGGGAACCAGCCTAAACGGTAGTTTTTCCAGAGCTTAAAGCTCACCTTGTCGCTGGGGAAACCGAGGTTGTAGTTGACCGTGCCGCGCACGCTGAAGGTGCTGTCTCTGCTGGTGGGTTGGTTGCGCACGGAGCTTTCTATGCGTCCGCTCAACGAGGTGCGATAGATGGTGTATTCCAATATCTTGCTTTTGGGTGCGCTTTTGAGGCTGAAAGCGACGTCTGCTGCGTAGAGCAGGCTTTCGTTGCGCTCCCTCATCTTGGTGCTATCTTCCTCGATGCTGCTGCGCAGGAGGTCTGAATTGGCGCGGAAGCGCGGGATGCCCAAGCTGTAGTTGCGAACCAGGGTGACGGGAATTTCCACGCTCCAGTTGCGCGGGAACAGTCTGCCCAGGAAGTATTTGTTTGAGATATTCAGCGAAGTGGTGCTGGTGAAGGTGTTGCTGCGCCCTCGTTGGATATTGGGGTTGAAGTTTTCGCTCTTCTCTTCATAGTCGATATCGAGGGTGCTGACGTCTGCAAAGGCAGCATTGAGCGACACTCGCTTGGCCACGCCCACATCCTCATAGGGGTCAAGCAGCTGCAGCTCATCAAAGTACATCATGCCGTTGTAGACCTGATTCCCGCGTGGGTTTGCCACTCCCAAACAGATATCCCTGATGGTGGAAAGAGTGGGCCGTCCTCTAAAGCTGAAGCGTGTGTTTTCGTCCACTTGGATAAAGCCGGAGGTGGTATCCGGATTGGCCTCTCTCAGCTTGGCGATATCAGATAGCTCCCAGGTGAAAAGCAGCCATTTATCCTCATCCATGGTCATTTCCCAGGGGTTGATGTCCACCCGCTGCTTGATCTCGTAGTAGGTAAATTCATCTGCGCCCAGACGCAAGACCATATCCACCTGGCTGGGATGGCTTTCGCCGGTTCTGAGTGCTTCGGGATATACGAAGAGCCTCAGCTTCCCGTAGGAGAGCAGGCTGTAAGCATCCACAGAGCGCTGACGCAACAGCACTTGATGGCCGGGCTGCAGCTTTTTGGTTTCCAGCGTGAGCGAGGATTCCACGCTCTGTCTGCGGTCTTCGATATAGACGGTTCCTTCGGGAGGTTTATAGTGGCTGCTGGTCTGGTTGGTCACGATCCCGGAGAGATAGGTGGTTCCCAGCGAGGCTACGTAGTCTTCGCCCAGCTCCTGGTTGTTTTCGGTA
Organism: Cloacimonetes bacterium UBA3900; assembly: GCA_002391675.1. Classification (GTDB taxonomy): domain Bacteria; phylum Cloacimonadota; class Cloacimonadia; order Cloacimonadales; family Cloacimonadaceae; genus UBA3900. The sequence goes on along the minus strand of DGFM01000038.1, from coordinate 10,682 downwards.
CGCACGCCAAAATCCTGCCATTTATTGCCCACGATGGCCATATCTGCGATGTAGACTCTGGCCGGCAGGTCTGTCTGCAACCAAATCCTGGCGTAGGAGATGCGGCTCATGGAGGGCTGCACGCCGGTGGCGGAGTCCGTGATGATATTGTAGACAGCGGGGTCATGCAGAGGGATGCGGTAGAGGCGCCAACCGCTGTGGTTTTCGTTTACCAGATGCTCCACGCCGTTGAGCGCAAAGCTGTAGCTGAAGTATCTGTTTACCTGATCCAGGATGCCGTTTCCGTTGAGGTCTTCGGTATCGAGGACTCTGTTTCCTTCCGTGCCGTTGATACCCGGCCAGGATTCATTGTGATGGTTTTGCAGTACGGGTGGGCAGATGTCGTTTGGGTCTGCTCCGGGTGTGCCCTGCTTGCGTCCGTCCAAGCCGATGTCCTCTTCCAGAGTGAGCACACCGTCTCCATTGAGGTCTTCGGTATTGAGCACTCCCAGGCCACCGTTTTCGGTGTAAAAGTCTTCGCTGATATCACCCAAGTCTACAAACATGATGGGGTTTGGGACTTCCTCATCGGTTTTGACATCCACCTTTACCAGGAGCTCAATGTATTTCTTTTGGTTAAAGTCCAGCTGGTTGCCCAGATACTTCATCACTCCGGCCCAGCTTTGTTGTGTAGAGCCGCCCACGCCCAGTTTGGTGGGAGTATTCTTGAGCGCCAGCACGGTTACATACTCGTTCTTTTCGCGCTCCGTGAGTGTCTCCGGATCATCCACCAGCTCCTGCCTGCGCACGTTTTTGGGGTTGTACCAGTTGGGAATACCTTTGGCGAGGTTGAAGCCATACGGCTTGCTGGCCATCACCCAGGAGCTCATGGTGATGGGCAAGGGATATGAATCCATGATGGATTCCATGTCGTCCAGGTAGATATTGTTCTTTTTGCCTTTGGGGTCTCCATAGATATTGGGCATGGTGTAGGCGATTTCGCCGGAGAGGTTGAAGCGAGACTCCGCCGAGGTGCTGATCAGGGGCAATTTATCTATCCAGCGAGTGACAAACTTGGGTCTGACGGTGATATTGCCATCGATGTTGGCCAGCATCATTTCTATGTTTTCATTGCCGATCCTGGGGCGCTTATCTGCCACGTTTTCACTGCGGTAGATGAAGGTGCCGCCCAGCTTGGCCCAATCTGTAAAATTCCAGTCCATACGCACGCCGGCGAGGGTCTTGCTGGCTACATCGAACATACCCCGGAATTCGTAATCCACCTCAATCTTGGCATCGGGGTCCTTACCTGCAGGAGTAAGGAACGTGATGCGTCCGGTATCATAATCCACAAGGTAGTCCAGGTTTTCCTTGAGCTCCAGCGAGTTTACCTTCACTCTCACGCTGCCTTTGAGGATGTTTGCCTGGTTGAGCTCCAGCACATCGCGGCCGATCTTTCCCTTCACGGTGAGGAAGATATCTGTATCCAGGGGATTGATGCTGTAGCTGTCGTTTTCAAGGCGGTAGATGATGCCATCTCCCAGGGGCTCAAAGGGCCAGAGCATGGGAATGATGATGTGCCCTGAAACGAGGTTCACGGTGGCATCGCTGCCATCCACGCGTGAGTCGCCGTTGCTGTCCATGCGCAGGTAATCCGTATAGCGGACGTTTTGCCCCACATTGAGGCTGTCCGGAACGAAGAAGTTGCGCGTGCGGTCTGTATTTTCGGTATAGATTTCCAGTTCAAAGCCATCGTTGCGGATGTTTGTGCCGGTCATCTGATACACGTTACGCATCTGATAATCCCAGGTGCTATTGGGGTTATCCGGTTCATATTGCTGGTTATAATTGCGGATGATTTTGGCGTAGAGCGTGTCTGATTCCGCCTGCTGGGGCGTGATGATGGGCATATCCACTCCGCCGCGGGTGGTATAGCGCACCCCCACAATGTGCGAGGTGAGCACATTTCGGTTTATCTGGATGATGCCGCTATCGTAGTCGGTGGTAAAATCTGCACCCTCCATCAGCTCATCCCAGTTCAGCTGGTAGTTTTGCCCGTTGATGCGGATGATTTCTCCGGGAGCAGCACCCACGTTGTTGGTAGCCACGAGGTCGTCGATATACACTTTCACGGTTCCGGGAGCGGGCAGCAACATGGGCTCCTTGATCAACCAGGCTCCATCAGGCGCGGTGCGGATGGCGTTGTTTGCATAGCCCGTCTTGCAATCCGGATCGCCCTCTTCATAGAGCTGATACAAATCCTGCGGCTTTTCCAGATAGAACATGGTACGCGTGGCATATTGTTTACTATCGAAGATGGTGGAATCCGCCTGGCTGGTACCGATGTAGCTCTGCGTATTCTTTTGGCTCTCTTCTTTACTGGCGATCAGCGTCACGTCCAGATCACCATATTTAAGCTTGGATGAAACTCCAAACAAGCCTTGAGAGCTGGTAGAATATGAGATATAGCGGGAGCCGGAAAGCGAGAGCGTGATGTTTCCTGCTTCGACGGATTGCACCAGCTCGTCCTCCGTGCCCGTGTATTTGATGCTCACGTTGTTAGGATCAAAGAACTGCTCGTCCAGCTTGCTGTTATATTTGAGGTTAACGTCTATTTTATCGCCGATCTTTCCCGAGAGCCTCAGGTTTGTCTCCTGTTCCATCTTGAGGTCAAAGCGGCTTTTGGAACTGGTTTCATAGATGGGCTGCAGCTTGCGTTTGGTGCTGCCTACCTCGAGGGTGAGCTTTTGCGTTCCATCCAGATTGAGCCTGCCGGCCGAGGAGCCCAGGAATCTCTTAACAGCCTTGGGCATGGCGATGGAAGGCAGCTCCAGCTTGAATTCTCCGATCAAACCGCTGGTGGTGACCACCGTCTGCTGGCGCTTGGTCCTCACCTGGGCAAAATAGCTCTTGCGGAAGGCCTTACGCTGCAAAGAGGCGAAGTAGCTATCAAAGGAGATGACGCGATCGGGCGTGACCTTTTTATCGTCTATCAGCGTGGAGATGACCACCTGCCGGTTGTCAAAATCTATCTTTTCCCTGGTGGTGGGCGCCAGGTTATTCACCAAAAGCTGTCTCTGCTTGATGTAGCCTATCCCTTTGTCAAACTTGTAAAAGAGCACCTTGTTATCTAGGACGGGATAGTAGCCATCCAGATGCAAGTGCAGGGGAAACACATTGGCAAACAGGCTTCCCAAGAGGAAGAGCCCTATCAGGCAGAGCAGAAACCTTTTGATCATAAACCTTTTGTTTTCAGTTCTTGAAAAGCTAAATACAGACCTTGGAGTGTGAGATCGGGATCGTGGACAAAGCCCGCATCCAAGAGGTCTTTGATGGATGCAGCCAAGCCGCCGGTAAGCAGCACTTTGGCATTGGGATAATCGTCCTGCAGCTCCTGGACAAAACCTTTTAACATATAGACGTGCCCGTTTACCACACCCGAGAGGATAGACTCGCGCGTGTTGGTGCCGATCAGCTCGGTGGGCCGCTCGAGCTCTATCGACTTCAGCAGTGAAGCACCCTGGCCCAGACTCTTGAGAGAAAGCTCCAAGCCGGGTACGATAATGCCGCCTTCAAAGCGACCTTCCCGGCTCACCACCTGGAGGGTGGTAGCTGTGCCCAAGTCTATGATGATGCAATGGTGATTGAACATCTTCCACGCAGCAAAGGCGTTAGCAATCAGATCAGGCCCGATGAAAGAGGGATCGTCAACCTTGAAACTGAGCCCCAAGTCGCTCAGCGCATTGACTTCATACACAGATGCCTGATACTCTTCGGAAGCCAATTTCTTCCATTCACCCGTGAGCTCGGGCACCACGCTGCAGATCACCATGTTTCTGATGATTACATCTGCCATCTGGGCGAGCTCCAGGCGCAACAGGATGCCATAATCACGATAGCTGCCGCCTTTTTGGCTGGCAAACAGCATCCTGCGGACCAGACGCGGTCCGTCAAACAGGCCAACAACGACAGTGCTGTTGCCTATATCCACTGCCATGAGAAGCTCGGTTCCCTTGGCGTTGCTGCTCTCATCCCCCAGCTTTTTAAAGCTGTCGGATTCATTGGTATTGGGCATAACATCTCACCTTAATATAGAATTTGAAAATATGAAAAAGAATGGGGGACTATGGAGATTTCACATTTATAGGCCATCGCTTTTGTGTCAACAGAAAAAACAGCAAGCGGAGGCAACAGACCACCTTTCAAGGCCTTTTAAAAGCCGATTTCCCTCAGGTTACTCTTCTTTTTCCTCCAATTGGGCACCACCTTCACCCACAATTGCACCCGCACATCAACGCCCAAAAACTCGCTCAATTGCGCCTGGGCATATTCGCGTATCCGCTTCAACCCCGCACCCTTCCTACCGATCACGATCACCTTCTGACTTTGCCTGTCCACCCAGATCTGGGCCTCAACCACCACCTGATCAGGATATTCATGGAAGCGCTCGATGATCACGGCGGTGCTGTAGGGGACTTCCTGTTGATAAAGGTGAAAGATGGCTTCACGTATCACTTCGGCGGCAAAGAAGCGCACGGGCAGATCCGAGAGCTGATCTTGCTCATAGTAGGGGTCATGGAAGGGGATATATCTCAGGATGCTCTCCATCAAAACATCCATATTTTCACCCGTGGTGCAGCTCACAAAGTGGCTTTCCTCTATCCGGGAAGGCAGCTGTGCGAGCAGCGCCTCCCTATCCACATCCGGCTTGAGGTCTATCTTGTTGAACACCGCTATCTGATGCGCCGAGCTTTTGGAGAGCAGCTGCAAGACCTCGTTATCATAATCGGTGGGAAAGTCTGTCACATCTGTGATAAAGAGCACCAGATCCACGTCTTTGAAGCTGTCGTGCACGATGTCCAACATCCGGCTCTGCATCTCGTAGCGTGGTTTGAGAAAGCCGGGTGTGTCTATGAAGATGATCTGCGCATCCTCACGATTCAGGATGCCTTTGATGGCATAACGAGTGGTCTGCGGCTTGGCCGAAGTGATGGAGAGCTTTTCGCCCAAGATGCGGTTGAGGAAGGTGGATTTCCCCGTATTTGGCTTGCCGACGATCGCTACCCAGCCGCTGCGAAAGGATGTATCTGTCATCTGATTCCTATGGCAAAAGTCCATGTTACCACGATGAATCCGGCGTTTCCACCGGATTCATGGTTATGGGTAACACGTTTTTATCGTTTACAGCTCGGCAAACACACTCTTGATGATGTCGATGCATTCATCGAGTTGTTCTTTGGTGATGACCAGAGGTGGTGCCAGACGGATGATATGACGGTGGGTAGGTTTGCAGAGCAAGCCCTTTTCTTTGAGCATGATACACACGTCCCAGGCTTCCAGGCCATCTTTGGGTTCCACCACGATGGCATTGAGCAAGCCTTTACCGCGCACCAGCTTAAGCATGGGATGGTCTATCTTCTTCATTTCCTCGCGGAAATGCATTCCCAGTTCATAGGAGCGTTCCGCCAGCTTTTCATCACGCAACACTTCCAGAGCGGCTTTGGCGGTGACGCAAGCCATGGGGAATCCACCGTAGGTGGAGCCATGTTCGCCGGGTTTGATGGTGAGCATGATTTCTTTATCTGCCAGCACTGCAGAGACGGGCAACACACCACCGGAGAGCGCTTTACCCAAGATCAGGATGTCCGGGCGCACGTCTTCATAATCCACGGCGAGCATTCTGCCGGCACGGGCCAGACCGCTTTGGATCTCGTCTGCCACAAAGAGCACATTGTGCTTTTTGCAGTGATCATAGCAGGCTTTCAGGTAGCCATCATCCGGCACATACACGCCCGCTTCGCCCTGGATGGGTTCCACGATGAAACCGGCCACGTTTTTGCCGTGTTCATCCAGATATTTGCCCAAGGCGTCTGCGTCGTTGTAAGGCACAGTCACGATTCCGGGTGTGAAAGGGCCAAAACCTTTGCGGCAACCCTGATCGGTGGATGCAGCGACGATGGAGATGGTGCGGCCGTGGAAGTTTCCTTCGCAGAATACCAGGATGGCCTTATCTTCCTCGATGCCTTTGACATCGTAGCCCCATCTACGGGCCAGCTTCATGGCAGTTTCCACGCCTTCTGCCCCGGTATTCATGGGCAAAACCATGTCGTAACCGAAGAACTCGGTAATAAACTTTTCATATTCACCCAGTTTGTTATTGAAAAAGGCACGCGAAGTGAGGGTGAGCACCTTGGCTTGTTCGGTCAAGGCGTTGATGATCTTGGGATGGCAATGTCCCTGGTTTACAGCGGAGTAGGCAGAAAGAAAATCGTAATAACGGTTTCCTTCCGGGTCCCACACAAAGACACCTTCACCTTTGGCCAATACCACTGGCAGGGGGTGGTAGTTGTGAGCTCCGTATTCGTGTTCCAATTCCATAGCTTTGGCGGAGCTGATAGTTCCATATTTCAAGTTTTCGTTCAAGACTTCCTCCAAGTCAGTTTTTCTGATTTTATTACTACAAAACCAATTCCTATTGGAGGCTTTAATGTCAAGCTTAATATCTGGATAGCTCTCTAAAAAGAAGGAGCCACACCTCCATCTATATTCCCTCTGTATAATGGAGGCGGTCTCAAAATGATGCGCTTAATCTCGCCTTCTTCCTTGGGTGGATTGAGCTTCCAGCCCTCCTTGATGGTGGAGATTCTGTAGGGTATGGGCGGCGTCTTGCCTCCATGCAGGATGCCCATCTGCGTGATTATCTTATCGCCCAGCGTTTGCAGAGGCAGATCGGGCGTCTGGATCACTTTTGCCAGAGCCTGCGGCAGATGGTTGTGCTCCCCCTCCTGATCCGGCTGGATGGTATCCAGGGGCGAACTGTACATCAACAGGGTATTGCCGGCTATTTTCTGGAGGCCGGTCAAGCCACTCTTTGTGGGCTTGAAACTCAAGTTTGTGGGTGCCCGCGAGGCATCCAAAAAGACCATCTTCACGCTGGCTTTCGATACCTGACTCAATATCCAGCTCAACTCCGGAGCGGAGGCCACAAACCTTCTCTGCGTCCTGAAAGTGCCTTGGGGAACCAGATAGTTTTTGCCATCGACTTGCACCGCGGTGCCGCTGAAAAAGATCAGAACCGGCTCTTCGTCTTCGATGGAAGCCGCAAATTCGCCAATGCTTTTCTTAAAAGTCTTAGCATCAAGATTGCTGTATCTCTGCACCTCCCAGCCCAATTCCACGAGCGTGGAGTCGATCAGAGCAGCATCTTCGTGGGCACGTGACAAGCTTTGGGCTTCAACCGTGCCTTCAATGGTACGCAATGCGCTCTTTTCAAGCACGCCACCATTGCTGATGACCAGCGCCTTCTGAGCCGGCAGTGCACTGATTGCCAAGAGGGCAATCAACAGAATACTAAATAGCTTTTTCATCATTCCTCCTTAGTAGGGTCTGTTGTAGGGTCTGTTGTAGGGTCTGTTGTGGGGTCTGTTTTTGTACTTTCTACAAGCTTGAGCATTGCTGCCAATGCCTTGCCTGTACCCTTTATACCATCCTCATCCCCCAAATACTGCTTAATTTTTATGATGTGCTCAAAACAATCCGCCGCATCTCTATATCTTTCCAGATACTTATAAGCATCAGCCAAATTTCCCAGAGCGCGGATGCTTTCCAGTTTATCGTTGATTTGCTGCGCATATTGAAATTGGCGCATCAGGTGGAAGATAGCATCCTCATACTGTCCTGTGAGGATCAAAACGTAGGCCAGATTGCCCATCGCTTCGGATTCCACTTTGAGGATGCGGTGTTCGGCGGCCAATTCCATGCTTCGGCAAAAGGCGTTTTGCGCCTCATCCAGCTTCTCTTGCTTTAGATAGACCAGGCCCAGATTGTTGAAAGATTTTGCCTCCTGGGCATGATTTTGCAGACTGCGCGCCAGCTGCTTGCTGTGTTGATGCCGCTTGAGCGATTCATCCAAAAGAGACTGATCATAATACCAGATGCCCAGCAGATTCTCGATCACGCAGATCAGCTCCGGATCGTCTGCTTCACGGGCCAATCGTTCCGCCTCATCCCAATGTTCTTTGGCGATGTCCTTTTGCCGGCGCCCAAACGCCAGCCGGCCACTGAAGCGTAACTGATGGAATCTTAGCGCAATATCCTGCGCCTGATCGTTCCACTCTTCCAGAAGCGCCATAGCCTCATCGATGTCTTTCCAATCGCCGATCAACCACTTGATTTCCAAGCAGTTAAGCAGCACCTCCGCCCGCTCTTTCCAGGCATCTGCGGGCAGGATGTCCAGCAGCTCTTTGTAAAGCTTCAAAGCCAGCGAGTTGTCATAGGCTCTCTGCGCCTCATCAGCCGCTTTGCGCAGCCAGGGAAGCGCCTCCTCATATTTGCCTGCCTTCATGTAATGCATGGCCAAGGGATGTGAAAACTCGTCCAATCTGCCCGGGAACACATTCCGGATCGCCTCCGCCACCAATTGATGCAACAGCTTGCGATTGCTGCCCAAGAGACTTTGATAGGCTACATCGCGGGTGGTGATGTGTTTGAAGAAATAGGCGCTGAATTCAAAGCCCGTCTGCCGGATGATCAGGGCCTGATTTTCCAGGCTCTCCAAGCCCTCTTCAATCTGAGTGGAGCCGTCCATAAGCCGCTCCAATTCACGCAGCACCTCCACCAGAAACTCATGTCCGATCACCGCCGCTTTTTGCAGCAGGATTCTCAGTGCTTTGGGCAGGACGTCCAGGCGCGACTGGATCAGCGCATTCAAGCTGGAAGGCACGGGAAGGTCTTGCCATTCCTGCTCCGGCAGAGTGCTCACATAGTTGCACCATTCTTCCAAGTAGAAGGGGTTGCCGGCAGCCAACTTTACCACCGCTTCCATGCTGCGCTCCGAGAGGTCCAAGTGCCTGGTATAGAGCATCATCAGCTGCGTGATGTCCTGCTCGTCCAAGGGTTTGAGCTCCAGTTCGTGCCAGCCGCGCATACGCTCCAGGAAGCCGGGAACTTCAAAAGTGGGACGGTAGAAAAGCAGCCACAAACTGGGCAATTTGCTCTGGCTCATGCGGTTGACCAAATGCCCCAAAAGCTCTCTGGAGCTGTCATCCAGCCATTGCAGGTCATCCAATATCAACACCAAGGGCTTGCCATTTTTGGCACACTTTTGCATGATGGCTTCCAATGTGTTGTTCAGAGCCAGCAAAAGATGCTGCAGCAGCTCTTTGCCGCCTTGCCTGAGGCGTGCATCTTCCACCCTGATCTCCAATAGCCGGGCAATCAGGGCAAAGGAATCGCCAAGCCGTTCTGCAAGCGGTGCATCCACATTCCTTTGCAAGTCCTCTATTCCGGTTTGCAGCTTTTCCAGCCTCAGCTGAGGTTCATCACGGACACTGATATTAAAATACTTTTGCACCAGGCGCGTAAACAGGTGCAGCGGCGTCTGCGTAACGCCATTACAAGCGGCTTCCAGAAACTCTGCCCGAGCGGAGTGTCTTTGGATAAATTCATAGGCCAAACGGCTCTTGCCCAAACCCGCATCCGCTCTAACGCCATAGATCAGCGGTCTCGGCGGTGGAAGCTCAGTGATATATTCGCCGAAGCAGCCCTGAGAGCTTATCTCTTTCAAAGCCTCACCAAGTAGCGACAGCTCGGAATTGCGACCCAAAAACGAGCCGGAAAATCTATTCAAGCGGCTTGACTGGGATGCACTTACGCCCACCGGACTCCAGCATTCCACCGGCTCAGCGATGCCCTTGAGATCCTTGGCGCCCAGATATTCAAAATCAAAGATATCGTCCACCAACTCTTTAGTGTATTGGCTCAGCATTATCCTGCCTGTGGGGGCGTTGGTTTCCAGGCGCGAAGCAAGGTTTACCTCAGGGCCATAAACTGTGAAATCGCCCTCGCGGCTCTGCCCCACCTTGCCCACGCTCACGATGCCGGTATTGATCCCCACCCTGATGCGCAGCTCCACATCCCGGTATTTGGGAATCTCTTTCAGCTTTTGGTTGTAACGCTTGAGCTGCTCGATCATCTTCAAAGCCGCCCGGATGGCACGCTCGGTATCATGCTCACTGGCCTGTTTGGCGCCAAATAAAGCCATGATCGCATCGCCGATATATTTGTCCACAAAACCACCGTAAAAGGTCACGCAGCGGGAAAAGATTTTCATCAGCTCATCCATACGCAGATGAATGGTCTCGGGATCGAGCTGCAGAGAAAGGTCTGTAAAGCCCTTAATATCGGCAAAAAGGATGGTTACCTCACGAAGTTCTCCTTCGCGAAGCTGATGTTTTTGCTTGCGATTCAGGTTGTCTTCTTCAAATCCGAAAAGGCCCGAATCGAGGATCAGATCGTCTTGCAAAGCGGCTCCTAAGACTTTTTGTATTTCAATGCTATTATTTAACAAGCCAATATAAAGTCAAGAGAATAATAATACATTTGGCTCATGTTCAATGGGGATGGGGAGGTGTAACAAGACAAGCTCGCAGTTGCCGGTTTTCGATGGAAAAGCCCTCCCCTTAAGCGCCGGAAATTGTTTTCAATAAACTGATACTTGCCGCAACCTTTGACTTTGGCCCGGGCTTACCCCACCTTAGGATCTCCTCGGCGCTCGAATGCGTAACCCTTGGGTTTTCTTTGGGTTACTTGTGGATCCCAAAGGAGACCCATAGGAGGGCCTAAGGGAGGCCGCATGAAATCGACGTTTTAGAGGGCGGATTTGTTTTCGCAAAACTGGTGCGCAGGTCAAATATTTCAGAACG
>DGFM01000027.1:35657-37179 GCA_002391675.1 Cloacimonetes bacterium UBA3900 | reverse complement strand
CCCCGAAATCTACCCTATCCCACTAGTCGGCACCGTCAGATGTGTATAAGAGCCAGCCCTGGCGGCCCATTCAGCCGGCTTCAGATACAGCTCATCCGCCTGGAAGGAGGTGCGGACGTAGTCTTCAAAATCTGCCAACATCAGGTAGGGATCGCCATCTTCCAGCAGCGAACGGCCCACAGGCGCAAAGAGCCCCGGCTCATCCGGACAGTAGGTATCGTTGCGGATGGAATCCACCACCTCGCGCAGCATGGGATTGTCGTTGTAATACTTCCAAGGATCGTAACCCTCGCTCTTGAGCTTGTTTACCTCATCCGCGCGCAGCCCGAAGATAAACATATTCTCTTCGCCGATCTCCTGCGCCATCTCCACCGTCGCACCGTCCATAGTGCCGATGGTGAGCGCACCATTGAGCGCAAACTTCATATTTCCCGTGCCGCTGGCCTCAAAACCGGCTGTGGAGATCTGCTCCGAAAGGTCGGCTGCAGGGATGATCTTTTCTGCCAGAGATACGCTGTAATTGGGCAAAAACACCACCTTCAGGGCGTCGTTGATTTCGGCATCGTTGTTGATCACATCGGCGATGGAATTTATCAGCTTGATCACGCGTTTGGCCATGAAGTAGCCCGGCGCCGCTTTGCCGGCAAAGATCACCACGCGGGGCACGTAGTCGGCTTGCGGATTTTGCTTGATCTGATAGTAGCGGCCCAGAGTGCCTAAGACATTCAAAAGCTGACGCTTATACTCGTGCAAACGCTTGATCTGCACATCAAAAACCGCCTCCGGACTCACGCGCACACCCACGCTTTGGTAGATGTGTTTGCTCAGCGCTTTCTTGTTGATCAGCTTCACCTCGCGCAGCGCTTCCAGGAAGTCTGCATCCTGCGCAAAGGGTTCCAGCGCACGGATTTCGCTTAAGTCTTGAACCCAGGCATTGCCGATGTGTTCGGTGATGAGGCTGGCCAGTTGCGGGTTGCAGCAGCGCAGCCACAACCTCGGCGTGATGCCGTTTGTCTTGTTTTGAAACATCTCGGGGCGCATCTGATAAAAGTCTGAAAACACGCGTTCTTTGAGGATTTCAGAGTGGATCTGCGCCACGCCGTTCACCGTGTGCGAGCCGTGCATACAGAGCTGGGCCATACGCACCGACTTCTCGGGCGATTCCTCGATGATGGACATATTGCGCATCCGCACAAAGTTGCCGGGATAGGCGCGGGAAACCTCGCCCATCACGTGGTTGTTGATCTGATAGATCAGCATCAGATGCCGCGGCAGCAGCTCTTCAAAGAGGCGGACGCTCCACTTTTCCAGCGCTTCCGGCAGGATGGTGTGATTGGTGTAAGAAAAGACCTTTTTGGTGATTTCCCAGGCATCCAGGAAGGATAAGCCCTCTTCATCTATGAAGATACGCAGCATCTCGGGGATGGCCAAGGCGGGATGAGTGTCGTTGAGCTGGATGGCGTTTTTATCTGCAAAGCCTTCAAAATCATCATGATCCTGCTTCCAGGCGGCGAAGATGTCC
>DGFM01000027.1:32247-35486 GCA_002391675.1 Cloacimonetes bacterium UBA3900 | reverse complement strand
GGGATGTCCCACGCCACAGCCATCACGTCCTCGCTATCCACCCAATGGAAGATGGGCAGGCCGTCGGCGTCCTTTTCTTCTAATACGCGGCCGCCAAAACGCACTCTGTAGGTGATTTCCGGACGCCTGATCTCCCAGGGACAGCCATATTTGAGCCAGTGATCCGGTTCTTCCACCTGATAGCCCTGCACAATGGCCTGCTTGAAGATGCCAAATTCATAGCGAATCCCATAGCCGTAGGCTGGATAGGAACCCGTGGCCAAGGAATCCATAAAGCAGGCAGCGAGGCGGCCCAAACCGCCATTTCCCAAGCCCATATCCGGCTCTTGCTCCACTATATCTTCCAAGTCGTAGCCCATTTGCTTGAGCATATCATAAACCCGATCGAAGGCATCCAGATTGATGAGCGTGTTCTTCAAAAGCCGCCCGATCAAAAACTCCATCGAGAGGTAATAAACCTTCTTCACATCCTGCTTGCGATATTGATATTGCGTGCGCAGCCAGCGCTCGATCAGCCTGTCACGCAACGTGAGCGACAGCGCATAATAGATGTCCCAAGGCTGCACCGTGGTGGTATCTTTCACCAATGAATACTCCAGATGGCTCAAAAAGCGCGAGAGCATATCGCGGTTGTTGGTCGGCGCCGCATCCGTGAAGAAAATGGAGCGCACTCCGTTGTTGTTATTATTGTTAGTCATTGATATATCCTCATTTATATGTGAAAACACTCTTGATAATCCAGAAAAGGATAGGGGGTTTATTTGTCAAGTTTGGAGTGAGGAGCGCTGCCAAAGCCATAAACAAGATTATATTGCTTGACACAATACCTCAGCCCGTGCGATCGTGCTGCAAACAAGCAATACAGTCTTATGGAGGAATTTATGAAGACGCTAAGAAACTTGATTATGTGTTTTGTCCTGCTCTGCGGAGCTGCGGTTTTAATGGCACAGGTCCCAGAGTGGCAGTGGGCCGCTCAGGCGGGAGGTATCCGCAATGATTTTGGCTGGTCCATAGCGATTGACAGCGAAGGGAACCAATATGTGACCGGACCTTTTCGAAGCACAGCCACCTTTGGCAGTCACACCCTGACCTCAAGCGGAAGTGAATTTGACTATTCTGATATATTTATCGCCAAGCTGGATCCAAACGGCAACTGGCTCTGGGCGGTCCAAGCGGGGAGTAATTTTGCCGATGTTGGGCTTGACATCGCCGTGGATGACTCGAGCAACGTCTACGTGACCGGCGAGTTTATGAGCACAGCCACTTTCGGCAGTCATACTCTGACAGCAGGCGGTGATTGGGATATGTTCGTAGCCAAGCTGGATGCTGATGGCAACTGGCTCTGGGTTGTCCAGGCGGGAGGTGCTCGCGATGAACGTGATTCCGGGCGTGGAATCGCCTTGGACAAAGCGGGTAACGTCTATGTGACCGGATGCTTTCAAGGCACCACCGCATTTGGCGACCTCTCCCTGACGGCAAGCGGAGGACGTGATATCTTCGTTGCCAAACTGAACTCCAGCGGCAGCTGGGCCAGTGTTGCCCAAGCGGGAGGATCGTCTGAAGACCTGGGATATGGCATAGTTATAGATGATGAAGGAAACGCCTACGTGACCGGGGAATTTAGCGGTACGGCAACCTTCGGTGGCCAGACCCTGTCAACCGGAAGCTCATACAACTCTGACATCTTCATAGCCAAACTGAACGCCGGCGGCGGCTGGGCCTGGGCTGTGCAAGCAGGAGGCTCAGGTTCGGAACAAGGACGCCGCATAACCCTGGATGGAGCCGGCAAGGTCTACGTGGTAGGAGATTTCAATGGCACAGCAACCTTTGGCAGCCAAACTCTCACTGCAACCGGAGGCCGTGCTATGTTTGTTGCCATCCTGGACGACTCCGGCAACTGGGACACGGTTGTCCATGTGGGAAAATCCGTTGGGCTTGACATAGTCCTGGATGGAGCCGGCAATGCCTATGTGACCGGAACGTTCAACGGCACAGCCACCTTTGGCAATTATACGCTCACAAGCCCGATCGGTGACCGCTCTCACGCATTCGCCGCCAAGATGAGTCCGGCCGGCGACTGGTTTTGGGCCGTACAATCGGAAGGATCAGGTGAAGGCGGCGGATATTGCATAGGCCTGGATGATGCGGGTAACTCCTACGTTTCAGGATATTGTAAGGGCACAATTGCCTTTGGTAGCCATAACTTTACGGCATATGGTGATAGCGATATCTTCGTTGCCAAACTTGGAAGCGGCACACCCGTGGATGATTATCTGGCACCGCAAGTAGCGTCCAGACTGCATGACGCCTGGCCCAATCCTTTCAATAAAGCCACCGGCACGCTGATCAAAGCAGACATCCCGGCGCAAAGCACCGGCACCCTCAGCGTCTACAACCTGCGCGGACAGCGCGTAGCCTCCTACGAGCTGAGCTCCGGCACGCATGAGATAAACTTTGCAGGCGAAAAACTTCCTGCAGGCATCTATTTTTACAGCCTGCAATGCGGTTCTTTCCGAGAGACCAAGAAGCTGGTGTTGCTGAGGTAGGGGCGCTTGCCGTGGCGACTTCGTCGCAGTTGTTAGTTGTGAGCTGCTGCGCAAGTGCCTGGAATGCGGATAGTTGTGGCGGGGATCCGCATGGTTCTACAGCCTTTTCTTTTGTCCACGAATTACACGAATTTGCACGAATTATGGGATGTAGGGTCGGTCGCCGGACCGACCACCCCACTCCACCACTACCTCAATATACACCGCAACTACCTGCATCTCAAACACTTGCGAAGCACTCACAACTGGCAACTGACAACTGCGGCGTAGCCGCCTGGTAGCCGGCGCTTGCCACAGCGCCGCATTTACCGCTGCTCCAAGGCAGCGGATATCTTACATCGGCACTCGAACGAGTGCCGTCAAGGGCGCTTTGGCAAGCGCCCGTACCATGCAGCGGCAAAAGCAAGCTCCGGTTACAAGAGCGGCGCTTTGGCAAGCGCCCGTACACAAGCGCCCGCACACGACCGCCCGTACTTTTTCAGCCCATAAAAAAGGCTCAAGTTCAATTTGAGTGGGTGAAAAGTTCTCCAAGAGGAGCAGAGCAGAATTTCCTCCAGATTTCGAGAGCATACAAAAAGGCAGACGAATACCAAAAGAATTCCTACTGTTTTAGTAGGTATTCCCCGGCTCACTCCGGCATCTGAAGCAGCAGGCGTTTCTGAAATATTTGACTCGGGAGCCGGTTTTGCGAAA
>DGFM01000027.1:25092-32029 GCA_002391675.1 Cloacimonetes bacterium UBA3900 | reverse complement strand
AGAAAACCCAAGAGTTACGCATTTGAGCGCCGAGGAGATCCGAGGGTGGGAAAAGCAGGGTCAAAAGTCAAAGGTTGATGTGAGTATTGGTTTTTTGAAAACAATTTCCGGCCCTTAAGGGGAGGTTTTTTCTATCAATAAACGGCAACTGCGATCTTGTCCCGTCACACCCACCCACTCTAATTGAACATGAGCCCATAAAAAACAAGCCCGGCTTTATCTGCCAGGCTTGTTTATCATAGAAGACTTGTGAGCAAAAAATGGCTCCGGAAGAGGGATTTGAACCCCCGGCCTAGTGGTTAACAGCCACCCGCTCTACCGCTGAGCTATTCCGGAACGCATTGGTGAGGACAAGGTCTTTGCAGCGGCAGATTTTGTCAACACCTTTTTTTATAGCGGGCAAATCCCGAAGCCGCTAACTGCTTCAATACAATAGCTTAGCTCTGAATTGGCAGAGCATTCCAAATGCTTTAAAACTTATCCGGCTTAGGGGATGATAATCTCGGCCTCTTCTTTGATGTTCTCGTAAAAGATGGCAGTAGATGTGTAGATATAGGGCAAGAGCCAAAAGAAGCCTATCCCGGCGGTGAGAAGGCACAAAATTGCCCAACCAATGAAGGAGAGATAGAGCCAAAAAAGCTCCGTCTTGTGGCCGAACATCATGATTTTACTCTTGGTAATGGCTTCACTTGCCGTAAGATCGGGATTATCCGCCAGGATGTAAAAGGTCATGGAATAAGAGAGCGCAGCGATGATGCCGGGAATGATCAGGAGCAAAGACCAGAGAGCCACAAAGAGCATTATCAACAAACTGGCCACCAGGCTCCGGGCAAAATCTCTGAAACCCTCAAAAAGCATCTCCACGTTGATGCCTTCCCGGCGAACCACCCGCAGCGATATGATGGTGAGCCCCAGGGCAAAAGGCCCCATAATGAGAAGGCTGCTCCCAGGCAAAGAAGCGGCAGCACCCTCAATAAGAACGTAGACAAACCAGATGAGGGCAAATATGTTCCACCTGCCGGCAAGCAACTCTCTGGCTTGCGCACGAATAGCGATTCGATTCATAATAAATCTCCTATTTTATTGATGAGGACCAAGGACGCATTGTTTTTCAAATGCACACAGCTGTCAACACTTTCTTGAGGCATAAAGAAGCCGGCAGAAGAAGCCTGCCGGCCTTGTATATAGCTACTGTTATAAGAGTTATCAGCAAGAAGAGTCCATATCTTGCTCCGTTTATAAACGATAATTAACATTCTTTTACCTATGTCCGGCGGTAGCAAGGGGCGGCTGAAGCGAGCTATTGCATCAGCATCATCTTGGAGACCTTTTGATAGCCGGGCGCAATCATCCTGATCAGATACACGCCGCTGGAGAGACTGCGTCCGCGGTTGTCTCTGGCATCAAAGACCTGTTTATAGTGTCCGGCAGCGTGGTTCTCGTCCACCAAGCTGCGCACTTTTTGACCCTTGATATTGTAGATTTCCAGCTTCACCCTGCCGGCCTCCTTCACGCTGTAACTGATGGTGGTAACAGGATTGAAGGGGTTGGGATAGTTGCCTTTCAGGGCGGTAGCCGGCACCGGGTTTTGGGGGTCGTCAACGGACACCACCTTGGGTAAAATAACGTTTACAGTGGCAGTTCGATTGCGATATACCCTTATATCTGACTCGACTACTGTTTCATAGCCCACAGCAGAGAAACTCACTGTGTCATAACCGGCGGGAACATCCAACTGGTAGAATCCCAGACGGTCTGTGGTAGTGGAGGTTGTTCCGCAGGACACGGTTGCATCTGCTACGGGAAGTTGGCTCTCGTTCACAACTCTGCCTTTTATTATTCCCATTGGCATACCTTTATTGATGACGTTTGAGAGGACGGGCATGGAGGTAAGACCACTGGAATAGACGGTCATGACGGCCCAGCGGTAGTCCCCATCCGGCAATGATTCCCACGCGGAATCCGTGAAGGAGTTGCCAAGGGCGCATTGACTCAGGCTGACCCAATTGTAAAAATACTGCTCTTGACCAACTCGTATCCTATAAACCTTGTAACTTGCTGGATATATCCGGCTTTTGTCTGCCTCCAAGCGAGAGCTCGTTTCCATGGGTATAGTGGACAGATCATCCGGGTAAAGCGGTGGAGTGGGACCATCGTATCTGCGGACATCGTCTATATGCCACATATAACTTGCGCCTTGGTTTTCACTGATATTTGAGACGTGGAATGCCAGCCTGACCTGGGTTTCCCAAAAACCACTCATGTCTAAGCCATAGCACGTGAAAAAGCCCACACCATCCTGATTATAGGCAGCATCCCAGATCACCGTCCAGGAAGCGCCGCCATTGGAGGATGCTTTCACAAACAGTTTAATATCATCACTGGAACCGACCTGGGCAGAGCTGGCAAAGGACATATCTGTCCCGTAGGGGCAGTAGAATAACGGCGTGATCAGCCATTCATCCAAAGGGTAGAAGTCGTCATTGGAACTTATGCCAACTTGGTAGAGATCATCTGGGGGGACGATATTGTGATCGCCTGCATCGACAACTCCCACTCTTTTCCAGGTGGGATAGACATCAGGATAGGGCAAGCCGTCATCGTTGTTGATAATAAACCATCCCGGGGGAGGGAAGTTTGGCTCTTCGAAGCTGCTTCGTACTTCCCTAATGTCGGGGTTTGGACTCGGCCAATAGATGAATACACCGCTGCCGGAGTCATTTACTTGTGCATTCGTATACGCAGGAGCATAAGGATAATCATTGCGGGAGGCTTCTCTTTGGCTGTTGATCTGATCATGCGTACTATTTGGTAAGCTGAGATCCATACCTGTAAACGCACCCACATTAACCGTGGTTGCACCCAGGCTCACAAAGAGTCCAAGCACCGTCAGTGCCATCAAAATTAACAACCGTTTCATCGTTCTCTCCTTCGGATTGCTCATATTTGTTATAATTCTCTCGTGCAAGGCAGGAAACAGCCTTGCGGTTTCGATCTATAAAATCCGGCAACGCCGGAAAACCAAGCTGGTAAAGGCGAAAAACTTACAGGCTATTTGGATGCATAATTCATTCCAATTGCGGAAAATACTTACCTGAGTCCTGCCCGTGGAAAGCCCCGGGGAAAGACAAGCCAGCGGTAGCGAGCCCCATAATTCGTGTTAATTGGTGTAATTCGTGGACTTTTATCTTCTACCCGTGATCTCGCTTTCTGATAGTCTTGGTATCAATCCCCACCACTTGCGCCAGCACTCACAACTCACAACTCACTACTCACTACTGCGAGCGCAGCTCGCCACCCCACTCCACCACTACCTTAATATACACCGCAACCACCTGTATCTCAACTGCTTGCGCAGCCGCTCACAACTCACTACTCACTACTCACAACTGCGACGAAGTCGCCCCTACCTGGTCAACCTCCGATAGGTTATCCTCTTCGGAATCGCCGCACTTTCGCCCAAACGCGCTATCTTATCCTCCTCATAATCGCTGAAGTTGCCTTCAAACCACCTGTAGCTGCTCTCTCCCTCAAAGGCGAGGATATGCGTGCAGACGCGGTCCAGGAAGTAGCGATCGTGGCTGATCACCATTGCAGAACCGGGAAATTCCAGCAGCGCTTCTTCCAGGGCGTGAATGGTGTAGACGTCCAGGTCGTTGGTGGGTTCGTCCAGCAGCAGCACATTGCCGCCGGATTGGAGGGTGAGCGCCAGATAAGCGCGGTTTTTCTCGCCGCCGCTGAGGAGGTTGAGCGGCTTGGTGTGCTCGTTTTTGCCAAAGTTGAACTTGCTGATATACTCACGGGCGTTGATCTCCCTATCGCCCACCTTCAGCACGTCACGTCCATCCGCAATCAGCTCCAGGATGGTTTTGTCCATATCCATCATGCGTTTTTGGTCTACGTAGGAGATTTTCACGGTTTCGCCGATGTTGATGCTGCCGCCATCGGGACTCTGGATGCCCATAATCAGCTCAAAGAGCGTGGTTTTACCGGCGCCGTTGGGGCCGATGATGCCGGCGATTCCACCTGCGGGAAGCGTGAAGCTGAGGTCGTCGTAGAGCAGCTTATCGTCAAAAGCCTTGCTGATATTCTCCGCTTTGATCACCTGCGTGCCCAGTCTGGGCCCGGGCGGGATGATGATGGCATCCGTGACGTTTTCCTTTTTATACTCGATCTTGGAAAGCTCTTCAAAGCGCTTGATCCTGGCTTTGCTCTTGGCTTGACGGGCCTTGGGGCTTGAGCGGATCCACTCCAGCTCATCTGCCAGCGCTCTCTGACGGCGGCTTTCGCTCTTGCCTTCACGCGCCAGGCGCTCCTGCTTCTGCTCCAACCAGCTGGAATAGTTGCCTTCGTAGGGGATGCCTTCGCCGCGATCCAGCTCCAAAATCCAGCCCGCTACGTTGTCCAGAAAGTATCTATCGTGAGTGATGGCGATCACAGTGCCTTTATACTGCTTCAGATGCCGCTCCAACCAGAGCACCGTCTCGGCGTCCAGATGGTTTGTAGGCTCGTCCAGCAGCAGGATGTCCGGCTCCTGCAACAGCAATCTACACAGGGCGACGCGGCGCCTTTCTCCGCCGGAAATCACCTTCACAGGCAAGTCTGAGGGAGGACAGCGCAGCGCATCCATAGCCAGTTCCAGCCGGCTATCCAGGTCCCAGGCATTGCGGGCGTCCAGCTCGTCCTGCACCCTGCCCTGCTCCTCCAGGAGCTTGTTCATCTCCTCGTCATCCATGGGCTCGGCAAACTTCATATTGATCTCATCGAAGCGCCTCATCAGCTCGATCGTTTCCGCTACGCCTTCCTGCACCACTTCCAACACCGTCTTGTCATCGTCCAAAACGGGATCCTGTTCCAGATAGCCGATTGTGTAGCCTTTGCTGATCGCCACTTGGCCGATGAAGTCGGTATCGAGACCGGCCATGATCTTGAGCAGCGTGCTTTTGCCGGAGCCGTTGAGCCCCACCACGCCGATCTTGGCGCCATAATAATAGCCCAGCCAGATGTCCTTGAGGATGTAGCGGTTGCCGTCCACAACCTTGCTCACACCGCTCATATTGTAGATTACTTTCTTATCGTCCATGATTTCCTCACTGATTTATGTTTACATAACCAAAGAAAGGGCAGCGGGTTTCATGTCAATGCTTTTGGTGATGTCGGTCGCTGAACCGACTCTTCTTAAAGAATTAGCACTTTCTCTCCGAGACTGCTAATTTTCGCTTGCCTTATGATAAATAACGCTTAAATTATGGGTAAATAAAGATATTAACTTTCCCTTAGGAGGAATGGATGAACTTAGAAAGATTTACACTCAAAAGCCAGGAAGCGCTGCAAGCCATGCAAGCGGCAGCTTCCCAGCGAGGCCATCAGGAGATCAGAAACCTGCATCTTCTGGAGGCTATGTTACAACAAACCGATACCCTGGTTTTGCCCATTTTGCAAAAGCTGGAGATCCAGCCGGCGCAGCTGCAGCAGCTTCTGGAAGCCGAAATGGCCAAGCTGCCACGCGTAAGCGGTGCGCAGAGCTATCTCTCCAAAGAGGTATTGGATACACTCAACCAGGCCGAGAAAGAAGCGGCCAAGTTTCGAGACGAATACATCAGCGTGGAACACCTGCTGATGGCGCTCGCACACAAGGGCGGCTCGGCGGCTAACGTATTGAAATCGGTTGGGATAACCGCCGACGACCTGCTCAAGGTGCTCAAGGAATTGCGCGGCAACCAGCGCATCACGGACAGCGATCCGGAATCCAAATTTCAAGCTCTGGAAAAGTATGCCCGCAACCTCACCGCTTTGGCGCGTCAGGAGAAGCTTGACCCCGTGATTGGTCGTGACGAGGAGATCAGGCGCAGCATTCAGATACTTTCCCGCCGCCGGAAAAACAACCCCATACTGATCGGTGAGGCCGGTGTGGGCAAGACGGCCATCGTGGAAGGTTTGGCACGGCGTGTCGTGGCCCAGGACGTTCCGGAAAACCTCAAGAATAAAGAGATTGTGGAGCTGGATATGGCCGCTTTGGTGGCCGGAGCCAAGTTCCGCGGCGAATTTGAAGAAAGGCTCAAAGCCGTGCTCAGCGAGGTGGAAAAGAGCGAGGGACGCGTAATCCTCTTCATCGACGAGATCCACACCGTGGTGGGCGCCGGAGCCGCAGAAGGCAGCGTGGATGCCTCCAATATGCTCAAGCCCGCCTTGGCACGTGGAACCCTGCACTGCCTGGGCGCCACAACCATTGACGAATACCGCAAATACATCGAGAAAGACCCCGCTCTGGCGCGACGTTTCCAGCCCGTGATGGTGGATGAGCCCAATGTGGACGACACCATCTCCATCCTGCGCGGCATCCGCGAGAAATACGAGGTGCACCACGGCGTTCAAATCTCAGACGGCGCCCTGGTTTCCGCAGCCGTGCTCAGCGATCGCTATATCTCGGATAGATTCTTGCCGGACAAGGCGATAGACCTGATGGACGAAGCCTGTGCGCAGCTGCGTATGGAGATAGATTCGCTGCCGGAAGAGCTGGACGAAGTGGAGCGCAAACTGCGTCAGTTGGAGATCGAAAAGCTCTCGCTCTCCAAGGAGACAGACGCCCTTTCCGCCTCACGCCTGGAAAAGATCAATGCCGAAATGAGCGTGGCCCGGGAAAGACGCGATACTCTGCGTCTCAAATGGGAAAACGAGCGCAAGCAGGTGGAAGAGGAGCGCGCTATCCGCGCCGAACTGGACAGCCTCAAAGGCCGTGCCGAGCAGGCCGAGCGTGCCGGCGACTATGAAACCACCTCCAAGATCCGCTATGGCCTGATCAAGGAACAGGAAAAGAAGCTGGAAGAGCTCATCGCCAGGCGCAGCGAAGGCGAAGAGCGCATGATCAAGGAACAGGTGGACGAAGAAATGGTGGCGCAAGTGGTTGCCAAGTGGACAAATATCCCCGTTACCAAGC
>DGFM01000027.1:18375-25082 GCA_002391675.1 Cloacimonetes bacterium UBA3900 | reverse complement strand
CTGCTCAAACTGGAAGAAACCTTGGCCGAAAGAGTAGTGGGCCAAAAAGAAGGCATCGCCGCTCTTTCCAACGCCATCCGTCGCTCGCGCAGCGGTCTGGCAGATGAGAGACGCCCCATCGGCTCCTTCATCTTCCTGGGCCCCACCGGCGTGGGAAAGACGGAGCTGGCTCGCACCCTGGCTGCCTATCTCTTCGATAGCGAAAAGGCCATGATCCGGCTGGATATGAGCGAATTCATGGAAAAGCACTCCGTCTCGCGTCTCATCGGTGCGCCTCCGGGCTACGTGGGCTACGATGAGGGCGGTTACCTCACCGAAGGCGTGCGCCGCCGTCCCTACAGCGTCATCCTCTTCGACGAGATCGAAAAGGCGCATCCCGACGTATTTAATATCCTCCTGCAAATCCTGGACGACGGCAGGCTCACGGATGGTAAAGGACGCACCGTGGACTTTCGCCACAGCGTGATTATCCTAACCTCAAACATCGGCTCGCAGATGATCTATGATGCTCAGGATGAAGAACTTGACGCCCTCAGACCTCAGCTGATGGAGGAGCTGAAGCGCTACTTCAGACCCGAGTTTCTCAACCGACTGGACGACATCATCATCTTCCACCGCCTCAGCAAGGAAAACATCCGCGCCATCGTGGATATCCAACTCGGCGTACTGGCCAACAGATTGCTGCCCAAGGGTATAGAGCTGACCTGGACAGACAGGCTGGCAGATTACATCGCAGAAGCGGGATTCGATCCGCAATTCGGTGCCCGCCCGCTCAAGCGTCTGATCCAAAAAGAGATAGAAGACGAGCTGGCCAAGGCCCTCTTAGGCGGCAAGATCCAGCCCGATGCACCGCTTGAGCTGGATTATGATCAGGGCCTCTTGATAAATCAAGCGAGAGAATAAAGCCTGCATCTCATACTTCACCTCCCATATTTGTAGGACGCAGCAAGAGATTCTCTTTTAAATAGATCGAGCGCAGCAGCTGACTTGTTTGGTTGCTGCGCTTATTTTATCACAGCCAGCATCACCACGCCCAAAACCAGCACCAATATCTGCAACACCAGCCCCACTTTGATATAATCCAGGTTTTGATAGCCGCCCGCGCTCTTCACCAGCGTATTCACGGGCTGCCTTTCGACGCTCATAAAGTTTGCCGTGCAGCTCAAAGCCACTCCCGTCAGGAAGATACGCGAGTCTGCGATATTCCCGGCCGCCATCTGCAGGGCAATCGCCGCCATCAAAATGGTGGCCGGCACATTGTGGATAATATTTGAAAGCAGCATGGAAAATCCCATCAGGATGCCCAATCTCAGCCAAAGCGGCGCATGAGCCCCTATGCCGCTGAAGGCATTCACCAATATCTCTGCCGCACCGCTTGATCTGAATGCCTCGCCCACCGGGATCATCGCCGCCAATAGTATCACCAGGCTCCAATCTATGCTGCGCATCAGCTCGTAAGGCGAAACCGTGCGGCACAAAGCCAGAAGCAGCGCAGCAGAAGCCAGGGCAAAGGGCGGACTGACAACCTTCAGCCCCATCAAAATCAAGGCGGCAGTGAGCGCCACTATACTGAGCGTGGCCCTGAGAGCGTCTTTCTCCTTGATACCCCGAGGTTTGAGAGCCATGCAGCCCATGGCGTGAGTAACTTCGTCCAAGATCTGCGTGCGGCCCTGGATGAGCAGAACGTCGCCCCGCTTGATCTTGCTTTTGGCCAGACGGTGAATGCTCTGGCGCTGTCCGCGGGAGATGGCCAAGAGATTGATGCCAAAGCGACTGCGGATATTGATCCCCGCTGCAGTTTTACCCGCTAAAATAGAGTCTTTGAGCACCACCACTTCACGCATGGAGATGTTGCGCGCCCCGGTCAGATCCTTGCGAAACTTGCGTCCTCCCATCAGCTTGGCATTGGTGTAATTCATAAAGGTTTTCAGGTTTGCGCTATCCGCCTCAATGATCAAAATATCGTCCGGAAGCAGCTCTTCATCGGGGTCGATCACGTCCATCTTCAGCTTTTCACGCACCAGGGCGATCACCGTCACCTCATAATCCGCATTTTGCATGATGCGCCGCAGTGTGGAGCCCGCCAGGCGCGACTCTTTCAGCACCTTCACTTCCGTGATATAATCCTCGATGTTGATATCCTCATCACGCTTGTCTTTGCGATTACTTTTATGCAGCAAATGCCCCGCCACCAGCCCCAGAAAGAGCACACCGATCAGGGCAATGGGCAGGTTTGTGGGCGCAAAAGTGAAGATGCCCAGACACCCCGGCTGCAAGCAGGATACGAAGATATTGGGCACCGAGCCGATCATGGTGATCGTGCTGCCCAAGATGGCGGAAAAGGCGACGGGTAAAAGCACGCGCGAGGCATGGATACCCCTTTTGCCGGATAAATGCAGGGCCACAGGCATGAGCAGCATCACGGTGATATAGGAGGAGAGAAAAGCCGAAGAAACCATGGCAATCAGCGATAAAACCAGGATCAGATTCAGAGGATCGGAGCTCATCCTGTCCAGGCGTTCGCCCAGGTAATCAAAAATGCCGCTCTCCTGGAAAGACCTGCTGATGATAAACGCGGAAACCAACATGATCACCGCGGGATGCGAAAAGCCGATGAATGCACGCGAAGAGGGGACAATGCCGGCAAAAACCAGGACGAAGAGCAGAATCATGGCCACTAAATCGTGCCGCAAAAGGCCCCAGTGCCACCAAATGATGGCCACACCCAACATTACGAACATAAATATGGCTGCAAACATGGCTCTTGTCTTGTCTTTTCCTGTGGCAGTGGCTGTAAGGCTTTGAACCGCTACCTGTTTACTCATGATCAATCCTAAGGATGAGGGTAATTTGTCAATGTAAAAGTGGGAATCATGGCGACGACTTGCCGGGAATGACAGGTTCCGGCTCATATTCGATTTGGCAGTATGGGCGACGTCACCAGCATACTGAGGCTCAGATATATCCGCCGCAATCATATATGATCCATGAAGTTAGCAATATATTGCAATATATTGTGCTTGACAAATAATGTAAAACAACGCACCGTGCACGCGAATAAACTAACTATCTTCGAGAGGAACGATGAAAACGATGAAGAGTTTGATCTTGTGTCTTGTATTGCTCTGCGGAGCGGCGCTTTTGCCGGCCCAGGCGCCTCAATGGCAGTGGGCAACCGTGGCGAGCGGGACAGACGAAGAGGCCTTGTATGCTGGCTCCTCCATAGCCATCGACAACCAAGGCAACCAGTATATTTGCGGAACCTTTGATGGCTTAATCACCTTCGGCAGCCATATCCTGACCTCGCTCGGAGGTGATATATACGGCGATATCTTCGTCGCCAAACTGGACCCTGCCGGAAACTGGCTCTGGGCAGTCCGGGCGGGTGGCTTCTTTGATGATATGGCGTCCGGCATCGCCCTGGATGGTAGCGGAAACATCTACGTGACCGGACAGTTTGGAGGCATAGCCAATTTCGGCACACATACCCTGACGGCAAACGTATATGACGATGACTATTGTGACATCTTTGTCGCCAAGCTGGATGCAGATGGAAACTGGCTCTGGGCTATCAAAGCGGGTGGTTCCCACGATGACTATGGAAACAGCATTGCCATTGATGCCGCGGGTAACGGCTACGTGATCGGGGATTATGAAGGTACAGCCACTTTCGGCAACCATGCTCTGACGGCAACCGGAGGTGAATGGTATGAAAAAGATATCTTCGTCGCCAAGTTTAATCCCTCCGGCGAATGGCTCTGGGCGGTAAGTGGAGGCGGAACTTGGGATGACTGGGGACAAAGCATCGCCCTGGATGGTAGCGGAAACATCTACGTGACCGGAACTTTCGAAATCACAGCCACTTTCGGCGATTATACCCTGACAGCAACCGGAGAAGATATTACCTCTCGCGACGTCTTTGTCGCCAAGATGAATCAAAATGGCGACTGGCTTTGGGCGACCAAAGCGGGAGGAATTCTTTGGGAAAACGGATCAAGCATCGCCCTGGACGCTGCGGGAAACGCCTATGTAACAGGGGATTTTTGTGGCACAGCTTATTTCGGAAACCATACCCTGACGGCAAGCGGAGATAATGATGATGATGACTATTGCGACATCTTCGTCGCCAAGCTGGACCAAAACGGCAATTGGCTCTGGGCAGCCCAAGCGGGAGGTGCACTGGATGATACGGGAATTGACATCGCCCTGGACGCTGCCGGTAACGTCTACGTGACCGGAGCTTTTGAGAGCTCAGCTACCTTCGGAGACCATAACCTGACGGCAAGTTTAGGTAAAATAGGAATTGACCTCTTCCTCGCCAAACTGGACCCAAACGGCGATTGGCTCTGGGCAGTCAAAGCGGGTGGGCCGCTTATCGATATTGCCTTCGGCCTGACCCCAGACGGAGCGGGAAATACCTACGTGACCGGATTGTGTGGGCCCGTAGCCAGCTTCGGCAACCATACCGTGACCGCAAATGGATTTTTTAATATCTTTGTCGCCAAACTGGGAAACGAAACGCCGGTGGACGATGATCTGGCACCGCAGGTAGCTTCCAGATTGCATGACGCTTGGCCCAATCCCTTTACCAAAGGCCGCAGCACAACGATCAAGGCAGACATCCCGGAACGGTCAACAGGCACCCTGAGCATCTATAACCTGCGTGGCCAAAAGGTCGCCAGCTATAAACTGAGCTCCGGTTTGCATGAGATCAACTTCTCCGGGGAAAACCTTCCAGCAGGTGTCTATCTTTACAGCTTGAAATGTGAAGATTATCAGGAAACGAAGAGGCTGGTGCTGCTGAAGTAGAGTCGCTCGCTGAACCTACCAAATCCGTAGCCGGCGCTCGCTGTAGCGCCGCAATCAAGCGCAGCTTGATGTAAAAATAGGGCTGCCAACCATGCGTATCCACACCAAACCCGCCCGAATCTGCACCACCGCAGCTTTCAACCTCCGGCTCTTCAGCAAGCTCCGGAACTAAGAGAACATAATCCCCGTGACAACTTTTGGCAGAACGTGTTGGACAAGATAACCCGTAATAGACGTAATAACAGTTAGTTGTGGGCAACTTATCAATAATATCGATCAGTTCATAGTATAATAGAATAAGATTAAATAAAATGATTAAGTTGCTGACTCTGAAGTAGATATAGGCAATTTCGGGACCCACACCCATACAAGATTGCGCTGTCTGATTTCTGTGGCTTCGTCGATCCCTTTAGAGGAGAATTTGTGTAGTCTTGAATGCTATATCCTGCTGTGAGCTGTACAAAGGTCTGGCTGAAACAAGGCTTTAGATTCGTCTTTTTGTAGTTGACAAATTATTAGTATGCGCTTTTCATGGATTCATTAGCAATGTGTTTGATAGAAACAACAAAACTAGGAGCCAATCCGGGAGTTACTAACTTGTCAGGATAGAGATTACACATTATAGGAGAACTTGAAACAAATGAGTAAGATAGTTAATGGAGATATGACCATATCAGGAAATGGTAAGGTGATACTGTATACAACCAAGGATCAGCGTCATCAGCTTGATGTCGTGCTTGATGGTGATACGGCCTGGCTAAGTCAGAAACAGATTGCTGAATTGTATCAGGTCGCTGCGAATACCGTAAGTCATCACATCAACCAGATTTACAGGGATGGGGAATTGGCCAGGGAGGCGACTGTCCGTCATTACCGGGTAACTCAAAACGAATCAAATAGAGAAGTTACGCGACCGATCGAGTTTTACAATCTGGAAATGATCCTCGCCATAGGCTACCGGGTGCGCTCACCCAGAGGAGTTGAGTTTAGACAGTGGGCTACTGAGCGACTTCAAGAGTATATCGTGAAAGGCTTTACGCTCGATGATGAGAGGCTCAAAGGAAACAATCCCCTGACTGATCACTTTGATGAATTGTTAGCTCGGGTAAGGGATATCCGCGCCAGCGAACAGCGAGTCTACTTGCGCCTCAAGGACATCTTCTCCCTGGCAGAGGATTACCGACCGGACGATCAAGATGTCAAAGTATTCTTTGCCACTATGCAAAACAAGATGCACTTTGCTGCCACGGGTAAAACAGCAGCACAGATCGTAGCTGAGCGGGCAAATGCCGGAGAGCCCAATATGGGACTCACTTCCTGGAAGGGGCAAGAGATACGGAAAGCCGATGTTACAATCGCCAAAAACTACCTCAATCTACGGGAAATAGATATCCTGAACCGAATTGTGGTCATGTTTTTGGACCATGCAGAGTTAAAGATAATCCAACGAGAGCTTATCTACACCAAAGAGTGGGAAGATATTTTGGATAAGTTCCTCGCAAGTAATGAGGTCCTGGTATTGGAAGGAGCTGGTAAAGTATCACACAATGCCGCCAGACAAATTGCAGAAACGGAGTATGACTCTTTTGCGCAAAAACGCCGCGCTGCAAAAGAAAAAGAGGCAGAGTCAAGGTATTTGGATGACCTGCAAAATACCGTAAAGCTGGTGGAGAATAAGAGGAAGAAGAGGTAAGGAGTGGTTCATGTAGGGTTGCTCGCTGCGCACCGAAGGTAGCCGACGTAAGCCGCACCGTTTATATCAACCGTGGAAAACGATATCAATCACCTATCAAAACAGTAGGAGTTTTTACCCCGGCTCCGGCACCCGCCAGAGCAAGCCGTTTTGAAAAATTTGACCTCAGCCCTTGATTTCTGTAAACAAATCCGCCCTCTAAAAC
>DGFM01000027.1:14953-18205 GCA_002391675.1 Cloacimonetes bacterium UBA3900 | reverse complement strand
AAACCCAAGGGTTACGCATTCGAGCGCCAGGGATTCCCGAGGGTGGGGCAAGCCGGAGCAAAAGTCAAAGGTTGAGGAGAGCGCAGGTTTTTGGCAAGCATTTTTCCACGGATAGGGGATGTACGGGCGCTCGCCTGGAGCGCCGCAAGTATGGTCGCTTGCCATAGCGACCCAGAAGGTAGCCGGAGCTTGCCAAAGCGCCGCAATCAAGCGTGTACGGGCGCTCGCCTGGAGCGCCGATCTTGTGAGTCGCTTCGCAAGCTTCAGTGATATGGCCGACGCTGTCGGCAAGATTTTTCCACGAATGTACACGAATTTACACGAATTATGGGATGTACGGGCGCTCGCCTGGAGCGCCGATCTTGTGAGTCGCTTCGCAAGCTTCAGGGATATGGCCGACGCAGTCGGCAAGATTTTTCCACGAATGTACACGAATGGGGCGACTTCGTCGCAGTTGTGAGTTGTGAATGCTGGCGCAGGTGGTGGGGATGCGGACAGACGTAAGAAGAACGGCGCTTTGGGCAAGCGCCCGTACAGGTATTACACTTTGGTAAAGAAAGAGACAATATTTGCATGATTCAGTATGGGTATTATTGCCAATGAGTTACAGGCTTGGATTTTACGGTTTTTCTTCGTCTGAGCGGGGTCGTCAGAGTATATTATGAAGGGATGTTTTTCTGAAGAGCCGACAGCTCACCCTATAATCTTGATCGGATCCACTCTGGCGGCTTTGATAGCGGGGTAGAGGCCTGAGATCACGCCGATGAGCAGTGAAAAGAAGATGCCGAGGCTGACGCCGGCCAAGGGGAGGTAGAGGGGCATTTTGATGGCGGCGCCAATGCCGGTGAGGATGAGCCAGGCGATGGCAATTCCGATGAAGGCGCCGGTGAGGGCCAGGATCACGGATTCGTAGATGAAGTAGAGGAAGATGCTGGTATCGGTGGCGCCCACACTTTTGCGCACGCCGATCTCGGTCATGCGTTCCTGGATGGAGATGAGCAGGGTGGAAAAGAGGCCTATCCCTCCCACGATCAAGGAGATAGAGGCAATGGCGAAGAGGGTGATATTCCACTTTTGCATCTGGGTGTCTATCTCGTCGCTGACGGTGATCATGATGGCGCTGATGTCCACGAAGTCAAAATTGGGATACATATTGTGACGCGAGAGCAGCAGTTGGCGCGCCGCACTCTTCATGGGCGCAAAGCTTTCCTCATCATGGGATTGCATGGCGATCATGTGGACAGCGCCCTGGGGGCTGAGGTAGGTGCAGCCGTATTTGAGCGGGATATAGACGGCTTCGAGGTCGTTTTTACGCTCCCAGCTGTTGAAATCGAAGCCTTCCTGCTTGTTTACGGAGTCGTCTGCGAGAACGCCCACCACCTTGAATCGCTGTTTTCCCAAGGTGATAGTGGTGCCCAGAGGCGAGCCGGTGGGGAAGTGTTCTTTGGCAAACCAATAGCCCAAAACGCAGACGGGAAGCAGGTTTTCCTCTTCCACCTGGTTGAAGTATCTACCCTCTAAGATGTCGTAGTTTTTGCTGGTGAAAAAGTCTACGCTCGTGGCACGGATGCGCACCTGCAAGTCTTTGTCTTTCAAGCGGTAAAGGCTGGGATTTTCTATCATGCCATAGATGCTCTTGTGCGGGATTTCATCTCTTAGGGCCAGGTAGTCGCTGTAGTTGATGGGACGCTGGCTTTGGGCGGTTCTCCTGGGCTTTTTACTGCGTCTGGAACCGTGTGGCGAGGTGGGGCCGGTGCCCTTGGCGGCGATGACCAAGGAGTGATTCCAGCCCATACCCTCCATGTTTCTTTGGATCAGTTCCTTGATGGCATAAACGCTGGAAAACATTGTAACTACGGCCAATACGCCGATCACAATTCCCGTGAGCGTGAGCAGCGATCTCAGCTTGTGGCTGAGGATGCTGGTCAGTGCTGCTTTGATACCATCAAGAAAGGCCATTTATCTCACTCGAAGCTGCTTTTGCATTTGGGGCAGAGTTTGTGGTTGCCCTTGGCTTTTGAATACTTTTCAAACATGAAGGGGTTGCCGCAATTGGGGCAAGCGATGGCGACGGGCTTGTCGTTGGAAATCCACTTGCAATCCGGGTAGCGGTTGCAGGAATAGAAGTTCCGGCCGCGTTTGTTGCGTCTTTGCACCACTTCGCCGGTTCCACAATCGGGGCATTTCACACCCAAGGTTTTGGGGCGCGAAAACTTGCATTTGGGGTAGGCGGAGCAGGCGATGAAGGCGCCATAGCGGCCCTCTCTTTCCATGAGCGGCGCACCGCATTGGGGGCAGGCTTCGTCAAGCTGCGTGGGTAAAACGATGTGGATTTTGCCGTCTGCATCGCGTTTGAAGTTTTTGCTGTTTTTGCAGGCGGGGAAGCGGTCGCAGGCCAGGAATTCGCCGTTTTTGGAGTGGCGAACCAGCATCTTGCCTTCGCCGCACACGTCGCAAGCGATGCCGCTGTCCTGCACATATGCGCTCTTTTCCTTCTTCACGTCCACGGCGCTGATAAGTTGTTGCAATTGATCATGATAGTCTTTCACCAGGTTGCGCCATTCCACCTTGCCATATTCCACCTCGTCCAGCTTTTCTTCCATGTTGGCGGTGAATTTAACGTTGAAGACGTCGTCAAATTTATCCACTAAAAAGCGGTTGACGTCGTTGCCCAGGTTTGTGGGGACAAAGGCTTTCTTCTCCATTTGCACGTACTTGCGGTTGCGGATGGTGCCGATGATTGAGGCGTAAGTGGAGGGACGTCCTATGCCTCGGGCTTCCAGCTCCTTGATCAGCGAGGCTTCGGTGTAGCGGGCGGGCGGTTTGGTGAAATGTTGGCTGGCGTCGATGGCGTCGTGCTCCAGCTCGTTTGATGAAGCGTAATCCGCATGGATGCTTTCACCCAGGGGGATGTTGACGTGGGGATAGCACTTGAGAAAGCCTTCGCGGGTGATCTGGTTGCCGTTTGCCACGAAGGTTGCTTCGCCCAGCGTGATTTCCGCTTTGGTGACGGCCAATCTCACAGACTGCATCTGCGTGGCGACAAAGCGGCTCCAGATGAGGTTGTAAAGCTTGAGCTGGTCTTTGGAGAGGAATTTCTCCATCTTTTCGGGGGTGTTGAAGGGATCGGTGGGGCGGATGGCTTCGTGAGCGTCCTGAGCGCTGTTTTTGTTTTTGTACATACGCACGGAGCTGTTGATCATCTCTTCGCCAAAGCGGTCTTTGATCAGGTTGCGGCAGGCTTGGTTTGCA
>DGFM01000027.1:14078-14725 GCA_002391675.1 Cloacimonetes bacterium UBA3900 | reverse complement strand
ATGCCTTCATAGAGTTGCTGAGCGATGCTCATGGTGCGGCTGGCGGGCATTCCCAAGAGCTTGGAGGCTTCCTGCTGTAAGGTGCTGGTAATGAAGGGCGCCGGCGGTTCCACGCCGCGGGATGAGCGCTTGATCTGGGTGAGCACGGCGCTGTGCTTTTCGCAGTTGGTTTTCAGTTCCAGAGCCTGCTCTTCGCTCTCGATCTCTATCTTTTTGCCCTGCCATTTCTCAAAGACGGCTTTGAAGGGAGGCAGCTCGCCACGCCAGAAATTGGCTTCCAAACGCCAGTATTCCTTGGGGATAAAGTTGTTGATCTCAGCTTCACGCTCGCAGATGAGGCGCAGCGCAACGCTCTGCACGCGGCCGGCGGAGAGGTCCTTGGCGATCACGCGCCAGAGCAGGGGGCTCACTTGATACCCCACTAAGCGGTCCAGAACGCGGCGTGCTTGCTGAGCATCCACCTTGTTCATGTCGATCTCGCCGCGGGCATCGATGGCGGAATTGATAGCTTTGGCGGTGATTTCGTTGAAGACGATACGGTGAACCTGCTTGCCTTCCAGCTGCTTTTCCATAGATTTGAGCAGATGCCAGGCGATGGCTTCTCCTTCACGGTCGTGGTCGCTGGCCAGCAGGACGGTGTCTACGCC
>DGFM01000027.1:9945-13794 GCA_002391675.1 Cloacimonetes bacterium UBA3900 | reverse complement strand
AGCTCGCGCTGAGGCAGGTCTCTCACATGGCCCATGGAGGCTTTTACGGTATACTTGTTTTTGAGAAACTTGGCTATGGTATTGGCCTTAGCCGGAGATTCCACGATTATCAAACCTTTAGACATTTATGTTTCCTTATTCATTCTGTTCTATCTTGGGATTGTGGCTCAGTCGTTCTCATGGAGTCCACAACATCTCTTATACTTTTTGCCGCTGCCGCAGGGACAGGGGTCGTTTCGGCCCACTTTTTCGGCCACTCTCACCGGTCGCTGCTTTTCTTGCATCACAGCTTCGTTTGGCGAGGAATATTGCGGCGGGGCGCTGACGTTTTGGGTGAGCTCAGCCTGCTTGGCTGCCAGGAAGGTATCCAGGTCTTCGTGGCGTGCATTTGCTTGCTGCAAGAGGCTTTCCACCTGCGCCTGCGTGAGGAAGTAGGTGGTGAAAACCTTGCGCGAGACGCCTTCCTGGATGCGCGAAATCAGCTCCTGGAAGAGCTCAAAGCTTTCTCTCTTGTATTCGATCAGGGGGTCTTTATTGGCGTAGGAGCGCAGGTAGACCGCTTCTTTGAGCATATCCATCTCGTGGAGGTGGTCTCGCCATTGGTTGTCCACCACTTCCAGCATACTGCGGCGTTCGATGTCACGCAGCATCTCCTCGCCCACGTTTAGTTCTTTGTTTTCATAGGCTTGCATACAGATGGCCAACAGCCTTTCTTCCAGGACGTCATAGTCGAGACTCTTGGGATTGAGGTCTTCGGGCGTGATCTGCAGGTTGAAGTTTGCCTTGAACCAGTAGCAGAGCCGCTCCAGATTCCAGTCTTCCACATAACTGCCTTTGGAGATGTGGTTTGCGATCACGCGGAGCACCGTTTCCTGGATCATCTCTTTCACCTCGTTTTTGAGGCTGTAGCCCTTGAGCACGCTGCGGCGGTAGGAATAGATCACCTCGCGCTGCTGGTTCATCACTTCGTCATATTTGATCAGGTTTTTGCGGATTTCAAAGTTGTGTTCTTCCACGCGTTTCTGCGCCTTTTCCACCGCTTTGGTCATCCAGGGATGGCGGATGGCATCGCCCGGCTGCAGGCCCAGTTTTACCATCATGGGCGCCATTCTGTCGGAGCCGAAGAGCCGCATCAGATCGTCTTCCAAGCTGAGGTAAAAGCGGGATGTTCCGGGGTCGCCCTGGCGTCCGGCACGGCCACGGAGCTGTCTGTCGATGCGGCGGCTTTCGTGGCGCTCACTGCCGATCACGTGCAGGCCGTCCAGCGGGATGCCGTAAGGCGTTTGCTCGCTGATGGAAGGGCTGAGGTCGCGGTAGCTTTCCTTGTCTTGCGTGACGACGCCTTCGCCCAGCTTGATGTCCGTTCCGCGTCCCGCCATGTTGGTGGCGATGGTCACGGCGCCGGGCTGTCCTGCTTCGGCGATGATTTCTGCTTCACGCTGGTGTTGACGTGCGTTGAGCACGTTGTGAGCGATGCCGCGTCTTTTGAGCAGGCGGCTGAGCACCTCGGAGACCTCCACGCTCACCGTACCTACCAAAACGGGCTTTTTCAGCTCGTGCCAGTAGATGATTTCGTCCATAATGGCTTGGTATTTCTCGTTTTTGGTGAGGTAGATCACGTCTTCATGGTCGATACGTGTGATGGGGACGTTTGTGGGGATGGTCATCACGGGGAGGTTGTAAATCTCCATAAACTCGCTCTCTTCGGTGACGGCGGTACCGGTCATGCCGGCGAGACGCTCAAACATACGGAAGTAGTTTTGCAGCGTGATGGTGGCAAAGGTCTGAGTGCCTGCTTCGATGGTGACGTTTTCTTTGGCTTCGAGGGCCTGGTGCAATCCGTCTGAAAAGCGGCGTCCGGGCATCTGCCGGCCGGTAAACTGGTCGACGATGATCACCTTGTTGTCCATCACCACATATTCCTGGTCGTTTTCGTAGAGGGAGAAGGCTTTGAGCAGCTGGTTGATGTTGTGCAGCTTTTCGCTCTTGTCCATAAACTGGTTGGTAGCCAGCTCTTTGCGGCGCATCCGTTCGGCGTCGTCGGTGATGCTTTCGTCGTTGTCTATCTCGGCGTGCAGCTCTTCCAAGGTGTGCACCACGAAGAGGTTGCGGTCGTTTCTGGAAAGCATTTCACGGCCTTTCTCGCAGAGGTCCACGCTGTTCTGCCGCTCTTCCACCACGAAGTAGAGGTTGGCGTCCAGCTCGTGCATCTTCTTGTCTCGCAGGTAGTAACCCTCGGTGTCGTTCACCAGTTTCTGCAGAGTGCCGTCCTGCATCATCTTGCCAAAGACCTTGTTGCGCGGTGCGGCACGCTTCACTAAGAGCAGGTTTTTGGCGATGAAGTCGTTGTTTTGCTGGTCAAAGTCTTTCTTGAGCTCTTCTCTCACCTCGTTTAAGTATCTGTGTGCCAGGGCGTTTTGCGCCTGTACCACCTGGTGTACCGCGGGGCGCAATTCGTGGTAGAAGTTCTTGTCCTGAGCGATGGGACCGCTGATGATGAGCGGCGTGCGCGCCTCGTCGATGAGGATGCTGTCCACCTCGTCCACGATGGCATAATAGAAGTCACGCTGCACCAGTTGATCGGGAGAGATAGCCATGTTGTCCCTGAGGTAGTCAAAGCCAAATTCACTGTTCATGCCGTAAGTAACGTGGCAGCTGTATGCTTCTTTGCGCTCCTTAAAGGTCATGCCGGTGGTGATGCAGCCCACGGTGAGATTGTGGAAGTTGAAGATGGGCGCCATCCATTCGGCGTCACGAGCGGCTAAGTAGTCGTTCACCGTCACCAGATGTGCGCCGCGCCCGAGTAGAGCATTCAGAAAGAGCGGCAAGGTAGCTACCAGAGTCTTTCCCTCACCGGTGGCCATTTCGGCGATCTTGCCATCGTGCAGAGCCATGCCGCCAATCAATTGCACGTCGAAAGGCACCATATTCCACTCGGTTTCATGATCACGCACGATGAAGGTTTGGCCCAGGAGCCTGCGACAGGTATCCTTCACAATGGCATACACTTCCGGCAGATAGCCATCCAGCAAACGCTTGCTTTCTTCCTTCAGCTCCTTGCGGGTGGCGTCTATCTCGTTATCCAGCCGGTTGCGGATGGAATCTTCGCTTTCTTCACGGAAGCGACGCTGCAAACCCTCAAGCTGCTGCCTGCGCTCTGCCAGGCTTTCTGCCAGCTCTTCCTGTATCTCGGCGATGCGCTCTCTGAGCTGATCGTCGTCATATTGAGCGAGACCCTCAAAGATGGAATTGATCTCATCCACCAGAGGCAGATAGGCTTTGAGGTCTTTGCTGCGCTTATCTCCGAAGATCTTTCTTAGTATCTTTTCTAACATGGTTTGTTGTCCTTTTTTACCCCCCTCACGCCCCGTTCAGAGGCAAAAGGAAGGCGTGAAATTAGCTTTGTAAGTCCAGTCTTGAGGAAGGGGATTTTGTGTCAAGCAGGATGTGAAAAACAAAGCAATAACAAGCCCTCAGGCACCCTGCTAACTTTAGTCTTGACAGCAGTTCGCCCCTCATTTTACTGGTTTTAAACACAAAGGAAGTCAAAAGTATGAACGACTATCAAGAACAAGAGCAACAACAGCCGCAACCCGCCGCCGGACAGCCCTTCATCCCCGCCGTGGAGCAGGCTCCCGTCCTGAGCATGATGGACTGGGTGGTGGTGTTGATTCTCACGGCACTCCCCATCGTAAATATCGTAATGCTCATCATTTGGGCGGTGGGTGGAAGCGTCAATCCCAATAAGAAGAACTATGCCAAAGCTGCTTTGATCATGGCTGCGATCAGCATCTTGATTTGGGTAGCTTTTTTGGGCAGGATCGTGGCCACCTTCTTTGGTATGATGAA
>DGFM01000027.1:0-9712 GCA_002391675.1 Cloacimonetes bacterium UBA3900 | reverse complement strand
GATTTAGCCATCGGCAAGGCTCTGGATTTGGGAGCCGAATATGCCGATATCCGAGTGCAAAAGACCAGCGACGAGGTGGTGATGCTCCGCAACCTGAGCCTCAAAAACACCTCACACAACGTGATCTACGGCTATGGAATCCGTGTGTTCTACCAGGGAGCCTGGGGCTTTGCACACAACAACGTCTTCAGCGAAAAGGCCGTCTTAGCCACCACCGAAAAGGCCTTTGAAATCGCTCAGCTCTCTGCCAGCGTCAATAAAGACAAGAAGTTGCGCCTGGCACCCGAGCGAAGCTACATCGCCAAATATGAAACGCCGCTCAAGATCGATCCCTTCGAGGTGCCCTTGAGCGAGAAAGTGGAACTGATGATGGAGACAAACCGCATCCTGCTTGGCTATGAAGGCATCAGGCAAGCGATGTTTTACCTCGTTTCCCACAAGGATGAGAAGCTCTTTGCCAGCACCTTAGGCACGCGCTTAGAGCTCAATACGCAGTGGATTGACCCCATGATAACAGCCACTGCGGTAACGGATTCCGACAGCCAGAGCCGCACCTTTGATGAAGGCGGACGCTCCACCGGCTGGGAATGGATCCTGGAGCTCAACCTGCAGGAGAAAGCCCGTCAGATCGCCCAGGAAGCGCTGATCAAGGTGAAGGCGGACGTCCTGGGCCCGGAAACCCGTCGCACCCTCATCCTGGACCCCAACCACCTGGGCCTCACCATGCACGAATCCGTGGGCCATCCCACCGAGCTTGACCGCGTGCTTGGCTGGGAAGCAGACTATGCCGGCATCTCGTTTGCCACACCCGAAAAGCTGGGCAACTACCGCTATGGCTCCGAGATCGTGAACTTCATGGGCGACAACACCCTGGAAGAAGGCCTCGCCACGCTGGGCTTTGACGACGATGGCGTCCCCGCCCAGAAGTGGCACATCATCAAAGACGGCATCCTCAAGGAATACGGCAGCACGCGTGACACCGCCCTGGAGATCGGCCTCGACTACTCCCGCGGCTGCAACCGTGCCACCTACTACTACAATCAACCCATCAACCGCATCCCCAATCTCTACCTGATGCCCGGCACCAAGCCGCTGACGCCCAGCGAGCTCATCGCCGATACCGAAGACGGCGTCTACATCCAGGGCCGCGGCTCCTTCAGCATAGACCAGCACCGCCTCAACTTCCAGTTTGGCGGCGACTACTTTTGGGAGATCAAAAACGGCAAGCTGCACCGTCCCTTGAAGAAGGTGCTCTACAAATCCTGCAATCCCGAATTTTGGAACAGCTGCGACGCCATCTGTGACGAGAGATTCTGGCGTCCCTTTGGCGTGATCAATTGCGGCAAAGGCCAGCCTCCTCAGACGGCACGCATGACGCACGGCTCAGCACCGGCAAGATTCAGAAATATCAGAGTGGGAGGATCACAATGAACGCAAACTTTGAAAAGATAGCCGCTTACATCAAGCAACACTGCCACGCAGATGACTACAGCCTCAATATCAGGCTCGCAGAACGCCATGAAACGCGCTTTGCTCAGAATAGAGTGACGCAACACCTGGCAGGCCCCTCCTTTTCCATCAAGCTCACCGCTGCCTTTGAAAACCGCACCGGCAGCGCCTCCGTGACGCAGGACGACCCCGCCAGCCTGGATGAACTGATCAAAACCGCCTGCGACATCGCCAGCCTCAACCAGCCAGACCCCGAGTTTGTGCCCACGGAAGGCCCGAAAGAGATTCCGCAGGTGCCGCAAAACTGTGATCCCGCCACAAAAGCGCTGGAACCCGCCAAGATGGTGGACATCGTCCAATATATGATAGACCGGGCCAAGGCCTTCGACGCCACGGTTTCCGGCCTCACGGAAAAGCACTTTATCCGGCGCGTGCAGGTTACCAAAAACGGCTTCGTCGGCTACTTTGAAGACACCAACTTCGGCCACTCCATGACGCTGAAGAAGGGCGACGTGGAAACCAAGGTCAGCTTTGACTCCATGGGCCTCACCGGCTTTGATCCTGAAGCGGAATTCAACCGCCTCAAAGAGCAGGCCATCAGCCTCAAAGACAAGCGAGACATGGATGCCGCTCCCATCGCCGTGATCCTCAGACCTCATGCCCTGGAAGACCTGATCTGGTATATGGCCTGGGGTATGGACAGACGCATGAGCGACGAAGGCTTCACACCCTTCACCGGCCAGATGGACAAGCTCACCTTTGGCGAGAAGTTCAGCGCCTACAGCACCTTGGACAACCCCGCCATCGTAGCTCCCCCCTATAGTGATGGCATCGCTTCCAAAAACACCACCTGGATCGAAAAGGGAGTGATCCGCACCATGCCCACCAGCCGCTATTGGGCCAAGGCCAAAAACCTCGAACCCAGCCACATCTTTAATATATATATCCCCGGCGGTGACGCCACCGAAGAGCAGATGATGCAGATGGTACCCCGCGGCTTGATCCTCAACCGCTTTTGGTATATCCGCAGCGTGGATGCCAAGGCAGGCGAGCTCACGGGTATGACGCGTGACGGCGTGCTCTACTTTGAAGACGGCAAAGTGCGCCATGCGGTGAACAACTTCCGCTTCAACGAGATCCCTTACTTAGCCACGCGCCGCATCCTCGCTTTGGGGCCTTCCGTCTCCACCTCAAGCGCGGCAATGCTGCCTTCGTTGCTGATCGACAACTTCAACTTCGTGGATAAAACCACCTTTTGATAAATTGTGATTGACAAAAACGCACCTGCATTAAATGTGCGCAAATTAGTGTGATTTAACATTCCATGAGTTTCTCCGCTTTTTGGGGCGCACCTCAGAAAATG
The DNA here is from genome assembly GCA_002391675.1 of Cloacimonetes bacterium UBA3900. Taxonomy (GTDB): domain Bacteria; phylum Cloacimonadota; class Cloacimonadia; order Cloacimonadales; family Cloacimonadaceae; genus UBA3900. The sequence goes on along the minus strand of DGFM01000027.1, from coordinate 6,900 downwards.
TCTAAATCCCCAAAATAATACAGGAGATACCCATGCCAGACAAGACCTTAACCTGCAAAGATTGCGGCAAGGAATTCGTCTTCACCGAAGGTGAACAGGATTTCTACCGTGAAAAAGGCTTGCAAAACGAGCCTCAGCGCTGTCTTGAGTGCCGCAAAGCCAAAAAAGCAGCATACCGTAACCGTGCCCCCAAAAACGAGCAATAGTTAAACGGCGCACAGACTTAGGCCTCCGCCCTGCACAAGGGTGGAGGCTTTTTTATTGGGAAGCGGCAGCTAAAGCGAGCGCCCGTACACCCCCGAAATCAGCGCTCGACCCCGTACTCCTGCACCAACTGCCGCTGGATCGCATCCAGGATCAGCTCACCCGTATCATGCACGTCAAAAGGCTCAAACGCCAGATACTTATCCCACTGCCCCACCAGATAGTCGTGGCTCACCACCCGGTAGAGCTTATCCGCCTGCAGCGCATCGGTATCGATATCCGAATAGTCACAGACGTCAAAGGCTTTGGCGATGGGGTCTGCCTCATTGAGTCCCAGCCAGGCGATGAGGTCGCTTCCATAGCAGCTGAAGATATTTACATAGTTTTCAAAAGGCAGCATCTCATGCATATCTCGCAGCGTCACGTCTCCCGCGGCGATGAATCTGCGGAAGCCGCCATTGTTGAGGATAGCGATATCCGCCACATCTTGATACTGCTTGTAGAGCGCATTGGCCATCCATTTGGAGAGGACGGTGGATTCATACTTATTGGGCTGCCAATCCACGGGCAGATGCGCTATCACGCGGCCCAGCTCAGCCTCGATCTCATCCGAGACCTGCTTCACAAAGAAGCTCAGCGGATTCTCTTTGGATGCCTCCAGGGTGATGGGTTCCAGACGGCTTTGCAGCGATGTGATGCGGTCGTCCTCCACCTCGAGGTCCAGCACGCCCAAAAAGCGTAAGTGACTGCCCGCCTGAGCGATCCAGATGCCATTCACCTGCACCGCCGGCTCCAATACGTGATGACTGTGCCCGCCGATGATCAGGTCTACCCGCCCGTCCAGCTGCGTAGCCAAGAGGCTGTCTGCCTCAAAGCCGTTATGCGTGATCAACACCACCAGGTCTGAAGCCCTATCCACTTCATCCAGATAGAGTTCCACCGCCTGCTTGTAGGGCAGCAGCGATATATCCGCCACGTTTTGCGCCTTCACTTTCTCGCCCAATTCCAGCGTCATCAGCCCCATAATCCCCACTTTCACCCCATCCTTTTCTATGATGTGCCAAGGCTTGAAGCGCGGCTTGCCATCGTCTTTATTCACGATATTGCTGTTGATGAAGGGAAAGTTTGCCAGGTGCGTGAGCCGCTGGATATTCTCCGGACTGTGATCGTATTCATGATTGCCATAGGTGGCGGCATCCAGGCCCAGTCGGTTGAAGGCGGCGATCACCGCTCCACCCACGGCACCGGCGTATTTTTGGGCAGAGAATGCCGAGCCCGTCTGCTGGTCTCCCGCATCCAGGTAGATGCAACGCTCTGCCGTGCTGCGGTTGTGATCGAGGTGTTCCCAGAGGCTTTCATAAGAGCCGCAGGCGCCCGGCACGCTGTGATATGCACCGTGGCTGTCGTTGGTATGCAAGATGCGCAAAGCCACCGCCGGCAGGCCGATGGCAAACACGCTCAACAAAAGTATGGTCGTAAGTCTTTTCATTTGATAATCCTCTCTGCCCGAGCCAGGTCCTCAGGCGTATCGATGCCAATGCCCTGATAGTCCGTTTCCACCATTTGGATGGCGATTCCATTTTCCAGAGCGCGCAATTGCTCCAGCTTTTCCACGCGCTCCAGCTTGCCCATGCCCAGGCTCACAAACCTCAGCAAAGTCTCCCGGCGCCAGGCGTATACTCCGATGTGACGCATATAGTTATAGCCAGAACTGCCATCGCGGTCAAAAGGTATCAGGCTGCGCGAGAAGTAGAGAGCCTTGCCCGCTGCATCCGTCACCACTTTCACGATTCCGGGATCATCGAGCTGTTCGGCATCCAGGATAGGCGTCATCAGCGAAGCCATCTGCACCGCGTCATCCCGGAAGCTGTCCAGCAGCGGTTTCAAGACATCTGCAGTGATGAAAGGCTCATCGCCCTGAACGTTTACGATGATGTCTGCCTCCAGGCCGGACGCCACTTCTGCCACTCGGTCCGAGCCGCTGGGATGCTCGCTGCTTGTCATCTGCGCTTTTCCCCCGGCTGCCAAGACCACGTCCAGGATGCGCTTCGAATCCGTCGCCACGATCACCTCGTCAAAGAGTTCTGTAGCCACCACCGCCTCCCACACACGCGTGATGAGGCACTTCCCGCCCAGCATGGCAAGCGGCTTTTCGGGGAAGCGCGTACTGCCCAAACGGGCCGGAATTATTGCTGCTGCCTTCATTGTCCGTCTCCACTTCTGAGGCTGAGATACACCTTGAAGCTCTGCATCCCATCCGTTTTGATGGGCACGATAAAGCATTTATCCAAGTACGCTTTATAGGAGAGGGTCACCGTTTCGTCTGTAAACTTGCGGATGTCCATCTCGGCCGAGCTTTCGTGCGATCCCGCTATCTTTTGCAGCCTGTATTTTCCCATCAAGGTCAGCGCTTTTTCGTGCGCCATAAACCAGGCATCGGGAAGCGAGGCTGCCAAGGCTGATGCCACCACGTTTATCACCTTGCCGTCCTGCGTCACGGTGGCGTCTTCACACCAAGCCGGCACTTTATTTCCTCTCATTTTGCGCACCCGGCCGTCCACTTTGCCATCGATAAATCCATACAGCGCCAGGTGATAGCCCATCACGTCCGCAGAATCCAGCTTGATCAGGTTTTGATGCGCCTTCTGCAGATATTCCATATCCGAACTCACCACCAGCTTGAGCTTTGCCTCTTTGGAGCCGGAATTCACCTCATCCGCCCACTCCACCACCGCCAGCTTATCCACCACAAAGCTGCTGTGATTGCGGGAAAGCACCACGGCGGCATATTCTCTGGCGATGGAATCCGCTCTGGCCTCCAGATGCGGCTCCGTGTAGGCAAAACCGACGGCATAGCTGCCGGATGGCACCTGCCACAACCAAGCCGGCGCCTCAAAATCGCCGATCTCAACCTTTACCTCAGGCTCCACCGGCACCGGCACCACCTTATTCTGCGTGCAGGCGGCCAAGCTGATAACGATCAAAAGCAAGAGCGATATTCTTTTCATCTTCTATCCTTATTTTTGCGCAGCCAAACCATCAGCGCGCTTGCATCCGTATAATTTACACCCGGCACGCGCAATGCCTGCGCCAAGTTTCGGGGCCGAATTTTAGCCAGCTTTTCCCTGGCTTCCGTGGCCAACGTGGAAATGCTCAAATAGTCTATATCTGCGGGCAAAAGGATGTCTTCCGAAGAGCTGAAGCGCTCGATCTCCTCCTGCGCCCGCTTGAGGTAGCCCTCATATTTGATGGCCAGCTCGATGCGTGATGCCACGTCTCTGTTTAGAGAAGGCGATGGCTGATAACCATGCTCCTTCAAGCTCTCAAATGTGATCTCCGGCCGCTTGAGCAGCGTGGCAAAGGGGATGGACTCGCGGCTTTTCTCGCTCCTCAAACGCTGCAGCTCACGCTCTTTGACGGCCAGCATCTCACAAAAGCGTGCGTATCTGGCCTCACTCACCAGGCCCAGCCTATAACCCAGCTCCATCAGCCGCTCATCGGCATTATCCTGCCGCAGCATCAGCCTGTATTCCGCACGCGAAGTGAACATCCGGTAGGGCTCGTTTGTGCCCCGCGTAACCAGGTCATCCACCAAAACGCCGATATAGGCCTGAGACCGGCTGAGGATGAGCGGATCCCTGCCCTCCAGAGACAAAGTGGCATTGATACCCGCCATCAGCCCCTGCGCTGCCGCCTCTTCATAGCCCGAAGTGCCGTTGATCTGCCCCGCCAGATACAAACCCTTTATCCGCTTGGATTCCAGCGAGCTGTCTATCTCCGCCGCGGGGATGCAATCATACTCGATGGCATAGGCATAGCGCATGATGCGTGCGCGCTCCAGTCCCGGGATGCTGTGCACGATCTGCTCTTGAATATCCGCCGGCAGCGAGGTGGAAACGCCATTCACATAGCCCTCATGCGTGTATAAACCCTCCGGCTCGATGAAGACCTGATGGCTGTCGCGCTGCGGAAACTTCACGATCTTATCCTCGATGGAAGGACAATACCGCGCCCCAACGCCCTCTATCATGCCGCCATAAAGCGAGGACAGGGCGATGTTTTCGCCGATGAGGCGATGCGTCTCGGGCGTCGTCCGCGTGATATAACAGGAAGCCAGATTCTTCAGCTCCACATCCCGATAATGTGAATAACCGCCGGGTTCCTCGTCGCCGGGCTGCTCTTCCAAAACGCTGTAATCCAGGCTGCGCAGATCGATGCGTGGCGGCGTTCCCGTCTTAAAACGCAACAGCTCAAAGCCCAAAGCCTCAAGCGAATCGCTCAGTTCTATGGACGCCGGCTCACCGCTGCGTCCGCCGGAAACCACGCTCCTGCCCACGTGCAGCGTACCTCTGAGGAAGGTGCCCATCGCCAAAATCACCTTAGGTGCCAGGTATTGCGAGCCGATCTGACTCTCCAAGCCGTACACGCTCCCGTCTTTGACCAGGATTTTAGTGATGGTGGCCTCGATCAGCGTGAGGTTTTCCTGCTCTTCCAAAGTCTTGTGCATATGCGTGCTGTAGAGCCGCCTGTCGTTTTGGCTGCGCGGCGCCCAAACTGCCGGGCCCTTCTTTTTATTCAGCATCCGAAAGTGGATACCGCTCAAATCTGCACAATAGCCCAGCTCTCCGCCCAAAGCGTCGATTTCTTTGGCCAGATGTCCCTTCGCCGGCCCGCCGATGCTGGGATTGCAGCTCATGACGCCCACATTCTCCAGCTTGATGGTAAAGACAGCCGTCTTGGCGCCTCTTCTGGCGCTCGCCAAGGCCGCTTCGATGCCGGCATGGCCTGCACCCACCACCAGGACGTCGTATTTATTCACTTAAGGGCTCTTATTCGATCACGAGACTGCGCATCCACTCATAGATCTTTTCCACGCCCGTCTTCTTCAGCGCAGAAACGGGGAAGATCTGCTCCGGCTCCAGCCCCAAACCCTTGGCCAATTGCTGGATTGTGCCTTTGACCTTGGTCTTGGGGATCTTGTCCGCCTTGGTGGCCACCACGCAGTAGGGCATCTCTCTGGCTTCCAGGATCTCCAACATCATGATGTCCTTGGGATCAGCTTCATGCCGGATATCCACCAAAACCAGGATGGCCTTCAGAGACTCACGCTCCTCAAAGTAGTGCATCACCATCCGGCGCCACTTCTCCATCTCAGCCTGGCTCACCGAGGCATAACCGTAACCGGGCAGGTCTGTGAGTTGCAGACGGCCCTCGGTGCCGGTTTCATCGTCTTTGTAGCGCACCAAAAAGAAATTGAGCAGCTTGGTCTTTCCGGGTGTGCTGCTGGTCTTGGCAAGCTTGTTTGTGCCGGTTATCAGGTTGATAAGCGTGGATTTACCCACATTGCTCCGGCCCACAAAGGCAAATTCCGCAAAAGCGCTGGCGGGATAATCTGCAGGCTCTACCGCAGACTTGACGAAAAAGCTCTGTACTAATCTAAACATGGCTATAAGTCACCGAACTGCGTTCTGATTCAAACACTTCCACGCTTTCCACCGTGGCGGGAAGCTCTGTCAATGCCGCCTCAAAACGCTCATAGATATAACGTGATAAGTTTTCGCTGGTGGGGTTTTTATCCCGGAAATAGGGCAGATCGTTCAGATAACTGTGATCCAGCTCGCCCAGAATCTCCTCCAGGAGCTGCTTGATCACCCCAAAATCCAGGGCCATACCGATGTCATCCAATACGTCACAGGCAAGGGTAACCTTCACCTTCCAATTGTGGCCGTGCAGGTTTTTGCAGGCACCTTCATAGCCACACAATTTATGGGCAGCACTGAAGCTGTCACTCACACTAAGTCTATACATTAATAGCTCCTAAAATACGCTTAAATCATGATTTTACAATTGGGTGCCATTATCTGTAACCACCCCTTTTGTGGCAAGAGAAAAATAAGACTGGCGTCTGTACGGGCGCTTGCCAAAGCGCCGTTCTTCTTACGTCAGTCCGCATCTCCATCACTTGCGCCAGCATTCACAACTCACAACCGCGACGAAGTCGCCACCCCATCCGTGTAATTCGTGGAAAAATCTTGCCGACTGCGTCAGCCATATCCCTGAAGCTTGCGAAGCGACTTACAAGATCGGCGCTCCAGGCGAGCGCCCGTACACGCCACAACCGCCCGTATCCCAATCACTTGCGCAGCCGCTCACAACTCACAACTCACTACTCACAACTGCGACGAAGTCGCCACCCCATCCGTGTTCATCCGTGGAAAAATAAAAGAGCTCAAAAACCGTGCGCATCCGCGCCGCAACTATCCGCATCCTCAAAGCCGGCGAAGCCAGGTAGCCGGAGCTTGCCAAAGCGCCGCAAGCAAACGAAGTTTGCTGTTCTAAACCCCGCAACTATCTGCATCCCAATCACTTGCGCAGCCGCCCTGTACGGGCGCTTGCTAAAGCGCCGATCTTGAAGCACTTGTACGGTCGCTTGCCAAAGCGCCGAGGTAGCCGGAGCTTGCCAAAGCGCCGCAATCAAGCGTAGCTTGATGCTTAAAGCGGCGAAGCCGCTTGAAAACAGCAGGCGCAGCCTGCATCACAGCCAGCGCCGGCTACAGGATCGGCGCTCCAGGCGAGCGCCCGTACACGGAAAAATTGTTTGCAAAAAACCGATCCCTGACTCAACATTTGACTTTTCACCCTGCTTCACCCACCTTAGCGTTTCTTAGGGGCCCGAATGCGTAACCCTTGGGTTTT
>DGFM01000019.1:62357-78818 GCA_002391675.1 Cloacimonetes bacterium UBA3900 | reverse complement strand
TCATGTTCAATTAGAGTGGGTAGGTGTGACGAGACAAGATCGCAGCTGCCGGTTGTCGAGGGAAAATCCCTTCCCTTAAGGGTCATAAATTGTTTTCAAAAAACCAGCCCTTGCATCAAAGGTTGACTTTTCACCTGGCCTCGCCCACCCTCGGATCTCCTTGGCGCTCGAATGCGTAACTCTTGGGTTTTCTTTGGGTTACTTGTGGGTCCCAAAGGAGACCCACAGGAGCCCCTAAGGGAGGCCGCATCAAATCGACGTTTTACGAGGCAGATTTGTTTTCGCAAAACCGGCTCCTTTGTCAAATGTTTCAAAACCCCCTGCTGTTTCAGGTGCCGGAGCGAGCCAGAGATTGCCTACTAAAACAGTAGGCGTTATTTGGGTATTCGTCAGCCTTTTTGTATGCTCCTGAAATCTGGAGGAAATCCTGCTCTGCTCTTCCTGTAGAACTTTTCACTCACTCAAATTGAACTTGAGCCATTTATTTTCCACCCAAGTCACAACATTTTCCCAGCCCCGATGCAAAAGTCCCGATTAACAAGAAGAAATCATTTGACTAAAACCCGCATCTGTTAGATATGAGACCTTAAATTGATTTTCGCATGACAATATAGGAGAAATGATGTTTAAAAAGGTATGTATGACACTGACGCTGGGCCTCTTATGCCTCATTGCATGGGCAGACTACAGCGTTGACTTTGAAGGAGCTGGCGAGACGAAAGGTTCCTACGCCGCCGGCAATGTGACGTTGAGCGGTATAGAGTGGAACATGACCGAAGTAATGATAGGAACAGATTCCGGAGAAGCGGTCAATGGTGCTCGTGCTGCCCGCCTCAGAGGTCATGGCACAAGTGTGATGACCATGTTGCAAAACAAAACGGATGGCATTGGAAACATCAGCTTTTACCACAAAAGATACAACACTAACGACCCTTCCATAGATTGGAAGGTGGAATACAGCACCAACAACGGGGCTTCCTGGCAACAGGCCGGCCCAAACTTCTCCCCCACAAATGAGGTAAACACCTTCAGCGCCGAAGTGAATGTGACCGGCAATGCCAGAATCCGCATCTTGCCTGTTAGTTACACCGGCTCTTCAAACAGACGCATAAACATCGATGACATCCTGATCACGGATTATATCGCCAATCTACCCACCATCACTCTGGCGCCCAATATCTTAAGCGGCTTTACCTACGATCAAAACCATGGGCCGTCCGCCGCTCAGACTTACACCCTCAGCGCCGAAAACCTGAGCCCTGCCAGCGGCAATATCAGCATTTCCGCTTTTGATGTATATGAATTTTCCACCACGGGAAGCTCTTACCAGAGCACGCTTTCCATACCTTATAGCGGAGCAAGCCTCTCCCCTGTCACTATTTACGTTCGTCTCAAAGCAGGCCTGGCACACTCCGACTACACCCAAAACGCTACTCACTCCGGTGGCGGAGCAACAGCTTACCTTGGGCTTAGTGGCAACGTCACGCTTTCCGTCTTGCCCTTCTCCGGCAGCTACAGCCAGGATTTTACTGATTTTGTCAGTTTAAACACTCTGCCCAACGGCTGGTGCGTGGATGAAGACATCCCCTACATCGGCGATTTTGACCATTTGCCAACCGGCGGCCTCAGAGGCAATGGAGTCTTAGGAATGCAAGTCACCGCCTCTGCACCCAACGACAGCCTCACCGCTACTTTGAGCTTTGTAAATACCAGCGGCTCGCCTGTCAACTCGCTTGCCATCAGCTATATGGGCAAAGTGGCAAAAGACGATCAGCCGGGCAGCCCCAAATGGATCGTGAGTGTAAATGATACCGTGATCCCGGAGCTGGAATATGATACCGTTGAAGGGATAAACAGCCCCCGCAGCGCTATCGTGAGCGGTCTCAACATCGCTGTTGCAGATACTTTCACCGTGAGCTGGTTCACCACTTCCACAGGAACTCAAGGCACCCGCAAGCAGATAGGTATAGATGATGTACTGGTCAGCATCCACACCTCAGACGAGCCCGCCTTGCATCTCACCGGTCAGCTCAACCCCTTCGAGACCCAGCATGAATATCCCTCCACCAGCCAAGGCTACCTGCTGCACGGCTCCAACCTCACTTCCGGCATCACCGTGCAGGCTCCCACCGGATTTGAGCTTTCCACGGATGACGTCAACTTCAGCTCGCAACTGCAGCTTGATAGCAGCTTCAACGGCTGTATCCATGTGCGTCTCAGCGGTGCAAACATCGGCACGTTCTCCGGAAACATCATCCACAGCTCCAGCGGCGCAGCAAACCAGTTACTTCCTGTAAACGGCACCGTGTGCAGCGGCTCGGGAGGCTTTACCCAAGACCTCTTCATCAGCGAGTATATCGAAGGTTCCAGCCACAACAAAGCCATTGAGCTCTACAACGGCACCGCCGCTCCGATTGACCTATCCGACTACGTTTTGGAGCTATATACAAACGGCAGTTCCACGGTAAGCAGTAGCTTTACGCCCACCGGTATTCTGAATCCCGGCCAATGCTTTGTGGTGGCGCACCCAAGTGCTCATGCCGACATATTGGCCGTAGCAGACGCTACTCACGGTACTTTTTGCAATTTCAATGGCGATGACGCCGTAGCTCTGGCCAAGATAGAGCCCCGAAGCTATGTAGACATCTTTGGTGTGATCGGTCACAGGCCCAGCACCGCTTGGACCGATGGAGATCATAGCACCAAAGACAAAACCTTGGTGCGCAAATCGACCGTAGCCCAAGGCGTGACCATCAATCCCGGCGGCACCGAATTTACGACCCTGGCACCCGAGTGGGATCTGTATGATGTGGATACCTTTACATACCTGGGCTATCACGATTGTGACGCCAGTGGTTATGAAGTTCAAGCTCCCACCATTCAGGCACACAGCCTCATCGCTTATCCCTCCCACGATGAGATCACGCTGGAATGGAGCGTGGGTAATGGAGCCAAGCGCGTGATCTATGTCAATACCACCAACAGTTTTACACCCCCCGCCGATGGAGACAACCCCACGCCAAACACGGTCTACACTTCCGGCCAGCAGTGCGTCTACAATCAAAGCACGCCCATCATTGAAGATCAGCCGGTAAACGCCTGCCGCATCACCAATCTTCAGCCCCAAACCCAATACTGGTTCAGGATTTACGAATACAACGGCGAGGGCACGCAGACCAAGTTTCTCCTCTCCGAAGCAGCCAACAACCCGCTGTCTGCCAACACCACAGAACACATCGTGGAGACAGGCTACTATGCAGAAGTAACCGGCTATGGTCAGACGCTCAAGAGCTCGCTGCATCAGCTCATTCGAACCACGCATACCACCCGGTTTTCTTATGATGCGCTCTGGACGCAGCTTCCCTATACGGATGAAGACCCCAACAACCCCAACAACATCATCGAGATTTACACGGGCTGGAGCGTTCCCAAATCCCATGCCGGTGGCGGCACTACGCAGTGGAACCGTGAACACACCTGGAGCAAGAGCCATGGCGGCTTTGGCGACTCCGCACCGGCGGGTACAGACCTGCATCATATGCGCCCCTGCGATGCCACCGTCAACTCCGCCAAATCCAACCGTGATTTTGACAACGGCGGCACGCTCTACATCGACGCCTCACCCCCATCAGGCTACAGTGGCAACACGGGCTGCTACAGTTCACCCAGCAACACCTGGGAGCCCCGCGACGAGGATAAGGGCGATGTGGCGCGCATGATGATGTATATGGCGGTGCGTTATGAAGGTACCGATACCAGCTTTGACCTGGAACTGGTGGATGCAATCGATACCAGCGGGCCAAACTATGGCAAGCTCTCCACCCTGCTCGCCTGGCACGTTCAAGACCCGCCCGATGCCAGAGAAATGCAGCGCAACGAACGCATCTTCGAGCGTCAGGGCAACCGCAATCCCTTCATCGACAAGCCCGAATATGCAGCCCATATTTGGAGCCCCATACCTCAAGCTGCGCAAAACATCAGCCAAAGCGGTTTCAGGGCGACTTGGACCACTCCCATAGACGCCAGCAGATATTATCTGCAGGTGGCAACAGACAGCTTATTTGTAAACGTCTTACCCGCCTACAACGACCTCAACGTCTATCTGAACAATTCCCTGCAGCTCAGCGGACTCTCCAATGATCACACTTATTACTACCGCCTCAAGTCTTACTTCCAGAGCGGCTATAGTATGTATTCACCTTTCATGAGGGTGGAACTCCTCTCCTCCGCTGAAGCCAGCCTGAGCTCTGATATCCCCATGGATGAATACAATCTGGATGCTGTGCAGCTTACACTCAGCCTGCAGGGATGCACCTTCAGCTCTACCAATCTCGATCCGGCGCACTTCTCGCTTTTGGGCGCACCCGTGGGATTGAGCATTCAGAGCATCCAATACCTGAGCCCCGGCTCAGCAGCGATTTCCCTCTCCTTTGATGGCAGCGATTTTGACGCCAACCACTATCTGCAAATCCAGATTTCGCCCAGCGCCATCTCAGCTCCCACCACCCTCACCAGCAATTCGCTCAAAATAACTGCCTACGTGGAAACCACGCTCACCATCAGCATCAGCGGCAATCAGCTCTCCTTGCAGCTCAGCCCCGTTGCCAACAGCGCCGGCTATAAGGTATTCAGCTCGCCAGACCCCTATTCCCTCTTCACGGAATGCACGCAAGCAGGCAGCTTCCAGGCGGCAAATCCGCTTATCTGGCTCCAAACCGATCCCCCGCAGATACGAGGCTTCTATAGAGCGGCTGCTTTCAGAGAATGACAACGTAAATATACAAAAGGACTTTACAGGTTTTATTATGGAAGATTTTAAAAGACTCAAGCCCGATATGGCAGACCATGTGATGAAACATCTGCCGGGCATGGTGTATCGCTGCCTAAACGACGAAGCCTTGAGCTTTCTCTACGTCTCTGAGGGCTGCAAAACCGTGACTGGATACCTGCCCCAGGATTTTCTCGACGGCGACACCGTGGGCTATGAAGAGCTTATCCTGCCGGAAGATAGAGCCCTGGTGAGAGAAACGATAAACAAGGCATTGGAAGGTCAAACCGGATTTCAGATCACTTACCGAATCAGACACAGGGATGGCAGCATCCGCTGGGCCTGGGAACAAGGCGTTGGAATTCAAAACCCAGTGGATAAGACACTGTATCTGCATGGATTGATTATAGACATCTCCTGCGCCCGCGATCTGGAAGAGCGCCTGGAAGAAAGCATCGAGGAACTGGAACAGCACAATCTGATGAAAGACAGATTCCTAAACTTTGTGCTGCACGACCTGCAGGACCCAGTCCTCTCCTTCATCTCGCTGAGCAACTTTTTGATCCAAAACATTGATAACTTCACCAAAGAAGAGCTGGTGGACTATCTCACCCAAATCAAGGATTCATCGTACAGAATGAGCCTGGTATTGGGAGAAATCTATAAATGGTCTAAATTTGAGAGGCAGATGGCAAATCCTCACATCGGTCTCATCCGCCTGGACGCCCTGATTTCAGCATTACAGACCGCTTTTGCAAAACAAAAAGCTCAACATCAAACTGGATTACCCATCCGATGCGGTGATCCACTCGGATGTAGATGTGATCTCACTCCTCGTGAGCGTATTGCTCACCAACGCCATCAAATATTCACATCCCGGCGGCGAAGTGAGGATGAGTGTTACGATAAAGGATGATCTGCTCAAGTTCGTCGTGAGCGACGATGGAGTGGGAATCCCCAGCTCCAAAATCCCGCACCTCTTCTCCATGAAAAACGATTACCTTCGTAGCGGCACAAACCATGAAAAGGGCTCAGGAATGGGACTGGTTGTGGCCAAAAAGGCCCTGGATGAACTGGGCGGAAGCATAAAAGTGGATTCCAAACTGGGCAAAGGAAGCACCTTTACCATCACCTTGCCGGTGGGAGCTCAGAAGCATATTTGAGCTGTATCTGACGGCGGCTTCAGCGTTTCTTTGCGTCAAGCTCGCTTGATGGCGGTGCTTCAGCGCGGAATTACTACCATGAGTTATGGGTGTTTTTGGGCACATTTAACGTCCTGCAAAAGGACTCATTCTCCCGAGAAGCTACAGGAGCCTATATTTCCTTGGCGTCTTCCCCGTATATTTGTTTAAACTTATGGTTGTCGATCTCGTCGACGTGGCCCTCAAAGGCTACTTTACCTTCTTTGAGGGCAAAGACCCTGGTTCCATAGCGTTTTGCCAAAGAGAGGAAGTGGAGGCTGCAGATAACGGTGATGCCTTCGGCGTTGATTTTGCCCAGGTATTGCATCACAGAGTCAGCAGTGGCGGGGTCCAGGCTGGCCACGGGTTCGTCTGCCAGGATGAGTTTGGGATTTTGCATCAGGGCACGAGCGATACCCACTCTTTGCTGTTGTCCGCCGGATAGTTGTTTCACTTTGCGCTGCTCATATTCGCTGAGGCCCACCTTTTGGAGGTTGAGCCTGGCGTTTTCCCAATCCTGGGAGCTGTATCTTTCCAGGAGGCCTTGATAACCTAACCTGCCGGTGAGCACGTTGCCGATCACGCTCATGTTTTTGACCAGGTTAAACTGCTGAAACACCATGCCGATCTCGCGTCTATAGTGGCGAAGCGACGTCCCCTTCAGCTTTCTGATGTCTTGGTCTTCAAAATAGATTTCGCCGTCTGTAGGTTCAACCAAGCGGTTGATGCATCTGAGCAGGGTTGATTTGCCGCTACCGGAGAGCCCCAGGAGGATGACAAAATCACCCTGACACACTTCCATGCTCACGCCGTCCAGGGCATTGTAGATGCCGTCGTAGCTCTTGACGAGGTTTCGGATTGTGAGCTGAGGCTTCATCGCCGGTACCGGTAGGGGCGGTCGCCGGAGCGCCGCTCGATAATGTGTTGGTTTTTTAGCTGTGTTTCCAAGGCTGTAGCTTTGAGCTATTTCAACAGAGTTTTGATGTCCAGGCCCATCAGTTCCACTGCTTTACGCACCACATCGTAGTCTTTATCCGTGGCAGGCTCCAAGCCATCAATCTGATAGAGGTCGTACATAATCTTATGGCCGTGCTCAGTTTTGGAGAAACTGTAAAGCACGTCCAATACCTTTGCTTCCAAGTCTTTGGGCAGGTTTTTGCGGAAGGTGACGGTGTCGTTTGGAATCCACTCTGTGAAGGCAACGGGGATCACCTTTTCCAAGATGTCAGGATTGGTTTCCACGAGAGTTGCACGTGCGTCTTTGGGATTTCCTTCTTTATCGGGAGGTGACCAATAGGTGCAGCCCACATCGGCAGTTCCGCTGTAGACGGCCAGGATGGCGGCACTGTGAGAACCGGTGAAGCGTGCTTGCGAGGGCTCAATCCCCTTATCTTTGAGCATGGCAGAGGGGTAGATGTATCCGGAGGCGGAAGAGGCGTCCGTGTAGGCTATCACCTTGCCCTGCATATCTTCGACGCCTTTGATACCGCTGTCTGCCCGGGCGATAAACTGGCCTCTGTACATCTTGAGGCTGTCGCGCACGGTCATAAACTTCACTTCGACATCATGCTTTTCTTTGGCCAAAACATAGGCGAAAGTGGGGAGCCAGGCAATGTCTGCCTGATAGTTTCCCAAGGCTTCGATCACGGCGGCATAACTGGTGGGCACAGCCACTTTGAAGTGATAGCCGGTTTCCTTTTCCAGGGCTTTGGCGATGGCCTCACCGCTGGCAACCACCTTGCCCGCCTCCAATGAGGGAACAAAATACATCTTGATGGGGTTGCGCTTACTGCCCAAGTCTTTGTTGGCCTTTTCGATGCGGTTGGCCTCGTTTACGCAGCCAGAACCAATGAGCAAAACCAGGATCATCAATATAGCGAGGGAACGTCTCATTCGATCTTCTCCTTAACAAAATTTATCTATCAGGTCATAAAATACAGAGGGCTGAAAAGGTCAAATAAAATATACTTAACAAAGGGCAAAATCAACTCACCTCCTCAAAGAAGGGATGCGTCAAAAGCAGCTTACGACCGAGCTTTTGCGCCAATGCCGCTCTGTCTAAACCATCCAATGTGTAGCCATCTACATTGAACATATTGCCGGGTAGGATGAGGGTTTGCCTGGGCTGGGAAGCGTGTTGGCCGAGGATATCGGAAGCGGTGAGCAAACCACTCACGGTGACCTGGGGGCCAAAGAAATCGTTGCGCACAGCTTTTGCGCTCAGGGTGGATTTTGTGAGCGCAGCGCCGATCTGAGCTGCTATCTTGCGCATCTCCCCTGCGGCGGCTTGGGAGTGGAGCAAGAGATAATCCGCGCCGTCTTGATCCAAACTCTGGATCACTTCCCGCTTGCATCTGCCAAAGCCGGCACGCAGCAAGCTGAGCAAGCCGATGCCGTTTTCTGCCTGAGGGTAGTCCTGATAGTAAGCTCTGCCGGGTATGGCCTTATCCGCCAAGACAAAAAACTCGTCTGCAGCATAGATGATGTCAGACCCAATCTCACGCCGGAGTATGTCTATCAGGCTCAAGAGCAGGGTGGCAGAATGGGCATCGAAGGGCTTGAGCTGGGGCAGACCGGTACGAAAACGGGTTAAGCCCACAGGAACAACTCCGATGGAAAGGGTGTTGAGCTCCGGACGTGTGAGGTCGAGGATGGTGCGCTCCAGCTCGAGTTTGTCGTTGATTCCCGGAACGCAGACGATCTGGGTGTGAAAGCTGATGCCTGCGCGGCTGAGGCGCCTCAAAACCTTGAGAATATCAAAGTCATTCTTGTAGCCCATCATCTTTTGGCGCAGGGCTTTATCCGTGGTGTGCACCGAGATGTAGAGCGGGCTGATGTATTGATCCATGATGCGCTGGAAATCCGCTTCGCTGAGGTTGGTGAGCGAGATATAGTTGCCGTGCTCCCAAGACATGAGGAAGTCGTCATCCTTGATGTAGAGGCTTTTGCGGAGGCCTTTTGGCATCTGGTCGACGAAGCAGAAGACGCATTTGTTCTGGCAGCGGCGGATGGGCTCCGGCGCGGGTTCTATGCCCATGAAGAGCATGGAATCGCGGCTGATCTTTACCTTCTTTTGCTTTCCGTCTTTGCTCTTCAGCAGTATGTTGAGCTGATATTCGGAGCTGTAATAGGCGAGGTCAAAGCTATCGCGGATGCGGCAGCCGTTGATCCTGAGAATTTCGTCACCGGCGGTAATGCCGTAGCGGGCGGCCAGTCCCTGGGGATCGACGCTTCTTACTTTCAGAGCCAAAAGATGTTCCTTGTTTTATTAGATATTGCGGATGCGGTCGTAGCGGAATTTAAACCTTTTCACTCCTTCAAAGATGGTTCGTGCGAGCCGTTCCTGATATTGGGCATTGCCCAAGAGCTCTTCCTCTCTTGGATTGCTGAGAAATCCCACTTCGATGAGCACCGCCGGCATGAATGCACCGCGCAAGACATAGAAATTGGCCTGCTTGACGCCTCTGTCAATAGCTTGAGTGCCGGAGACCATGCTCTGCTGGATCAACAGCGCCATATTGTTTGAGTTTTCCAGGTATTCGGTCTGGCACAAGTCGCTGAGGATGAAGTTGAGAGCGTCATATTTGGCAATCTCAGCCTCACCGCCCTCATACTTTTCCACCACACCGTTTTCCAAGGCTTCGACGGCACGGGCATCGGAGGTCTGCGCAGTGGAGAGGTAATAGGTCTCAATGCCTGCAGCAGAGCGAGCCTTAGCTGCATTGGCGTGCACGCTCAAAAAGAGGTCGGCTTTTTGATCGTTGGCCAGTTTGGTGCGATCACGCAGGGCAACGAAGCGGTCATCGTTGCGCGTCATGACCACCTTCACACCCAGCTCTTCTTCCAACATCCGCTTCAGATGCAGGCAAACATTGAGGTTTACCACCTTTTCCTGCAGCCTGCCTTTGCCCACGGCACCGGGGTCTTTGCCGCCATGACCGGGGTCTAAGACTATCACCTTCACGCTGTTATCCTTGGGTGTGGGCAAAAACAGGGTCTTATTTTTATATTCCATCTGCTTGAAATGCAGCGGCAGATGCTCCGTCACAAACACGGATGGGAGGTAAAACTGGTCCTTGACACGCTTTAAGGGATGGTGCATAGACCAGGAGAAATCCGTTGAGCTATAGAAGGGTGAGCCGATCAAAAAGACAAACTGCCTGCCCTCGATGTAGAGGTGCAGGCGCTGATCTGCCCTCTCTTCCTTGGTGATGGAATTGAAGGTGGAATTGAAGTGCTCAACGCGCACGTATTCCACTCCATCCAGCTTGGTTTCGGGCAGTAAAACCGTCTTGCGGGTGTTTTTAAAGCTCACGTTGATATCTGCCCAAAGCACACCTTGGCAGAGAGTTATCAACAGGCCTATCATTATTAATGTTTTAAACTTTCTCATAGTAGGGATCATATGTACGGAAATAGCTTTGATGTCAAGCTAAAAGTACAAACTCCATCGTTTTTTATATTACTATTACTGAGGTTTGAGGTGTTTTCCCTCACTTAATTTGCCGGCAGGAATGAAAATTGCATAACTTTAGGGCAAACAAATGAGGAGAATAAAACAATGAAACGATTCGCCCTGCTGATGTGTCTGCTGCTGTGCGTGATTGCCCTTCTGCCGGCAGATGAGTTTGTGATCCGTGCCTCTGATAAGCTGACTTTATCAGAATACAGCTTCCGGACAGCGAATAGCGACTGGATTGTCTTTTACACCGGTCACAGCACACTGTCTGAGAGTATCTTTTGTCACAAAGTCAGCGCCACCGGGATGCCGCTCACCAGCGAAGCCATACCCGTGGCATACAAGAATGATACAGACCAAAGACTGGTAAAAGTACTCCCCACCAGCGATGGCAACTTCATTGTTGTGTGGCAGGAAGTCTGCAACTACAATCACATCTATATGCAGAAGGTAAGCCCGGAATTGCAAAACCTCTGGGCAGACGAGGGAGTGAAGTGTGTAGATTCACTCTCGGATGCCTGTCGCTGCAAAGTGCTGGCCAACAGTAGCGGCGGTCTCATTGTAGCTTACCAGGATGAGTATTTCTATAGCCCCATCTGCGCACAAAACTTTGATTCCGATGGCAATAAGCTTTGGGGTGAGGCGGGAGTAGTTCTGGCAGGTGGCGATTCATCAACAGCAATTGGGGACATTGTGGCCTATCCTCAGGGAGGTTTTTTACTGCGATTTTGGGCATACTCCGGCTACAATCAAACCAGCGAAGTGTGGCGCTATTCAGATTCCGGCGTGCTGGTCGATGACACTTCTTTGGTGCCTACCGATCTTTTCTTTAAAGGGCTTGGCATGATAGTGGGCCCGGTGAATGGCGAGTATTTGATCTATGCTGATCCGGACGCTATGCTGGAAGTCAACAAAGTGAGCGCAAATGGAGAGCTGCTCTTGGATCAAAACCTGGTTTTCCATTGCGGTTATATCAATGATATCAAGCTTCTTGACGATGGCAAGGTGGCATTTGTGGCGAGAAGTGGAGCTAACGGTGGAATAGTGCATCTATATTTGCTATCACCAGATTTGGAGCTGTTATGGAGTGTTGAAGAGCAGCATCCGGGCTATTCTTGGGCCAGGGTAAACGTATGTTCTGAAGGGAGATTCTTGCTAACCTGGGACCGTAAGGCTCAGCTTTATGATGCAGACGGCACACGTCTTTTCAGCGAACCTCAGCTTATCACCGCCGACAGTGGCTATGATATGCTCGCTTTACCTACACAAGACAGCGTCATTTGCCTGTGGAATTATTATTACAATACCCGGCAGAGGATCAAGCTGCAGGCGATGAAGATGGATGGCTCGCTTACCCATCTGCCCAATGGTATCATTTTGGAAGACATATTGGCCGGGGGCTGTCCGGACAGCTATTATGCAGAAGGCTTTAATTATTGTTTCGATCTGGGTGGCAGATTCTTGAGCTTTTGGACTGATACCCGACACGATGGCAGCTACTACTATCAGCTGTTTGATCCCAATATGCAGCCTCTTTTGGAGCCCAACGGCCGGGTTGCCCTGTCTCAGCGTGCCGAAGCCCGGAACCTGCTGCATATCTATGTCAGCGAGGGCAACAGGCTTCATTTTATCTATGGGCGGGACTATGGAAGCCCGACATATCTGCAGGCGATAGATTTTGAGGGCAATCTGTGTTATGCCGGCAACGGCATCGAAATAGAGCTCGCAGATGAGGTTGTGGGCGAAGTGGGGCACGTCACTTATGTCTTTTGGACGAGGACCTACACCGGCCACACAAACGAGATCATGGGCCAGAAATATGTGGATGGCCAAGCTAAATGGGGAGCCAATGGAATGCTGATTTTGCCCTATGCTTTCAACCATATGTACAGGCTGCTGGGCTTTGAAAATGGTATGCTGATATACTGTGACAGCTTCCACAACTATCAATCAATTGGCCCGACCCATCTCAAGGCCCTGATGTTTGACACCTATGGACTGATCACAACGGTGGGCGGTGATGACAGCGTCCTGCTCAGCTCTGAGCCTGTCATTTTTGCAAATCCGCTCATTGGCACGGGCACGATGGGAGATGATCTCTGCCTGATCGTCCGCCTGGATAGCGACGAATCCACACACAGCTACATCCTGCAAAAGGTCGATTACCGAGGCGACAGGCTCTGGGGGGCAGCCGGGATCAGCTTCAATGACGGTAGCGCCATCGAGCATTCCGTCGTTACAGACAATGCCCTGTGCTTCTTGAGCTTGGGAGCTTCCGGCTACAACTTCCATAGCGTGGATGCAGAAGGGGCCTTTCAGACTCCACCCGGCGGAACAAATATCATCCCCGCATCCTATGCACCCAAGGAAGTGGACTTTGCCACCTTTGAAGACGGCTCCATGATTTGCGTTTTCAACAATAATAATTTGACAGACTCCGACATCTTCTACCGCCGCATTAACGCGGACGGAACATCTGCAGAAAGCGCTCCCGTAGTGATTTGCGATGCGCGTAACATCCAGTCGCAGCCCCGCGTCGCCACATACTTCAACACAGCCCTCATCACCTGGAAAGACCATCGAGCGGGCCTGGGAATCACCGGGCTTTGGGGCAACACCGTACAGAGCTGCACACCCATTGACGACGCCCTGCAGACGCCCATACAGCAAGCTCAAATTATAGGAAACTACCCCAATCCCTTCAACCCCAGCACCACGATCAGCTATGATATTGCTGCGGATGGAGCAGTAAAACTGGATGTCTACAATATCAAAGGACAACTCGTGAACACGCTGGTGAATGAGCCCAAAGCCAGAGGCAAGCATCAAGTGGTGTGGAACGGGAAGGATCACAGCGGCAAAGGCGTCGCTTCAGGCATCTACTTTGTGCACCTCAGCTCTAACAACAGGAGCAGCGTGCATAAGATGGTGCTGATGAAATAGATAAGGAGGTTTAAAATGAAAAGGATTGTCCTGATAGTCTGCCTGCTGCTGTGTATAGCCACCTGTTTATTGGCAGATGAATTTATCATCCGGCAGGCTGATGAACTGACTTTGGAGCAGTTCAGCTTTCAAACTGCAGATGGCGGCTGGCTTGTTTTCTTCAGCGACAACAGCACGCTATCCAAAAACATCTATTGCCACAAACTCAGCGCAGCCGGCGAGCTTCTCACGGACGAAGCCATCCTTTTGGCGCACAAGGAGATAGACCAAAAGCTTTTAGACGTGGTCCCCACCAGCGACGGCAACTTCATCATAATCTGGAAAGAGATCATCTCCACCAAAAGTCATGACTATATGCAAAAAGTGACTCCTGAGGGGCAGTGTCTCTGGCCCGACGAGGGAGTGCTGCTTTCTGATCAATTCACATACGCTAAAGGTAAAATACTTGCCAACGATAACGGTGGCATCATAGCCGTTTTTCAAAATAGATGGGCAAACCCCATCTTTGGACAAAACTTTGATTCCGGAGGCAACAAACTCTGGGGCGAGACAGAAATAGCCTTGGTAGAGATGGATGATATGGTGGAGATGAAAAATGTGCTATCCTGCCCGGGCGGCGGCTTTTTGGTGCATATCTGCATCGGGACGCCGGGATCTTATCAATACAAAGTGCTGAAGTTTTCCGATGCAGGTGTGCTCATTGATGACGATGCCATACCGGCACTTAACCTCTTTGATGGGAGGTATGCCGACATAACTGGGCCGGTAAATGGCGAGTATTTGCTCTACACAGTTTCCGAAGACAGCCTAAAAATCAGTAAGACGGGCACAAACGGAGAGGCTCTTTTTACTCAAAACCTGGAATGCGACCTCCTGTTTCAACGCTTTAGTGGGATTTGGCTTTTGCGCGATGGCAGAGTGGCCTATGTTCTGGCCGGTGGTTACAATCTTACACTCACCCTGCATATGCTATCTGCAGATTTACAGCCACTTTGGAATGCTGTCGAGCAGTATCCTTCTGATGGGAAAATTCTGATGGCGGAGTCGCCGGATGGGAAGATATTGCTTGCAGTGGAGCCTTATGTCCAGATTTTTGATGCTGCGGGCGGCAAACTTTTCACCCAGAGCCTGGCTGTAACCGATGAATTGTATACCCATCCCAAGTATATGGTTGTTTTGCCTGCCAACGACAGGGGCATATTCCTGTGGCATGATATCCTAAACAGGCGGCAAATGATCAAGATGCAGGTTCTGAATACTGACGGCACGCTCGTTCATGGCTCCTCCGGCATAGCTTTGGAGGACAGATTGGCCGGCGTCTGTGATGGTGCCCGGTGGAGGCATCAGTGTTTTAGCCTGGGAAACAGGTTTTTGAGTATCTGGATGGAAAGACGTCATGAGACTTCCCTTACCGATGGCTATCAGTATGGAATGTCAGGTATATATTATCAGCTTTTTGATGCAAATATGCAACCTCTTTTGGAACTCAATGGCCGTTCTCTGCAGCCTCTGGGTGATGACGTGCTGGATGTGCTGCAATTTATGGTGGACAATGATAGCAGACTGTATATCCTGTACACCACCCTGAGCGGAGGCAGGACTTTCCTTCAAGCCATAGATTATCATGGCAATCTGTGTTTTGGCGAGAGTGGCATCATGCTTGGCAACCAAAACCACATAATCGGCTGCGTAGACCAAGCTGTCTACCTGTTTTGGCTTGCCGCCGCCAGCGGTTTTTCAAACAAGATCATGGGGCAGAAATATATTAATTGCCAGGCACAGTGGAACCCTCAAGGAGAGCTGCTTTTACCACATAAAGTCAATCACTGCTACACACTGTTGGGCTTTAAAAATGGCCTGCTCATTTTCAGTGACCACTACAGCGCCTATATGGAAGAAAGCTTCACTCGCCTCAAAGCTTTGTTGCTCGATGCTCATGGCGTCATAACTGCTACAGGAGGCTCAAACGATTTCCCTCTGAGCTCCATGGACGTCAGCCAAGAGAACACGCTGATCGGCACCGGCGGCATGGGTGATGATTGCTGCCTGATCTTCCGAAGCAACAATCCGGAAACCTCAAGCAGCTATATCATGCAGAAGATAAGCCCCCAGGGAGACAGAATGTGGGGTGAGGATGGGATAAGCTTTGACGTGGGCGGCTCCATCAGCAACCCCTTAGTCAAAGATGATGCCTTGATATTTTTGGCGCAAAACGATGCCGGCTACAACCTCCATAGTGTAGACACCCAGGGCAGCTTTCAGACCCCTGAAGCCGGGATAAACATCATCCCCGCAGCCTATGAGCCAATGCAGCCAATCCTTAAAAGCTTTGATGATGGCTCCATGATCTGCTCCTTTGTCCCTTATCATGTTTTTGAATCCGACATCTATTACCGGCGTTTGGATGCAAACGGAAATCCGGCGGACGCTGCTCCCGTGGTGCTTTGTGATGCCCGCAATGCCCAATTGCACCCCCGCATCACCACAACTTCAAACACGGCCTTTATCAGCTGGATAGATCAACGGGCCGGAAGAGATATTACGGGCATTTGGGGCAATACTGTGCGCAGCAGTACACCCAATGACGATGCCCTGCAAACACCTGTACAGCAGGCACAAATCATTGGCAACTATCCCAATCCCTTCAATCCCAGCACCACGATCAGCTATCATCTTGCTGCCGAAGGTATGGCAAAACTCGATATCTACAATATCAAAGGCCAAATGGTGGACACTCTGGTGAACGAGCCCAAAGCCAGAGGCAAACATCAGGCGGTGTGGGATGGCAAGGACTTTGAAGGCAGGGCAGTGGCCTCCGGTATCTACTTTGTGCGCCTCAGCTCCGCTGGCAAGAGCAGCAGCACTCACAAGATGGTGTTGATGAAATAGAAAAGGCCCAAGTTCAATTTGGGTGCATACAAAACGCTAAAAGTGAGACGGACTGCTCCGCCCCCGGATATCGGGGGTTGAAATGGCAGATAAATACCGGCGGAATACCTACTATTTTGATAGGCATTCCATAGCTCACTCCCACACCTGAAACAGCCGGGCTTTCTAAAATATTTGACCTGAGCTCCGGTTTTGCGAAAACAAAACCGCCTCCTAAAACG
>DGFM01000019.1:45105-62131 GCA_002391675.1 Cloacimonetes bacterium UBA3900 | reverse complement strand
AAGTAACCCATGGAAAACCCAAGAGTTACGCATTCGAGCGCCAAGGATATCCGAAGGTGGGGCAGACACGGTCAAAAGTCAAATATTGAGCTGAGCATCGGTTTTTTGAAAATAAATTTTGACCCTTAAGGAGGGCCGCACCGTCCGGTTGTGAGCGGTGAGTCGCTGCGCCGGGAGTGTAGAATGAGACCAGGGGATAAAAGATTGCTTTCCCAAGGATTACATCAATTACCGCAAATTGGGGCGGGGTAGACGGAGCTAAAGGCAAGCGTCAGCCGCTGGAAAGCTGCCAACTGGCATCACGGAGCATCTATCCAATCAAATTGAGAGGTCTCAGCGGTCGAAGTCCGGCGTCCAATCCGGTGTGGGTCTTATTTCTTGGGCGAAGATATTGTCAAAACCCAGTTCCTCTGCGGTCTCGAGCACCTCTTGGTATTCGTCGTAAGTGATGCTGCGGGAGAGTTCCGGGTAGGCAGCACAGGCGGCGGTGGGATAGTATTGGGCCATGAGGCTGAGGCTTACGGTATTGCCGATGGCGCCATAGATCATATGCAGTGCTTCTTTGGAGCCGGAGATGCCGTTGGGAAGCACCAGATGCCGGATCATCACTCCCCTGGTGGCTACGCCCAAAAAGTCAGTCTGCAGCTCGCCGGCGTATTCCCACATGGTTTTGATGGCCTCGATGGCTGTGGCAGGGTAGTTTGAGATGCCGGAGTATTTGCGGGCTTGCGCTGCGTCGGCATATTTAAAATCCGGCAGCCAGATGTCCACCAGCTCGCCCAAAGCCCGGATACACTCCACCTTTTCGTAGGCATTGCTGTTCCAGACGATGGGGATGCGCAAGCCGGCGGCTTTGGCCTGACGCAGGATGGGGATAAGTTGAGCTGTGTATTGAGTGGGCGAAACGAGGTTGATATTGAGGGCGCCTTCGTCCTGGAGCCCAAAGATGATGTTGAGCAGGTCTTCATCGCTGATGTATCTGCCCTGGCCCAAGTGGCTGATCTGATAGTTTTGGCAGTAGATGCAATGTAGGTTGCAATTTGAGAAGAAGATGGTGCCGCTGCCGCCGGAGAGGGTTTCACCCTGAGAGGAGGTGACGATGCGGGCTCTGCGTGCTTCAAAACCGCTCAGGACGGGCTCTTCGCCGTAGTGGAGGGTGGCGAGGCTGATCTTGAGATTGACGTCGGCACCGCAGGCTCCTTTGTTCTGGGTGCGGTCTGCCCGGCATTCTCTGGGACAGACTATACAGCTGGATTGGTCAAAGAGCTCTGTCACTTATCCAGGCTGAAGGCAGAGGGCAGGAGCGTGGCTGCATCGGTGATCTCATGGCGCAGTGCATTACCAAAGATCACTGGAATCCGGGGTGCAAATTCGCTTATTACCTGTCTGCAAGCACCGCAGGGCGGGAAGATGGTATCGGAATCCACCCAGACGGCCAAAGCTTGAAAGTCTCTCACGCCTTCGCTTACGGCTTTGAAGATGGCGGTGCGCTCGGCACAGTTGGTAAGCGAATAGGAGGCATTCTCCACGTTGCAACCCAGGTGAACCTTACCAAGTGAATCCAGGAGTGCAGCTCCCACTTTGTAGCCGGAATAGGGTGCATAGGCGTTTTGGGCGGCTTGCCGGGCTTTGTCCAAGAGCTCCAAGAGTGCGTCTTTATCCATTCCAGCCTCAGGATAGCAGCGCCAGGACCAGCCCACCCGCAATCACGGAACCTATCTGACCGCCTACGTTTACGCTGACGGCGGGCATGAGCAGGAAGTTGAAGGGGTCTTCTTTCTGCCCCATCTGGTGAACCACTCTGGCGCTCATGGGGAAGGCTGAGATGCCGCAGGCGCCGATCATGGGGTTGATCTTCTTTTTGCGGATGAGGTTGAGCAGCTTGGCAAAGAGTACACCTCCCGCGGTGTCAAAGACAAAGGCAACGAGGCCCAGCAACATGATGAAGATGGTCTGCACTCTGAGAAAGGCTTCCGCTTTCATGGTGGAGGCGACGGTGATTCCGAGCAGGATGGTTACGAGGTTGCCCAGTTCGTTTTGGGCGCTTTTGGAGAGGCTTTCCAGCACGCCGCATTCGCGGATCAGGTTGCCAAACATGAGAAAGCCGATCAGTGACACGCTTTCCGGAACCAAGATGCCCGCTATGACGGTGATGAGGATGGGAAAGATGATCTTCACAATCTTGGGTACGTCGCTGCTGCTGTAGTCCATGCGGATCTTGCGCTCTTCTTTGGTGGTGAGCAGACGGATGATGGGCGGTTGGATGATGGGTACGAGGGCCATATAAGAATAGGCTGCCACGGAGATTGGGCCCATCAATGAGGGTGCAAAACGGTTTGCCACATAGATGGAGGTGGGGCCATCTGCGGCTCCGATGATGCCGATGGCGCCGGCTTCCTGGAGGGAAAAACCGAAGAGGGTGGCCAAAGCAATGGTCACAAATATTCCCAGTTGAGCGGCTGCACCGAAGAGCAGCATGGATGGGTTTTGCAAGAGCGGAGAAAAGTCGATCATAGCGCCGATGGCGATGAAGATAAGCAAGGGGAAGAGCTCGGTGCGGATGCCGGCATCGAAGAGCACGGTGAGGGCACCGCCTTCGCCCACGGCTGCTGAAAGCGGGATATTGGCCAAAATGGTGCCAAAACCTATGGGCAGCAACAGAGCGGGTTCATACTTTTTGGCGATTGCCAGCCAGATCAACACCACTCCGATCAGCATCATCAATACTTGTTCCCAAGTGAGGAGGCTCAGGCCACGTGTGATAATCTCCATTGTAAAATATCTCCTTATACTTACAAGACTTAGTCTTCGTCCAAGGCTAATCTTACAATTCTGTTTTCCTGCGTGAGCGGCAGCAAAAGCTCGTTGGTGGGCTCGTGCCAATACAGGTCTGCAGGGGACTTCAGGTTTTGTTCAAAGAGGATGAAGCGGTTTTGGGCTTGCGGGATCATAAACACAGCCTGCTCCTGGAGAGAGCTGAAAAAGATGCGGCCCAGATCATCCGCTTGGATGCCGCTTAGTTGTGAATACATAGTGTCTTTGAAGACGCTGAATTCATTGGT
The DNA here is from genome assembly GCA_002391675.1 of Cloacimonetes bacterium UBA3900. Lineage (GTDB taxonomy): Bacteria > Cloacimonadota > Cloacimonadia > Cloacimonadales > Cloacimonadaceae > UBA3900. The sequence goes on along the minus strand of DGFM01000019.1, from coordinate 59,069 downwards.
TTTGGTGCTGAAAAGGATGATGGGCTGCCTCTGCCCCATGCTCACCACAAGCATCTGACGACGCGGCTTGTCAAAGTAGAGAGAGCTTGGCTGCTGCATCAGCTTGCTGGTAAACTGTGTGGGGTTGGAGCCCTGTCTGTCCAGCCTCCAGATACATTCTGCGTCTATATCTGTGAGGTAGATGGCGCCCAGCTCGTCTACCGCTACGTCGTTGAGCAGCTTGGCGCCTTCGATGGTTACAGTCTTGGTGATGATGCCCGGATCGGGGTCTATGAAGTGCAGCTTGTCGTCATCTGCCACCAATAGCTCCTGGCCTCTCATCGTGATGCCACGTGGGTTGTTGATCCCTTTCTTGATCACATTGCTGAGCTTGCCTTCCGCATCCATGGCCACGATGGAGTGATTGCCCAGGTTTGAGATGAGGAATCTTTCGCCCAGGGCATCGTAGGTGATGCTCTTGGGGCTGCTGAGCTTGGGCTGTGCCCTCAGGATGAAGAAGAGGGCGACGAGCACGCCGATCAGGATGAGGATGGAGACGAACAGGTAAGATTTGAAGGCTTTGTTCATGATTACTGCTCCTTGTAAGACCATTCAGCGCCGGTGGGTGTGTCCTTGAGCTCGATTCCCAAGGCGGCGAGGTCGGCTCTGATCTCGTCTGAGAGAGCCCAGTTTTTGTCTGCTCTGGCTTGAGCACGATATTTGATAATCAGCTCTATCAGCTGTTTGCTTTGATCCGGCAACGTTTCCGCCTCTTCCAGGTTTTGGAAAAAGCCCAGCACCCGACCCAGCTTCACCAGCATCCGGGCGGCGTCCTGACGCTCTTCGAGGGGTAGCTGGCGGTTGCGGATCAGCCCATTGATCTCAAAGAGCACAGCAATGGCTTTGGCGCTGTTGAAATCGTCATCCATAGCTGCCTGGAACTCGGCTTCCAGCTTCTGCAGCTCGGGCCCGGGCTCGAAGGCTTCGTCCAGAGTGAGGAAGTCAATATCCTTGAGGCTTTGGCGGAAGTTTCCAACTGCACGCTCGGATTCCTCGATGATCTCACGGTTGAAGTCTATGGGACTGCGATAGTGTTTGGAAAGGAAGAAGAAGCGGATGGCTTCTGCGCTGTGCTGCTTGAGGATGTCACGTGCGGTGAAGAAGTTGTCCAGGCTCTTGCTCATCTTTTCGCCCTCGATATTGAGGAAGCCATTGTGCACCCAATAGTTTGCCAAAGGATTGCCGGAGATAGCTCTGGCCTGGGCCAGTTCGTTTTCATGGTGCGGGAAGACGAGGTCTACGCCGCCGCCATGGATGTCGAAAGTCTCGCCCAGATAATGCTGGCTCATCACCACGCATTCGCTGTGCCAGCCGGGGCGTCCTTCTCCCCAGGGGCTTTGCCAGATGGGCTCGTTGGGCTTGCTGCGTTTCCAGAGGGTGAAGTCTGTGGGATTGCGCTTGAGCACGTTTTCCGCCACGCGGGCGCCAACCTTCTGGTCCTCTATCCTTTTACCGCTCAAAGAGCCGTATTCCGGTAGCTTGGCGGTGTCAAAATACACGTCTCCCTCCACCTCGTAGGCATAGCCGCGCTTGATCAGCTCTTCGATGAGGGCGATAATCTCTGCCATAAACTCTGTGGCACGGGGTTGATGATGCGGCGGTTTGATGCCCAAGGCTTTGGAATCCTGCAGGAAAGCATCTGCATATTTGGAGGCAAATTGGTCGTAGGGGATTCCTTCCTCAATGGAGCGGGCGATGATCTTGTCTTCTATATCGGTGATGTTTTGCACGTAGGTAACATCGTAACCTTTGTATTCAAAATACCTTCGCATCACGTCAAAGAAGAGGAAGGCGCGGGCGTTGCCGATGTGAAAGAAGTCGTACACCGTGGGGCCGCAAGCGTAGAGCTTTACCTTGCCTTCTTCGATGGGGACGAAGGTCTCTTTCTTGTGGGTAGCTGTGTTGTAAATAAGCATGGAGAGGGGTTCCTATTTGTATATTACCAGCCGCTCGGTGGCTTCTGTGCTCTTGGAAGCGGCTTTGGCTTTGATTTTAATGAAATAAGTGTTGTTTGCCAAGCGGTTGCCGTTGTTGTCCCTGGCATCGATGGGAATCTGGTTAAAGCCTTCTCTTCCCAGGGTCTTGATGCGCTTTACCCTCTTGCCGGTGACGGTGTAGATGCCGATATCCAAAGAAGCTTCTTCGCTGAGGATGAAGGTGATGTATCCGTCATCTTCCATGGGATTTGGGTAGGGGAGCAACCTCTGGATGGAAAGCTCTGAGCTGTGTTTGGCAACAAAGTGGGTGTTTGCCACTGAGGGCAGGTTGAAGTTGTCAAATGCGATCACTTGAACGGTGTGAGGCCCTTCAGACAGCTTGGGGAGCGGATAGCGCAGGATGCCGTCCGTGAAGGAGTCCTTGTTGTAATTGAAGTATTCCGTGACGGGGATGGGCTGTGCGGCGTCGTCAATCACCAGGAAGATATGGTGTCCGGAGCTGCCGGTGACGTTGATGCCGTTCCCGTCTGAAATCTTGGCTATCAGCGTGGTGGAGGCAGGTACCACGTCTCCGTCTCTAAAATCCATGGTTCCCAAAAAGAGCTCTATCTTGGGCGGGCCGTCGTTTTCCACCGCAACGGCGTTGTCCCGCGTGTTTACGGGATAGAAGTAGTTCAGATAATCCTGCTTGGTTGTGTCGTCCCAGATATAGCACATGACGGAGCCGGTGTTGCCGTTGGTGACATCGTCGGGAACGATAAAGCCGCCTTGATAGCTGCCGTTATTCACCGATACATCACCTTTGAAGAGCTGGTTGCCTTGCTGGCTGACAGGATTGGAGCCCAGGTTGTAGTTTCGGCCGCTGTCAAAGAGCCGCAAACTGGCTGTGCCGTTGCCCGTATAAGGGCCGAAGGAGCCTTCCACATGGGATTGCTGACGAGAACACAATACCGCTGAGGTCGCGCTGCCATCAACGGTTAACAGACTGTCTCTGATGGGAGTATTGATCCTGAGGGTTGGATCTCCCAAGAGGACAAAATACAGGTCGTTGGAATTGTAGTTTGAACGCAGCTTGGAGGCCATAATGCTTATTCCCAGGGGATGGCGCTTGCCGATCATCTCTTCAAACATCAAGTCCACCAGGCGGGTATTTGCCTCGCCCCCACCCCTGCGGGTGGCAGCGTAACTGGCGATGCAGCCGTAGTTGTCCTGCAAAACAAGCTTGTCGCCCAGACTGTCATAGCCCCAATGGTCATAATTTGACACGCTGCAGGCAGCAGCGATAAAGAGGGGCAGCTTGTCGGCGTTGTGGAGCCTGACCATATCTGTGGCACCATTGAAATAGTCTTCAGCGCCCAAGGAATCATAGCTGCCATGACCCACGTAATACCACACCAGCACACCTTCATTGATGGAGCCGATCATGTCATCCCTGGCGCCGGGCTTGTTTTGGTATTCATCATAGTCGTATTCCCAGCCAAAGATCTTGTTTATCCTCACGCTCTTGTGCATCAGGTTGGCAGCTCTTTCCATCTGCTGGGTGTGGTAAGATTCTGCAACGGGGTCGCTGCCGTTGTAGAGATCATCTGCCAGGAAGACCATGGAATTGCGCCACCAGCCGGGTGTGGGATCGCTCACATAGTCGCGATAGTTGGAGAGCATGGTGTTGAGCTCTGTTGTGTTGCGAACGGGGTAGCGCCCGATGATCAGCTCGGGATAGTCTTTGGAATCCATCATGACATAGTAGTCATCGGATGAAGTGGCACCTTGCATATAGACCATCATCTTGTTTTTGGGAGTGGAGATGCGGGATTTGTTGCGCCAATCTATGGTTCCTGTGCCCAGAAGTGTCACACCCTGAAGCTGAGGGGCAGTGAAGTTTTTGTATACATAGCGCAGGTATTGGCGGATGGCCAGGGGATCAGGATGACCGCCGGTGAATTGGTCGATAATATCTGCCTGATCGACAATCCTGACACTGAGATCGTAAAACTCCTGGTACATGGACGCCAGCGTGGAGGCTTGCTCCAGAAACTCTTCCGGGGCGATGATGATGTGGTCTACCTGGGAAGTATCCAGGGTGAGGTCTTGAGCATCGGCTAAGCTGACTGAAACGGGGCTGTAGTACTCGTTGGGCTGGGTGAGCACAAACCTTGTCTTGTTGTTGCTGGGAGAGATGAAAACATCCGCTCCTGCCTGCCAGGGCACCTGCTTCACATCCGCAAAGGAGCTGCCGATTCGATAGACTTCCACGCCGGAACTGCTTGTCTGCATCTGGTAGGCTATCCTGGTTTCTGCCACGCTATCCGGCCCATTGATCATAAACTGCCCTGAGCCCTTCTTGAGCTTCTGCTGATAAGCGATGTGGATGTAATCCAGAAAAAGGTTTACCGACTTGGCCCTCAACACCCGGATGCGGACTGTGTTTTCTCCGTCGCGCAGGTTGACTCCGTTCCTCGTCAAAGTATAATATGATGGGCCCCTCCAGCCGAAATAACCCGGGCTGGGAGGCTGTATCTCTTGCTCGTTTACCCAGACCCTGATCTTGTGGGATACACTATCATAGCTCGCCGCTCCTTCATGGCGGAGGGTAAGTTTGATGCTATTGAGGCCATCGGGATCGACATCATTCAGGTCGAGATTGAAGATGTAATCTGCAGTCGTCATACCAAAAAGCTTATCGCTATACCATTCAAAGCTGTAGGGATCAATGCGATGGGATTCTTTCTCATAGCGAGAGCTGGTGGTATGGTTGCTCGTGGAGGAGTTTGAACTGCTATACAAATCCTGCATCTGTATCCTCAAGGGAGGCGTGGAGAAGCTGCCACCGAAGGTGAGCCAGTAAACGCCATTCAGGCTGTAAGGATTGAAAACAGTGCTAGCCACCAGGGTGCCCAGCTCGGCTGTCTTATCCAGTCCATCGCGGTTTTCACCGAAGAAGATGATCTTGTCGGAGGCATCAAAGTGCCCATCTTCCTCGCCTATCACCCTGATGGGGATTTCTTTAAACTCGGGCCCGGCGGTTTGCACCGCGGGTGGATTTACCGCACCGCCTGTGGAGAACATCCTGATAGTGCGGGGGTCTACGTCGTCCAGAGGGAGCGAGCTAAGGTTTTGCCGGGTAAGCTGATATATGCCATTCTTATCCACTTCGATCTTGAGCCAGTAATCTGCCTCGGAGAAGGGCGCATGATTGATGCTGGTTCTGAAGTGCTGTTTCCAGTTTTGAGCCTGAGCGGGATTGATCACTGCATCCAGAAAGAGCCCGGCCAATCCATCCTGTACAACTGTGGACTTGTAGGAAACATCCCCACTGATCTTGATGTTGATGATGGCACGCTTGAGAATGCGCAAGCTGCGTTGTCCATCATATTGGAAGGGATTCACCCTCAGGGAAGTGAAGCTGTAACCCCGGAAGATATCCGGCTCCAGCTCTGTGACATAGCCACCAGAAGCGCTTGCATAGAGGCTTTCATCCACCCGATAGTGATATTGGCTCATGCCGCTTTCCTGTGCAGAAACGTAAGGCACAGGCATAACTCGGTGGTTCAATGACACTTGCTCTTCTTCCAGCACGGTGAGAGTCCACACGATATTGCCGGCAGGAGGCAGTGCGATCTTAAACTCTTCAAGGGGCAGTCCTGGTGCCCCTGGGAGGTGTGGATACGCCATATGGGGCACACTGATTCTGGCAAAAGAATCCTGCTCCCGGATGGCATAATCACCCAGGACAAACTCCACCTGACTCTGATAAGCATCAGAGGACAGCACAGTTACGGCAGCTGGCATTGAAAGCGCTGCCAGTAAGGCGATCAGTAGTATATACAGCTTTTTCATGGTCGTGTTTTTGGTTTAAAGATTTTCCCCAAAGCCCAGATCAACAGGTAAAAGATACCCATAAACAGGAACACCCCGCCCATGCCTTGCATGAGGACATACAAGGCCCAGCGGAAGTTTTCCATCGTGTTTGCGTCAGGTTGAAACATGGTTAAAATCCTTTAGATATGGTATTTCCTACCGCTGCGTATCATGCAGGCACGGTAGATTTGTTCGATCAGCACCAAGCGTGCCATGCGATGGGTGAATGTGAGTGGCGACAGGCTCATGAGCGCATCTGCTCGTGCTTTCAGGCTCTCGTCCACGCCGAACACTCCACCGATTACAAAGAGCACTCTTCGCTTATCTGATAAGTTAGTCAGAAATGCGGAAAAATCAAGGGAATTGTACTGCTTTCCCGCTTCATCCAACACAATCACATAATCATCAGCCTGGATAACCTTGAGCGCGGCTTCTGCTTCCTTCTGCATCACGGCGCGGGCATCAGGGTTGTTTTTGATCGATGCATCCGGCAATTGGATGATCTGAACCCTGTGCCAAGGTTCCAGGCGTTTGAGATATTCATCTATGCCTTCTTGCAGCCAGCGATCCTTTGTTTTGCCAAACTGAATCAGGCCCAGATTCATCTTCTATCGCACCATGCAGGCAAGCGCCATCGCCATGCAGAGCATCTTGTTTTCACCATCATCCGCTCTGGAAGGGATGAGGATTGGCACCTTGGTACCCACCACAAAGTGAGCCACGCGATAGCCGCAATAGAGGGAGACAATTTTGCCGTAGAGGTTGCCGGCTTCGATGTTTGGCACGATGACAACATCTGCCTGACCACCCACTCCACTTTCGGTGAGACCTTTGAGCTTTGCCGCCTTCATGTCTACCGCACCGTCAAAAGCAAGCGGGCCTTCCACGATGCAGCCCGGGATCTGGCCCCGCTGATTCATCTTGCTGATGATAGCGGCATTGACCGTGGATTCCATCTTGGGGTTCACCACTTCTATGGCGGAAAGGAGAGCGACCTTGGGCATCTCACACCCCATATCATGAGCGGTTTTCACGCTGTTCTTAACGATGGCAACCATCTCTTTCAGATTGGGACAGAGGTTGACGCCTCCATCGCTCATCAAGCGGAGGCCATCCGGATGTTCGTAGGCCAGGACGTCGGAGACAACCTCGCTCTGCCTGAGCCCGTGGTCTTTATCCAAAACAGCTCTCATGATCGTCGCACTTTCAGTTTTGCCTTTGAGAATGAGGTCTGCCTTGCCTTCGTGGGCCAAATCTATTGACTTATGGACGGCAGCCAGGGGGTCGGCACCGGTATCAATGATCTCAAATTTGGAGATCAGATCGGGAGCCAGCTCCTCCAAAAGGGCGATAATGGCAGCCTTATCTCCCACCAAGGTGCTATCTGCCAGCTCTTCTTTATAGGCCAAAATAGCGGCATCCAGCACGCTGGTGGTCTGTGCCGCGGCGATTACTGCGCGTCCTCTGCGCCTGCTTTTCACGAAGTTCGTCATCTCGTCAAAATTCTTAAACATCTCGTATCATCCTTATTTTTATATGCTATACTTATCCAAAAACTCGTCCACAAACGAGTCTTCTTCGGGTTTGAGTATCTCTGTCATTTTGCGCAGAGCTTCTTTTTGGATTTGCCTCACTCTTTCTCTGGAAAGGCCTATCTTCTCTGCGATTTGGGCAAAGTTTTGGGCTTCGTTTTCCTCATTCAAGCCAAAATAGTCTCTGATGATGCCCGCTTCACGGCTATCCAGCTGGTCTATGGCATCGTGCAGTCTGTCGTGAATCCTCTCGCGATAGTAGAGCTGTTGCGGGTCCAGCTGTTCTTCATCCACCATGAGGTCTTTGGTGGTAAAATCCGCAAAGTTATCTCCCCTGATAACCTCGTCAAAAGATGTGGTTTCCGGCATCTGGTCTATGATTTGTTCCACCGCTTTTTCTGAAAGGTTGGTAGCTTCTCCCAGCTCTTTTGTGGTGGCCTTTTCGCCGGACTGCGTGTAGATTCTATCCTTGGCAGCCTTGATCCTGTATGCAGTATTGGCTCTGCCCAGCGGCACGCGGATCATGGAGCTTTTCTCGCTCACCGCCAGGGATATGCGCTGTTTTATCCACCAGATGGCATAGGAGATGAGCTTGATGTCTTTGGTGGGATCAAAGCGCTCAATGGCCTTGATGAGGCCGATATTGCCTTCGCTGATCAGCTCGGAGAGACTAAGCCCCCTATTTTGGTAACGGGCGGCGATCTTGACCACAAACTTCAGATTGGCCTGCACCAAGCGATCGATAGCTTCCTGATCACCCTGCTTGGCCCGCAGACCCAGCTCACGCTCCTCTTCTCTGGTGAGCGGCTCATACTTTGAGATCTGCTTCAGGTAGTTTTGCAGCGCTTTATCTGCAAAAACGTTTTCTCGTCTGCGTCTTGGCATACCCCTACCTGTTCATCCTAAAGTTTCAACACCTTACGCGGGTTGATGGCCTGGCCCTTGATGCGGTATTCAAAATGGAGATGAGGCCCGGTGGATTTGCCTGTGTTTCCCACCTCGGCAATCTGCTGACCTTTTTTCACTTCGTCACCCAGAGCCACCAAGTTTCTATCGTTGTGTGCATAGACCGTCATCACAAAGTCCGGATGCTCGATCACGATTACATTGCCATAGCCGCGTTGCACGCCGGAAAACACCACCACTCCATCCAAAACCGCATAGATGGGTGTTCCGGACTTCGCAGCGATATCTATACCCTTGTGAGGCCTGCCCCTGCGCAATCCAAATTCTGAGGTCACTCGCCCCTGTACCGGCGTGAAGAGATCGTCACGGATCATCTGCGTGCCTTCCAGGTCTGAAAGCGTGACGGACGCACCCGGGGAAGCGCTCGGCGTACCCACGATGTACAGCGTCTGCCCCACAAAGATGCTGTTTGAAGTGAGGTTGTTCCTGGTTTTGAGGTCCTCCACCGTGACGCCATGCGCCTTGGAGATGCTGTAGAGGGTATCGCCTTTCTTCACTTTGTAGGTCTTGGAAACCACCACCGGCTCTTCTGCGGGGGCCGGTTGACTGGGTGCAGGCGTGCTCGGCTGCGGCTCTTCCTTCACCACGACGGGCGCTTCATGTGATGCGGGGTTCTTGATTACCAGCTTATCACCGGGATGGATGCTGAATTCATCCCAACTGCTCTTGCCATTCCAAGCAAAGAAATCTTTGGAACTGAGGCCATAGTTTTGCGAGATACGATAGGGATTCTCGCCCGCTTTCACGACGTGATAATACTCGCCGGGCAGCTCCACAACTCCTGTGGCAGCCGGTGGGTCCGGCTTGACTGCAGGTGGATCGGCCGTAGTGGGCGGTTTTTCCGCCGGAGTCGGCTTTTCTGCCGGCGGCGGGTCGGGCGTGATCGTAACCGGTGGTGTGACGGGAGGTTTAGGCTTAGGTTTGGGGATTTCTTTGATCTTGAGCCTCTGCCCAATTCTCAGATTCGTCCCACTCATATTGTTCAATTTCTGGATGCTGGATATGCTCACACCGTACCTCCGGGACAGCGCATACAGCGTATCTCCCTTTCTTACGGTGTGATATTGGTAGTCTGCAAACAATAGGATGGGCAGCAAAAACAGGCAGAATATCAAGAATACGCGCCATCCCGAAAGCATAGAGCAAGCTCCAGAGGCTCTCGCTGTCTGCCCTGACTGTATATTATCTTTATCTGATTTCAAAAACATAATACTCACTTGCATGTTCAAGCGGCGATACGTCCAATTGCAGCACCGTGCTGCGACGACTGCCAAGCTTGATCTGATCCGCAAAAGAAGCCAGAACCGGCTGCGATGCCTGAGCTATGATGAGGACAGAGGAATCAGGTAGATTGCGGACGTATCCGCACACGCCAAGCGCATCGGCAAGCCGCTTTACAAACCAGCGGAAGCCAACACCCTGGACTCTACCTCTGACGATCATTTCCCACGTAGCCATAATCTTCTGACTCTCTCCTGAGAATAGGATCATATTTATGGATAGCCATTATTTGTCAAGTGTTCCTTTAAAAAAGATGCAGAATAAGCAAATGGAACGGAGGTGTGGTTAAAATCTGCCGTTTTGCCCCTGGACACCCTGCTATCGGCCGGATTTATCCCTTCCTCGCCCGGGCAATATGAAATCCCGCCACTCCGAAAGCCACACCCACATTGAGCGAGTTTTTCCAGCCTTGCATAGGCAGATAAATGTACTCATCACAAAGCGAAAGCACATCTTGGGATACGCCCAATGCCTCATTGCCCACCACCAAAGCCAAGGGAAACTTATATTCGACTTCAAACACACTCCTGGCCGCTTCTACAGTTTCCAGTGCGTAGATACATCTGCCCTGCCGCCTGGCTTCTTTCACGGCCTCCACCGCATTGTCAAAGGGTTCCCAGCACATCCTCCCTTCTGTCCCCATGGCAGTTTTGGCCAGAGACCTATCGCCCGGTTTACTGGTGATGCCGCAGAGCCACAACTCTTTGATGCCCAGGCATTCCGAAGTCCGAAAGATGGAGCCGACATTGAAGCTGGAGCGCAAATCCTCCAGGATCACCACCATATTCTGCGCATTTTGATAGAGACCATCATCGCGAGTATTCAGGCCATCTTGATCGAGGACAATTATCCTGGCATCTCTATAAGCATCAACATGATCCTGCAGCCAGGCCGCCGCTTTCAGAGCCACTTTCCTCGGCTCATCTGCCTCAAGGTCAAAGGAAGGCAGCCCCAGATCACGCTGCATCCAACTCTGCATATCACGCAGCAAGATCACCAGGTCTTGATATTCCAGACCGCCCACAGCCCGCCGCTCCAGCTCTTGCATGGTGCTGATCACGTGCTGCATCTGTCTTGCCGGCTTCAGGGCTTTAAATTTCTGCTCTTGGAAGCTGAATATACTTTTCATAAACGCGTTGCGCAGCCCAGCCTCATTTGCTGAAATACTCGATCACCTTGGCGGCGGTAAGCAGGTCTTCACAGATGAAATCCGGCTTGTGATCCCAGTTCATCACACCCCGCTTCAGCTCTTCCATGCCGTTGCCGCTCAAGAGCAGTATACTCCTGAGTCCGTTGCTTTTACCGAAGGCGATATCCGTATACCTATCCCCTATCATCCAGGAAGCTGAAGGCTGAAAGGGATGCTCCCGGATTGCTTTTTGAAACATCCCAGGCCCCGGCTTCCTATCGGGATGATCAATATTCCAGGGGCTCACGCTCCCGCCCGCATAATAGGGCGCAAAGTAGATTTCATCCAGCTCCACCTGCCCCGCTTTGAGCAGCTCCTCCATCTTGTCGTGCACCTCTTTCAGCTCATCAAAACCAAAATATCCCCGGGCGATGCCCGACTGATTGGTAACGATGAAGAGCATATAGCCCAAGCTTTTAAGCAGCCTCAGTGCCGCGGGAGTATAGGGATAAAGCTCATATTTGGAAGCATCCGAGATGTAGCCAAATTCATCCGGGCTGATGCACCCGTCTCTATCCAGAAATACGGCTTTTCTAATAGCGTTTACTGTCACGTGTTTGAAATCTCAGGGCATCCGGCAATGCCATATTGAAGAGCACCAGGCGATATTCCCAGAATTCGTTGCGGCGGGAATAGCTGAGCTCCAGTTTCCAGCAGTGCAAATCCCGTGAAAGTGAGATGGACTGGGATAACTGCTTGCTTTTCTTGAGGTCATAATAGTTTGAGTAGGTCATCTGCCAGTTTTTGCTCACTTTCAAGCTGGCATCAAAGTGCAGATTGCTGTTTTCCGGTTTGAACAGGTTTTTGGAGGCTGAAATATCCTGGCTCAAAGACAGCTTCCAGCCTTCGCCCGAGCTGTCCCGGCTGTCAAAAGAGTCATCCCGGCTGTCGTCCATTTGGCTGAACATCCTGTTTTTGGGCCTGGTAAACCAGGTTTTGTAGGCAGCGGAACCGGTGATCATGATCTTGTGTGTGAAATACTGATTTTTCAAAGCCAGACTCTGCCAGGTGATTTCATAGGGATTGTGATTGAAGCTCATCTGCGCATCGTAGGTCAAGCCCACGTTTCTCAGCACCGTCTTGGTGCCGGGAATCTTGATGGAACCGAGCTTCACATCTCCGGGCCTGAAAGCCAGGCTATGTGCCAGATGCTGGAATTTCTTCTCCTTGGATTTCAGGTCTGCCGAAGCTCTGCTGCTGAAGCCAAAGATATCATTGATGCGCTTTTCTTCGCCACCGGATTTATACTTCAGCTGCCACTTTTGCTCCAGGCCCAAGCTCAGCGGCAAGGACGCTTTATTCTGCGCAACCGCAATGCCGCCAAAGCTGTAGAAACGCCGGTTCTCCTCAAAATCCGGCCTGTAACCCAAGCTGGCGGAGGGCGTTACGATATGGCGGATGGACGTGATTTTGCCCCTGCTGAAGTTGCGGATTCCATAGAGATTGAAGTTGGCTGAGGTATTGAAGCTGTAATCATTGCCTCTCACCCACTTTTTATCGTCTCGATCCCGATCAAACCACGCCTCTCCATAGCTGAAGCTGTGGTTTGTATTCAGCCAGCTCAGCGGCTTGAGACTATAGTTGAGGCCCAGGTTGTGCCTGATGCCCGCGTGATGTTCGCTATACACCTGAGTGGAATCGCTCCGGTTGCTCCAGAAGTAGTCACGCCAGCTCTTGTTTTCATCGTTGATTTGGCCCGTGTGATCCAGCCTCACGCTGTAGCTGTAGCTGAGATTGGCAAACCATGCCGGCGGCGTGCGGCCTTTGAAGCCAAACAGCTCATACACAGGCCTGCTGGGCATGGAAAAACCGGCACTGGGAAGCGAGATCGCAACTTGATCATTGACAAGGTCTTGCGTATAAGTAGCGCCCACATTCAGGTAAGAGCCCAAAAGCGGCTGACGGTAGGACATGGACGAGCTCAGTCTTTCCGCCAGATTCTCGTCCAAACTGCCGGAGGATTCCCAGATGCGTTTGTTGCTGATAAAATCCAGGTCGGCATCGAAGGCGGCACGCTCGCCCAGATCGTGATGATGCCTCGCTCTCAGCGACCAATCATAGCTGGTGGTCGTGGCCCTCCTCTGTTTCTGATATGCTGCCCTCAAAAAACCGTCGTAGAGGTAACGCTTGGTATAAGTGGTATTTAGCTTCGCTTTCCAGCCTGTCTTTTCCATCAGGTCCATGCTCAGGATAAAATCCGCATAATCCTTGTAAGGATAGTACCAGGCAATCTCACGCAAGAACTTGCCATCCACATTGTTATAGCCCGGCTCCGGAATCAGGAAACCGGGATGCCTGCCTCTGCGGATCGGCACCACCAAAAAGGGAAAGTAAAACACGGGCAGATTGTTTACCCAAGCCACTACGGGCTTGCCAACCAGCTTGTCTCCCTGATAGATTCTCAGCTTCCCCGCCGTGAACCAAAAATCAGGATCAGCCAGATCACAGGTGGTAAACCTCCCACTATCAACGTCATAGACCTTCGTCCCCACCTTTCGGACTTCCGCACCGCCATAATAAGACTTTTCGATGCGACTCAAACCATCCCACATATAGCCTGTCTGACTCCTCACATCGTAGGCCACATCGCGGCCCAAGAGAATCTGGTCGCCATCTTTCATCGTGGTGGGCCCATAGGTGAAAGCCTGCTCTTTTTTGAGGTCTATATACATACTGTCCGCCGAGATCTGCGAATCTTCATAAAAGACCGAGCTGTTGTGCCAGAGGTAGATGCGCTCATCCACATGATTGTAAGCGAGGCTATCCGCCACGTAGATCAGGCTGTCCATAACCGCCACATTGATGGAGTCGGCCAGAGCTGCCTTTTCCGCAGCCATAGCGGATTCCTCAGACGCCTGCGCCCAAAGCAGCATCTGAAAACTTGCCAACAGCAAGATGTAAAGCAGCAGTATCCTGGTCTTTTTCATGCGATTATTTCCCTTAACAGGATACAACACCCCAAAAGTGGGATAATTGTCAAGTGTCCTTTTTAAATCATCGCCACAGCCCCCATTATAAACTCCTTGCAAAAAGGCCAATCTCCTACCATTTCAGTAGGAATTCATACCCGAGTTCCGACACCGGGAGCGACAGCCCTTTTTGAAATATTTGACTTGTCAGCCGGTTTTGCGAAAACAAATCCGCCCTCGAAAACGTCGATTT
>DGFM01000019.1:12105-45080 GCA_002391675.1 Cloacimonetes bacterium UBA3900 | reverse complement strand
GTCGATTTCATGCGGCCTCCCTTAGGGGCTCCTGTGGGTCTCCTTTGGGATCCACAAGTAACCCAAAGAAAACCCAAGAGTTACGCATTCGAGCGCCAAGGAGATCCGAAGGTGGGGTAAGCGCAGCCCAAAGTCAAAGGTTGCGGCAAGGGTTGGTTTGTGGCAAACAAATTACAGCTCAAAAAGGGTTTGTTCTCGGGGGAAAAGCCCTGTGGGGGGAGAAAAATATATTTTGAATTGGCACATATCTTGCTACCATAATAAGATAACATTATGAGAAGAGGAGAATCGCTATGAAGACAAAAGTCTTTAGCCTGATTTGGCTAATCGCCATGAGCACGTTTTTACTGGCACAGACGCCAGCCGAGATTGCCTTGGGGCAGTTTGATGCCGAGCTGGGTATCTGCTCCCACGACGGAGTTGTATACCTCGTTTACAATACCAATACTTCTGCAGATCAAACCGGAAGTATTGTCTTAAAGTATCGTAACAATGATGGAGAGGACTGGATCACCAAGACGGTGGCCCAAAACATTACGGGGTTTACCAAGCCCACAATTTCTGTAAACAACGGGCAGGTTATCGTTTCCTACCTGGATGGCTGGGAGAGCTATATGGCAATCTCCTCAAACCAGGGAGACAGCTGGCAGGCTACCCTCCTGGGGCGCAGCTTTGAGAGCAGTCCTTATGCGGAAAGGATTGATGACGAATACCTGTTATACTCGCTGGCTCTTCCTTATCCTCAGCATGAGCAGGACAATTACCTCCAGAGTGAAGGTTCAGATGAATTGAAGCCATATCAAAGGACCGTGTACACCGAGCTTGACCAGGATGGGGAAATATACAGGTTTCATGGTCTTGATCACATTGATGGAAGCCTCAGGACGAGTGGAGACTTGTGGATCCGCCAGGCGGGTGGGGGAAGCAACGGTGGTTGGCCCACCTTCGATGGTTTGGTTATCACTTCCGGCGAGGTGAAAGTCTACCCTGGGGGCGGTTCGGATTATCCGGTTGAAACCGTGTTTCCGGGTGGCTTGATAGAGCACGCGCCCACCAACTTTGGCGCCGTTTCTCACAGGTTTGATGGAAGAATCATCGGCCCCGACTACGATCCGAAGTACATCGTATATGCTGAGGTCAATGGCACCACCGCAACCCTTTACCTGGGAGAAAAGCTACGAATGCCTGAGTCATCTTTAGCGGTATATCCAGAGTATCCCTCACCAAATTTGGCAGACCCCCTTTTTACCAACCATGTTGCCATTGCGGACACCATATGGGTTCCCATCGGTGGTGCATCGCATATTCCGGATGGTTCTATTTTCTATTGCCCCAATGAACTTTGGGTCAAAGGCACGTTTGCCGGCAATCAAACCTGGGCAAGTGGCTCCAACATCAAGATCATCGGGGATATTCTCCTGGCCGGTACGCCTGCCGGTGAAGACCCAAGTGACAATCCCAACGACTTTGTTTCACTGATTTCTGAGCGGAGCATAGAGATCAAATATGGCTATCAGAGCCCCGTGGACAGCCTCAGGTACCATGTGTGCAGGGCAGATGACAACCCAATTTGCATCTATGCCTCCCTGGCTGCCATGGGCAGGAATGATGGCTGTTTCACCTTTGAATACCAGCACCCTCATCCTTCCGTGCCTGCCGTGAATATCTATGACAGCTATTGGGATAATATCGACCTGCACCGCTATAGATTTCCCCAAAGTACAACCAATCCCTGGCCTGCGACAATAGACTATCCCTTTTACAACCCACTTTGGCCGGAAAGGGCGCCGTATCTGGAGCGCGGCACCGTGCAGCTGTGGGGTTCGCTCCACGAAAGGTATAGAGGGTATCTGCACAGAGGCTATATTAACTTGGACAACCCCAATCCAGAGGGAATCTGGGATATTGAAAATGGCCTGTTTGGAAGTTCTTCCTCGCCCGTCATCACAACTCACACAGACCCTGTGCTGGATATAGAGTTGACCACCAGAAACTTCCCCGGCGCCATCGGAAATGGCGTGGGCTACCAAAGAGTGCATCATCGGGATGTGCGCAGAACCTTCAGCAATGACTTAAGACAATCATTGGGAGCTTCTATCAGCTACTATGATGGTACTGATCCTGAAGACCCGGACAGCAATGTTTGGAAGGGGTTTCTGCCGGTCACCAAGGCGGTTCGCTCCAAAGTGATCGCCCGCAATGGCGATGCCGCTCTCTATGCCGTGAACAGCAACATTGCGTTTGAAAACGGAGCCCAAATCGAAAGTATCTATCCCTTCGGCGATGAGGATACCGCCATCATTGAGCAAATGGAATGGGTGGATGATCAACGTGTCATGATCGTCAGACATGATGCCTCCAATCCCGAGCCCTACAGCCTCCACATTCTCAACCCCTACACTTTGGACGTGGTGGATGTGCCTGCGGGTCTCTTTGGGAATCAGCAAACCGAGTATCCGGAGCTGCTTTGCGACATTCTGCCATCTGTTGATGGCCACGGTCGGTTCGCACTTTATCCCCTCGTTCCCTGGGTCGGATGCCAGAACTCATTGGAGATATACAATATCGACCTTGATAATGGAGAATACGCACTCCATAGATCGGGAACATTGCCCTGGGACTACTCCTGCGATTTGACCAATCAACATCAGCTGGAGGTGAAGAATGTCACGGATAATCAGTGTGATGTTATCCTGAATATCCAGCAGAACGGTAATGACACTTATACGTCCATCAGATATGCCACGATTCAGATGAGCAACACTTCAAATAATGACGATCACATGGTACCCGCCGCAAAGCCCAGCGTGTCTGTTTATCCCAACCCTTCCAGGGCGGATTTTTCCATCACTGTGAAGAATCTGGCGCCGGGAGAGGTGAAAGCCGAAGTCTTCAACATCAGAGGCCAGAAAGTGGCTGAGATCAAGGACTTCAGTCCCGCATCAGATGCCGGGCTGAACAGCCGCTGGCAGGCTTTGGATGCAAACCAGCAACGCTTGGCCGCCGGGGTTTACCTGATGAGAATCAAGCAACAAGGCAAGGTGATCGCCACCAAGAGAATCACAGTGTTCTAAATAATATCAAGACAACCAAAAAGACCCTATCCCATGTGAGATAGGGTCTTTTCTTATATCTGTGTGAGTTTAGTTGCCCAAAATACCCAGGAACACACCGGCTGCAACAGCAGACCCCACGACTCCAGCTACGTTTGGAGCCATGGCGTGCATAACGAGGTAGTTTGATTTATCATATTGTTGTCCCACCACTTGAGACACTCTCGCTGCGGCAGGTACAGCGGATACGCCTGCATTTCCGATCAGAGGATTGATCTTGTCTTTCACGAAGAGATTCATAATTTTGGCAAAGATTACGCCTGAAGCAGTGGCTACGGCGAAGGAAGCAGCTCCCAGTGCGAAGATCTTGATGGAGGCGGGTGTCAGGAAAGTTGCGGCGGTGGTTCTGGCGCCCACCGTAAATCCGATCAGCACAGTGACGATGTCTATCAACGCACCTCTGGCTGTAGCAGCCAAGCGCTCAGTGACGCCGCTTTCTTTGAGCAGGTTGCCCAAAAACAGCATTCCCAGGAGCACCACACTTCCGGGGGAGATGAGGGTTGTCACGATGAAAGCCACGATGGGAAAGAATATCCTCTCACGCTTGGAAACCACGCGCAGCGGCTTCATGCGGATGAGGCGCTCCTTCTTGGTGGTGAGCAGCCGCATGATGGGAGGTTGAATCACCGGCACCAGCGACATATATGAGTATGCCGCCAGGGCAATTGAGCCCACCAAATGTGGTGCCAGATTGGAAGACAGATAGATGGATGTGGGGCCGTCTGCTCCACCGATGATGCCGATGGAGGCAGCCTCCATCACGTTGAATCCCAGAAGGATGGAGCCTACGAAGGTGGCAAAGATGCCAAACTGTGCTGCTGCCCCCAAGAGAATGAGCCTGGGGTTTGCTATCAGGGTGGAGAAGTCGGTCATCGCTCCTATACCCAGGAAGATAAGGGAGGGATAGATGCCCTTGCTGACACCGAAATAGAGCAGGTTTAACACACTTCCGGTATCATCCACTCCCAATCCCTGTTCTGCCACCCCGGGCAGATTGCCCAGGAGCATACCAAATCCAATGGGTACCAGCAGCAGAGGCTCAAAACCTTTGGTGATAGCCAGCCATACAAAGAGCAAGCCAAAGCCCATCATAAGCAGGTTTCCCCAGGAAAAATTCAGGAATCCGGTGGTCTGAATAAATTGTATTAATTCTTGCACCTTATCCCTCCACCTCGACCAAGGGTTCTCCTTCTTGGACGCTGTCTCCATTCTTCACATACACCTTTTTGATTCTTCCTTTCAGGGTGCTGAATATATCGGATTCCATCTTCATGGCTTCCAGCACGAGGACGCGGTCATCTATATTGAGCTGTTGACCCACTTCTACAAATACATCCACCACCAATCCCGGCAGGGGTGCATACATCACCGTATCAGTTTTGACAGGAGCGGCAGGAGCGGGAGCGGAAGCGGCAGGCTTGGCAGCCGGTTTGGGGGCCGGGGCGGGCTTGACTTCATCTCCTTGGATCAGGATCATCAAATCACCCTCTTTCACCAATTCACGCTCTTTGATCTTGATTTCTTTGATCACTCCGTCCATCGGAGCGGCAATTTCAGTCTCCATCTTCATTGCTTCCAACAGGAGCAGAGTCTGACCCTTGGTGACCTTGTCGCCTTCTTTCACTTTGATGGCGTGGATCACGCCGGGGATGGGTGCTCTCAGCTCACCGGTACCGGCTTCAAAGCCGCTGGTGAGGGTGGGAGCTATGGGGACAGCCTTTTCCTGGCTGGCAAGCTTGGGGACCTGGCGAGTGTCGTCTTCTATAAAAGTGATGGTATAATCTGTGCCATTGACGTTTACCTTGGCGTGTTCGTCGGTGTATTCCACCACCTTGGCTTCATAGATCTCGCCACTGATTTTGAGTTTGTAGGTTTTCATTTATCTATCTCCTAAATCGGAACAATTCGCGGTTGGGCATCTCCAACACCTGGCTGGTACGCCATTGGTTTGTTGGAGTGCGCTTGATGGTAAGCATCATTTTACGTCTCTCTTTGATGCCTGTTTCATACATATGCAAGGCCATGATGGCTGCAGCGACCTCGTTGCGGTCTTGAGTCTTTCTCTCAGCGACGAGCTTGCCCTTTTGATCTATCACCATGGGCATCTCTTCCGTCTTGGGCTTCTTATTGACAATGCGCAATTGGCTTACAACAATGCTGGTCACCAATAGCGCACTAAATACAATGAGCATCCCCACTAAAGTGAGAGAAAGCCCGTAAGGAACGGATTCTTCATGAAATTCTGTGATCAGACTGTCCAGATGAGCGGGATCAACTCCCAAAACCTGCAAAGAGGTATTGTCTTGGCTCTTATCCAGAGAACTCAAACCCACCAGCTCTCTCAGCTTTTTGATGGGGACACTTTCACGCTCGGAAATCTCGGAAAAATAGGAGAGCTCCGTGAATCCATGGATGCTGAACTGCTCGGCCAATACTGCCTGATAGGGAGTGATGCCCAGATTGCTCAGGGTTATGGAATCCAGAGCCTCGTTGGCAGGATCCAGCTTTAGATAGCTCTTCCACTTAGCCACATTCTGAACTTCCAAGATCTCAGCCACATCTGCCAATCTGTCCCTGGGACCAAAGCCAAATTCCTCTCTAACCTCTTGCTCACGCTGCTGCATCAGGCTGTCTGAAATAGCGGCAACAATGGCTTCCAGGCTGAGCTCTTCTGCTTCTTCGGGGGTGACCCCTGATTCCGCCTGGGCCGGTTGAGCCATGAGCACACCTGCGAGAAGCAACAGTATAATCGTTGTAATTATGTATCTTGACATGCTCTTATCCTACAAAGGCATGTTCCCGTGCTTGCGCGGCGGAATGGTGTCTTTCTTGTTTGCCAATATCTCAAAGGCTCTGATCAAGCGGAAACGTGTGGAAGCAGGCTCGATAACGTCGTCCACATAGCCTCTTTCGGCAGCGCGGTAGGGATTGGCAAAGGTCTCTTTGTATTCCTCTTCCCTGTCCAAAAGCGCTTGCTTGGGATCGTCGGATGCTCTGGCTTCCTTGCGGAAAATCACTTCCACTGCACCTTTGGGCCCCATCACGGCGATCTCGGCACTGGGCCAGGCATAGACGAGGTCTGCTCTCATGTGACGGCTGTTCATCACACAGTAGGCTCCGCCATAGGCCTTGCGCACGATCACGGTGACCTTGGGAACTGTGGCTTCTGCAAAGGCATAGAGCAGTTTGGCGCCGTTGCGGATGATACCGTTGTGTTCCTGGTTGGTTCCGGGCAAGAAGCCGGGGACGTCCTCAAGCACCAAAAGCGGGATGTTGAAGGCATCGCAGAATCTGACGAAGCGTGCGGCCTTGACTGAGGCGTCGATATCCAGCACACCGGCTAACACTCTTGGTTGGTTTGCCACTACGCCGATGGAATGGCCGTTCAAGCGACAAAAGCCCACCAGGATGTTTTGAGCATAGTTGCTCATCACCTGGAGAAACTCACCGTCGTCTGCCAGCTGTTGGATCACTTCCAGCATATCATATGCCTTATTGGGGTTGTCCGGGATGATCTCTTCCAAGAGGTCACAAGAGCGGTTTGCCGGGTCTTGCGGAAGGTGATATGGCGGGTCTTCCATATTGTTGCTGGGCAGGTAGCTGAGCAGCTTCTTGATGGTGAGAATGGCATCCTCTTCATTTGCGGAGATGAAGTGAGCCACACCGCTTTTGCTGGAGTGCACTTCAGCGCCACCGAGGTCGGAAACGGTCACCTCTTCGTTGAGCACCGTCTTCACCACTTTGGGGCCTGTCACAAACATATAGCTGTTCTGCTTTTCCATGATCACAAAGTCTGTGATCGCAGGAGAGTAGACGGCTCCACCTGCACAGGGGCCCAGGATGGCGGAGATTTGAGGGATCACGCCGCTGGCCATCACGTTGCGCCAGAAAATCTCGGCATAACCGGCCAAAGCATCTACACCCTCTTGGATACGGGCACCGCCACTGTCGTTGAGACCGATCACGGGACAACCGTTTTTCAGCGCCATATCCATGATCTTGCAGATCTTCTCTGCATAGGTCTTGGAAAGTGAGCCACCAAAGATGGTAAAATCTTGTGCGAATACATAAACTACTCGCTCATTGATAGTTGCCACGCCTGTGACTACACCATCGCCGGGATGGATGTACTGATCCATTCCGAAATTGGTGCATTTGTGGGTGACAAACATATCAAACTCTTCAAAACTACCGGGATCAACCAAGAGGTCAATCCGTTCACGGGCAGTAAGTTTGCCCTTAGCATGTTGTTCCTCAATGCGTTTGGGTCCGCCGCCCAGGAGGGCAGCTTCCTTTTTGGTACGCAAAGTTTGGATTGGCTTGGGTAACTGCGACATGTTTTATCCTCTTTACTTATTTTGAAAACTCTCTGGTATCCTATAGGTACCACAAAATAAAAGAGCATATTTTGTAAAGCTTTATCTTGGGTTTTGGGCAAAACCTTGATATTCCGGCAAAATAAACGGCACCAAATTCGGCCCAATGCCCATAAATACATCACTTTAGGGATATATGAACATTGTTCAGCCTTCACCGCTCACACTACAGGAATGAGGAGCCCGGAGACTCTGCCCAATTCAAGTAAAAACCGGCTTTTTGCCAATAATCACTCTTAACACTTGCACAGAAGAGAAAGACAGACTATAATATCTTTGTATAGATCACTAAATGGAGGTATCAATGCTCAACGATCTGGAAATAGCCAGACAAGTTAGACTCAAAAACATAGACGAAATTGCGGCCCAGCTCGGTCTCAGCCCTGCTGACATCGACCATTATGGCGAGTACAAGGCCAAAATTCGCTATTCTGCCCTTTCTAAGATTCAAGGAAACGACCATGGAAAACTGATCCTGGTCTCCGCCATCACGCCCACGCCCGCCGGTGAGGGTAAGACCACCGTGGCCATTGGCCTCTCGCAAGCTATCAACCGGCTGGGAAAGAGGTCTACCGTAGCCATCCGTGAGCCCTCGTTGGGCCCTGTATTTGGCATCAAAGGCGGCGCTGCCGGTGGAGGCTGGAGCCAGGTGCTGCCCATGGAGGACATCAACCTCCACTTCACGGGAGACTTCCATGCCGTCACCACAGCCAACAACACCCTGGCTGCCCTTTTGGACAACCATATCTACTTTGACAACCAGCTGCAGATCGACCCCCGCCGCGTCACCTGGAAACGGGTTTTGGACGTCAATGACCGTATGCTGCGCAAGATAGTCATCGGTTTGGGAGGCAGAAGGCAGGGCTTCCCGCGTGAAGACGGTTTTGACATCACGCCCGCCAGTGAAATCATGGCCATCCTCTGCCTTTCAAACTGCCTGGACGAGCTCAAAAAGCGCATCGGCAATATCCTCGTAGGCTTCACCTATTCAGGCGAGCCCGTCTTTTTCCACCAGCTTGGCTTTGAAGGTGCCATCACTGCCCTGCTCAAGGACGCTCTGAAGCCAAACTTGGCCCAGACTACCGAGAACACACCCGCCATCGTGCATGGAGGCCCCTTCGCCAATATCGCTCAGGGCGCAAACAGCATCATCGGCACCAAAACCGCTCTCAAACTCAGCGACTACGTAGTCACCGAGGCAGGCTTTGGCTTTGATCTCGGAGCAGAGAAGTTCTTCGATCTCGTGTGTAAATATGGCAACCTCTGCACCGACGCCGTGGTCTTGGTGGCCACAGTCCGTGCGCTTAAAATGCACGGCGGCGTGAAGTTGAAAGACCTGGGCGAGCCCAATCCCGAGGCCGTGACCAAGGGCTTGGAAAACCTGGATAAGCACCTGGAAAACATCGAGAAGTTCGGTATGAAGTCCATCGTGGCCATCAACCGCTTCCCCAGCGACACTGCAGAGGAACTCGCCATCGTGAAGGAACACGTGGAAGAGAAAGGCTTTTTGGCCTCCATCGTGGATTACCATGCCAAGGGTGGTGCCGGAGGATTGGAACTGGCCGAAACCGTGATGAATATGGTGGATTCCGAGGAATGCCGCTACCATGGGCTTTATGACTGGAACAGCCCCGTGAAAGACAAGATCTTCACCGTAGCCTCAGAAATCTATGGAGCGCAGCAGGTGGACTACACCGCCGAAGCAAAGGCAAACCTCAGACGCATCAACAAATATGGATTTGACAAACTGCCAATCTGCATCGCCAAAACCCAGAAATCGCTTTCAGACAACCCCGACCTCATCGGACGTCCCAAAGACTTCCTGGTTACCGTGCGTGAGATTGCCATCGCCAATGGAGCCGGCTTCCTGATCCCCATCACCGGTGAAATCATGAGAATGCCCGGCTTGCCCAGAAGACCTTCGGCAGAAAACATCGACGTACACGCCGGCGGCACAATCGAAGGTATATTCTAAACAGACTGATTCGATGGGGGTCTATGCCCGCTGTATAGGCCCCTTGTATAAACGGATAGCTTAGGCTATGCCCAACACTTTATGCAATTGGATCTGAAACCTGACGGCTAAGGCATCCTCCAGGATCCATTCTGCCAAGAGCTCAGGCTTCAGACGCTTGGATACCGGGGAAAAGAGCAGGCGCAAGCCCTCTCTACCCCGGGATTCCACCCATCTTTTCGCCTCGAGATAATCCGCCCTGTCCGAGATCACAAACTTGATTTCATCCCCATCTCTCAGCAGCTGATAATTTGCCTCGGCAAAGCTGCCGCCCTCGCCGCTCCCCCTCAGCTTATAATCTATGATCCTGATCACTTCAGCCGGCACATCCGCGATGCTGAGCGAGCCATTGGTCTCCAGCAACACCTGATAGCCGCTCTTCACCAGTGCTTGCATCAGCTGGATGGATTCCTTTTGCTGCAGCGGCTCGCCGCCCGTCACTTCCACCAGTGGGATCCCGTATTTCTTTACTTGGGAGAGGATTTGCTCCACGCTCAGCCACTCTCCGCCCTCAAATGCATAGTCGGTATCGCAGTAGTTGCATCTTAAGTTGCAGCCACTCAAGCGGATAAATACACAAGGGAGGCCCGCATAACTGCTCTCGCCTTGCAGGCTGGCAAAGACCTCTATCACCTGAAGCATAACTATCTAAAAAGGCAGATAAGCAAAGCTTTTATGGTATCCCAAGGCTTCATCCACCTCATCGTTGATGTCCATGGGATCGCCGATCACAAACTTCTCCCTCCTGCCCACTCTGAAGAAGCTATAGTCATCCTCATCGAGATCCAGCTCTTCCGCCCAGCTCACGTCACCCATCAGCGCCTTTCCATTCACGATAAAGAGGTTGATCTGCTCTGCATCGAGGTTCATCAGGTTTTCAAAGGGGTCTTTCTCCACCTGATCCACCAGCAGGAGATCGCGGCAGTTCTCAGCTTGCAGAGCGGCATACTGCTGCGGCAGCATCATCGCTTTCACCGCATTTTCAGTGACCATCCGATACAGAGTTTGAGCGCTGATCTGCGGATGCTTTTGCCGCGCCACATTGAATTCGGAGGCCATATTGACGGTTCCGCTCATAGTGGAATCTGTACCCAAAACCACGTTTACACCTGCCTCAAGGGCGTCTTCCACCTTGAGCGTCTGCCCGATGAGAAAGTAGTTTGAACCCGGACACCAACACACGGAAGCCTTTGCTGCAGCTATCCTTGCCAACTCTTCTTTGGTAAAAGCTATACCGTGGATCAACACCGAGTTTTTCTGCAGCAGCCCCTGAGCTTCCAAGGTGGCAAATTCCTGAGCCGCCACCTCGTCTATCCCTTCACCCAGATGGATGACAAAGGGCATCTTACCTTTGCTGAGCTCCATTTCCTCACTCGCCGTGCCACCGCCCCACCAGTTACCCAACGTGAGGGAATGACACTGCCGAAAGGAATCTATCACATGAATTGGCAGGCTGTGATAGTAGCTCTCATCCTGCACGGGAGCGTGATCCATCACTCTGCCACAGCCCGAAAAGAGGTTTTTATAACACCCCAAAGCTGCCATCTTTAAGGCCCGTGCTTCATTGAAATTGAAAGACCCATCGTTAGTCCAAAAGCTATCACGCTCACGGAAGCTGAAGGAATCCTTCATGTCCTCCACCCATACATGAGAATTTGGGTAGGGCCTGTGGTCTCCGGCCCTGGGTACCCAATTCCCAATCAAGTGGTCATGCGAATTTATCAGGGGAACATACGCCACAGTCCTGGGCAGTTCCACCACTTCTTGTTCTTCGCCTACGTCCAATGCCAATTGCAAAACAAAATCTGCCTTCACGTGATCAGCTGTGACCACGCTCAGAGCGGGTTTGATAAGCATTATCTCAACTCTTTAATCCTTTTCGTAAGTTTTGGTACGATCTCAAAGAGGTCGCCTACAATTCCCAGATCCGCCACCTTGAAGATAGGCGCATCGGGATCCCTATTGATGGCAATCACATAGTCTGAACTGGACATCCCCGCCAAGTGCTGAATCGCACCCGAGATGCCCACTGCGATGTAAATGCCGGGTTTCACGGTCTTACCCGTCTGCCCCACCTGATGAGCGTAGGGGATCCACTCCGAATCCACTGCGGCACGCGAAGCGCCCACTGCTCCATCCACCGCTTCAGCCAGCTCTTCCAGGAGGGCAAAGTTCTTGGCTTCTTTGAGGCCACGTCCGCCCGAGACGATGATGTTTGCCTCGGTGATATTCACCAGGCTGGTCTTCTCTTTTTCAAATTCCAGCCAGGTGCTCATTTCTTCTTCGCTGTCAAAGTCTACTGTCTCTTCGATCACGGTTCCACTGCGGCTTTCGTCCGGCTCCAGGGCATCCATCACCTTATGACGCACCGTTGCCATTTGCGGCCTGTGGTTGGCGGTCATAATAGTGGCCATGATGTTTCCACCGAAGGCAGGACGTGTCTGCATCAGGTTGCCGCTTTCCTCGTCATAGCTCAAGCCGGTGCAATCCGCCGTGAGCCCTGTCTGCAAATTCACCGCCACTCTGGGGATGAAGGAGCGGCCGATCACCGTGGCGCCTGCCAGGATGATGGAAGGCTTGTATTTGCGGGAAAGCGTGGTCATTGCCTGAGCATATCTCTCATCTCTGAAGTTCTCAAGCTCGGGATCGTCCACCACGATTACCTGGTCTGCCCCATGTGCGATCAGCGTTGAGGTCAAACCACCAATCTCATGCCCCAGCAACACAGCACTGAGCTGACATCCCATCTCATCGGCAAGCTCACGGCCTTTGCCCAACAGCTCAAAGACCACCGGAGCCAAAACCCCGGCTCTCTGCTCGGCAAAAACCCAGATGCCTTGATATTCACTCTTATCCAGCTCAACGGCTGCTTTTTTGCGCAGGACGATGGCATCGAAGGAGCACGCATCCACGCATCCACCACACAGTGTGCACTTATCAAAGTCGATAACTGCAATTTGATCTACGAGACTGATTGCGCCATATGCACATGCACTCGTGCACGCTCCGCAACCAACACATTTTTGTTCTAATACTTCTATCATTTTACATAATCCTCTTGGGTGTTAATGAATTTAAGCTTGATAAAATTGTCAAGTACAAAACTTTTACCCACAGCTATCACAGCTCCTCCATCCCTACGCATCCCTCTTTATCTTCTTGCGCACAAAGCTCTTGAGTATCTCCACAGGGAGCATCTCGATATGCTGTTTTTCCACCAAAACGGTGAGAATATCCTTGGGCAGTATCTCCACTTTCCCGCTCGGCGTGATCAGTTCTCCCACTCTGTTGATCAATATTATCAGGGTACCCGGCGGCAGGGTAAGCTCCGAGATCAGGCAGGAGCCATCATAGTATTCTTCATCGATGCGAACCTCCACAATCTCGTAGTTGGTATCCTGCACGGTCACCAGTTCCACGAGTCGTGGTGCGGCGTTTTTCTCTTTGCTCAGCAGATTCAGCTTCTTTGCCAATGCGAAGATGCCCGTCCCCTGCCCGATGATGGAAAGCGTCACCGTGAAAAAGACCATATTGAAGATCTCACGATCGGGGTCCAAACCCGCGGCCAAGGGATAGGTAGCCAGCACGATGGGCACCGAACCCCTGATCCCGGCAAAGGCGATCAAGACCCTTTGCTTGAACGTCAGCCCAGCTTTGGCAGTGAAGATAAACACGGCTATCGGCCTGGAGACGAGGGTAATGATCAGAAACACCAGCACACCCTTGCCCCAGATCTTGGGGAAACTTCCCGGGGAC
Organism: Cloacimonetes bacterium UBA3900; assembly: GCA_002391675.1. GTDB lineage: Bacteria > Cloacimonadota > Cloacimonadia > Cloacimonadales > Cloacimonadaceae > UBA3900. Next base: position 31,821 of record DGFM01000019.1, on the reverse strand, counting down.
GCCAACAGCCCCAGGAGTATGAACAGCGCCACGTTTGTGATAAATGAAAGCGTATCACTGAAGGAGAGCAAGCCTTTTTTGAAGGGAATCTTGCTGTTGCCCAGCACAAACCCGGCAGAGAAGGCGGCCAGCATACCACTGGCGTGAGCCAGATCCGCAAGGCCATAACTCAGCAGTACAACGGCGATTAGATAGACGAAAAAGTAATCCGTCTCGCTCGCCCTGATCTTATTGAAAAAGTAGGCAGCCACATAACCCACGAGCGCACCTATAGCCACTCCCCCCACCATCTGCCAGGCAAAATCCAAGATAGCCAACCAGGTACTGGTGGTCTTCCCCATGATGAGGCTGATCACAAACGTGGTGAGCACGATTGCCATGGGATCGTTTGCCACAGATTCCAGCTCCAGTACGGTACGCGTCTTGGTTTCGATGGGTCTGTTGCGGAAGATGGCATACATCGCTGCGGCGTCTGTGGACGAAATGATGGAGCCCAACAGCAGTGCCCGCAAAAAGGGCCAGCCCGTGATGAGGTGAAACACTATTCCCGTGATGATCGCCGTGGTAACCACACCCACGGTAGCCAGGAGCATAACCGGCTTCATCACCGGCTTGAAGGTTTGCCTCTTGGTACCAAACCCCCCGATAAACAGGATAAACATCAGAGCCAGGTTTGCCACCTCTTTGGCAAAAAAGGCATCGTCAAAATGGATGATCCCTGTCACATCACTGCCAAAGATGAGGCCAATCATCAAGGAGAGGATGATCACGGGAACATTCAGCTTGCGAAATGCACTCGCCAGCAATACCAATGCCAGCAAAATCATCGCCACGATCAGCATACGCATCTCCAAGTCTTATCAGTGCAGTTTATCATATCCATTAATGGGGTCCTTATTTATTTGCCTGACCTGCTTCTTGAGGCCATAAGGCAAAGTGTGAATTACAGCCTTTTTTGTCAAGTCCAAAATGAGTAAAACCCACTTTTTTGTTGACACGTTTACAAGGTTTGTCATAGTGGCATCATGAAGAAAATCGCCATTATCATCCTCACTCTGCTTGCGCTGATGGGCTGCGAGCTCTTTAAGGTGAGAGAAGCTGAGCCTCCCACCAAGCCCCCGCTGTGGAACAATTTTGTCACCACCTGGAGCGCCTGCTTGCAAAACCTCGAATATTGCTACAGCGACGCCCGCAACGTGGTAAAATACAGCAGCCTCTTCACACCCGGCTACCGCTTCCACTTCGCAGCGCAGGACCTGAATGATTATGGCATCAACATGATCTGGGGCCGGGAGCAGGAGCAGGATATGCTCTTTTCATTGCATGACCAATGCGACAGCCTCAGCCTCCGGCTCACCGAAATCCCAAACCAGGCAGACCTGATAAACCCCTCAGACGCCACCATTTACCGCTCTTATGTCCTCAAGGCTTACAAGAAAGACCAGCCCGTAGCGGAAGCCTATGAGGGCAATCTCGAGATTAGATTCAAAAAAGACCTCGGCAATTGGTATATAGACCTTTGGAACGACTATCGCAGCAGCAGCCTGCCCACCTGGGGAAAGCTCAAGTATGACCACTCGCAATAGACTCGCCATCCTCATCCTGATCTGTCTCAGCATTTTCCTCAATAGCTGCCGCAACCCCTTTTGCCCCAAGCTGGTAGACGAATCCATCCAGGAAATCCTCAACACCACTCCCACAGAACTGCTCCAAAACCTGGAACGTGCCTACAAAGAACGCAATATAGACCTCTACAAGGAGCTCCTGGCTACCCACTTCCGCTTTGAACTCATCTCCTCGGAGGTCAGCCTCATCGGCATAGACGTCAATGGCGATGGCATCAAAGACTCCTGGTGGGGCTACGACGAGGAAGTGGAATTTACAAACAACCTCTTCAACCGCGGCTCCTCAGACGGCCTCTATCCCCCTCCCGACGACATCCAGTTGCGCCTGCAGATACCGCCCGAATCGGATTGGGAAAAAGACCCCGAGATCGGCCATGAAGATTGGGTTATCATCGGCTGCCACTTTAGTCTTGCCCTCTATTACCAAGCCTCCAATATCAGCCTCAACGCCACCGGCGTGGCCAGATTTTACCTCGAACCCATTGGCGACAGGTGGTATATCTCCGTCTGGAGGGATGAGTCCTACCTGTGAGCAGGATCTTAGCTATAGACCACGGTAGCAAGCGGATAGGCATAGCCCTCAGCGATCCCTTGCGCATCTTTGCCAAACCCTTCGCCACCCTCCCCAATTCCGGCTTCAAAAAGTTTGTCACCCGGCTCAAGGAAATCATCGCCGAACAGGACGTATCCCTGATCGTGCTGGGAATGCCCTGGGCCATAGACGGCAGCAAAACCCCCAAAACCCTGGAAGTGGAAGCCTTTGGCCTCAAACTCAAGAAATACATAGACACCGAACTTGTCTTCTGGGACGAGCGCTACAGCAGTTCCGAAGCAGATGAGGCTCTCAAAACCATGGGCCTCAGCTGGGAGGAAGGCAAATCTGCCCGCGATGCCATGGCCGCCACCATGATCCTCAAAAGTTATTTGGAAAACCATGAAAGCAATTAAAATCATCATCCCCATCATCCTCGCCATAGCGCTCACACTTGCAGCCTGGCTGCTCTGGACCGTTTATTCTCCCCTGAGATCCCACCAGATAGTGCTGCGTATCAAACCCGGAGACAACGCCGCCACCATCGCCAAAGCGCTCAAAGACAAAAGAATCATCCGCAGCGATCAGCTCTTCACACTCCTGGCCAAGCTCAGGAAGAGCGATCGCAACCTCAAAGCAGGCACCTACAGCTTCGGCGGCAATCTCAACCTCATAGACACCATCAAACTCCTGGAAGACGGCAATACAGAAGCCATCCGCATCACCATCGTCCCCGGCTTCTCCCTCTACCGCAGCCTAAGAAGGATAGATGCCAGCGGCCTGGCCAAGTATGATTCGCTCCTCATCCGCGCTCAAGACCCCAAATTCATCAAACAGCTCACCGGCATGAACCTCACCAGCCTGGAAGGCTTCATGCTCCCGGAAACCTATATCTTTGACATCAAATCACCCGTCGACAGCCTGCTCAGTATCCCGGTGAGAGAATTCTTCAAAGTGCTGAAGAAGCACGACATCAACCCCAAGCAGATACCCAACTTCTATGATAAACTCATCCTCGCCTCCATCGTGGAAAAGGAAAGCGCACATCCGGACGAGCGCGAGCTCATCGCCGGCGTGTATTTGAACCGACTCCGCATCGGTATGCGCCTGCAATCCTGCCCCACCGTAGACTACATCCTGGAGCCCCGGGGCATCAAGCGCAAGGTGCTCACAGCAGAAGACTTAGCCATCCCCTCGCCTTACAACACCTACCTTAAAGACGGCCTGCCGCCCACACCCATCTGCAACCCATCCCTGCAGTCCATCCAAGCTGTGATCAACCCCAAGCCAAACAACTATCTCTACTTTGTCTCAAACCGCGAAGGACGCAACGACTTCTCTGCCACCTATCAGGAACACCTCCGCAAAAAGAAGATTTACGAAACCAGAGATTAGAAAAAAGCCCTTCCATGATACACCCTTTCAATCAGGATGGGTAGGCGTGACGAGACAAGATCGCGTCGCCGATTGTTGATGAAAAAACCCTCCCCTTAAGGGCCAAAAATTGTTTTCAAAAAACCGATGCTCGAATCAACCTTTGACTTTTGACCGGGTTCGCCCCACCTTCGGATCTCCTCGGCGCTCACTTGCGTAACTCTTGGGTTTTCTGTGGGTTACTTGTGGATCCCAAAGGAGACCCACAGGAGCCCCTAAGGGAGGCCGCATGAAATCAACGTTTTAGAAGGCGGATTTGTTTTCGCAAAACCTGCCCTGAGGGCAAATTTTTCAAAAACCCCTGCTGTTTCAGATGCCGGAACGAGCCAGAGAATGCCCACTAAAACAGTAGGCGTTCTTCGGGTAATCGTCTGCACCTGCTTCTGTACGGGCGGTTGCCACACCGCCGCTGTAGGGTCGCTCGCCGAAGCGACCACAAAACACTCCCTCCCAAGCCCCTTTTCCCGGCAAGTGATATTCTTGCTTGACAACAAATGACCCCTCAATATTATTTGCTCCATGATGAATATTAACATAAAGGCCCGCACGAAACATGACAGTCTTCTGAGCCGCCCCGGCCCAGAGAGAGGCTCTTTTTGCCTCCATTGTCAAGCGGGATGGTGCTAAAATGAGCAACCAACGATAGATCGTTGTATGGCGTGCTTTGAGTCATGACACTCAAAAGGCGGGGCTGCACCGTCTCCAAACGGCTGCGTAGCTCCCGTTAGTAGCTGAATCTATCAAAAACAAACACCTGCAATAGCGATTCAACCCGAATCTGCAAACCGCATTTATATCCATAGGAGTATATTATGCGTATCTTTATGTTAATAGTGGCCTTACCACTCGCTACCAGCCTGCTTCAGGGCTCAGAACTCCCACTCTCGGCGCAAGCTGTGCCCGGGGTATTTTGCTTCGTTTCAGATTTCGTAAGTTTCACCAGGATATTATCCGAGGAGGTAACACCATGTCGGCAAAGACAAAAAAGATGAGCCACAGAGCTCTTGTTATTTGGTTTATCAAGCATCGTTTCTGCAAAGAGTTCCTGCAGATCACGCTTCTGGCGCTGCTTGCAGCTCTGCTTTCTGCACCCATCCCTTTTATTTACAGAACCGTAGTTGACGGGCTGGGAAGCTTGCCCGGAGCTGAGCTGTTAGCTTTTGTGATCCTGTATGTCGTGCTGATAATCCTTGAAGTCCTCGTCAACTTTTGGAGGGAGAAGGTTTTAACAACTTTCGATTGGTGGGCATATTCCGCCATGGGAACCGAAGTATATCGAGCAATTGTCAAACTCCCCTACCATATTTCCGGCAAAAGAAGCTCATCGGATTTGATCAAATTGATGAGCACAGACAGCTACCATCTCCAGGGTGCTATCGTATACGGCACCACCAGAATGATTTCACTGCTGATCCGGTTTATTGTCGATCTCATCGTCATGTATATCCTGTTTGGCTGGGGCATCCTGGGCGTGATTGTGGTGTTGCCGGTGTATTATCTGCTGATCAGAAAAAGCGTGCAAAACGTAGAGAAATACGATCGTGAGCACGATGAAAAGGTCGAGACCTGGTATGACGATTCCTATTCGCCCCTCCATCGCTTGAAGGAAGTGAAGTCGAGACGGATGGAGAGTTTCCTCATGAAAAACATCAGCAAATCCAGCCAGGAAGTCAGCATCACAGGTGTGAAGACGGGCAGAGCAAAGAATGTGCTGTATTCCCTTTACGACTTTTTTGATCGGGGAGTGTATGTAATCCTCTTCTCGGTTGGCGTTTACGGAGTCATCAGGGGACAGCTGAGCCTGGGAACGCTGTTTGCCGTCTTCTATGTATCCTCCTCCATAATAACCAACCTCAATTCCATCTGCATCGCCATCAGCGACGACTACCACAGGAGGATCCCAGCCATGGACCGTATAGCAGAATTGCTTGCGATCGAAGTGGACAGTCCCCGGCAGCAACCGGCGGATTTGCCCTCGCTGAATGTCGAGTTCAGAGATGTGAAGTTTGCCTATCCTGAGTCCAAATTCGAGCTCGGCATTCATTCCCTGAATCTATCCGACAACAAGAAATACGTCCTGGTGGGCCGGACGGGCTCCGGCAAGTCCACCCTCTTCGATCTCTTAAACGGCATCATGCATCCCAACGAAGGCAGCATCCTGATCAACGGCACCAAAACCACCGATATAGCCGAAGATTGGTGGAAAAAGAACTGCTTTGTTTTGCTGCAGGATTCTTACATCTTCCGCGGCACCATTGAAGACAACATCCTCCTGGGTGATACCGAACTTCAGCAGGACTTGGATAAGCTGATCGAGGAGCAAGGCTTTGCTGCTTTCTTTGAACGCTTTGCCGATGGCATCAAGACCAACCCCCAGGAAGGCAAGGAGCTTTCCGGTGGCGAAAAGCGCATGGTCTGCCTGCTGCGATTGCTGCTGAAACAACAGTATCAGATGATCCTGGTGGATGAAGGAAAGACGGGGCTGGATGCAGAACTGAGGGTGAAGATAGACGACCTCATGCAGGAAGTGGTGGCCAATCGCCTCTCGCTGACTATCACCCACGATTTGGGTGAGATCACTCGCTATGACGAAGTGCTCTTTGTGAGTGAGGGAACCGTGATCCAGGATCAGCATGAGAATCTGATGGCCAATAATGAGGATTATCGGGACCTGATAAAGGTGGCGGCGGATGCTGAGTGAGCGGTGAATGGGGAGTATGGTCGCTTGCCGTAGCGCCGCATGCAGCTTTGCTGCAGTTGAAAATAAGCAGCTCCATCCCGGCCTAACTCCACACTCCAAAATATACGCATCCTTGGAGCCGTGCTGGTGGCAGAGCTGGATGTATTTTGTGGTAGAGATTAAGGCAGTGACAGGCTGTGAAAAACATCAAGCTGCGCTTGATTGCGGCGCTTTGGCAAGCTCCGGCTACCTCACAACCGGCTCCTTTATTTGTGTTAATTCGTGGGAAAAGAAAACACCTATAAAAAGTGCGGATAGAAGGATAAAGCATTCGTATCTTGTTACTTGCGCCAGCACTCACAACTCACAACTCACTCGCTGACAACTGCGAGCGCAGCTCGCCCCTCTCTCCCTCTTGCCAACGCAGTTGGCCACATCCGTGGAAAGATTAAACATCAAGCTGCGCTTGATTGCGGCGCTTTGGCAAGCTCCGGCTACCTCACAACCGGCTCCTTTATTTGTGTTAATTCGTGGGAAAAGAAAACAGCTATAAAATGTGCGAATTGAAGGATAAAGCATTCGCATCTCGTAACTTGCGCCAGCACTCACAACTCACTACTCACAACTCACAACTGGACGGCGCAGCCGTCCCCGTCCGTGGAAAAATCTAAAACATCATCCCCAGCAGCTCTTCCGCATCCACATCTCCAAAATAGCGCTCCACTTTGAGCTCGCCCAGCAATTTCCGCAGCGTCTCCTCATTATGCTCCACACCCGTCAGTTTTGCCTCCAATTCAGATGAATCTTCCTGACCAAAGTAATCACCAAAGAAGCGTATCCCCTCGATCTTGCCCTTCTTCACTTCAAAGTAAACCTCGATGGTGCCCGCCTTGCTGCGCATTCCTCTATGGTTGGAATAGGGCGGCGACTGTGAATAGTTCCAGCTCCATTGGTCATATTTTTCATCGCACAGCTTTTGGATGCCCTGCGTCTCTGCCTCGCTGAAGCTGTATTCCTGCAAGTCCGGATATTGTTGCTTCACCCTCTTTTGCAGCAGTGCGATAAACTCTTCCATTTGCACCGGTTCATCCAGGTGCTGATTCACGGTGGTAACGCGGGAGCGCACGGATTTCACTGCCTTATCCTTAAACTTGAGCGGATTGGCCTTCAAAGCCTTGCTCAGCTCCTCTATCTTGCTGTCAAACATCACCGTCCCGTGCTGGATCACGCGTCCCATCACCACCGCCTTGGCATTGCCGGAAAACTTCATCCCGTCGATCAGCAGATCGTTGCGCCCCTCCAGATAGGCCTTCACGCCCAGGGAGTTGAGCACATCCAAGATCGGCGCCGTATACTTCTGGAATGAGATCGCCTTTTCCTTCTCATCCGTCACGATAAAGCTGAAATTTAGGTTGCCCAGATCATGAAACACCGCTCCGCCGCCCGTCAGCCGTCTCACCACGGGGATCCGGTGCTCGTTTACATATTCGCTGTTGATCTCAGAAAGCGTGTTCTGATGCTTGCCGATGATGATGGAAGGCGCATTGATATAAATCAGGAATACATCCTCGGCGATATTGCGGAGGATGTATTCCTCTGTGGCTATGTTGAAGGGTGCATAGTTACTTTTACTTACGATGAATAGCATCTCTTGTTTTTTATTAAACTCCTTAGTTCCAACTTTCCGCCGCTCCAGCTCCCAGTCAAGTCATTTCTTGCTCTTGGGGCCAAAAATAAAGATAGCGAGCAGGAACAGCAGGCCAAAACCAAACACTTTCTCGATTGTGACCACGGGATGAAACTCCACCTTGTTGTTTCTGATCGCAAATAAACCCAGAGGCATGGTGGTAGCCCCGCCACCAAAACCCACGCCATAATCTTCGGGCTTTTTGCCTTCTTCTGTAGGCTCGGTTTCCACGGCGACCGCCGGCTTTTTGCCTTTTTTGCGCCTGGTACTGCCGCCCTCACCGCCACCGCCACCAAGCATCACCTTGGCCACGGGAATCACCGTGACTTCACCAAAAGTGTTGGCTTCTCCAAAAGCCACCTCCACCCCGCCCGCTTGCGAGAGCAGAGCCTTGATCTTGCTTGTAATTTCTGCAAAGTTCATCTTAAAACCTCCTTGGCATTCACATTACAGTCTCACAAATCTAAAATGGCGGCCCTTCTTGTCAAGAAAGAAGCAGCGCATAAGAAACAATTATTCTTAACGCAGCCATACACGGGCGAATAGCCGCACCGCCACATTCAGTCGCAGCCTGCAACCAACTGCTGACAGCTGAGTTATGCTGCTATCTGAGGTGTTGCAATAACTGTTATGCAAATTGTGGAGACAGTGTCTCCACAATTACAAATGCTGGCGGGAGAACCGATTGTCACCTCCATTCTGTAACTCTGATCTGACACCTCCTTTGGTATTCTAGACTTACTCCCGCAAGCTAAAATCAGTGGCTTATTGTATTAAGGGAGAAGCCGGACAGGAGTAACTATTATTCTTACATCTTCCATAAAGCCTGAAGTAATCACAATCTTTAATCAGACAAAACGAGCAAATCCAATCCACAACAATTTGCTGCTTGACAATTTTCTGCAACTCCTTTTCGATGGGACTCAACATTAATTTCCAAACAAAGGAGAAAAACATGAAAAACGAAACGTTACCTATTATTATCTTGGTGCTGATCCTGCTCTCGCAGATCTATCTCTGCTATTTAGGTTCCGCATTGTTGAAACAAAACAAAAAAGTGGAAGTTCCTGAAGAATCCGTGCCTATTGAGGCATTCGAACGATTCATAACCGAGCAGCCGAGTATGTGGATAGCAAAAACAGAGCTTGTAGGCTGGAGTATTAACGGTGATGAATGTAATGTTGTGATTAAAAAGTATTATCACAATGGCGATGAATCTAGTGAAAACGTGTATTTTAGAAGGATACGGACTTACAGCGGCCCTAAATGGTTCTACACCGGGGATTACTCCCTGGTTCCAGGTGCCGACTAAGTTGGCACACCAAAAAAAGGTTATGAAAGACTAAGGTGAATACCATGAAAATGATGTACAAGTCAGCCTGCTTGTTGTCATTACTCATTCTTTGCTCAATTCTATCGGGCTTAGGTTGCAGTCTTGGAAATCTATACCATGCAGATGAAGGCTCCACTCACAGAAACTCCACAGAAAGAAGCTACCCGCCACCAATATCTAATGACTTTGTCTACAAAAACAGCAGAGAGATGCAAAACTTAAAGGGACCGGTAAAGTCCGTATCCACGGAGTATCTGGGTGTGCCCGCTCATTTTTACTACACGGAGTATTATCCCGATGGTAAAATCAAGCAGCGTACCGGGGGAAGGTCTTTCATGAATTATGAAACCAACTACTGGTACAACGATCAAGGCTTTCTCTCCAAGGAACAAAACATTGATTATGGCTACGACGGAGATTCTGAATCCTCCCAAACACTCTACCTATACGAATACGATGAGCTTGGCTATCCGGTTAAAATCACCGAAAAAACCGAATGTGAAGGGCGCACTTACGAATCACAATTCGTTTATGTATATGCTGATACAACCTACAGCAAGGAATGGCGGACTGAACCAAGCGATTACTTCCCCGCTTACGAATACAGGGAAACCTATGACAGCAAAGGACGCATCGCTTTAAGAACAGCAACCAACTCGTCTAATGGGTCTGCCAGCCTGACCAAATACTCCTACATCCCTGATCGGCACATCGTTATCGAGGAAACTGATTGGGACGGAAGCAGATTCAACAAAAAGAAGGTCACTACCTGTAGCCCCAATGGTGCTGTAAAGGAGTGGACCCTGTACGATGGTTCCGGCGCAATCATATCCCAAGAAACCAACACCCTCGATGCCAACGACCACTGCGTTGCCTCTGTCTTTTATTTTGCGGAAGACGGAACCACCCGCCGCGAAACATTCAAATACACCTACGATGAATCAGGCAATCCTCTCAGTGTGATCTGCACAGCCGATGGTGAAGTAGACCACAATCAATCCAGCAACACAAGCTATGAGTATTACCGCTGACAATTGCCCTTAAGGTTTCAATTGCCAACGCGGCGCACAAACCAGTTATCCGCCGGTAAATACCTGCGTGCTTGGATGATATCCTGCTTCATCTGCGCCAGATATGCCGGTGAGCCCTCCCGGATCTGCTCACTTTCAGATCTCTGCATTGTATTTCCACAAGCCAAATACAGCCCCACTTTTTGTCAAGAGCGAAGCTGGGCCGGGCAGGAGCTCATCCTCAAAATCCAGCCTCCATCATCTCATCCACGGGGCCAGTAGAAATAAAGTATTTGACAGGAAAGAGAGGAAAATAAAGGATGGACTCGCCACTTGAATTGTAAGATTACGATAAAAAGGAGCAGTACTCGATGAGCAACTTCATCACCAATGAAGGTAGCAACCAACTAAAGACCAGAATTTCAGAACTCATCCCGGTAGCAGTGGAGCTCCGGTTTTTGGTGGGCTTCTTTTACTTTTCAGGAATACGTGAGCTGATAGACAGCCTGAAGGCCAATGAAGGTGTGACTCTCAAGGTCTTGGTGGGTTTGAATGTGGATGCCCAAAACTACGGCCTGATTGAATATGCAGGCCAGAGCGGTAAAAGCCATAATGAGCGCCGTGAGGATTATCAAAAATCCATTGTAACTGCCCTCAATAACGATGATTTTGACAATCGGGAATTCTATGAGCAAGCCGAATTTATCCTGGAGCAGATCCTCGCCGGCAAAATCATCATCCGCAAGACAAAAGAGCCCAACCATGCCAAGCTATACCTCTTTGGTCTTAAAGATGATTGGACGCTTAGCAAAGCGTTCAAAGGATGTATGATTACCGGAAGCAGCAACCTCACCAAAGCCGGTCTCGGAAGCCAGGGCGAGTTCAACGTGCAAATTTGCGATAATTTCTATTATGATGGAGCAACGGAATATTTCGACAGCCTTTGGGAAACTGCCACTCAGATTACCGAGCCCCCGGATTATAAAGAGAAGCTCGTCAGGTTCGTATCCGAAAACACACTGCTCAAGTCCGTCCATCCTTTTGATGCCTATATGTTTGTGGTCAAGACCTGGCTGGGCAGCTTCCACAGGCAAAAGTCCAGCCACTACATCGAGTACCTCTTGGAGAAAAACGGCTACAGGAAGCTGCAATATCAGATAGATGCCGTCACGCAAGCCCTTTCCATTATCGAAGACCATGGTGGCGTGATTTTGGCCGACGTCGTGGGTTTGGGAAAATCCATCATCGCCTCCCTGATCGCCAACAGATTGGGCAAGCGTGGAATCGTGATCTGTCCCCCGGGCATTATCGGAGACGACGCAGCCGGCTCAGGCTGGAAGAAGTATATGCAGCAATTTGAGCTCTACGATTGGGAAGTTCGTTCCAGCGGCGATTTGGATGGCATCATGGAGTTTATAAAAAACACTGAGGGCATAGAGGTGATCGTCGTGGACGAAGCGCATCGCTATCGCAACAGCTCCACCGAGACCTATGAGAAGCTGAGCATGATCTGCCGCGGCAAAACCGTGATCCTGCTCACCGCCACACCTTTCAACAACTCACCCGCAGACATCCTTTCCATGCTGAGGCTTTTTATTGTGCCCAAAAAGTCCAATATCACACTAAGCAGCAATCTGGACGAGCTCTTCCGGTCTTTCAACTACCTATTTAGAGACCTCGCCTTTATCCGTAAAAACTACAAGTCCCCTGATCCTGAAAAGGCCAGCAGAGCCCAAAAGCTATACCAGGCTCTGTTTGGTGAGGAAATAGTGGATATTGCCAAAGTCTTGGCCCGGTCTGCCCAGCTCTCCAAGCAGATCAGGGATGTACTGGAACCTGTCACTATCCGCAGAAACAGGCTTGACCTGCTGAATGACCCCGATTACAGTGAAGAAGTAAATGAGCTCTCCACAATCGCCGACCCCCAAGAATGGTTTTATGAGCTCACACCCGAGCAATCAGAATTTTACGACAGGGTGATCGGAACCTATTTTACCTACAATCCCGATAGTGATGACAGCTTCAGAGGCCCAATCTATATGCCCTATCGCTATGAGCAGCAACTGGATGATGATAGCGATGACAAAATCAGCCGCCAGGAACAGATTGACCGCTTGAGCCAAGACAACCTCTACGACCTCATGCGGCGTCAGGTTGTTAAACGCTTTGAGAGCTCCTTTGCCGCCTTTCATCAGAGTATTGTCAATTTCAAGCACACCTATGAGCGGATCAAATCCTTTATCCAAAGCTCCGGCGGCCGCTATGTGATGAATCGCGACCTGATAAACAAGGCAGACCTGGATGACCCAGAACAGATAGATGAGCTATTGGAAGCATTCGCAGAAGAAAACAAGGATGAGGATAGCAAGAAGAGCCTAATCTATGATGTAAACAGCTTTGCCCTGAAAGATGAATTCTATGCCCACATAGAGTCTGACATCCGTCTCTTTGACAAGATTATCCAAGAGATAGATGATTTGCAGCTCGTGGAAAACGATCCCAAACGAATCACCCTGTTGGACAAAGTTGAGGAGTTCTTGAAGAAAGAACCCCAAAGTGGAGAACCCAAACCAAAAATCTTGATTTTCTCAGAATATGCAGATACGGTTAGACGCCTCGCCCCCTACCTGAAAGAGCGCTTTAAAAAGGATGACAGAGACAGAGTACTCGTGGTGGAAGGTACAATTGGCAGCAACCTTCTGCAGGAGATCAATACAAACTTCGATGCCGCCCACGACCCCAAAAAGCAAAAGAACGACTACGACGTACTCTTGACTACCGATATGCTCTCGGAAGGTTTCAACCTCAACCGTGCCTGCATGGTGGTAAACTATGACATCCCCTGGAACCCGGTGCGCGTTATCCAGCGCGTGGGCCGCATCAACCGCATCAGCAAAAAGGTCTTTGACACCCTCCATATCACCAACTTCTTCCCCACAGAGCAAGGTGCGAACATTGTCCGAAGCCGTGACATCGCCTCCCACAAGATGTTTATGATCCATCAAACCCTGGGAGAGGATGCCCGCATCTTCAGCGAGGACGAAGAACCCGAACAGGCCAAACTGTTTGAAAAAATCCAAACCAACCCGGATGACCTCGAGCAGGAAAGCTTTTACACCCGGCTCAAAAAGCTGATGCAGCAGTGGGAAAAGGAATACCCGGAAAGGGTAAAGGCCCTGGACACCATGCCCATCCGCATCAAAACCGCCAAGCCCTTCAGCTCAGATTCTCTGGTGATGTTCATCCGCAAGGGCAAACAGCTGTTCAGCGTCAGCCAGGACTTTATAGATGAAAATCACCAGCTTCTGCCGCTCACCATTGAGGACGCTCTCGGCCGCATAGAATGCCGCCCGAACACAGAACACCTGCCACTCAGCGACAGCTTTTGGCCAAACTACAAAATGCTCAAAGCCAATGCAGGAGAATTGAGCACTACCAGGCACCAGCAGAGCAACTCGGAAAAAGCATTCAACTTCCTCTCCTATTTGCTGGAAATGAATGTGGAAGAGCTGAAAGGTTGGCGCTCATTCCTGATCATGCTGCGCAAAGATATAGATGAATACGGAACCCTGCCGGAATATACGCTGAAAAGAATAGTAGACTGGCACAACAACGGCAGGCCGGATTATCAGCTCATAGCCCAAGAGCTTGAAACATTGCAAAAAGCACTGGGCAAAGACTACCTCCAAAAGGTGAAAGACAGCCTCAAATCCCACGAAAAACAGGTGATTGTGGCCATAGAAAACCAGCTAAGGAAATAAACAATGGATCGCATCGTAGACTCAATTGCATTCGCCAAACATGGTACCCGGGCTTGGACAGACTTTTTCCACTCCGCCTCCGGTTTTTATCATGAACAAATAAACGAACTGCCAAAGTATGATGATGAAGATTTCTCATCTGTCTGCACCATAGGCAGGCTGGAATTTGAAGATCAGTATGATGATGACTTCAAGACAAAATGCGGCATCTATCTCATCAAGGTAGACAGGGCGCTTACGGAGCGTAGCTCCCGCAAGAAACAATTTGATAAAGCCACCACTATCATTAGACAAGAATACACCCAGGGCGGCATTTTTGTCTTTTACGACGACGCCTATTCCTTCCGCCTCAGTTTGGTTTACCCAGTTTACAAAGGCACAAAGCGCACCTTCAGCAATTACCGCAGACACTCATTCTATGTGAGTGAAGGTTTGGCAAACAAGACCTATAGACTGCAACTGAGCAAGCATGAAATGAGCAGTATGGACGAGCTCAAGGACATCTTCTCTGTGGATAAGGTGTCGGCCATCTTCTACAAAGAATTTGAAGACGAATACGCAAAACTCCAACAAGGAATATTCAGCACCCACGACCAGGAAGTGAGTGAAGAACTGGCCAGCAACTTCGCTCTGCTCTTCGCCATCCGCATCATCTTTCTGGGCTTTGTGCAAAAGAAAGGCTGGCTCGGCGACGATCAGAGCTTTATCAGCAATTATCTTCAGTGCTACGACCCGGATGATCACAAACAGGGCATATATCAAGACCTGCTGGCACCGCTATTTTTCAAAGCCCTGAATGATTCCCCGCTTAGCAAAAACAAACATCGCTACCAAAATATACCGGATCCCTTCGATACACATCTGGGCCGGGCACCCTACCTCAACGGCGGCTTGTTTCGCAAACATGAAGATTACGATACCAAGGGCCTCGCTATCAGCGATGACGCCATCCGAAAATTCGTAGACTTCCTCTTCAGCTACAACTTTACCCTGGAAGAAAACACCCTCTACGATGAAGAGCTGGAGCTGAACCCGGAATTCCTGGGCATCATCTTTGAAAAGCTGGTCAACAAAGAGTACGGCGCCATCTATACCCCGCGCCTGGAAGTGGACTTTATGTGCCGCCTCGCTCTCATCAAATACCTGCAAAACAACCTGCCAGATATCAGCCTGGAAAACCTCTACAAGCTCTTCTTCCCGGAATATGGCGATGAAAGCGATCAAACCGTGGGAGACTTTACCAGAGCCGAAGCAGAGGAGCTGCTGCAAAAGCTGGAAACCGTCACCGTCTGCGATCCCGCCATCGGCTCCGGTGCCTTTGCCGTGGGCATGCTCAATGTGATAGACGAAATGGAATGCTCCATCTATGCAAACTTCCTGCCGGACACCCCTATTGACACTCCCTATGAGCGCAAGAAACGCATCATCTTCAAATCCCTCTACGGCGTGGAAGTGCAGCAGTGGGCCGTCTGGATCACACAGCTCAGGCTCTGGATCACACTGCTCATCGAAGCTGAAGATAGCTTCAAATACAGCGACGAGCCGCTGCTGCCATCCTTCGATTTTAAGATCAAGCAGGGTGACTCCCTCATTCAAATGCTGGGCGATAGCCTCTTCCCCATCTCGGGAAAAGGTGCCATCTCAGCAAAAATGAGTCCCAGGATACAAAAACTCGTAAGGCTCAAAAATGACTACTATTACAACAAATGCCCCCAACAACTGCATGAAATACAGCGTGAACATAGAAACATCTTTATCGGCATTCTGGATGATGAAAAACAAAGGCTCAATACACAGATATTCAAAAGAGAAAGTGACTCCAGCAAGATAGAGGTGCAAGACAACATCTTTGGAGTGGAAATACAATCCGAGATAGAGCTCACTTCTCAGAAATTCAAACTCAAGACAGAAGAGCTAAGACTTAAGGTAAAAGAAATTGAGCAGAATATGCAAAAGATTGCCAAAGGCGACCTGCCCTTCTTCTGGAGCATAGACTTCCCTGAGATATTCATGTATAAGGGAGGCTTTGATATCGTGATAGGAAATCCGCCCTATATCGCTCAAGAAGAGATTGAAGACCCCCTGGGAAAAATCAAACCAAACACCAAATACAAACAGCTTCTCAGGCAGATGGCAAGTCAGGACTTCCCCCAAGACCTGTCAGAAAACATTATCAGTGGAAAAAGTGACCTTTACACCTTCTTCTACATCAGAGGTTTGAGATTGCTCAATCCCAAAGGAGTGCTAAACTATATCTGCTCCAACTCATGGTTGGATGTGGAGTTTGGGGCCTGGTTGCAAAAGTTCCTCTTGGAAAGGTGCCAGATTTATTTCATCATCGACAACCTGTCCAAGCGCGTCTTTAGAGAAGCCGGCATAAATACCATCATCTCTGTGATCGGAGCTCCACAAAAAAGGGTGCGGGATGATGACCTGATCCGCTTTGTGGCCTTCAAGCTGCCCTTCGAAAACTCCCTCTATACAGAAAACTTCTTGGATATTGAAGATAAATCTGAAAGGATAGATTACGATGACCTGAGAATGAACCCAGTCAGCCGTGCTGCACTTTCAGAGGAGGGTTGGGAGAATAGCGAAGGAAATAAGTATCGAGGCTCAAAGTGGGGTGGCGTATACCTCAAAGCCCCAGACATCTTTTTCACTATCATGGAAAAAGGAAATGACAAGTTGGTCAAGCTAAGTGATGTAACAAGTGTAAAAAGAGGTATTACAACAGGAGCTGATGATTTCTTTTACGTACCTTTAGACAATCCTGACAACATAGAACAAGACTTTCTCAAGCCCGTCATTAAGAGCCCCAGAGAGTGTAAGTCCATACTCATCGACCCTGACGAATTGGAGCTTTATGTCTTTTCCTGTCCTTATGATAAAAATGAGCTCAAGAGTACAAATGCCTTGAAATACATCGAGAAAGGAGAATCGACTCCGAAGCTAATGAAACAGGGCGGCAAAAAGGGACAGTATGTCACAGGCATTCATAATGCGCCATCACTTAGAAATAGAAAAATCTGGTATGATCTTGGAGTTAGAGATATTCCCGATTTGATTATACCATGCAGCTTTTCAGATTCATTTAAGGTGTATCTCAATCGCGGTGTTTTAGCCAACAAGAGACTGTATGAGATTCATTGCCAAGAAGAAGACTTGCTCAGCCTGGCTTTGATATTAAACTCCAGCCTATTCTTCTTCTTATTGGAAGTATACTCAAGCACAAGCCTCGGTGAAGGCCTGCTGGACAAGATGGTTTACGAGGTAGAATTAACACCTATCTTAGACCCCAAGCATATCTCTCACCTCAGCGACATAGAAGCTCGCATCGATGCCATCAAGCACCGGGAAATCAAAAGCATTTTCGAAGAGCTGCGGGTAGACCCTGAAACCAGCGATTTCCGCGATGCCAACCCGCTGCCGGATAGAAAGGCCATAGACGATGTTGTCTTTCAGGCTTTAGGTTTAACAGCAGAGGAGGTTAAAGCCCTCTATGCAGGTTTGCTGGAACTCACGGCCAACAGATTGAGAAAAGCCAGGACGTTTAAGAAATAGAAGGGCAGAAACCCTTCCCCACACATTCCCGCATATGTTATATTCGGCCCCTAACCCCCTATCCTATCAACCCCTTACCCCCTCTTGCGCACCCATGCCTCTCCTATCGGGCCTAAAAAAAGTATTGACTGAATACAGCCTTCCAGAGAAAAGGAAATTCTATTAAAATTAAAGGGGATAGCTAATGCTAAAAGCCAAGATTTTCGTGCAGCTCAAGCCAAGTGTGCTTGATCCTCAAGGGAAAGCGGTGAGTGGAACCTTGTCTCAATTGGGTTTTGATACGGTGCAGAGCACGCGTATCAGCAGGTATATCGAGATCGTTTTTGCAGAAGACGATCCGGACATATTGGAGCCCAAGGTAAAAGAGATTTGTGATACACTTTTGGCCAATCCCAATACAGAACACTATCATTTTGAAATCGAAAAGGTGGAAGAGTCTTGAGAGTAAGTGTGATCACCTTCCCCGGTTCCAATTGTGATCATGACACGGTGGACGTTTTTGCCGCTCTGGGTCATGACAGCCGTACAATTTGGCACAAAGATACAGACCTTCAGAATCCTGATTTAGTGGTGCTTCCGGGCGGATTTTCCTATGGTGATTATCTGCGTAGTGGTGCGCTGGCGCGTTTTTCTCCCATCATGAAAGAGGTGGTCTCTTTTGCCAGGAAGGGAGGCTATATTTTGGGCATCTGCAATGGATTTCAGGTGCTCACCGAGGCGCAGCTTTTGCCCGGCAGCCTGCTGGCCAATGAAAACCTCGATTTCGTCTGCAGACATCAAAACATCCGGGTGGAGACCAACAATTCGCCCTGGACTTATGGCCTCAACAAGGGCCGGATATTGGACATCCCGATTGCGCACAAAAAGGGAAGATTCCATCTCGACAAGGCACAGCTTGAGATCCTGGAAGGCAACGATCAGGTGATCTTCCGCTATGCCGATGAAGAAGGTCAGATCACGCCCGAAGCCAATCCCAACGGTTCAGTGAATAATATCGCCGGCATCTGCAGCGTCAACCGCCGGATTTTGGGCATGATGCCTCATCCAGAGCGTGCTGCAACCAAGGCTGTGGTATCATCGGACGGATATGAAATCCTCAAAGCCTTTGAGAGCTTTCTGGCAAGCGGGAATTGACCTGATCCTCACGCCCACCTGCTTTTCCTGCGGTGAGCGGCTGGACAGGGCGAGGGACGTACTCTGCCGCCACTGTATGGAAAAGGCCATCCCTTTGGACGATAACAGCTGCCCCAGATGCCACACGCTGATGGAGGCCGGCAAATGTCCCGAATGTGACAGCGGCGAGATATCTTACGATTTTGCGCACAGCGCCTGGATCTTTCAAGGCCCAATCAAAGACGTGATCCACTATTTTAAATATAATGCCTACAGCAGCCTGTCCGCCTGGCTGGGCGAAGCTATGTACAGAGCCTATCAAGAGGAAGATGCACTGCACAATTGCGACGTGATCACGCCCGTACCCCTCTACTTTACGCGCAAGAAGGAAAGAGGCTACAACCAGAGCGAACTTTTGGCGCGCTGCTTGAGCAAAAAGAGCGCTATTCCATATTGCAGGCTGCTCAAGCGTACCAGACACACCGCCAGCCAGACGCTGCTCAGCAAAGCGGAACGCGAGCACAACCTGGATGGCGCCTTTGCACTCAGAGGCAAACAAGAGGTGAGCGGCAAGCGCATCCTGCTGATAGACGACGTCTTTACCACCGGCACCACGGCAAACCAGATCGCCATCCTGCTCAAAAAGCACGGCGCCAGGGAAGTAAACATCTTCACCGCAGCGAGGGCTGCATGAACTTTAAGAAACACGAATATCAAGAGATCATCGTAGAGATCAGCGACGAAGAAGCCGCCGAGATGATAGAAAAGGTGGCGCGCTTCATCGCAGAGCGTCACTTTGCCGCTGCGGGCATCATGTTGGTGGAATCGCTGCGGCCTCTACGCTCCATCGGCAGTCAGGCGCTGTTTTTTGTCCTGCCCTTTGCCGAGATCCTCTTTGATAGCCAGAAATACCAGCGTTTTGCGCTGATGATCCAAAACGAGGAAAACCTCAAGAAATTGGTGAAGCGCATGGACGAGCT
>DGFM01000019.1:10276-11907 GCA_002391675.1 Cloacimonetes bacterium UBA3900 | reverse complement strand
GCTACAGACTGTGGCAGCACGACAACGAAGGCTATTTTAATCGAATGGGTGGACGGCGAATATCGCCAGACCATCCGCGGCGAAGCTCCCACCACCGTGGAAGCACCTCTCAACGACGTTACCAAGGGCGTGATCAACGCCACCAACGAACTTGAAGAGCTGGCTCGCCTCAAGTATAACAATCCCAATATCAAGTTTATGGAAAATGGTGAATTTGTGATCCCCCGCAACGGCGATATAGGCGTGGATGCCTATGTATCCACATCCTCAGCCGGTGGCGGATTGCAGATGATGGTGACCGGTGTGGTGGCTTCCATGACCGGTGAGAGTGCAGAACGTGCAGCCCTTGGCGCAGGCGCCATCGTGATGGACCTGATCGCCAGCAACGACAAGCGCATGAACCACGAGAAGATCGAGCGTATCCGTCACTTGCGCCCGGACATGATCCTCATGGCCGGTGGCGAAGACGGCGGCACGGTGAAACACGTGGTGGAAATGGCCGAACTCGTTAGCGGTGCCGATCCTAAGCCCCGCCTCGGTGCAGGCTACAAACTGCCCGTGATCTACGCCGGAAACGTGGAGGCACAGGATGAGATCAAGAAAACTCTCCAAGACAAAGTTGACCTGATCGTCACCGAAAATATCCGCCCCAAACTGGAGACGGAAAACCTGGGCCCTGCACGTGACAAGATCCACGACCTCTTTATGGAACACGTGATGAAACAGGCGCCCGGCTACAACAAGCTGATGGAATGGACACGCGGCCCAGACCATGAAAACGTGCCCATCATGCCCACTCCCGCAGCCGTGGGAAATATCATGCAAACCATCGCCCGCGAAGAAAACATCGAAGTGTTGGGCGTAGACATCGGCGGCGCCACTACAGACGTCTTTTCCGTGTTTACCGAAGACCACGTCTTCAACCGCACCGTGAGCGCCAACCTCGGCATGAGCTACAGTATCTCCAACGTCCTGGCCTCTGCCGGATTGGACAACATCATGCGCTGGGTACCCTTTGACATCGACGAAGGTGAGCTGCGCAACATGATCAAAAACAAGATGATCCGCCCCACCACCATCCCCTTCCTGCTCAAAGAATTGGTGCTGGAACAAGCCATCGCCAAAGAAGCGCTGAGACTGGCCTTTATCCAACACAAAGACTTTGCTTCCAGCCTCAAGGGAACGCAGAAACAGCGTGACATCTCGGAGGCCTTCAGCCAGTCCACCTCCGGCGCCACCATCGTGGATATGATGAGCCTCGACCTCCTGGTGGGAAGCGGCGGCGTGCTCTCTCACGCTCCCAGAAGAAACCAGACCTTCATGATGCTCATCGACGCCTTCCTGCCGGAAGGAATCACACAAATCGCCGTGGATAGCATCTTCATGATGCCGCACCTGGGCGTGCTCTCGGAAATCAGCACTAAAGCCGCCACCGAAGTGTTTCGCAAAGACTGTATGCTCTACCTGGGCACCTGCGTGGCACCCGTGGGCAAAAGCAAAATCGGCAAACAAGCCCTGCACGCCACCATCACCCTGCCCGATGGCAAGGTATTTGACGAACATATCCCCTATGGCGAATTGCGCCTCATCCCGCTCGGAGTGGGAGAAGTGGCCAAGGCACACCTCAAAAC
>DGFM01000019.1:0-10058 GCA_002391675.1 Cloacimonetes bacterium UBA3900 | reverse complement strand
TTTGGCCTGCCCACAGAGAAAACTCAACGCATCAGCTACCTCAAAAAGTGGATGCGTGAGATGAACGTCTACCCCGAAGAAATATTGGCTTAGGAGGAAACAATGGCACAAGCATATTCCGCTGGACTCACAGTTACAGACAATATAATCCTCAGAAAAGAGCGTGTACTGCCCCTCAAAGGCGAAGTATTGGTACAAAAAGGCGATAAGGTGAAGGCAGAAGACGTGGTGGCCCAAACCCTGCTGCCCGGAAAGGTAATACCCTTCAACCTGGCAAATAAACTGGGCGTCACACCCACACAACTGCAAAACTTCATCAAAGTGGAGCCCGGACAGCAGATCACCACCGATACCGTCCTGGCCGAAAACAAAGGCCTCTTCGGTACCGGACTCTTCAAGAGCGTGGTGCACTCACCCGTGAATGGTGAGGTGGAAAACATCTCCAGCGTCACAGGACAGGTGCTGCTGCGTGAACCCCGCATCCCCGTGCAGGTGAAAGCCTTTATGGATGGCATCGTCACCGACGTGATCCCCGAAGAAGGCGTGATCATCGAAAACAAAAGCGCCTACATCCAGGGCATCTTCGGCGTGGGAGATGAAACAGTCGGCGAACTCAAAGTGATCGCCAAATCCCCCAGCGACGAGATCACACCCACCCAGATCGACGACTCCTGCAAGGATAAGGTGATCGTCACGGGCGCCTGCGTGAGCTACGAAGTGATCGAAGCCGCCAGAGAACATGGCGTGGCAGCTATCATCACCGGTGGGATCGACGACCAGGATATCAAAAAACTGCTTGGTTACGATATCGGAGTCGCCATCACCGGACATGAAAAGATAGGCCTCACCATCGTTTGCACCGAAGGATTCGGCAAGATCAATATGGCCCAAAAAACCTACGACCTGCTCAAACAATTCGACGGACACAAAACCTCCATCCACGGCAGAACGCAGATTCGCGCCGGCGTGATCCGCCCCGAAATCATCATCCCTCTGGATTTTGAACACGAAGAATTGAAGGCTCCGGAAGCCGCAGTCCCTGTGCTGAAACCGGGAACCATGATCCGCGTCATCCGCCAGCCACACTTTGGCCGCATCGCAAAAGTGACTGCGCTGCCGGAAGAACTCACCAAGGTGGAATCCGAAACCATGGTGCGTATCCTGGAAGCAGAATTTGAAGACGGCACAAAGTTCAGCCTGCCCAGAGCAAACGTGGAAGTGATCGAATCATAGACACCAAGAATAGCATATAGAACCACAAACCCCGGAGTTGTTCAGCTTCGGGGTTTTTGTTTTTCTCCCACGAATGCGGCGGCTGCGCAGTATGGTAGCTTGCCACAGCGACCCGTACGGTCGGTTGCCTAAGCGACCTTAACTCGCACGAGTGCCGATGGAAACATCCGTTGCTCCAGAGAGCAGCGGTTAAAGCAGCACCTCTGCGAGTACACGTACGGGTACCCAGAAAGATCGGCGCTTCAGCGAGCGCCCGTACAGAAAAAACCCGCTCAAGTGGCTTGGTTACCACTTGAGCAGGTTGATAATCTTCAGCTTTCATATAATCTTTGCTGGCTGTTTTGGATTTTCCGAAGTTCAGCTCTGAAGAGTCAGAAATAAAACAATCTTCATCTAACCCTACAGAGCCGCAACCAGAGTGCTTTCTCAATCCTCTTGCTGGTATCCCATTTTCCGCGTTTTGTCGAATATCCTTTTATTATTCCGAGAGTATACCTCGTCTTCATTTGAGACATAATCACTGCAATAGGCTACCACGAGACCATCACCATGTTTTTTCAGATTTATCTCCCATACAACCACGGCAAAATAGTCTGTATCATCGAGGGAAAAAGTATTTGCCGGGATTGCATATTGCCTTGCTGAAACATCAATCATTACTTCATGGCTATCCGAAAGATAATCATTGAGCTCACTCTCACCATAGGCCATAATAGCTTGAAGGTGGTTGTTTTTATTGGGCGTCAGTGACCACTTTACTGTGACAGGTTCCGTCCAATCAATAGTTTCAGGCAGATCCTGCACGCTTGGGTAAGAAGGCAACTTGATGGATGTGTTGATGATAACCGTGTTGTTGCGAGTGAATTTGATAGCCAAAGATGTGCTATTTGGGAGCACAATCTCGTCCCAACCGTTTATGATTATGATTGGCTCTACACCATCGCGCACCTCAACTGGGACATTCTGATTATTGACCACCAAAGTATAGGTATCGTCTGGAGATATTTCTGACTTACTCTCAAAACCAAACCAGACCTCCATGTCCTTTCCCACTATCTCGTATCCAAGACGAAAATTCCATCCAAAGTTACCACAATACTCCTCAAATTGATCAATATCTTGGAAATTGGGTAAATCAAGCTCAGGCTCGGTGGACTTTTTGCCACAACTCACTGCTGTCAGCAAAAGCATAACAGCGACAACATAGATCAGAGCTAAACTCAGCTTTCTCATTTTGTACCTCCCAGTACTTTTGTTAAGTTGTTGAGTCTCAATTGTTGGTGTAAATTCTATCTTGTTGTTAATAGGGTTCTTTGAGGATGTTTTAACATTCCCCGTTTTTCACGTCTATGCTTGGTCGACTGACCGGTGGCATTATTCGACCTATGATGATACTTGTCAAGCATTTTTTATTTTACCTTATCTGCTGCGCCGGAATTGACCCGCGGAGAAGCGTATGCTTTTTGCTGAGATCCGTATAGCCTCGGGGTTTTTGTTTTTCTTCCACGAATGGGGCGGCTGCGCAGTATGGTCGCTTGCCATAGCGACCCGTACGGGCGGTCGCTGAACCGCAGCCTGCAACACTTCCTTGCCATACTCACTGAGATAATACCTTTGCTTGGGATGCTTGGAAATATTCGTATATTCCATCATCACAATTCCTTATTCAAGTGGAGGCTTAAGGTGTTTTTACCTAAAGTAGCTTCTGTTTATGATATTAAGGTTTTGCATCATTTCTTTTACGCTGACAGGGGCTGGGCAAGCCAGAACAATGCCTATCTGCACTTGTGTTAGTGCTTCAATCAACCAAGCAATTTCCTGCTTATTGGCATTAAGTGCTTACCCAGCAGCACGTATGCTAGCTTGGTCAGTGGAAACCTTATCTATCTGCTGAACCATATCTTCGCTTAGTGACCAAGTTCGTTTGTGGTCAGTAAACTTGATTACCTGGTTATCCTCAAGCTTTTCTAACACACTCGAAGTCATTTCGCCTAACTTCCCGGTTATAGCTTTGCCATAGGTAGGCTGAGGTTGTCATAACTGCTCAGGTAGGAGAATAACGCTGACTCATCTACATCAAGCTGCAATTTCAGCTTGCTAATAAGTCACTCACCGACTGTGAGATGATTTGTTTTTTCGGGATAGAAATTGAGAAGCTAAAGCGAGTATTATCATCAATGATCTGTGCAAGAAAAAGCCCAGCTTGTGGCAGTCCTCCATGATTGTCCTGATGCCGGTTCCAGCTTCCTCGCAGAGCCCAATCTGACGTAATATCCTGAGAATAGTGGTTGTTAGATTTCTATCTCTGATATGTACTTGATTATTATGTTCTTGTCTCACCAGTCAGCCCTCATGGAAGAGGGCTGACTAGATGGTATGAAACCCACAAGTGCAGTACTGAGCAAATACGCTCCTTAATTTTCATATTCATCAATCCATTGTGAAAACGAATCAATTACCCTGTGAGGACCCCAATACTCAAGCAATTCAACGTGCAATTTGTATCTGTAGTTAGGTTGTTCGTCAATAAGATCGAAAAACGTACTTCTTGAATAAGAAGATGCATGAATTCGAAATTCCTTGGTTTTTGTTGGCCCTGTGTAATTGCCACGACCAACATCCTTTTCCTTGGCGAATGTTGCCACTGTTGTGGGTGATAATCCTCTTGTTGGGTATGCTTTAATATATGCATTATATTTGTATCGCTCTCCAGCATCACTAGTATTCTGTACGCTAAAATCTACATAATTTGCATATTTTATACGATCTAATTTGTCGTCTCTATCTCTATCATTATCTCGGTCATATCCACTATAACTGTAAGCACCCAAATAAGTCAATCTGCCACCCCACTTCTCGGAAGACTCGGATAGAGCATCAGCAAAGACTTTAAGAACATCGTCCCAAAAACCTGCGAACAAGGCTGATGTTAACATGGCAAACATCAGCAGTAAGATAAGCTGTGTTTTTCTCATTTTGATTCTCCTAAAATGATTCTTTAATGTTGGTTGTTGAGTCCTAAATGTTGGCATATATTCCAATCATTTATTTCTCCGTTTGTTTGAGGGCATCGGGTATCCCTCATGTTAGTCACTAATGTTGACAAATGTTGCAAAGGGAGGGTAAGAGTATTGGTGGCTTTGCCTGTTTTATGGTATAGATAGGCAATGCCGGTTGCATCTCCAATGTTGGATTGTCCGATCCAAGCATACGTGGAATAATTGCTCCGGTTGCATGATACACAGACAGTAAAGAATAATGTGCGACGCTTATTGTTAAACAAGGTGTATGCATTCATCCGACAGCCTCATTCCTGGGTTTGGGGTGAGAGTCGCATTGTTTGAAGTCAACTTCAACAAACAATACGCGGCTCCCAACGATTGAATATGAAGATAACACGGCGGTTGAACTGGCAAACAAATAGTTGCCTGTGCTTTGCGGACAGCAAAACACGGCCAAAGTTGCCAGTATGTGTAGTGTAAGAATATCTATCACAATATAACTCCTGAAATATTTATATAAACAGAAGGAGCAAGGTCGGGGCCAATTCGCTCCAATTTCTTAACGTATTGTTATGCGAATAGTTAGACCGATAGCCAAAATCTCCCCCCAGTAG
Source organism: Cloacimonetes bacterium UBA3900 (assembly GCA_002391675.1). Classification (GTDB taxonomy): domain Bacteria; phylum Cloacimonadota; class Cloacimonadia; order Cloacimonadales; family Cloacimonadaceae; genus UBA3900. The sequence goes on along the minus strand of DGFM01000019.1, from coordinate 5,209 downwards.
TGATTTTACCCCGGAAAGCTCAGATTAGGGGGTCGAATTTCATACCTTTTCATCTTCTTTATCAGGTTGGATTTATCATGTTCTATCGCTTTTGCGGTTTGGGTGATGTTGCCATTGTGCTTTGCTAAAGCATTGATAATAAACTCTTTTTCAAACTCCTACCTGGCGTGGCGGAAGGGGTTCAGATTGATAGTATTCCGTTGTTTGTGAGTAGAATTATTGTCGGGGTGTAAATTCACCACCGTGAGGTGGAGTTTTTACACCCCTTTTCGATGGTGTTTTTCTACCACGAAAGGGGGGGGGGAGCGGCTGCGCAGGTATGGTCGCTTGCCACAGCGACCCTGAGGTAGCCGGCGTTAGCTGCACCGCCGCAATCAAGCGGAGCTTGAAGTTTTCAGTGTCGAAGCCGCTATCTGTGGCAGTTCAGCTAATGGAGACTATGGTTGAAAGAGGGAGCTGCAGACTGCGCCACAGATGTACGGTCGCTCGCTGAAGCGACCTTTAACGGCATTCGCTTGAATGCCGATGGAAAGTATCCCCTGCTTTGAGGGGGAGGAGTTGAAGCGGTACTTTGGAGAGTGGTCGTACATGAAGCAAGCGGTGCTTGCTGGCGGCGGTTCGGCGACCGCCGGCTACAGGTTTGGTCGCTTTGGCAAGCGGCCATACAGAGCGCTACGGCGAGCGCCCCTACGGAACACCCATACATTCAGGGCCTAATCCCGTACCTCTTCATCTTCTTTATCAGGTTAGATTTATCATATTCTATCGCTTTTGCGGTTTGGGTGATATTGCCGTTGTGTCTTGCTAAAGCATTGATAATAAACTCTTTTTCAAACTCCTGCCTGGCATGGCGGAAGGAGCTGGAATTGATGACAGCCTGGCGTTTGCGGGCCCGTTCATTATCGGGGTGTAAATCCACCACCGTGATATGGTCGTTTTTGGCATTTATTACACCCCTCTCGATGGTGTTTTTCAGTTCCCGCACATTTCCATTCCAGGTTTGCTCTGAAAGCCATTGCATCGCTTGCGGAGTTATTGGTTTCTGGGGCAGGTTGTTGGCTGCAGAAAAGCTATCCAGGAAATAATTGGCCAAAGCGGGTATATCTTCTATCCGCTCTCTCAGCGGCGGAACGTGGATTCTCATGGTGCTGATTCTGTAAAAGAGGTCTTCGCGAAACAGATTGTCTTGGATGGCTTGCTGTAAATCACGGTTGGTATCACAGATCACCCGGGTTTTGATGTTGAGTTTCTCGCCGCCGATTTTTTGCACTTCGCCTTCCGATAAGACCCTGAGCAGCTTGGCTTGCACATGAAAGGGCAGCTCGCCGATCTCGTTCAGGAAGATGGAGCTGCCGTCAGCATATTCAAAGAATCCCTTGCGTGCTTTAACGGCATGCGTAAATGCACCCTGTTCATAGCCAAACAGTTCCGCTTCTATCAGGTCGTCCGGGATGGCACCACAGTTTACGGTGATCAGGTTTTTATCCGCAACCTTGCTGAGTTTGTGAATGGCCCGGGCCACCAATTCCTTCCCCACTCCTGTTTCGCCGGTAATGAGCACAGGCGTATCAAATCGGGCCGCCCGGATAATGTTCTCATACACAATTTGCATGGGCTGGGAAGTGCCAACCATACCGATTGCCTTGATAGCCAGGCTTTTATTGCTCTCTTCCAGGTCTATCTGGCTCTCCTTGGCCATGATCTTGGCCAAGATATGTTCCGGATGAATGGGTTTTTCGATAAAATCTACAGCTCCGCACTTCAAAGCCCGGACTGCATCCGGAATATGCCCCTCCCCCGAAATCATGATTACCGTGGTCTCAGGATGTTTTTCATGAGCATAATCCAGCGCTTCATACCCATCACTCAAGGCCGGGAAGCATAAATCCTGAAACAAAATATCTACGCGCCTTTGCTGCAAACAATTGATGCAGGCATCCAGGCCATTGGCGGTGTGCACTTCGTAACCTGCTGCTGAAATAACGCTGTGCATGAGTTCACAAAAGACCTGATCATCGTCTGCGATCAGGACAACCGGTCTCTTCATTGGTTTTCTCCTATTAGTAAGATAGATACCGTGGTTCCCACACCTTCTTCACTGATCAGCTCAATTTCACCGTGCATCGAGCTGAGTATCTTCTTCACTTCGGGCAGGCCGATACCCGTTCCGCTCTGTTTGGTGGTAAAGAACGGCTGCCAGATATCAGCTAAATATTTCTCAGGAATTCCGACGCCATTGTCCTCAATCTCAATCAAGACCTTACCATCATTACGAGCCGTCAGGGATGCTCTGAGTATGCCGCCATCGGGCATCGATTCGATGGCATTGGTGAGTATATTGACCATCACTTCCTCAAAGCGGATCGGCTCGATCAGGGCCGGCAATGAGGCCAAAGACCAGTCTTTGATAACCTCGATATTGGGTGGTATATGGAAACGTCTGATGCTGTTTTCCAACCAGGGTACGATGTCAATAACTTTGAGTTGATACTCTCCCATCTCGGAAAAGCGCTGAAAAGCCTGCGTAAATCTCTTGATCCGGTCCACTTCATCCCTGATAATCTCCCGTTTGGCGGTTTGTTCGGCAGGGTCGGCATTATTTTCCAATATATTAAGTGCAAGCAGGATATTGGAGATATGCCTGCGCACATGATGCGAAAGCCGTCTGGAGGTCTCTGCCCATTGAACTTTCTCGCTACTTTGATCGTTGACATTTGTCCGCACAGAAAGCATAACCATAATTCTGCAAGGGAGGTAGCACAGTCTATGCATCAAGATATGAGCCTCATGGTCAGAATCATGACCTAAACTTACATCCTTGGCAGTTGAGACAGCCACACTATGGCAAAACGCCTTTAGCTCTTTATACAAGCCCGAATGATGGCTGGCCAACCACTCAAGATCTATCTTTTCAGCGGGTTGGCCATCACCAAGCAGGGAGAGCATGGCCGGATTTATCTTGATGATGCGACGCCTGGACACGACCATTACGCCCAGTTGAGTTTGGCTCAGGAAGATGGCTTCTCTTTTGTTGGAATTGGCTATCCTGATTCCCATCAGTATCAGGGCAATCAGCATCAAGCCAAACAAAATCGGAAGCAAGGTCTCGATCCACTGCCAAAGCAGCTGATGCCAAGGCAAAAGCAGATAATCATAGTAGTTAATCCCCGTGTGACAGACTATCGCTATGCGCTTGGGCTTTTCTTTGCCGTTTCGGATAATATCAGCTTTGGTTTTATCATCGCTGGGGAAAGGGTTCTCGATCCTGGCTTCCACCTTGAGTGCGCTGTTTAGGATGATGAACTCGTTGTCGCCACCGAGCAAAAGAATCTCTTTCTTGTTGTCATTGTCGATGTCCTTGATGCTTTCGATCCGCCTGACGCTCATGTCCAGATCATGCTCCACCTTCTGGAGCTCTTTATCCAGAATGATCAAACCATTCAGCTTGTTGCTGACAAAGATATACTTCTCATTGGATTCATCCAAATTCGTAATCAGAGGCCGGAATTCCCGTGTAATCGGAGTCTCAAATTCATAACGCCTCTGCGTGACAAATTTGCTCCCGGTTGGCTTGATTATGCTGACAGAGTTTTTGTGGTTGTCCGTGCCCCAGGTATGGTCGATACGGATGATGTCGCTTGTCCCATCATTGTCGAGATCAGCAGATTCCAGCAGCACCTGCCCAAAGCCATCGAAGCACTTCTCCACAAAGATCAATTCACCCTTTGCGTTGCAGGCAAAGATCGACGGACTGTGGTCGCTGGTGCCATTGATGATCTTTTGATTGTTCTTCAGCGCCACGGTCGATGCAATCAGGTCTTTCTCACCATCCAGATCAAAATCCTCGTAGATCAGGCTGGAGATATTGGCCGCCGTATCGAGCTGCCACTTCAATCTTCCAGACATCAGATCATAAACAAAGATGCCTCTCGGATTGGCCCTGTAGGCACTCGCCCCCAAACAGACCAGCTCGATCTCATCGTCGCCGTCTATATCTTTTATCATCACGGGGGTCATACTTCCAACCCACTGGTAGTTGGGCCCAAAGTCAAACGAATCAGTACGGTCTATTGGCTGAAAATGATAGTTTGCCCGCTTGAGCTTCTTTTCCCAGACATACCTGGCAGCTTGCAGATACACCCGGTTGCCGTCGTTGAAACTGTAGAAAAGCCAATTGGAATCATCGTATTCATTGTAAAGCACCTTAAAGCTCATCAGGGGATGAATTATGTTTAACTGGCTATGAATATCCGTGTTTTGATTCTTGATCAAGAAAGGCTGATAATTGTTTTTGTATTCACCCACCACCAAAAGCTTGGCAACTTCATCCTCGCTTACATCCACAAAACGCCATTGCTGCATATATCGGTCTGGATTAATTGATTTGTTCAAGACAAATTGATGCGACGGGGACGCAGGGGAAAAACGGCATCCCTGTATAAAAACCAATAAAACAAGTAAGGCCAATAGACTACGCACTCTCATCGTTATCCTCTTGGGTTTGTCAGTTTAATTCATATCTTTTTATTTCCTATATCTTATGCCAATACCACTTATCTGAATACTATAATTTGTCAATCACATTTTCAGATGATTTTTTTGGAGCCACTCAAGGCTCGCACATTTGGCTACTATTTTAGTAGGAGTTCGTTTCTAATCCCCTGCACCTGAAACGGACGGGCTTTCTGAAATATTTGACCTGAGAGCGGTTTTTGCGAAAACAAAACCGCCTTGTAAAACGTCGATTTGATGCGTCCTCCCTTAGGGGCTCCTGTGGGTCTCCTTTGGGATCCACAAGTAACCCAAAGAAAATCCAAAGGTTACGCAAGCGAGGGCTAGGGAGTTCCGCAGGGAGGGCAAGCCCGGTGAAAAGTCAAATGTTTCGCAATCATCTGTTTGGGGCAAATAAATTAAGCCCCAAAATGGTCACTTTTTCGAAGGGGGAAAAACTGGGGAATTTCCGGGGGTTGAGATCAGGTTTTTGGGGTGCGGGTTTCCGATACTCGCAATAGCTGAGTAGATAGCTGTTCACGAGTTTAAACATCAAGCTGCGCTTGATTGCGGCGCTACAGCGAGCGCCGGCTACCTTTGCGGCGCTGTGGCAAGCGCCCGTACAATTCGTGTAATTCGTGGGGAAAGCTTCTTTTCTATTGACAAATAGGCTCTTGCCAATTAGCTTGCACTTCAAATGCTTTTTTGTTGTATCAAC